>CAZHED010000055.1:0-5425 GCA_964531095.1 uncultured Polyangiaceae bacterium | reverse complement strand
CCCCCATGCCGGACCCTTCGATTGCTCTGCTTTGCGGCGTCTCGGACGGCCTGTCGTGGCTACTTCGCTCCTCCGCCGCACGATCGCCCAGGATTCTCCTCGGAACAAGGCTTGATGATCCCCCTCGGATCCGCTCGGATCGCGCCGTGCTCCGCGTCCCCGGCTCCCGGCTTGCGGTTTCCCTTGCCAGCCTGGCGGCCCGGGCGATGAGGGCGCTGTGGAACGCGTGCCGCCCTCGGGCGTCGCGGGCGGCTTCATCGCCGATCTGACCCGCTCGCGTGCGGAGTTGCTCACCGAGAACGCGCTTCTTCGACAGCAGCTCATCGTTGCCTCGCGCGCCATCAAGCGCCCCACCTTTCGCGTTCACGAGCGAGGCCTGCTCGTGCTGCTCGCGAGCGTCAATCGCCAGTGGCGCCGTGCCTTGCTGCTGGTCAGGCCCGAGACGGTGCTGCGATGGCACCGGGAGGGATTCCGACTGTTCTGGCGTCGGAGATCCCGCTCGAGCGGTCCACGCAAGCCGCGTGTCGCGCCGCACGTCGTCGCCCTCATCCACCGCATGGCGTGTGACAACCGGCTCTGGGGAGCCGATCGGATTCGAGGCGAGCTCTTGAAGCTCGGCATCCGCGTCGCGAAGCGCACCGTCCAACGCTACACCCGAGTCGCGCGGCCCACAGGTCCCCGCGGCGGACAAAGCTGGCGCACATTCATCGTCGACGTGAACGCGAAGCGAGTCGTGCACGTCGGCGTGACGCGCGCTCCGACGCAAGCGTGGACGGCGCAGCAACTACGCAACGCGACGCCATTCGGACAGGGGCCGCAGCTCATCATCCGCGACCGCGACGACAAGTTCGGTGCGCAGTTCGACCGCGTTGCCGAGGGCGCCGGTGCGCGCCTTCTACGCACCGCGATCCAGGCGCCGCTGATGAACGCAGTGTGCGAACGATTCCTGGGAAGTGTACGCCGCGAGTGCCTCGATCACACCCTCATCCTGTCCCAGGAGCATCTTGGGCGCGTCCTCGGCGAATACTCACTGAGCTACTTCAACATGGCTCGGCCTCACCAAGGGATCGGGCAGCGGACTCCAGTTCCCTCCGAGCGTCTCCGAGTCTCGTTCGCCGCCTCGTCACGGCCGTCCCCGTGCTCGGTGGACTTCACCATGAGTACCGTGCCGCAGCTTGAGGGCCGCGGACGACCAAAGGAGCCAAGACAGGGGTAGCGGCTTCGAGTTTCACTACTGCCGCAAGCCGACGGCGGATGACTTCATCGTTCCGCGCACGAAGGACGGCCGCCCTCACACGCGGTCGAGCGCCTACAAGCTATGGCTTCGCGCCTGCGCCCTGGCTGGCGTCGAGAATCGCTCGCTTCACTCGACGCGGCACACGTTCATTACCCTGGCGCGACGCGGCGGCGCTCGCGCTGAAGTGGTCGAGCGGGTGACGCACAACGCGGCGGGGAGCATCGTCGACCACTACACGCATTGGGACTGGGCACCGCTCTGCGAAGCCGTCCAGGCGCTGGGCATGGCGCTCGGCGCGCCCGCTCCCGCAGCGCCCGCGCCGCTTCAAAATCTTGCCACGAATCTTGCCAAGACCCCATTTCCCTCGAGAAAAACAGTGGAGGCGCTGGGAATCGAACCCAGGTCCGAAAACGCCTTGCTCACGCCTCTACGTACGTAGCCGGCACTTTGCATCGCTCCAGGTCGCGCCTGCCGGCGGGCTCTCCCGGGAGCTATTCACCTGTTTGATCTCGCCTCCCGCCCGGTGACCCGGCGTTCGGCCATCCAGCTCGGTTACGCCCTTCGGGGGGTGCTGGAGGACCCTTCCGTCGGACGGCGTTCAGTGCTGTTTAGGCAGCGAGCGCGATCGCGTTATCGTTCGCAATCAATCATTCCGCGGGTTTTTACGTGGGCCAGCGGGCCACGGTACGCAGCAAATGAGTTCGTCGTCTCCGTCGAAACCGATCGCCCCCTTTCCGTTCGAATATAAGGACGTCGCAGGGCGCGTCAACACGACCCTGACCCCGCGCAGTTTCCCCCTTTTCGGCGTCCGGCACTTTGCATCCACCAGCCGTTCGCTAACAAAGAGCACCACCTTCATGTCCAAGCGAGCCCAGTCCATCCTCATCACGGGCGCCTCGAGCGGAATCGGCCGCGCGCTCGCACTCGAGTACGCCCGGGGTGGCGCGAAACTAGCTCTCAGCGCCCGGCGCCTTCCCGAGCTCGAGACGCTCGCGACGGAGGTTCGCGCCCTCGGCGGTACGGCCATCGTCCTCCCGCTCGACGTGTGTGATACCGACGCCGTCGCCGATGCCGTGGCCCGCGCGGACCGCGACCTCGGCGGCCTCGAGATGGTGATCGCAAACGCCGGACGAGGCGCCTCGCGACACAGCAGCCGGCTCACCTGGCAAGACGTGGCGGCCACCCTCGACGTCAACGTCCGGGGCGCGCTGGCAACCCTGGTCGCCGCCATTCCGATCTTTCTCGCGCACCGGGCAGGTCACCTCGTCGGCGTCTCGAGCCTCGCGGGCCGCCGCGCGCTGCCGATGTCGGCGGCTTACAGCGCCAGCAAGGCCGCGCTCAGCACTTTTCTCGAGTCACTCCGGATCGACTTGGCCGCTGCCGGCGTGCGGGTGACCGACGTGCAGCCCGGCTTCGTCGAAACGCCGATGATCGCCGACCGGTCGCACGGCAAGCCGTTCTCCTGGCCGGTCGACAGGGCGGCGCGCCACATCGTCCACAAGCTCGACGGCGCCCCCGCTGTGGTTGCCTTCCCGTGGCCGCTGGTGTTCGCCACTGCCGTCGGACGATTGCTGCCGGCGCCCGTCTACGATCGCGTGATGCGCGCGAGCAAACGCTGAACGCGCTCCGCCGCGAGCGTGCCCTCCACCCAGGGTACTTTTTCGGTCGAGAAGCGCGTTTGGCAAAGCGCCTCGACGTCGCGGCGCACCCGCTCCCAGGCCGCTTCGTCGAGGGGGACCCGCTCGCGGTTCGCCCAGAGCCACGCGAGCGCCGAGGCGTCGCACTGCAGCTCCGTCCACGCAACGTGAACGAACGGGCCATGGTTGTGGAAGTGTGCCCAATCGTGCAGACCCCAGAAGAGGGCGTTCAGGTTGTCCGCCGCCAGCCACAGGACTTCTCGCGGTCGCATGCGTCGCTCGTAAAGCCCGTCGCTGGCGTCGTCGATCGCCCACGGCGCGAGCGCCTCCTCATCGCGAAGGCCGAGGCCGATCGCATGCAGGCGGGCGAGCTCGCGCGGCAAGAAGGTCCCTTGCCCGTCGCGTTCGCGCGCGTGGAAAACGAACACCATCCGCGCGGGATTCGACCCGTCGATACGCGCTGCGTCGTCCCAGCACGTTGGCGGCCGCCGCCACTCGAGTTCATCGCTCGGGCACCAGCCGAAGGCGTCGAACACGCCCGGAGGAACGATGCACGCGGCCGGGGGGGTCGTGAGGAGCACTCTGTGCTCGAAACCTTGCACCGAGCCGTAGTAACATTTTCACAAAGGCCTCGGCACTTTGCACCCCCTGGCGGTCCGCGCTAATGGTGACCGACGAAAGACGCGCGATGTCTCCGACGCATCCCCTACCGCCAAAGAAAGACGTTGCCCTCGCGTTTCTCGAGCGGTCGAGCGTGTACGTACATCTCGATCCACGCCCGGCCTCGGTGCTCGTCCCGGCCAAGTTCAAGACGCAGCCGAAGCTCATCTTGCAAGTCGGGCTCAACATGGCCCTGCCCATTCTCGACCTGCGCCTGGACGACGAGGGCATCGGCTGCACCTTGAGCTTCGATCGCAAGCCCTTCTTCTGCGTCGTGCCCTGGGCGAGTGTCTACGCGATGGTCGGCGACGATGGCCGCGCCATGGTCTGGCCCGACGATGTTCCCGCCGAGGTAACCCTCCAGGCGCAGCCGCGAGCGGTGGTGGCGCGCGAGCCGAAGGAGGGCGCCGCACCAGACCCCTCCGCGGGGGCAGGAGCGCAGGCGGCCGAGGCGACGAAGCCGAAGCGCCCGCGCAAACGCCCGGTGCTCGCGGCCGTGTCCGACGCGGGCGGACAAGACCGCGCGGCGAAGGCACAGAGCAAGTCTGTTCGCTCGATCGAGGCAGGGGAGAGGGCGCCGCAAGCAGCCCGCGCCGTCGCGCCGCGACCCGCCGTCGCGCCCGCCCCGGCTCCGCGCTCCGCGGCCGGGGGCGCGCGAAAGAGAAAGCGGGACTTGCCGCCGTACTTGCGCGTCGTCAAGTAAGAGCGTGACGGTGCTGCTCGGGGCCGCGGCTACCGCGTCGCGCGCTTGAGGCGATCGATCGCCACGGCGAGCTCCTTGAGACTTTGCTGCTGTTCGACCGAGCTCTCCTCGATCCGCGTGGCGGCCGCGACGAGCTGCTGGCTTCCACTGGACTGCGCTTTGTGGCTAGCGTTGAGCTGATTGACCATCGACGAGATGTTCTCGATCGCGCCCGAGATCTGACGCCCGCCGCGCGCCTGCTCTTGCGACGAGCGCTCGACGTGCTGCGTGATGATCCGCATTTTCTCCGCGCTCTTCATGATGAGCTCCGAGCCGCGCGCCTGCTGGGCCGTGGCCGCGGCGATCTGTTGGACGGTCTCGGCGATGCGCCCGATGGCGTCGGTCACCTGCTTGCTTCCCTTCGCTTGCTCGACCGTCGCGCGCGCGATGGCGCGCACCATGTTGGTGCTCTTCTGAGAGCTCTCGAGAATCTTCTTCAGCGCGCGCTCCGCCTCGTTCGAGACCTCGACGCCGCGATCGACGTTGTGCGCCCCGCGCTCGACGGCGGTGATCGCGTTCTTGCTCTCTGCCTGCACGGTCTTGATCAGATCCGTGATCTCACGCGTGCTTGCGCCGGCGCGCTCGGCCAGGTCTTTGATCTCGTCGGCGACGACGGCGAAGCCTTTGCCCTGCTCGCCGGCCTGCGCGGCGATGATCGCGGCGTTGAGCGCGAGTAGGTTCGTCTGCTCGGCGACGTCGTCGATGACGTTGACGATCTGGCCGATCGCTTCGATGCGTGACCCTAGGTTGGAGATGACCGACACCGCCTCCTGCGAGCTCTCCTTGATGCGGTAAATCTCGCTGATGGTCTTGAGGATGGCCTCGGCGCCCTTCTCGGCGTCGAGCGCCACCTCTTCGGAGAGGCGCGCCGTCTCGTTGGCGTTGCTTTGCACTTGGTCGATCGAGACGTCCATCTCGTTCATCGAGCTGCTCGTCTCTTCGGCGGTGAGCGACAGTGCGTCGACGTTCTTGGCGACCTCCTTGATCGAGTACGCCATCTCTTCGATCGAGCTCACGGTCTCGCGCACACTGCCGGCGAGCTCTCCGATGTTCTCGGCCACCTCGTCGTTGGTCGCCGTCATCTCCAAGATGGAGCTGCTCGACTCCTCGGCGCTCTGCGTGAGCGCCTCGATGTGCTTGGCGAACTCG
>CAZHED010000054.1:10439-33823 GCA_964531095.1 uncultured Polyangiaceae bacterium | reverse complement strand
GGGAGGCCTGCTGCGGGGAGGCCTGCTGCGGGGAGGCCTGCTGCGGGGAGGCCTGCTGCGGGGAGGCCTGGTCCGGGGAGGCCTGCTGCGGGGAGGCCGGGTCCGGGGAGGCCTGCTGCGGGGAGGCCTCGTCCAGGGCGTCGTCGTTCGAGGCAGTGTGCGGTGCGGTGTCTTGCCTGGGCGTCACGTCGGGGACGGCATTCGCGACTCGCGGATTCTCCCAGTCGTCGGACCCGTCGACCGAGCCGAGCGCTTCGGCGGCGTCGACCGTTCGCGGACGCAGCGCGTGGAGCGCATCGAACACAGCGAGCGCGCGCTCGTGGTTCGGGTCGTTCTCCAGCGCCTTCTGGAGCAACGCGAGCGCGCCATCGTGATCGTGCAGCTGGTCGAGCGCCACCTGCGCTTGGGCGACACGCAACTCGGCTCGATCCGTCGCCGAAGGGGAGAGGTCGGCGAGCGCCCCCATCACTTCAAATGCCTGCTCCCAACTCCCGCGACGTTCGTAGCCGCGCCTCAGCGCCTGCATCACCCCGACGCGCGTCGGATCGATGGCGCGTGCCTCCTCGAGCGCCTCGATCGCCGCCGGGGCGTCGGCGAGCTCCACTTGCAAGACGCGCGCGATCGACACGAGCTCGCGTACGCGCAGCCGCCCCGACTCGATGGTGCGGAGACGCTCGCGACGAAGCTTCACGACGCGCCGGCTGTCCCCGGCCGCGGTTGCCTCGGCGATCTGCTCGTCGAGCGACAGGTCGGGCCCCGAGACCGGGGCAGGTGCCGCTTCGAACGAGGGCAGGGGCTCGGGCGCGAACGAGGGCAGGGGCTCGGGCGCGAACGAGGGCAGGGGCTCGGGCGCGAACGAGGGCAGAGGCTCGAACGCGAACGACGGCAGGGGTTCCGGCGCAAACGAGGGCAGAGGCTCGAACGCGAACGATGGCAGGGGTTCCGGCGCAAACGACGGCAATGGGTCGGACTCGAACGACGGGAGCGGATCGGACCCAAACGACGGCAAAGGCTCGGACTCGAACGACGGGAGTGGCTCGGACGCGAACGACGGCAAGGGGCGGAACGTGGACGATCGCGGCGGTCGGTCGGACGCGCCACGTACGAACGCGAAGTGCTGGGCGCGCGCGCGGCCTTCGGGTGCGTTCGCGATCCGCTCGTAGACCGCGGACGACACGAATCCTTCGTACGGCGCCGCCGTTCGGGCCACATCGATGAAGAGGCGGGTCAGCGCGAGTCCTTCGACGGCGGCAGACGCCGGGCGCACGGCGGCAACGAGGGCATATCCGCGCGCGTGCGCGCCCACATCCGCGACGATCGACGCGACGTGCTCGGTCGCGGCTCGCATGTCGTTCGCACCGTCGTCGTGAAGGAGCTCTGCAAAAAGGGACACATCGGGCCCCGCCTGGGCCGCGATCGCGTCAGCCAGGGTTTGCAGTCGCACCCGACGCCCCCCGGCGGTACGGACCACGCCCCGACCGACGAGTCGGCCGCTGAGGTGCACGAAGACGTCGTCCTGTCGCGTGACACCTTCGAGGGCGTGGGACAGGTCGCTTTCCACGTCTTCGCCGTCGATGACGCTGACGCGAAAGCCGCGCTCGGCCAACTCTTGGCGGAGCCAAGCGACGGCGTCGATCCAGGTCGCCGCATCCGACGAGCGCGGATCTCCGAGCGCCAAAACGACCGCACACTGCATGAACGCGGGTGAACTTTAGTTGGGCAGGGGTCCGTAGCGAGCGTGAGGCGCGCTTTTTTTTCGCTTTTCGTGGCTTCACGCAAAATTGCGTGGAGGATGAACAGGCGGTGGGGTCCAGGAAGGAGACCGCGTTCGACGACAAGCTCGGCGCGTACTACCCCGACCGGCTCCACCTCAACTTGCACCAGGCAATGCGCGCCGCGCTCGTCGGATGGGCCGGGCGAGGGCGTTGAGCCTCGCGCTCGCGCTACGATGCGAGACAGACCCATCCGCATGCCCGCCCGAGCCCGTCATCCGTTCGCAGCCTCGGCCATCCTCGGTCTCTCGCTGCTCACGAGCTCGTGCGGCGGCTCCGCGGACTCCGCCGGCATGTCCACGGCGAGCGACGGCGGTCCCCCGGCGGCAGACGACGCGCGTGCCGACGCGACGGTGAACGCAACGGCGGACGCGACGACGCCGACTCCGGGTCGTGCGGCGTCCTGCGGCCCTAGCAACTGCCTCGGGTGCTGCGAGCAAGACGTTTGCTTTCCCGGAATCGACGCAATCGAATGCGGAGCGTCTGGCGCGGCCTGTCAGTCGTGCTCCTCGAAAGGCCAAGTGTGCCTGGGAGGGCAGTGCGCCACGCCGTGCGGCCCCGCGAGCTGCGCCGGATGCTGCGAGGCGAACCGATGCCTCGCCGGCAACTCCCAGACCGCGTGCGGCAAGCAGGGCGGCGCATGCGCGGACTGCACCATGCTCGCCTCGACCTGCGCGTCGGACGCCGGATCGGGCGGGGCCTGCGAGCCCGTAGGGGCGTGCACCCCGGCCACCTGCCCGTCGGGCTGCTGCGACGCCAACGGCGTCTGTCAGCCCGGCGTAGATCCCACCGCGTGTGGGGCGGGCGGCGCTTCTTGCCAGACGTGTCCGGATTTGGAATCGTGCGTGTCGCAACAGTGCATGTGCGAGGGGCCGTGCCTCAGCGCCAAGTGCAACTCGGTGAGCTGCCCGTCGGGCTGCTGCGATACGCAGGGCGTCTGCCAACCGGGCACCTCGCTCAGCCAGTGCGGGAAATCCGGTAGATTCTGCCGCGATTGCGAGGGTATCGGCGCCTACATGCAGTGCCTGAGCCAAGTCTGCGCTCCCGGTCCTAGGTGCCTCGGGTGCCTCGGGTGCTGCGATTCGAACGGGCAGTGCCAGCCGGGTACTTCGAATTCGCAGTGCGGCTTATTCCGGACTTGTCGTGACTGCACGTCGTCCGGCTCGCAGTGCTCCAGCCAGCGTTGCACGGCAGACGGGGGCGCGTGCAATGTGCAGACTTGCCCCTCCGGCTGCTGCGACGAAAACGGGCAGTGCCAGCCGGGCTCGGCGAGCACGCAGTGCGGGACCGGGGGCGCGATCTGCACGAGCTGTCTGCCGGGGTTCTGTTTGAACCAGCAATGCGGTTCCCACGATACGGATTCGGGGCCGCCGTGTGTTGGGTGTTACGACCCGTCCTCGGGCGCCTGCGTGCCGGGCACGGCGGACAAGCAGTGCGGCAGCAACGACGCGCCGTGCCTCGACTGCACGAAGTACGGAGCCACGTGCGACGGCTCCGGCCTCTGTAGCTCCCCCGACGGTTCCGTGCCTTGTCCGCAGAGCTGCGACGGGTGCTGCGACGCCAACGGAAACTGCCAGATCGGTTTTGCCGACGTGCAGTGCGGCGAAAGGGGAGCGGCGTGCCAGGACTGCACGGCCCTGCGGCCCACGTCGGCATGCGACTTCAGCGTGGCTCCGCGCGCTTGTGCGAGTCGGCAAACCCAGTGTCCCGCGGCGTACCCGAGCTGCCCCGCTGGCCTTCAAGAGCCCGCCCCCATCGCGCAGAAGGTCTGCTCGGCGAACGACTTGGCGAACGCCGCTGTGGCGTGCTCGGACGGGCCGAGCGCCGGCACGTGCTCTGCGTTCTTCGACTTCGAGTCGAAGTCGAATGGGGCGTGCGCGACATGCTTGCAGGCATTCGACGCCGACTTCGCGGCGCAAATCGGGATCCGCGCGTGCGTCGCGCCGCTCGTCGACGCCTCTTGCAACCATAACAGCGCGTGCGTCGTCGACTGCGTCACGTACAGTTGTTACCAGTGCCTCGACGATGCCTCGACGGCGCAGTGTGAGAGCCAAGCGCTGTCTGGGACCTGCTTGGCGTACACCCAGGCCGACGGTTGCGTCACACAAGCCCTCGGCGGGCCGGCCGCCTTGTGCAACCCCACGACGTACCAAGGAAAGTTCGGCGCATGGCTACAGGCGGTCGGCACCCGCTACTGCGGAATGTGAGGGGTCCATGAGGCTCGTCGGCGCCGCATTCGCGCCCCTCTTCGGCCTCCTCGTCGCTGCTGGATGCGGCGGCAGCGCGGAGCCATCGAGCGTCGACGGGGGCTCGCCCGGGGTGGACGCGAGCGCCGACGCGACCAAGAAGCTCCCTTCGAGCGACGGGGGCTCGCCCGGGGTGGACGCGAGCGCCGACGCGACGATGCTGTCGTCCGATGGCATGAGCGTCGTTGGGCCTTGCGGCCCGGCCACCTGCCGCGGATGCTGCGCCAACGACATTTGCCATCCGGGCACCGACGGGGCGAAGTGCGGCTCGGGAGGGTCCGCGTGCGAGTCGTGCGCGGCCGGGTCGGTGTGTGCGGGGCAACAATGCTCGCGGTCATGCGATGCGGGAAACTGCCCCGGGTGTTGCGCGGGCAATCAATGTCTGGTCGGGATGGCGCCGAACGCCTGCGGCCACGGTGGCGCCCAGTGCGCCGACTGCACGTCGGTCGGGGGATCGTGCGCGCCGTCCGACGCCGACGCGGGCGGGACGTGCCACGCGCCGGCGCTGTGCAACGCGTCGACCTGCCCGGCCGGATGCTGCGACGCGAACGGGGCTTGTCGGTTCGGCGATGCGGACGACGCGTGCGGCGCTGCTGGGACCTCGTGTCGGGCCTGCCCGCCATCCGGTGCTTGCGACAACGGGCGGTGTCTGTCATGTACGGCGAAGAGCTGTCCCGACGGGTGCTGCGACGAAGCGGACACGTGCCATCCCGGCACGAGCGACGCGATGTGCGGAGTCGGCGGCGACGGCTGCCAGAGTTGTTCGGACGTGGGCTTCACGTGTGTCGACCAGTCGTGCACGATACCCGTTAGCGCGTTCTGTCAGTGTGACTACGGCTGTTGCGACGCGCTCAATCGGTGCCAGCCCGGATCCGCCAATGCGCAGTGCGGCACGGGAGGAGACGCGTGCTCCGACTGCACGGCCGACGGCCTCCAGTGCATCGGTCAAGGTTGCGTCGACAAGACCGATGTGAGCGTGTGCGACGTGGAGACGTGCCCGACTGGTTGCTGCGACTTGTTCGGCGCGTGCCAACAAGGGATCGCCAATACGATGTGCGGCGGATTCGGAGCCGACTGCCAAGACTGCCTTCAGCGGGGCGAGCTTTGCTCGAACCAGCAGTGCACGCCTCGTCGGCTGCCCGACGGCGGACCGGTGTGCGACTCGCTCAGCTGCCAAGGCTGCTGCGACCCGTCCGGTAACTGCGTCCTCAGCAGCGACTCGCAGTGCGGCGCAAACGGGCAACTGTGCGTCGACTGCACGACCTTCGCTGGAACGTGCGGCGGCTCCGTGTGTGTGGCTCCCGACGGCGGGACGATGTGCGCGCAAAGCTGCTCCTTCGGGTGCTGCGATTCCAATGGCGTCTGTCACGCGGGCTTCATCGACACCCAATGCGGAGAATGGGGCAACGCGTGCGCGGACTGCACGGCTCTTCAACCGCCTTCGACGTGCGACCTTGGCGTGCAGCCTCGCGCGTGCACCAGCCAACAAATGCTCTGCCCTGCGCCCTATCCAGGCTGCCCCGCGGCCCTGCAGTTGGCCGCGCCGGTGCGCCAGCACGTGTGTTCGAAGGACGACCTGCTGAGCGTGGCCTCGGCCTGTTCGGGCGGCCCGTATGCCACGTCTTGCCTTGCGTTGGGCGCGAACTCGCCGTGCTCCAATTGTTTGGCCGCGTTCGAGTACGACTTCTCCGCGCAAATCGGCGTTCGCGAGTGTGTCGCGCCGTACGTCAGCGCGACGTGCAATCACAACAGCGCGTGCCTGACCGACTGCCTGACGCAGGTCTGTTATCACTGCGCGGACGCCATGGACGCGTGCGATGTCCAGGCGCAGTCCGGAGCGTGCGCGGCGTTCACGCCGGCCGACGCGTGCGTCACGCAAGCCCTGAATGGGGTGGGGGCCGTGTGCAACCCGAATACGTATCAGGGGAATTTCGGCGCGTGGCTTCAGGCGGTGGGCGCGAAGTATTGCGGGCTTTGAAACGCGGCCCCCAATGGTCACTCGTTTCACGTGCACTCCGACATGGCGAGCTCGAGCCGCCGAGAACCTGGCTCGCCTGGCCGAGCCGCTGTCGGGCACGTACCTCGCGGATGGTTGCTGATGTTTTCGTCCCGCTCTTCCATCGACCTCTCGCCCAACCGGCTGGCGCTCGCGCTCGCTCGCGCCCGCGCGTCCCGCCGGCCGATCCTCGACCTGACCGAGTCCAATCCGACGGGCGCCGGGATCCGCTACGACGAGGGAGCCATCCGGGCCGCTCTCGCCGAATCGGCGTCGCTGCGATACGCGCCAGCCCCCTTCGGAATCGCCGCCGCGCGGCAAGCCGTTGCGCAGGAGCTCTCTCTCCACGGCGCGCCCGTCGACCCGGCGCGCGTCGTGCTCACGGCGAGCACGAGCGAGGCCTACGCGTTCCTGTTCAAGCTCCTCGCCGACCCCGGCGACGAGGTGCTCGTCCCGGTCCCCAGCTACCCGCTCTTCGAGCACCTGGCTCGGCTCGAGTCCGTTCGCGCCGTCCCGTACCGGATCGCCTACGACGGCGCCTGGCACGTCGATCTGGCGTCGGCGCGTGCGGCCGTCTCGTCGCGCACGCGCGCGATCATCGTGGTCAACCCGAACAACCCCACGGGCTCGTACGTGAAGCGCGACGAGCTGGACGCCCTCGCCGCGCTCGGCTTGCCCATCGTGAGCGACGAAGTCTTTGCTCGCTTTCCCCTGCGCGAGGACAGGAGACGCTGCCCCTCCGTGCTCGGCGCCATCGAAGAGAACGCCGCGCCGCTCGCATTCGTCCTGGGTGGGCTGTCCAAGCTCGCGGGCTTGCCGCAGATGAAGCTCGCGTGGATCGCGGTCGCGGGTGAGCGCGCGCGCGTCGCCGAAGCGCTGGAACGGCTCGAAGTGATCGCCGATTCGTTCCTTTCGGTAGGCACTCCCGTGCAGCTGGCGCTGGGCGGGCTCCTGGCCTGCCGCGGCGTCGCTGAAGAAGCCATTCGCGTTCGAACACGAGCCAACGTCGCGACTTTGCACGCCGTCGTCGTGGCGTCTGCCGTGTCGGTCCTCGATCTCGAAGGCGGGTGGTACGCGATCCTGCGCTTGCCGCGAACAGAGAGCGAAGAAGACTGGGCCCTGGCGCTTCTCGAGGAGGACGGGGTGTATGTCCACCCGGGTCACTTCTTCGACTTCGAAGAAGAAGCGTACATCGTAGTGAGTTTGCTTACGCCGGAGGCAACCTTCCACGAAGGTGTGAGTCGGATCGTGGAGCGGGTTCGTCGAATGGAGGTACGCTGACCGCTTCTTCTCGCTCTTCATCGCACGTTCGAACAGCTAGCGAGGCAACGTTGGCGCGCACTTCATGGCAGTCTCTTTTCTTGTCAGTATTGGCGATCGTCGCTTTGGGGGATATGGCCGCGTGCTCGAGCGTGATCGGCGATTTCCAAGTCCAGGAAGGTGACGCTTCGGTCGACGACGGGTCGTCCGATGCCGGCTCCGATGGGACGGCGGACCAAACGGCCTCCCCGCCTGCCGACGCGGCGTCGATGACGGATGTCGCACGGGAAGGGGCCACTCCGGCAGACGCGGCTCCGGACGCGATCCCGCCCGGCGACGCGCCGGCAGACGTAATCCCGCCCGGCGACGCGCCTGCAGACGCGCCCCATCTCCTCGCGGATGCTGGCCCCGAGGCGTCGCAAACCGACCCTGGGTTGGACGCCTGCGTCTCCGAGTCGGACACCGCACTTTGCTCGGCACTCGGGAAAAACTGCGGACCGGTGACGGCGCCGGACAGCTGCGGCACCATGCGTACCGTTGCAAGCTGCGGCACGTGCGCCACGCCACAAACCTGCGGCGCCAGCGCGCCGAACCAGTGCGGGTGCGTCGCCGAAAGCGACGCGACCTTCTGCACGCGGCTCGGCCATACCTGCGGCGCCCTCGCGGGCGCGGACAACTGCGGGAAGGCCAGAACGGTTGCGAACTGCGGGACGTGCTTGCCTACCAACAGCTGCAGCGCCGCGGGCATATGCGTCTGCGGCGCGTTTGCCGGGTGCACCGCGGGCCAGACTTGCTGCAGCAACGGTTGCTTCAGCGTGGGGAGCGACCCGAGCAACTGCGCCGGGTGCGGGATCAGCTGCGGGCCGGGCGACGCCTGGGAGTGCTACGCCGGGCAATGCGGCTGCGGCATCCGGGGCAACGGCAATGCCTGCGGCGCCGCGTGCAACAACTTCAACACGAACTCGAACTGCGCCCACTGCGGCGACGCGTGCGACGTCATCGGCGGCGACCTGTGCTGCACGTTGCAGGGCGGGACCGTGTACGCCTGCCGGTACGGCGGGGACTGCGCGCGTTGATCGGTCGGCCCGGGTCGACGCATTCAGTCCGAACCGTGTTCGTCCTGCCGCGGGGCGTTGTACCATCGACGCGTGGATCACCCGGAACGCAGGCCCCCCCTTCGCGTCGCGGCCATCACCGTGAGCGATACGCGCACCGAAGCGGACGACGAAGGCGGCCGCTGCCTTCGCGATCGGCTCGAGGCCGCCGGCCTCGTCGTCAGCTTGCGCGCGATCGTGCGCGACGAACCGGACGAAGTGCGTGCCGTGATCGCGCGCGCGTGCGACGAGAACCTGGTCGACGTCATCGTCACGACGGGAGGCACCGGACTCGCGCCGCGCGATCGCACCTACGAAGCCGTGAGCGCGCTTCTCGAGAAGACCATGGATGGCTTCGGGGAGGCGTTCCGCCGTCTCTCGTGGGACGAGATCGGGCCGCGCGCGGTGCTCTCTCGTGCGGTGGCCGGCGTGCATCGCGGGCGTATCCTCGCCGCGCTCCCCGGGAGCCCGAAGGCGGTCGTGCTCGCGGTCGATCGCATCCTCGTTCCGATCCTGGCGCACGCGGTGGGCCTCGCCCGCGGCGACCAGCACGGGCATTGAGCCGTGTTCGGCTTCGACGAAGCCCGCGCTCGCCTGCTCTCGGGTGTTCGACGGATCTCGAGCGAGCGAGTGCCGCTCGGCGACGGGCCGGGCCGCGTGTTGGCCGACGATCTGGTCGCGCGTGAGCCGCTTCCACCCTTCGACCACAGCGCGATGGACGGCTATGCGATCGCGACCGCCGACCTCGGCGAGCAGGGCCCATGGACCCTCCGCGTCGCCGGCGAGAGCCGCGCGGGCCGCGAGGCCCCCCCGCTCGGCGCAGCCACCGCTTGTCGCATCTTCACGGGCGCCCCGATCCCGCCCCGCGCGGATTGCGTCATCATGCAGGAGCACGTGACGCGAGTCGGCGACGATCTGTCGTTTGCCACCCGCCCCGCCGCGCGCCAGCACGTGCGCAGGGCCGGAGAGGATCTCGAGCGCGGTGCGATCGCCATCCGGGCTGGCACGCGTCTGACCCCAGGGGCCATCGCGCTCGCCGCGATGCTGGACCGCGCCGAGCTCGTGGTCGCTCGGCGGCCGCGCGTCACCATCCTCTGTACCGGCGACGAGCTGCGAGCCCCCGGTGTCGAGCGATTCGCGGCGTCGATCCCCGAGTCGAACAGCGCCGCGCTCGCGGCGTTCGCGCGACAGGCGGGGGCAAGCGTGCGGATCGCGCCGATCGTCGGGGACGAACCGAGTGCGACGCAGCAGGCGATCGAACGCGCTCTCGACGGAACCGACGTGCTGCTGACCGTCGGCGGCGTCAGCGTCGGCGACCACGACGTCGTCCGTGCAGCGCTCGAGCGCGCCGGCGTGACGCTGGACTTCTGGCGGGTCGCGATCAAGCCCGGCAAGCCGCTTGCGGTCGGAAGGGGCGCGACCGCCCACGTGCTGGGCCTTCCTGGCAACCCGGCGAGCGCGCTCGTGACGTTCGTGATGTTCGGGATGCCGCTGCTGCGCTCGATGCAAGGTGACGCGCGGCCGTTCGCAGTGCCGCTCGTCGTTCGGCTCGCGGCCGCGCGCAAGCGCTCCCCGGATCGGCTCGAGCTCGTGCGCGCGACGCTGCGCGTCGATGCTGGAGCCCTCGTCGCGGACGCGCACGACAACCAGGCGTCGGGCTCGTCGACCAGCCTCGCGCATTCGGACGGGGTCGCCCTCGTTTCGCCCGCGGAGGGTCCGCTCGAAGCGGGGGCCTACGTTCCATTCGTTCGCTGGAGCGATGCGTGAGGCCGGCCCTCGCCGGGATCTTCGTCGGCGGCGCAGGGGCGCGAATGGGAGGAATCGCGAAGGGCCTCCTGCGGACCGAGGACGGCGTGGGGATCGTCGAGCGGTTGCGCGGGGTGCTGGAGCGCTTGGGGCTGCCGGTCGTGCTGGTCGGTGCGCGCAGGGAGTACGAAGGCCTCGGCATCGAGGTCGTCGCGGACGAGCCTTCCGGCATCGGGCCCCTCGGCGGGCTCTTGGCCCTCCTGCGACGCGCGCACGACGCGCCTGCCCTCGCGCTCGCTTGCGACATGCCCTTCGTCTCCGGCGCGCTCGTCGAACGTCTGCTCGAGGCGTCGAACGACGCGCCGATCGTGGCCCCGCGTCGCGATGGCCGCTGGGAGCCCTTGTGCGCCCGCTACGAACCCGCGCGCGTCGTTCCGATTGCGCGGGCGCTCGCAAGCACGCGCGAGCACTCCATGCAGCGGTTGCTCCGCGACTGCGGGGCGGTCGAGCTATGTCTCCGCCCCGACGAGGCAGGCCAGCTGCGCGACTGGGACACGCCGGGAGACCTCGTCGACCGCGAGGCGAGGTGACGACCGTCTTTCTCCCCGGGGCCGGCGGCCGCCGCGCATTCTGGGAGCCGGTGGCGGCGCGCCTCGGTGGCCCGTCCACTCTGTTTGCCTGGCCTGGCTTCGGCGATGCCCCGCCCGACCCCATGATCCGGTCGCTCGACGATCTCGCCCAGTGGCTGCTGGCGCGCCTCCCCGCCGGGCCGCTCGACGTGGTCGCGCAGTCCATGGGCGGTGTTCTCGCCATGCGCGTCGCGATCGAACATCCCGACCGCATACGACGGCTGGTGCTGGTGGCCACCTCCGGCGGATCGAGAGTGGCTCGCTCCGGGATCGACTGGCGCGCTGGCTTCCGCGCGGAGCGAAGCGAAGTCCCGGATTGGTTCGAGCGCGACCAGACGGACCTCGACGAACGCCTCGTTCAGGTCCGGGCCCCGACGCTTCTCGTGTTCGGCGACGCGGACCCCATTGCGCCCGCGGCCGTCGGTGAATTCCTCCGCTCGCGGATCGCGCACGCCAGGCTGCTCGTCGTCCGAACGGATTCGCACACCTTCGCCGAAGAGCAACCGGACGAAGTGGCCCGCGCGATCGCGGACCACCTGGGCGTTCGAACGCCGGGCGCCGCTACTGAAGCACGCTGATGCAGGTGCCGTTGCCCGCGCAGGCGAGCCCCGAACAGCACCCGCACGCGTTGTTCGAACACGTTTGCCCCTGCGGCACGCACGTGCACTTGCCGACGGGAGGTGGAAGGGCCGTCACTTGCTGCGTCCACTGCGCGGTGTGATTGTGGGTCGTCGGGTCCTGGTACGGGATCCAGAAGGCGACGCCCGAGGGATCCACGCTAGCTCCCTGCGCTTCGGTGAACGTGATCGGCGCCATCCAGAGCTGCGGCTCCTGGCATTGGCTCGCGAACGCCGACTTGTGTGCCCCGCCCGGGGTTTGGTACGCGTCGGCGGGATAGCACTGGTACATTCCCATCTTGTGGTTGAGCACGCGAACGCCGTAGTCGCGCGTCGACGAGAACGTGAACCAGAGTAGCTTGTTTCCGTGGTAATTCTGCACGAACGGCGCCCAGCGGGGATACGAGTTCGACCACGGTAGAGGGGCCGCCCCCGGCGTGCCGTTGGCCTTCTCCATGTCGATAGGCTTCGAATTCGCCGCGTTCTGCATGAGCATCAAGCGCGCCGCGGGGTTCGAGAAGCTGTCGTTGGGGCACATCGGCGCGTTGGTGCCGGTGGTGCACCCCGTCACCGATCCGGCGCTCATGTCGAGCGGGGCTCGGTTGAAGATGACGTAGGACATCGGCTGGTCCGGCGAGTAGCTCGGGTAGTAGTTGTTCTCGCCCGCCGACTGAAGGAACACCGTCGGCATTCCGAACGCCCCGTTGCCCGTGTAAGGCACCGTGTAGAGGCTCCCGCCGAAGATGTGGTCATCGTCTTCGCGCGATCCCTGGAATGCCCCCGTGCCGTTCATGTCCCACTGCGCGACGGCGCTCGGCTGGACGTACACGACCGACGTTCCGTCGACCGACCAGTCGGGCATCGTCGGGCGGGACGCCGGATCGCCGACGGTGATCGGTCCCGACCAAACGCCGGTTTGTCCGTTCCATTCCGACCAGCCGTTGGTCGGGACCGCAGCGGGGTAGCCGGCCGAGGTCGTCGACGGCGTTCCCGTGTTGCCCACGCCCGTCAGCGGCATCCCATTCGAAGAGATGTAGAACGACGCGACCGGATTGATCGTCGTGAACCCGGGGGGCTGGCCTCCCATGCGATTGCCGTTGGCGCCGACGCCCAGCTCGGTCGCGTTCGGAGTGGTGGTCATGTCGAGCAGCGAGCCGACGACGTCGCTGTACTCGTCATCCGAGTCGTTGTCGTCGGAGTAGATCACCATGCGCTTGCCGTCCCGCGAAAGGGCGTGGCAGCCGTTGCAGGTCGCGTTGAGCGTTCCCGTTCGGAGCGTGACGGCGGACGTGACGTTCTTCTCTGCGTTGGCGAGATCGCCGAAGACCTTCTCCCAGATCTGTCCCCCGACGCCGGCGGCCGTGACGGTCGACTTCCAGTAGTAGTACGCGCCGAGCAAGTCTTCCTCGGCGATGGACATGTGGATCGTGTTCGACGACGCCGATGCGCACTTGCCGTCCGTCGTGCCGCGCACGGTGATCGTCAGCGGGTTGCTGAGGCCGCGATTCGCGGCGACCAGCTTGCTCCACGTCAGGGGGTCCACCGTAAGCTCGCAACCGCCCGAAGGCGTGTTCGACTGCGCGTCGGTCGTAGGCGTCTTGCAAGCCGTGACGACTTTCCAGTCGGTTTTGGGGCTTTGCAGAGATTGGCTGAAGTCCACTTCGAAGCCCGTGAACGGGGCGCCATTGGGCGTCCATTGCACCGAAATGACGTTCAGATTCGGTGGAACCAGGACGTTGTCGTTCGGATAGACGAGCGTGATCGCCGGCGCTCCCGCGCAGCTCGGAGCGCTGGCAGCGGGGAACGTGCATCCCGCGCAATCGGGTGCCGTGAGACCGCCCATCGCCGGGGTGGTCGCCATTCCGGTGGTCACCGTGACCGTGCTTCCGGACCCAGACCCCGACGAAGCGCCGGACGAGCTGGCCGGCGGGCAGAGCAGGCCGCAGCCGCCGCTGCCGCCGGGGGGCACTCCGCCGTCGTTCCAGTCGGGAGCGGCCGTTCCGCATCCGCCGAGTCCGACGACAAGGAAGCCCAGCGCCGCGATGGCGGCGAAGCCCGCCACCGTGGTCAAGCCACTATTCGATTCTCTCATGGGTCAGACTCCCCTTACGGATCCCCCAGATTCTTCAATAAGTATATTATTGCGGAGCGAACGGAACTCGCGAAACCTGCAGGTAACATCATTCTAAGTGAGTTCTCGATGGGCGGCACGTTCAATATCCGTCTCCATTAGGGGCCCAGGGACGCACACTGTGCGGCGTTTACGTCTCGCCGAAGGTTTCCCACCCACGCGCGGGCCGCTCGAGCTCGCAATACAGCGCCTGCGCAAATCGCTCGCCGGAACGGCCGCGCGCGGCGACAATGCGTGGCCAGTGAGATGACCGCCTCCACGCCGACGGACAACCCCCTGCTTTTCCCCACCGCGCCCGGCGGGCTGCCGGCTTTCGACCGCATTCTCCCCGAGCACGCTGCGGCGGCCGTCGACGCCGTGCTCGCCGAGAACCGCGCGCGCCTTCAAGCCCTCTTGGCCGACGCCGACCGCGCGACGTCGGCCGCGCCGTGGGAAGCCCTGCTCGATCCCCTCGAAGAGCTCGAAGACCGCCTCGCGCGCGCCTGGGGGCCCGTGACGCATCTGTTCGGCGTCACGAGCACACCCGAGTGGCGGAAGGCCTACAACGCGTGCCTACCGACGATCACCGCCTACCGTCTGGAGCTCGCCCAGAACGAGGCGCTGTTTCGGGTGTACGAAAAGCTGGCAGCTGGCCCCGCCTACGGTGCCCTGTCGCCTTCGCGCCAGAAAGTCGTTCGCGATGCACTCCGCGACTTCAAGCTGTCCGGCGTCGCGCTGCCGCCCGAAGGCAAGGCGCGTTTCAAGGAGATCGCCCTGCGTCTATCGGAGCTTCAGTCGAAGTTCGAAGAGAACGTCATCGACTCGGTGCAGGCTTGGAGCAAGCACGTGACGGAAGAGCCCAAGCTCTCCGGGATGACCGAGCAAGGCAAGGCCGCCGCTCGCGCGAAGGCGGCGTCGAAGAACCTCGACGGGTTCCGGCTTACGCTCGACTTCCCCGGCTACGACGCCGTCATCAGCTACGCCGACGACCGCAACCTTCGCCGCGAGCTCTACGAGGCGTACGGCACGAGGGCGTCCGACCAGGGACCCCTGGCCGGAAAGTTCGACAACACGGCGCTGATGGACGAGATCCTGGCGCTGCGCCACGAACAAGCGCGGCTGCTCGGGATGCGCAGCTACGCCGAGATGTCACTCGCGACCAAGATGGCCGGGTCCGCGGACGAGATCGAACGGTTCTTGCTCGATCTCTTGGCTCGCGCCCGCCAAAACGCCCAGTCCGAGCTTTCCGAGCTCAAGACGTTCGCGAAGCGGCTCGACGGCATCGACGACTTTCAGCCGTGGGACGTGCCCTATTACTCCGAGAAGCTCAGGCAAGAGAAGCTCGGCTTTTCGGAGGACGAGCTGCGCCCGTACTTTCCAGCGGCCAGCGCGATCGCCGGGATGTTCGCGCTCGTCGAAAAGCTGTACGGCGTCGCGATCGAGCGAGCCGAGGGCATTCCGACCTGGCACGCCGACGTGACGACCTACGTGATACGCGAAGCGGACGGGACGCCGATCGGCGCGTTTTATCTCGACCTTTACACGCGCGAAGACAAGCGCGGGGGGGCCTGGATGGACGAGTGCGTCGGCCGCCGCCGCACGAGCGCCGGGGTGCAACATCCGGCCGCGTACCTCACGTGCAACTTCGCCCCGCCCCTGGCGGGGCAGCCTGCGCTCTTGACGCACGACGAGCTCTTGACGCTCTTTCATGAGTTCGGGCACGGCCTGCATCACCTGCTGACGCGGGTGGACGAAGCGTCCGTCTCGGGAATTCGCGGCGTGCCATGGGACGCAGTCGAGCTGCCGAGCCAGTTCATGGAGAACTGGTGCTATCACGGAGAAACGCTCCGCGGGTTCGCGCGTCATTTTCGCACGCACGAACCGCTGCCCGACGCCTTGCTCGAGAAAATCCGTGCGGGCCGCGCGTTTCAAGCGGGGCTGGCGACGCTGCGCCAGATCGAATTCGCGCTCTTCGA
This sequence comes from uncultured Polyangiaceae bacterium, assembly GCA_964531095.1. Lineage (GTDB taxonomy): Bacteria > Myxococcota_A > Polyangia > Polyangiales > Polyangiaceae > Palsa-1150. Next base: position 18,377 of record CAZHED010000054.1, on the reverse strand, counting down.
TTTGCGACTTCACAGGAACTACGATCCCCAAGCCGGCGCGCGCGTCCTCGAGACGCTGAATCGAGTGAGAGGCGAAGTCAGCGTTTTTCCCCCTCCAGCTTGGAATCGAATGCCCAACAGCTTCACGCACGTCTTCGCCGGTGGATACGCGGCAGGCTATTACAGCTACAAATGGGCTGAAGTGCTCTCGGCGGATGCGTTTGCCGCGTTCGAAGAGAGCCAATTCGCGCGAGAGACCGGGCATCGCTTCCGGGACACCGTGCTGGCGCTGGGCGGCTCGCGGGAGGCGATGGACCTCTTCGTCGACTTCCGAGGACGCCGTCCGACAATCGATGCGCTACTTCGGTATGCCGGATTGGCCGCCTAGAAGCCTGGTGGTTTTCGCCGATACCGGCGCGCTGGCTTCGTCGGCCGCGCTCAAAATACAGTAGTATTCGTCGCGCGGCCGACGAACCCATCGCTTGGTCTCGACGAAAACCACCAGGCTTCTAATCTAATAGCGCTCCCGAAGAGAGGATTGACCGCCAGGGTCGCCAGGAAAGATCGGAGAGACTGCCCGGCGGCGGACTCGGCTGCTTCGGATGCGCCTTGCACGCTCGACGTGGCAGGCTGACACAGGGAACAAGTGGTCGCTTTGGCTTCAACGACGTGGTCTCTCGGGCAGGCGTGCGACGTGCAACGCACGAGCCACGCGGATGACACGTTCCCGGCTCGAACGGGGCGCGTCGCAACCCGATGGAGGCGCCCCGTGAATCGACCAACTCATATTCGACCTGCCGAAGGAAGGCTTGCTGTGCTCCTGCCCGGAATGGGCGCGGTGGCGACGACGACGATCGCGGGCGTTCTGCTCGCGCGCCGAGGGCTGGCTGAGCCGGTGGGGTCGCTGACCCAGCTCGCGACCATCCGGCTCGGGCGCCGCACGAGCGGTCGTGCGCCGAAGATTGGCGATTTCGTCCCACTCGCCTCACTGAACGACCTCGTCTTCGGGGGTTGGGACGTGTTTCCGGGCAATGCCCACGCGCGAGCGGTCGAGGCAGACGTCTTGCGGCACGAGCACCTCGACACCGTGCGCGCCGAGCTCGAGCTCATCCAACCGATGCCGGGCGCCTTCTATCCCGAGTACGTTCGCCGCCTGACCGGCACGCACGTGAAGAGCGGTCGGTCGAAGGCCGAAATGGTCGAGCAGATCCGTGACGACATGCGGCGCTTCGTGCGCGAGCGCGAATGCACGCGCGCGGTCTGCATCTGGTGCGGGTCGACCGAGACGTTCACCACGCCGACGCGCGCCCACGAGTCGGTGGCGTCGTTCGAGCGCGGCCTCCAGGAGAGCGATCCGGGCATTGCCAATTCGCAGCTTTACGCGTGGGCGGCTTTGAAGGAGGGGATCCCCTTCGCCAACGGCGCGCCGAACCTGAGCGTCGACTTTCCGGCGGCGTGGCAGCTTGCCCGCGAGCGCGAAGTTCCGCTGGCTGGAAAAGACTTCAAGACCGGGCAGACGTTGATGAAGACGGTCATCGCTCCCGGGCTCAAGGCGCGGATGCTCGGCGTGCGCGGCTGGTTCTCGACGAACATCCTGGGCAACCGCGACGGCGAGGTGCTCGACGATCCGGGGTGTTTCAAGACGAAGGAGACGAGCAAGCTCGGCGTCCTCGATGTCATTCTCCAGCGCGAGGCCTATCCGCAGCTTTATGGCGATCTGTTTCACAAGGTGCGCATCGAGTACTACCCGCCGCGGGGCGACGCCAAGGAGGGGTGGGACAACATCGACCTCTTCGGCTGGCTCGGCTACCCGATGCAGATCAAGATCGATTTCCTCTGCCGCGACTCGATCCTCGCGGCGCCCGTGGTCCTCGATCTGGCGCTCTTTCTCGACTTCGCGCAGCGCGCGTCCCTCCGCGGAACGCAGGAATGGCTCTCATTTTACTTCAAGAGCCCGATGACGGCGCCGGGCCTCCGCCCGGAGCACGACCTCTTCATTCAGCTGATGAAGCTCAAGAACACGTTGCGATGGCTGATGGGCGAAGAGCTCATCACCCACCTCGGCCACGAGTACTACGACTGAGCGGGGGTGAGATTCAGAGGGAGACGGGGAGGCGGGGGGCCTTCGGGAGGGCCCGCTTTTCCGTCTTCCGCATTTTCGTTGTTCGAGTCGTTTCGTGCGCGGACCCACGACGTCCACGTCATGGCGCTCGAACGCGAGAGCGACGCGGCTTGCTCAATACGAGCACGTACAGCGGCGTACTTCGCAGAACGCGCGCCCGTCCCGCCTGGGCAGGCTCGCGTGAGCCCAGAGCTCCACGGGGGTGTCGTTGATCGTACTGTGCATGTACGTGGCGGGCGTGTCTTCGATGTGACCGATGCCCAGGTGATGCCCGAGCTCGTGGACGATGAGGGCCCGGTATTCGCCCGGATCGTCGATGCGTGTCGCGACAATCCAGATTCGCCCACCCTTGGTCAGGGCCACATGACGTTGCCAATCCGGGTCCCAGGGCTCGAGCTCGTCGGAACGGTCGAGCTTGTCGATCACCAGATCGCGCCCGCCGGGCGCAAAGCACACCCGCCCCCCGCTCCCGCGTTCCCACACCCGCATCCCCTCTTCGATGAGCGCACGCTCGTCGCGGTTGAACTGTGGGTCGAGCGAGTACGTGATCGGTTTGTCGCACTCGCCGGGGCACACGTCGGGATCGCGAACGGCGTCGGCCGCACCCGTTCCGAGCGAACCTATGAGACAAGCCACGGCGACGGTACGGCGAAGCACTTCCCTTGGAAGGGAATGGACAAGCGAGCGCCGTGCCGTGGACGGGGCGTGTGCCGGTGCCCGTCCGCCTCGCGCCTCCCGCGACGGCAAGGTGCACTAGTGCCGCTTTTGCTCGCCCGGCCCTTCGAGCCCGCCGAGCATGCCCATCACCGCGAACTCGTGACCCCGCGGGCAGCGCACCTTTCCGCGCTCCGCCTCCTTGACGGTGGCGTGCACCTTCGCGCCGCACTCGGGGCACTCTAGGTCGACCGTATCGCTGTCGCGTCCACCGAGCATGGCTGTTTCCTCGAGGGTTTGGCGGGATCGGTTTTGAGCTTGGCGCCGCGGGGGCATCCGCGCAAGCCTAGGCCCCATGGGCGTTATCGTCCTCGACGGGCCGATGGGAACGGAGCTCGTCCGAAGGGGCGTCGCGATTCCGACAGTCGCGTGGAGCGCGGCCGCGCTGAATACGGCGCCGGACGTCGTCGCGTCGATCCACCGCGACTACGCGTCCGCAGGGGCCGTCGTGCACACGGCGAACACCTTCCGGACCAAGCAGCGCAATGTGGGCGCCTCGTGGGAGGCGCTGACGCGCCTGGCTGTGCGAATCGCGCGCGAGAGCGTTCCGGCCGCACACCGGGTGGCGGGCTCGATCGCGCCGCTGGAAGACTGCTACCGACCCGACCGCAGCCCCGGCGAGGCTTCGCGCGGCGAGCACGCCGATCTGGCGCGCGCGCTCGCAGATGCGGGCGTCGACCTCATTCTATGCGAGACGTTCGCGCAGGCCGCGGAGGCGCAGGCGGCGGTGCGCGAGTCCGTGCGCACCGGAACCGAGACGTGGGTTGCGCTGACCGCGGGGCCTGACGCGTCACTCCTGACTCCGCAGGCCATGCGCGATGCCGCCCGAGCGTGCGCCGGCGAGGGGGCAAGCGTGGTGCTCGTCAACTGCACACCTGCGGCGCAGACGCTCCGCTATCTCGACGCGTTGGCGGGCGTCGGTGTTCCGTTCGGTGCGTATGCGAATGCAGGGCGCGCCGAGGAGCGGATCGGCTGGGGTGCGGATTCCCGCGCGGGGGCGACGACGTACGCGCGGCTCGCGCGCACCTGGCTGGACGCGGGGGCCACGGTCATCGGCGGATGCTGCGGAACGGGCCCTGCGCACATCGCATCGTTGAGCGCGCTGGCCAAGGGCTTCTCCTAGTCTCCCCGGTCGGCCGACCCCTCGCGGAGCCCCAGCTCCTTCATCTTGAGCTGAAGGCCTTTGCGCGAGATCTTGAGGAGGCGCGCCGCGTGCGTCACGTTGCCGTTGGTCTGCTGCAGCGCTCGGCTCACGAGCTCCTTCTCGAGGCGGCTCATGGCGACTTTCACGTGCCCCTTGAGTCCTCCCTCGCCTGCGAGCGCGGCCTGCAAGTCGGCCTCAGGAAGCGGGACGTTGGCCATCGCCGGAATCCCCCGGATCTCGGGCGGCAGGTCGCTCGCGCGGAGCCTTTGCGTGTCGCAGAAGAGCACCGCGCGTTCGATGACGTTCTCGAGCTCGCGGATGTTGCCCGGCCACGGGTATTGGGCGAGCGCTTCGATGGCCTCCGGCTCCACGCCTTCGACTTTCTTCTTCAAGCGCTCGTTGAACTTGGTGAGAAAGTGCTCCGCGAGAAGCGGAATGTCCGCCGTTCGCTCGCGGAGCGCGGGGAGGCGGATCGGCACGACGTTCAGGCGATAAAAGAGGTCTTCGCGGAAGGTTCCGCCGGCGATGAGCTTCTTGAGATCGCGGTTGGTCGCGGCCACAAGGCGCACGTCGACGCGGATCGTCTTGATGCCTCCGACCCGTTCGAACTCGCTCTCCTGGAGCGCGCGCAGGAGCTTCACTTGCATTTCGATCGGAATCTCGCCGATTTCGTCGAGGAACAGCGTTCCGCCGTTGGCGAGCTCGAACCGCCCCGGCTTGCTCGTGACCGCACCGGTGAATGCGCCGCGCTCGTAGCCGAAGAGCTCACTCTCGATAAGCTCCTTCGGGATCGCCGCGCAGTTGACTTTGATGAAGGGCTTGTCTTTGCGACCCGAGTGCTCGTGGAGGGCGCGCGCGACCAGCTCTTTGCCCGTGCCGCTCTCGCCGGTGATGAGCACCGTCGTCGGGGTGTCGGCCACCCGCTCGAGGATCGCGTAGAGCTCCGTGATTCCCTGGGAGCCGCCGATGATGCCGAAGCGCGCCCCTCGGGCCGCGGGCGTCGGCGTGGCGTCGGCGCCGCGGAGCTCGCGGGTCTTCAGCGCCTTGGCGACGATCTGGCGTACTTCGTCCTTGTCGAAGGGCTTGGTCACGAAGTCGAACGCGCCGCTCTTCAGCGCTTCGACGGCCGTATCGATCGAGCCGTGCGCCGTGACGATCACCACCGGCATCTCGGCGTCTTCTTCGAGCGCCGTCCGGAGCAGGGTCATGCCGTCGACCTTCGGCATTTTGAGGTCGGTGATGATGAGGTCGATGTGGTGCTCGCGAAGCAGGTGCAGGCCCTGCTCGCCGTCCTCCGCGGTCAGGACGTCGTAGCCGTCGCGGGTGAGTTGTGCGGAGAGGATCCTGCGCAGGTTGGGCTCGTCGTCGACGATGAGGACCTGCTTTCGCTCGGGCAGCATGGCGGGCGGAGTTTATCAGGCTGGGGGCCAGAGGGCGCGGGCGTTGGTGCGCAGGCACTCATGTAAGACAATCTCTGGAAAGGACCTGGTATCACGCAAACCGTTGCCCCTCCAGCGGGTCTCGAGCGGCCCTTGCGCCCATGGATGCCTTCGAGCGAAGATGAACAGCCGCACCATGAGTCACGAGCACAAAGTCCGCGAATTCTACGATAGCGCCGTCCATTGCTACCAGTCGATCATGGGGTACACGTGGCACCACGGCGACCCTGGAGCGGAAGCGAAGGGTCTTTCGGTCCTCGAGGCGGCCCAAGTGCTCGAGGAAAAGGTCCTGGCGCAGAGCGGCATCCAGGCAGGAGGCCGCGCGCTCGATTTCGGCTCTGGGGTCGGCGGACCCACGCTTTACATGGCCAAACTATCGTCGGCTTACTTCGTTGGCTTATCGAACAACGAAGTCCTCAGCCAAAGAGCCCGCGAGCGTGCCGCCGAGCTTGGGCTTTCGGACAAAGTGAGCTTCCTCACGACGGGCGACGACGACTACAAGAGCCTGTTGGCGTTCGCCGACAACAGCTTCGACGCCGTTACGTTTTACGAATCGGTTTGCCATCTGCCCGACAAGGCGGCCTTCTTCCGGGCTGCGTTCCGAATTCTCAAGCCCGGAGGTCGCCTCGTCGGGATCGACTGGCTCCAGCGGCCTTTCGGCGAGCATCAGACAGACGAGCAGATCTCGAAGTTCATGCAGCCCGTGAACGAGTACATTCGGATCCCGTGGCATGGCACCTTGGGCGGCTACAAGAAGATGATCGAAGATGCCGGGCTGCGGGTAACCGTCGCCACGGACATGTTCGAAGGCGTGAAGTGCTGGGGCAGCACACCGAACGCGGAGCGGCCGCAGTGGCTCAACTACGAGGGCCCGGAGGGGGATCTGTTCCGTAAGGGCAAGACGGCCCTCGACGCCGCGCGAGACTCCGGCGTGTTCACCGTCGGAATGTTCGTCGCAGTGAAACCCGGTTAGCCGCTGACACACGACGCGAGGGCCGACGTGGTCTCCCGTCCGTCAGCTCACGCGAAAATGCCCGGGCCCGGAGTGAGGATCCCGTCCGGATCGAAGCGTTGCTTGAGCCGCACCAGCTCGGGCCATTCGTCGCCATACTGGAGCATCCAATCGGCTCGGTTGAATTCGATGGTTCCAATCGGATATCGAGTCCCGCCGGCCCGCCGAGCTTTTTCGAATAGCCGTCGGTTGCGGGCCATCATCCGGGCTTGGAAGGCCGGATCGGGCCCGGGCGCCGCGTTGGCGGTCAGGATGTCGAAGAGAAAGAACCAGTCATCCGAGTCTGGGACACGCAAGAAGGGGCGGGTGAATTTCGAGCGTTTCTTGGCGAAGAGGAGCAAGAATCCCGTTGCGCCGACGTCCTCGGTCGTCAGTGTGGGTGTCACCTCACCGACGTACTGCTCGACGGTGCGGTTCGGCAAAAAGACATCGAACCATGGGTGCAGCACTCCGTCCCAGAGGCCAATTTGCTTGAAGAAAGCGATGAGCGTGTCGACGCGCAGAACGTAGCTCAGGTAGGGAACGTCTTGGACGGTGGCTTCCGACGGAGAGAAAGCCAATCCGCGCAGTAGCTGGTCGTTGTTCGGCGGGCTTGCGGGGTCAAAGTACTTGGCGGCGTTGAGCTGGTAGCTGAATCCGCCGCTGCCGTTGGGTACGCCGACATTGTAAAGCTCGTCGAGCTCGCCGCGATTGATGAGCGCTCTGAAATCCCTGAAAAACGTGGCGTTGTCGGTGTAGACCGCCTGGAAGGTGCGCACCAAGGGCAGCGCTGGAACGAGATCCACGACCGCGCGCGTGATGATTCCACATTGTCCGAGTCCCGCGAGCGCGGCTTCGAAGAGCTCGGGACATTCGCGAGTTGAGCAGCGCGTCACCTCGCCTTCCCCCGTCACGACTTCGAGCTCGCGCACGTGGTCTACTTGCCCACCATCGGCGTAGTTCGCGGAAATGCCACCGACCGAGAGGGTGCCCCCGAATGTCAGCCCGGTGAAGCCTGTGAGGGCGGGTGGCGTCAGCCCCTGGGGAACGATTGTTTGGAGCAGGTCTTTCCACAGAACTCCGGCATCGACGTCGGCCGTCGTGGGTGCAATCGAATGGACCTTGTTCAGGGTGCTCATCTCGATGACGAGGCCGGCTTCGACTTGCGACTGGCCAAACGTCGTATGGCCCTGACCGCGGGCGCCGACGTGAATACGGAATCGGCGGCAAAAGCGGACCATCTTGCGGATGTCGTCGACGGATGCCGGCCGCAAAACGGCGACAGGCGTGTTGTGAATGAAGTTGCCAACGTCGACGGCGTCCGCTGACAGTGACGCCGGATCGGTGACCAAGACGCCATCGAGGGCGGGCACGCGATCGAAAGGCAACGCTGCCTGCGCAACCGTTGCCCACGAGCGCGTGCTGGGGATGAACCCGAACACGGTGATCGCACCCAGACCTGCCAGGAACTCACGCCGAGCGACCATTGGTGCCTCCTTCGCCGGAACGCCAGAACTGCAAGATGGGCGCGAAAACCGCGCACCATACC
>CAZHED010000054.1:0-10339 GCA_964531095.1 uncultured Polyangiaceae bacterium | reverse complement strand
TGCCCGACCAAAGGCATTGAGCTGCGTGCCGGAGGCGCCCAGCCTGTGGGCGCCTGTGCGCCAGCGAGCCTTCGGCGCCGCGACGCGAGTAGTCGGTCCTATTTGCCACCACCCAAAGGTCCGGTCGTTTCCACCCAAGCGTTTCCGTTCCCGAGACGGGGCTAAGGATGCGTGCTGAGCGAGCCGTTAGAACGATCAAGCCGTCCTGTACTCACGTGCATTACTCCATTTTTTGCGGGCCGAACCTGGTCACGCACTCCCGGCTTCAGGCGCCAAGGTCGCGCCGCGCCGTCATGGGCGGCCACGTCCGCCACCGGCACCATTTTGTAAGATTCATTTGCGGCGCTCGCAACTTGCTCGGAGTTCGACTCGGGCGTTCGCGGTGCCAGGGGGATCGACAAAACTCGGGGGGTCACCAAGGAGCAGTCGACCATGGGCGCGCCTTCCGTAAACCCTGACTCGCGCGACGCCTTCGCCGGCGAGGACGAGCGTTCTAGCTACGGCTCGTTCGGAGAATGGAAACTCTCGCTTCTCTGCAAGGGCCTGGGAGTGCCGATGCGCGAGAGCAAAGAAGCCGGTCGGGTGTTCCGGCTCTTGTCTAGCTCGTGGTCGGGTCGAGCCCTCGGTCCTGCCCCAGCGTGGCAAACCGATATAACCGACGATGGCACCCCGTTTGAATTCTCGGTCGCTTTCGACGGACGCGCTCCGAGGGTGCGCATCCTGACCGAAGCCCAGCGGGCTCAGATTTCGCCCGGATCGTCGTGGGCTGCGGGGCTGGCGCTAAACGAACGCCTTGCCAAGCTGCCGGGCGTGAACTTGGAGCGATTCGATCGCGTACGAGATCTCTTCGCGCCGATGGATCCGATGGAACACGTGGGGGTCCGGTTCGCCTTGTGGCACGCCGCTGACCTGGACCCGATTCGTGGGACGTCGTTCAAGGTTTACCTCAATCCTCAGGTGCGCGGGCCGCAGTCGGCGAAAGGCCTCTTGATGGAGGCGCTTGCGCGCCTGGGGGCAAATGGCGCGGGTGCATTCTTGAGAGAGCGTATTTCTTCTGATGATAACGGAAATGGCCTGGCCTATTTCTCACTCGACCTTTCGACCCACCGAGACTCGCGTATCAAGGTCTACGTCGCTCATCCGGGGATCAGCGCCGCAGAGATCGAGCATCCTCTCGAGGGCACGCGAGACTACGTCCCCGGCGACGGCGCGCGGTGGATTCGTCAGCTGCTCGGAACGGATGGGCCGTTCCGACGGCGGCCGCTTCTGACGTGCTTCGCCTTCACCGCATCGGGCGGGCCACCGAGCGCAACGCTGCACGTCCCAATCCGAGACTACCTAAATCACGACGGGGACAGCCTTGAACGGGCGTGTGAGTTCCTGGCGCCAGGCGACGCGAAAAAGCTCCGCCGCGCGGTTGAGCTTTTCGCGTGTCGGCCGCTAAGCGTGATGGCGAGCCTGCTGACATACATCTCTCTGCGACGACTCCGCAGTGGGCTTAACGTCACCACGTACATCGCGCCGGAGGCGTTCTCGGGCCGTGGATCTGGGAAGCACGCCGTCTAGTGCACCGCCGTCGAGATACGACCAATCGCCTGCGGCGATTACGCTCGCTGCGCGAGCGGGCGGTGCCCCAGTTTTTCCCTTGGGCTCCGCCCAAACCCCGAACTCGCTCCCGCGAGTTCGCTAGCGCACCGCCTCCTGCGGTTCTTAATTCCACCTCGACGGCGGTGCACTAGTCTGGATAGCGGTCGCGGTGTAGCTCGCGCAGGCCGCGAATGACGCGTTCGATGATTTCCGGCGTCTCGCGCCGCCCGAGTTCAGCCTGTGCCGCTGCATGCCAAGCGGCTGCAGCCAGTACGCTATTATGAACAGCGAATTTGAACTTGGGTCGCGCAAGCATGTGCACACTCGACATGACCGCTCGAACCGATGCCGCCTTGAATCCGGTTCCATCGTGGAGCACAGAAAAGTGCTTCACTCCATCGATCTTCATGAACTCTACGAATGCGCGTCGCGTGTCGCTGTCCGGGGGCGAGGCATTGACTTCGACAAGCTGGCAGACGCCCACGCCCTCGGGAAACCGTGCGGAAAGATCACGCACCAGCGTCATCCCGCGCCGGTAGGCAGGCCCCAGCGTTCGTCGTCGCCAAACCAGGAAAAGCATGTTGAACGCGACCGCCTTGGCGTGGTCCTCGTCGACGTCCACCAAGCGAAACGGTTCGCCAACGGTGGGAGCCAGGGGACCACGATCGCGCTGCATGTTCAGCATAAAACGCTACCGCAAGGCGCCCGGACAATCAACGATGCCGTTTCGACGCCGCTCCCCCTCGGGGACCCCCTCGGGGAGGCACCGAGCGACGCTAGGCCCCGTCGCCGCTAACCGCGCATCGCAGCGTTCAGATCGTCCGAGAGCAGTCCCATGGTTTCGAAAGTCCGCTCGATCGAGTTCAGCACCTCGGGGACTGCTTCATCGGGGACGCCAATCGCTCCCAGTCGGGTCTTGCCCTCCTCTCGGAACATGTCATGGCTCCGCTCGATGTCGAGATGGCGAACTGCAAAGTATTTGAGCCCGCGCGCAACTCCCAGACGCTCGACGAATCCAGGCACGCGGATAAAAAACTCCCGCCCGATCGCCTCCAAGGAGAGAACCACGGAAAGCCTGCTGCGATCGTCGCTGGCGCTCAGAACCAGCGACACGAGCTCGTATCCGACGTCTCGGGCGAGCGCGTGTTCGGCGGAGAACATCCAGCGAATGTCGAGAGTGACGCCCAGCCGATCCAGGTCGTCGAGGTACCACTGGTCGTGGCCCTTATCCTCCAGTTCGTGCCGCCGTGCGATTTCTCGTATTTGCGGGTCGCTGCATCGGTCCCGTGCGAGGCGCAGGACGTCCTGAAAGACCAGAGTGAAGAAGGCATGGCGGGGCAACATCCGCCGGAATTGCTCGATGGTGCCCGTACCCTCCAGCCTCGTCATAAAGGCGTGCTGGATGAATGCGTCTCGATGGCGCTCGATCACCCTCTCCACGTCCACCATAGTGAGCGGTCCGCCCGCGATGAGCTCAACGGCACGAGGCAATGTCATCGGACAACCTCCAAAGGGCACAATATCGGATCGCCTCGGCCAGACATCGACCGACGAGCGGTTCGGTGATTGTCCCGTCGCGCTCTTGCCTCGTCAAGGACTACGCCGGCGCCGAGGCCCGCTCACGCTCCCTCGCTCTTGCTGCACTTTTCGCAGAGCAGCACGAGGCCCCCGGTCTCATCGTCCCACCGCTGCTTCCACCCCGACGGTACGGGCAGGGAGAGCACTTCGGGATGCGGAGGCGCAGCCGGCACCACGTAGCGCAGCTCCAAAGAGCCGCATTTGTGACACACGAGAATGAGCCTGAGCCTCTGCATTGCCGCGTTTCCCCGCGCTCTTCTATTCGACCCATCTCAGGGAACGGTTGTGTGCCCCGGTGCTTGAGACCGAGGCGCACAATCCCGCGCAACGTCGGAGATCGTGCTGCCGATGAGCGGGTATGCGGCCTTCACACCTTCTGGCGGCCGGGTGGTCCGTCTTCTTACCGACGTCCGCGCTTTCCTGCTCGAGCACCACCTACACGCGCGCCGCCCCTCTCGACCCCCCCGCCCAGAGCCGTCCCGAAGCGATCGTTTCAAACTTCACGCCGCCGCCTTCGGAGCGCGGCCGCGTCCTGCTCGATGCGTCTCCAGAGCTCGCGTCGGCCGTCGAAGAGAGCCCGACCGGCGCGCTTCGTCTCGCGTGCGCGACGACCCCGTGCGTCGATGACGTGCTGCCGGGCGGGCATCGATACTGGCTCATTCCGCGCGTGGGCGTGGTCGATGTCGGGCGCGATGGAGTCGTCCGATCGCCAGACGGCAGCTATCCCGCGTCGGTCAATGTGCGCGTGGACGTTGCTCGCGGCGAGACCGTGGTCCTTCGCGTGAGCCTCGGCCGGACGGAAGTGCACCGCGGGGTTCCGCCAGGGCGCGCGATCGGTTGGACGCTCTTCGCGACAGGACTCGCCATCGCGATTCTCGGGGTCGTCACCGGGGCGGCGGCGCAGCGCGGATCGTCCGACGCCGAGACGGCCACGGGCTTGGCGGAGCTCGGCGCGGGCGTCTTGACGCTCGGTGGCGCCCTCTTTCTCTCGAACCTGAACGACGACGTGACGGTGCGCGACCATCCGGGGAGCGTTCGTCCATGGATTGTGCCGTAGTCGGGCCTTGGCGAAAGGCCCGTGCGCGCGAGCCGCGCCCCCACCCCCCCCCGCGCGCTCCGTCAACTCCGCAAAACCGCCCGGATCATCGGCAGGACTTCGTAACGGAATCCGCGCTTGGACAAGATCGCGGGGTCGGCGTCGCGCATCGCGTGGAGCTTCTCCTCGCTGGGGGCGCGCACGACGCCGAGCCCCCAGGGTCCCTGGGGATCGGCGACGGGCCCGAAAACGATCGCCGCGCCCTGATCGAGCAGCCCTTTCCAATAGGCGGCGTGCTGGCGCATCACGTCGGCCTCCTCGGCGTTCATGTCGAGCGCGAAGCTCGGACGGGGCGGCAAAAGCCTGCAGACGAAATAGCGGACGTCGTCCGCCGGGACGAGGTACTTCGCCAGCCAGCCGAGCACGCGTTCCCACCCCTCGGCGTGCCCGCGGCACGACTCTACGCGGTCCGCGAAGCCTTCGTGGCGCAACGTCAGCCGCGTTCCGCCTTCGACCAGCTCGAGGCGGTACGTGATCGTGGTCTCGTGGCCGCCGTCCCACGCCGCCTTCCACGTTTGCACGAGCTTTCGCGGGGGGTCGACCTCGAGGAACGTCCCCTCCACAGAAAAAGCGTGCCCGTCGGCGCCGACGCCATCGGCGCGCCACGGACCGCCCGGGCGCACGTCCGCCGCCCAACCGGTCGTGCGGTACTGGTCCGGCGACCCCCACCACGCCGTGATGTCCGCGGCCGTGGTCAGTGCGCGAAACACGCGATCCGGCGGCGCCGCGATCTCCACCGACGCCATGAGGCGCCCCTGCTCGATGTCTGCGACCGCGCGTGCTCCGCTCTTGAGGTGGGCGCTCATGGTTCATTCTCCAGATGACGTTTGAGGTTGGCCAGACTGACGTGCCAAAAGCCGCGATAACCCTCGATCCACGCCGCGACCTGCTTCAGCGCGGCCGGCTCGAGCTCGTAGAGCCGCTCGCGGCCGGAGCGACGCTCGGACACGAGATGCGCCTCGCGCAGCACGCGCAGGTGCTTCGAGATGGCGGGCCGGCTCTGGTCGAACTCGCTCGCGAGCGCGTTGACCGGCGTGGGTCCGGCGCGCAGGCGATCGAGGATCGCCCGTCGCGTGGGATCGGCGATGCTGCGGAAGACGTCCGCGCGCGGTTGCGGTTGGGGCCGGGCCATATGGGGGAGTGTTGGGTTACGCGAGGCGAAGCGATGGGTGTCGCTACAGTCGTATTTGAAGGACTCGGTCGGCCGCGCGATCGGTTCATACGGTGAACCAATGGTTACGCGTTGTCAATGGCTCCACGTGCACGCGCTCGCAAATCGTGCGCACGCATGCATCGCGTTCGGGTGCACCGCTTCGCGCGGCCGCGGCAACAAGGCCCGCGAATCGTGTTCGCGCCTGTGGCCTGCGCCTTGCTAAGTCTCTACGGCGTGAGCCCTCATCCCGTTCAATTCCACGTCGAACCGTCGCCCCTGCGTCGCGTGCACGTCGTTATCCGGCTCGCACTCCTCGCGGCGCTGGCCGCGATCGGTTGCTCGTCCGTCTACTGGCTGCTTTACCTGGCGGTGCCCGTCGTCGCCGCGCTTCTCATCTCGCGCGACGGGCCCGAGCGGTACTTCGCGGTCGACGGTCCTCCCATCGTTCGCGTCCTTCGCTGGCTCGCCGGCGCCTACGCCTACCTCTGGCTGCTGACCGACGCGCTGCCAGCCTCCGGCGGGGGCGGCCCGGTCGAGCTACACGTCGAGATGGGCGGCAAGCCAGTGATCGGCTCGGCGCTGCTTCGTTTGGCCACGAGCCTGCCCGCGCTCATCGTGCTCACGATCCTTTCGATGGCGGCCGCGTTGCTCTGGATCGTCGGCGCCGTCGCGATCCTGATCACCGAGCGAGCGCCGCTGGCCATCACCGACTTCATTGCCATGAAGATCCGGTACCAGTTCCGCGTTGTCGCCTACCACCTGTCGCTGGTGGATGCCTACCCGGTCCTCGTCGACTCGCCGTTGCCGGAGGCCCCGCCCTCGCACGCGTCCTAAGAGTCCTGAGAGAAGTGTCCCCGGTTCACGCGGTCGCGAACACCAGCCACTCGACGAGCGGGGCCGCTTTCTTCGCGTGATCCAGGAGCCAGGGGACGAGCTCGGGGGAAGCGAGCCGTCCTTTCGGCAGGGCCGGATAACGAACGCCGAGGCTCTTTCGCTTGAGGAGATCCCCGCGCGGGTGGTCCGGATCGAACCCCTTCGGAACTTTCTTGAGCGCGTCGTCGCGCATGACGTCCGTCGAAAATCCGGCCTTGTCGAGCTTCGCCAGAATCTTCGCGAGCTCCTTGCCCCGGGCGTTGTCGGCGACGGCGGCGCGGTACCGCGCGAGGACGGCCGGGTCCATCCTGTAAAAGCCGGATGCGACCGTGTTGTCCGTGCCGAAGTGCATGTAGATCGCCACCGGCCCCTCGGTGACCTTGGCCGCGCGCTTGATCGGAATGCACCCCGCGACGAACGTCTTGTAGGGGGACTTGTCCTTCGAGAAGCGAACGTCCCGGAAGATGCGGAACACTTTCGGGTCGCCCAGGTCGCAATGGGCGTACGTGCGGTCGATCGCCTCGCGCAGATCGTCGAGGAGATCGTTCATCGGCCGGTTCCAGCCGGCGTCGAACTCCTTCTTGTGCGCCTGAAACCACTCGCGCCTCTGGTTCTTCGCGAGCGCTTTGAAGAACTTGCCGTCCGCGTCCGCGAATCCCTGGAAGCGCCTCATCGCTTTCGCCGGGCGGTCCGTTTCGCGGGCGTCGCGGCCTCCTTCTTCGGCAACGACGCGGCGGCATCGAACGCGCGCGCGACCCAGGCGCGGAGCTCGGCGGGAGCCGCCATCATGCGCTCGGGCAGCATCACTTTGTCGCTCCGCACGCGGCCGTTCCCCATCGGGTCGAATGGCGTCGCACCGTCGAGCGCCAGCGCGGCCGCCCTATCGGCCTCGCCCAAGAGCACCATCGTCGAGCGCCCGAAGAGCCCTGCGAAGAGGTGGCCGTTGACCTTTGCGGCGACCCCGCCAAACATCTTCAGAGTCTCGACGCGCGGGTCTTTCGGAAGGGCCGCATGGAAGATGGGATGGTGCTCGGGAGGAACTTTGACCCAGGCCATGCCCCAACCATACAACAGGCTCCGCGCGCCTCGTTCGAGGTGAGGACGGGATTCGGTTCGTGTTGAGCGGGTATCGGCGGGGGAGCGCGGGGTTGGCAATCGAGCTGGGGTGCCGATAGGTGCCGATTGGGCACTGAACAAGCGCCGTTGGATCTAAAGTCGGATCGCGCTCCGCGGCGACGGACGAGGTCGAGGCGAGCATTGCGCGGGCTCTCGCGCGCTATACTTTGGTTTCGCCGCCGAGCGCGCGCAGGACACGCCTTGTCACCGCCGGCCTCAGGGGGAACATTTCCATCGGATTATCGGTGCCCGGCTTCTCGGCCACATAAGACACGAGTTGTCGCCAGCCGATACCGCGCGGGGGTAGCCAGGGAGCAGCGTCGTCGTAGAATGCGCCGCCCAGAGGGGTAACTATGTTCGGTAAGGGCACCGCGCGCGCGTCGATAGAATCGGTCAGCTTTGACGCAACGGGATACTCGCTGCAGCAGTCATCTGATGACGTGCGCCTATGGTTCACGCCGGAGGGGGATGAGCTCGGCGTCTACTTTTTTGAAAAGAGGCCGGACCTTCCTCCAAGGCTCGACGACTTGCGCAGCACCTATGAGACCCAACTACGAGCATCCGGCGGCGCCGTCGTCGAAGTTTCGGCAGTCCACGTTGACGAATGCCGCGCCGTCAAGACGATTGTGAAGCTGCCGCAGCCGGAATCGGGTCTGACGTATGTCGCTTCGATCACGATCCCGTTCCGTGACTTCAGCTTCGTCCTCAAGGTGATTTGCGGAGAAAATGGGGTGACCGGGCTCCGCGAGGCGGTGTTGCTCGCTAAGCACATGGCCGCCGGCGGGATCGCCCGATTAGCTGAAGGTCGGCTCCAGGTGCCAGGCTTCGAGCCCGACAACGAGCGCTTCGACCCCGATTTTTCAACGCATCCGCTGGCGCGCGCGCGTCGTACGATGGGGCACGTCTCGGCAACCGTACGCGTGGACGCCGTACTCAAGAAAGCTCCCGCGTTCGGCGGGATCTCGTCGTAGTCGCTGGCCTAATCGGCACCCGGGTGCGTGACCATCGTCGAACATATTCTGAGCGATCGGTCAGGGTCTTCGGGAAAAAAAGCGGCCCTGAGAGGATCGAAAAGTGCGTTGAAGCCCGTTCGGAACGGGAAGACCGTTGCCGCTCCGGTTTCGGAGAAATGCGGGCGAGCCGGACCCCGGCCGTGAGCGACGACGAGTGCGCGCATTCTTCAAGGAGGCCGCGGAGGCGGGCGACCCAATTCATTCGGTGGAGGGCCGTCGAGGACAGTGCGCGGCCGCCGATGAAGCAGCTCGTGTAACTACCTCTTTCCGCCGACGAGCCAGGTCGACGGCATCCCCTGGCTCGCGTGCACCTCGGGCGCGCTCAGAGCCGCGTCCGCGAACCACTTCGCATAGTCCGCGAGCGTGAACGACTCCCCCTTCTGCGTCCACATCAGCATGACCATCGAGAACATCGCCGCGCCGGGGTTCTCGAGCGCCGAATCGTACACCATATCCTGGATGGCGATGCGGCCGCCGGGCGCGAGGGCGCTGGCGACCTTCCTCGTCAGCGCGGCACATCTCGATGCCTCAAAGTGATGGTACACATGGCTGAGCAAGATGAGATCGTAGGGGCCGCCGTAGTCGACCTCGAAGAGGTCTCCCGGCAGGTAGTTCATGCGCTTGGCGTCGACGCCCAGCCGCCCCGCCCACTCGCGTGTCTTCTCGAGCACGTTCGGCCAGTCGAGGCTCGTCAACTCGACATTCGCATGCTTCGCCAGCGTGAATCCGTAGATACCGCTCCCCGCGGCGATGTCGAGCACCCGGCACTTCGGCTTCGACTCGATCCACGGTCCCAGGACCGCGTCGATGGCCATCGACGCCGGGAACGCCATCGACGCGCTCGACTGCGCGAACGCTTCCCAGAACGGGTTTCTGGGCGTCTCGGCGTGCTTGTCCAGGATCGTGCCGCCTTTCTTCACCGCCTCCGCCAGCCGCGGCAGCGCCGTCCAGAACACGCTGCTCGCAAAGATTCCGCGCACGTCGCCCATGTACATCGGTTTGCCCGGGACCAGATGCTCGCTCGCGGTCGGCGTAAGCCGGTACTTGGCACCCTCCTTCGCGAGGAGGCCGAGGACGGTCAGCGCGTCGAGCAAGATGCGCGTCGACCGCTCCGGACATCCGATTCGCTCCGAGGCGGCCCGCGCGTCGAGTGGTCCCTCCACGAGCTTCTGGAAGACGTTCAGCTCGATCCCTGCGTTCAGGATCCCCGTGACCTGGGCTCCCTGAAGCATCTGCATCACGGCCATCGGACCGGCAGTTTCGGCGTTCGCGTTCGACATGGTGCCTCCTCGGCTGTTCTTCGGCGGAACGCTCGCACGAACGGTCGCGGCTGCCAAGGACCCGGGAATGGTTCCAATGCTCGATCTACGGATTTCACGCGAAAAAGAGCAGCGACTCGAAGAAGCCCTCGTCTATTCGATGAACCGCGATGCTTGCCAATCTACGTGAGCACGCCCAAGTTTTTGGCGCTCGAATAGGGACGCGAACGGCGCCGCGACGAGGCGAGGGCGTGCGCGCCGCTATTGCACGGTCACTTGCCCGATCATCAGGTTTCCGTGGATGCCGCAGTCGTACGTAAACGTGCCGGCACTGGGGAACTGGACCGAACCGAGCACCACTCCTGCGGTCGTGCCTGCGATCGCCGGCGTGCTAAAGGCGAAGCCGCCTCCGGTGCTCACGACCGAGTGCATGATGCCGACGTCGTCGTTAGTCCATACGATGGTGTCGCAGACATGGACGGAGAGGACTTGCCCTTTGCCGCCGTTCAGCGCGGGGGCCGAGGCGGCGAAGTCCCATTTGGCGGGCACGCTGGCGCCCCCGTCTGCAGCGCACCCCATGCCGGAGTCCGTGCCGCCGCTGTCGGAGCCGCTGCTGCTGCCGGAGCTGCTGCTGCTGCCGGAGCTGCTGCTGCTGCCGGAGCTG
>CAZHED010000053.1:0-34522 GCA_964531095.1 uncultured Polyangiaceae bacterium | reverse complement strand
GAGAGGGGATGAACCGCGGTGGAGAGCGGATGGATCGCGGTCGAGAGGGGATGAATCGCGGTGGAGAGCGGATGGATCGCGGTCGAGAGGGGATGAACCGCGGTGGAGAGCGGATGGATCGCGGTCGAGAGGGGATGAACCGCGATCCAGAGCGGATGAATCGAGATCCAGAGCGGACGGGTCGGGATCCAGAGCGGATGGATCGCGATCGAAAGCGGATGAGTCGCGATCCGAAGTGGATGGATCGCGATTGAGAGCGGATGGATCGCGATCGAGAGGGGATGGATCGCGATCGAGAGGGGATGAATCGCAGTAGAGAGCGGATGAGCCGCGATCGAGAGCGGATGAACCGCGATCGAGAGCGGATAAACCGCGATCGAAAGCGGATGAATCGCGATCGAGAGGGGATGAATCGCGGTGGAGAGCGGATAAACCGCGATCGAGAGGGGATGAACCGCAATCCATAGACTAGAAGCCCGGCGATTTTCGTCGAGACCAAGCGATGGGTTCGTCGGCCGCGCGACGAATACTCCACGTATTTTGAGCGCGGCCGACGAAGCCATCGCGCCGGTATCGGCGAAAAGCGCCGGGCTTCTAGCGCTCGGCGCGGAGCGTGTCGGCGGCGTATGCGAGGCCCTGGGCATTGAGCCTCACGTCGAGGTCGAGGAAGGCCTTTTCGTCGGCGCCGAAGTGCGGCGCTTCTTCGGCAATGGCGTCTTGCCACGCCGAGACGAAGCGATCCTCGATTGCGCCGACGGGCTCGTCGCTACGCGCCGCCTCCTCCACCCAGGCTCCGGCGCGGTCGATGAAGCGGCCCACCTGCACGGCGATCGGCAACGCATCGGTGTACTCGCCGAAGTGCGTCGGACACACGTACCGCCGCCGGAGCGACAGCACTTTGTCGAGGCTCGTCCGGGCTTCGGCCGCGTTGAAGCCCGTGGGGCTGGTCGAAGGCATTGCGAAGCGCCCATGCTCCTGGAGCGCCGGGTACACGAGCCCGAACGTGTCTCCCGTGTAAACGGTATCGGTGGCCGGATCGTCGACGACGAAGTGATGATACGCGTGACCGGACGTGTGCCAGACCGAGAGCCTGGCGCCACCGAGATCGAAGCTCTCTCCGTCGCGCAGCGCGCGCACGCGCTCCTCGGGGATCGGTGTCACCGTGCCGTAGAGCTCGCGGAAGCGTTCTTCGCCGTACACGGCGGTCGCTCCTCGAACGAGTCGCTCGGGCTCGATGAGGTTCTTCGCCGCCCGGGGATGGGCGAGCAATGTCGCGTTCGGGCAGGCGTCGAGCAGCGCGCTGGCCCCCGCGGCATGATCCAGGTGCGCGTGCGTGACGACGACCCAGCGGACGTCCTCGGGCTTCTTGCCGTGGATTGCGAGAGCGGAAAGGAGGCGGGGGACGGCGTGCGCCGTGTGCGCCTCGATGAACGCGCACTCGTCGCCCGCGACGCGAAGGTAACAGGCCGTGAATCGAGGCCGGATGTCGGCGTCGACCGTGAAACGGGCGTGGAGCGTCATGCGCTCATCGTACGCACCCGGAGCCGAGACCGCAGGGGTTCACGCGAGCGCGGATGCGCCCGGCAACGCGGACGTCGAGCGGAGCGCGGTTCGGCGGTGCCGTCGCTCGCGTTACCAGCCAAGCTTCGTCTTCAGCAACGTCGCCAGGGCCGCGCCCATCCGTGCGTGGGTCGACGCGAGCGGGTGCCCTCCGCAGCCGGTGCCTTCCGCTGCCGTGGGCTGGGGCATCTCCAGGAAGGTGATGTTCTTGTCGCCTGCCGTGGTCGTCGCGGTCACGATGCCCTGGACGTACGTGCGCTCTTGGCTGAGCTTCGGGTCCATCAGGTTCGGGCCGATCGTGCACACGATGAGCGCGTTCGGATAGTTCTTGCGAACGCGCGCGATGAAGGTGTTGTAGGCCGTCACGTAGGCTTGGCCCGGGTCTCCCTGGCCGAAATCGTTGTTCCCGAGATAGATGACGACCGCGTCCGGAATCCACGACGTGAAGTCCCACGTGTCGGTCGTTTGATCGGGGAGCGTGCGCCCGTAGAGGATGGGCATCGTGTTGGTCGTGTCGCCCCCGCTGTTTCGGTACATCCCCTTGCCGGTCCAAGCAATCGTGATGAGATCGGCCCCGAGGGTGCGCGCCGCGACCGCTCCGAACGCCGCGTCGTAGTTCTGGGAGGCGAGCTGGTTCGCGCAGGCCCCGTTCACGCTCTCGTTGCCGAAGCCCGTCGTGATCGAGTCGCCGACGATCTCGATGCGCTTGGTCGAAGGCGCGCTCGGCGGCAGCAGGGCGCCTCCCGCCGGGTCGAGGATCAGCCCGACAAAGGTCGTGTCTCCCGTGCCACCGATTCCAGGCTCGTTCCGGCGATAGAGCGTCAGCTCGTGCGGGCCCGCCGCCAGGTTCGTCGCGAGCGGATAGCTCGTCTTCCCGGTCGTGAGAATGGTCGGCGCCATCTGCATGACGCCGTCGATCGACACGTCGAAATAGGTGGTGGGGCCCGACATCTGCACGCCGATGGTGCTGCCGGTGAATCGGGCGAGCATGGTGCTCCCCGACCACGCGAAGCGCGGGCCCATGGCGTTCGTGTGATCGACCCGGGCCACGAACCGGACGGCCGGCGGCCCCGCATCGAACGCCGTGCCGGCGTCATCGGACGATCCCGCGTCCTTCGTCGGGCCGCCGTCACTCGACGAGACACCCGAGCTGGAACCGGAGCCCGAACCGCCGCTGCTCGACCCTCCACTTGACGACCCGCTCCCGCTCCCCGAGCTGCTTCCCCCCGAGCCGCTCGCCCCCGACGACCCTCCGCTGCCTGAGGAGCTGCTGCTGGAGCCGCCCGAGCTGGTGGAGGTATCGGTCCCGGTGCCCGTCGACGTCGAGCCTCCGCTCCCGGAGCCGCTCGACGAGCTCGACGAGCCACCGTTGCCGGTCGGCGTGTTGGGCGAGCTGCTCGAACAGCCCGAGCCTGCCACGAGCGCCGCGACGGCCAGAGCGATTGGGCCTTGCCGCGTGACCAGCAAGTCGCAGAAACGGAAGCCAATTCGGCGACTCGTCTTCATGGGCATGGTCGCGGACTCTCTTTCGAAAACAAGGTGAGGCACCGTGTGTATACAGTGGCACCCGCCGGGCACGTCGGCTCAACGAGCGGCGCCTCTCCTGGCGATGGCAGCCAACGCGCCTCGGCTGCAGGGTATCGGCCTTCCCGCGGCGCCCGGAAGCGATACGGGACGGCGGCCGGCCGATTCCTGCCTGCTCGGAAAACGGCGCTCCGGCTGTGCGGACGGTTAAGCATCGCCGGCGCCGAGGAACGCGGTGACTTCCTCCGAGCGGGCGAGCGTGTCTTCGTAGCCGAGCTCGAAGAGGCGGGTCGTGTACACGCCGTCGAAGCCAAGGTAGCTGAGAAGCTCCCAGCCGGAGTCGTCCGACGAGCCGAGCCCTCGAAACAAGTGCTTCAGTGCGGCCGGAAAGCGGTCCAAGGTTCGCAGGACCAACGACTGGGGGTCGATCGAGGGCCGTAGGACGAGGAGTGCGACCGGGTGAAGCCGCGTGGCGCTCTTCGCGAGCCGATCCTCGGGAATCAGCGCGACGGTTTGGTTGATCCGCTCGGCGCGCTCCACGTCGGCTTCGAGAGAATCGACGAAGAGGGCGTTGAGCAGCACGCCCGCCGCCTCGGCCGCGGTCGGGTAGTGCCCCTGCGCCCCCTCCTGCGGTGCCGGGACGACGGGGCGGACTCCGATGGCGACGATTCGGTTTGCGCCCATTCGGATCGCCGGAGAGAGCGGCGTGCCGAGCCGCAGCGAACCGTCGCCGTACCAGGCGCCCTCGATTTCGACGGCCGGGAAGAAGAAAGGGATCGCCGCAGACGCGAGAACGTGGGCGGCGCCGATGTTCGCGCAAACCGCGGTCCGTGAGATGCGGCTCCAGGCGGGGATGCGCTCGGCGGCCTGAAAGAATGTGACGACAAAGCCCGTCGCGTAGCTCGTTGCGGAGATGCCCAAGCCGTCGACGAGGCCGCGATCGACGTTGCGCGTGATGGCGCTCGTATCGAGGCGCGCGGCGATGAGCTCGCGCAGCGGCGACGTATCGAGCAACGACTTGCCCCGCCCGGTGCCCACGAACCCGCCGAAGCCCAGGTCGACGACCCACTCTGCCGCCGTCTTCGCGAGCGCCGGCAGGTCGGTGCGGAACACGCGCTGCGGCACGAGCGAAGTCCAGAGGTCGGCCAAGTCGCGGGTCGCCTGCGCGAA
The DNA here is from genome assembly GCA_964531095.1 of uncultured Polyangiaceae bacterium. Taxonomy (GTDB): domain Bacteria; phylum Myxococcota_A; class Polyangia; order Polyangiales; family Polyangiaceae; genus Palsa-1150. Next base: position 30,268 of record CAZHED010000053.1, on the reverse strand, counting down.
GTCGTCCGCGCGTGCGGCGAGAAAGGCCGCGTTGATGCTCCCCGCCGAGGACCCGGCCAGCACCGTGAACGGCAACCGGCGCACGCGGAGCATCTCCGACAGCGCGAGAAGGGCACCCGATTGATACGCGCCCCTGGCCCCGCCGCCCGTCATGACGAGTCCGGTCGTGCTCGTCTTCACGTGGTGGACGCTCCCGGCGTGCGCCGTCGAAGCGCGAAAAGAGTCCCCGGCACCCGCGCGCTCGTGTCGAGCCGCAAGGTCGTCTCGACGCAGCGCTCCTGCACAAAACACGGCGCGGCAGCGGCTTGCACGTAGCCCGGGGAGTGAGCGAACCGACCGGTGGGACGAAGGCGATACCCATCGCCGCGGAGCAGCTCGGTGCTGAACACCAGGAGGCCCCCCGGTCGCATGGCGGCCGCAGCGAGAGCGAGGACCTCCGTGAGGTCCCCGAAGTAAATGAGCACGTCGGCGGCAACGACGAGATCGAACTCGGCCGGACTGCGACCGAGAAACGTCGTCAATTCTTCGCGAACGAGGGCGTCGTACATACCGCGACTCGCGGCCCGATCGAGCATCTTCGATGACAGGTCGACGCCCACCAGGTCTCGCGCGAGAGGTCGAAGAAGCGGTCCGCAAAGACCCGTCCCGCACCCGGCGTCGAGCACGCGGTACAGATGGCCCGGCGCGGTGACCGCTCGCGCGAGGGCGCAGAGTTGCTCAGGCACGTCGTAGCCGAGGACGCCGACGAGCTTGGCATCGAACTGTTCGGCAAACGCGTCGAAGCTCTCGACGATGTAGTCGGGAGGGGAGCGGTCCATCCCGGGCTCGTCCACGAGCGCGCTCAGGAGGTACTTGGCCGCGGCGCTCTCCGGTCGAAGCTCGAGGCGCTTCTTCGAGACTCGGATCGCGGCGTCGGTGTGGCCCCAGTGTCCGAACAAGCCCGACGCGACCTCGAGCAAGTCGAGTCGCTCGCGCTCGGAATCCTCGCCCGTCGAAGCCGATCGCTCGTAAGTCGCGAGCGCGTCGTCGACCGAGGCGCCTTCGAAGACGTCTCGCAGGAATTGGGCTCGACGAAGCATGTGCGCGTAGTGCTGGTTGGCGGGCTCCGCACGAACGGCGGCCTCGTACGCGCCGTGGGACTCGAGAAACGAGCCAACTTGGTAGTAGAGCCTGCCGAGGTTGGCCCAGGTGGCCGCGCTGGGCTGCCCGAGGGCGACGCAAGCGCGGAAGCACTCGATGGCCGCGGCGCCATCGCGGTCCTGCTCTTTGAGCATGCCGAGGCACTGCCACGCCGCCAACGATTTGGGATCCAGCGCGAGCGCCGCGCGATACGCCGCCTCGGCCGCTCGACGATCGCCGAGCTTGCCTCGAATGACGCCCAGCAGAGTCCAGGCATCGGGCTGGTCATGCGAAATGGCCAGCGCGCGGTCCAGGCATCCCACGGCGTCGGCCGGCGACCCGGCGCGGTCGAGCGCGATGCCCAGGTTGAGCCACAAGGTCGGATCGCCGGGCAGAAGGGACGCCGCGGCGCGAAACACGATCGCGGCGTCGGACGCGCGATTCGCCTTCAGCAGCTGAAGTCCCCACCGCGCCGTCGCCTGGACCATCGTCAGGCCCGACGCGAGGAGTCCGGCGAGCGCGGGCTCTCCCGCCGCCCAGGCTTCGACGGCATCGGACGCGACGCGCGGCTCGACAAGATCTGCGGGTGGCCTCACCGCGGCGTGCCTTCGCACGGACCGAGAGCGGTATGCACGTTGGCGTCTGGCGAATCGGACATCCACGGCGCCATCATTGCGCGAGCCTTGATGCAATCGCCGCGGCGGCTTGCCGCCCGTGCGACGAGAATCGAGGCGTCCTTGCGGTGAAACGAGCTCGGGAACGACGCGAGATGGCGTTCGGCCACCAGCGCGGCCGCATCCGTTCGACCCGCCCGCGCGAGCGCAATCGCCTCGAGAAACGACGAATCGTCATTCTGCGGAGCCGGTTCGGTCTCCGCGAGCGCGTGGAATGTGGAAGCGGCTTGGTCGTATTGGCCATTGCGCAACAGCTCGATCGCGTGGGCATAGTCGCCGTCATGGTCGACCACCTGCGGCGCCGCTCGGACCACGGGCACCGCCGAGGGGGCAGGCGCGCGCCAGACGGGCGCCGATCTCGAAGCCGTGGACGGGACTTCGGGCGGCGGGCCATTCCATGCTTGGTGGGCCGTCAGACGTGTCGTGCCACGTTCTCGGAGGCGAAGGTCCACGATGCCCTCGTCGACCGAGACGTGGGACGTCGTCCCGTGCACGACGGCCACGTCGAAGGTCGTGCCGCGAACTTCGATCTCTCCGTCCGGCAGGGTGACGAGAAAACGCTCGCCGACCGCCTGCGGACGCACATGCACCCGAATGGCTCCGTCGTCGAGTGTCACGCGCTCGAGGCCAGCCTCGCGAGTCTGGGTCCACCGGGAGGACGAGGACGCCACGATCGCTCCGGCCAAGGCCTCGGTGCTCGGCTTCGAGGGGGCGCCCGGCGCCGCAGCCGTGATCGCCGGACTCCCGTGCGAGGCCATCGCCGCTGGAGGCGCGGCGCGCATCGCGACGAGGAGCCACGCGCTCATCCCCACGACACCGGCGACCGCGGCGAACGCCCAGCGGACGCCACCGGCGCGACTGCCCCGCACGCCCATGGCGACGTCGCGGAGCAGGCGAGCCTGAAGCCGTCGCAGCACGAGCTCACCCGGCCCTCGATATGGAAGCTGGCGAGCGAGGCTTCGCAGCTCCTGGTCGCGGTCCATCTGCGTTCGACACTCGGCGCACAGCCGCAGGTGCCGATCGAAAGACTCGCTCGCCTTGGCCGCGAGCCGTCCCTCCCGCCGCGCGTCGATTTCCCAAAGGCGAGCGCAGGGGGTATCCCTCACGAGGGAAGCCCTCGCTTTCGCAAAGCTTGCTGGAGCTCGCGGCGCGCGTGAAACAGGCGCGTTCGCACGGTCGCCGCGGGAATCTCGAGCGCCTTCGCGGTCTCCTCCGTCGAAAGCTCTTCCAGCTCGACGAGAACGAAAACGACGCGCTTCTTCTTGCCGAGCTTCGCCAGGGCGCGATCGAGAACCGCGAGCTCTTCGGCGCCGCTGGCCGTCCGCTCGGGATCGGCCCCAGGGCGCGCGGCGACCGCGTGCGCGAACGCGTCCAGCATTCGCCTGAAGCGCCCCGCGCTCCGGCGATGCCGCAAAGCGAGACGAACCGCGATGCCGCACAGCCAGTTGCGGCAGCTGGCCCGCCCGTCGTACGACGCAGCGATCTGCGGGAGTTTCATGAACGTCGCGTGAACGACGTCCTCGGCGTCGGCGCTGTCGGGCAGGCATCGGTGGAGCGCTCGCCAGACGTCCCGCGCGTAGCGCGCGTAGAGCTCGCCGAGCGCGCTCGGGTCGCCCTCCGCGACGGCAAGCAGGAGATCCGGGTCGCTGGCGGGATCGCGACGCGTGACGTTCGGGTGCGCGTTCACAGGAGCGCTCCCGAGACGCCCACGCGCACGCCGCCGGACCACCCGGGAAATAGGGGCAGCGGCGGGGCGCCCGCGGCGGCCCCCGAGGGTGCGTCGAGTCGAGTGGGCCTCGCCAACAACGAGGGTGCAATGCCTCCGTCGACCGTGACCGTCAGCACCCACTGCGGAGCAACGGGGACGGCGAGACGCGCCGACACGTCGAGGCGTAGAGCCACCTCTGTACCCGCCACCGTCTCCCCCTCCGCGTCGGACGCTCCGTCGTACTCCATGTGCATCACCACCAAAGACGGCTCGAACGCGACGTCGACGTCGGGTCCGCCCAGGTGGAAGCGACGCCCGACCCCCGCTCCGATGCTCACGTCATTGTACACGTCGCAGTCGACTCCTTGCTGACCCAGACACGATACTATGGCCGATCGCAGCGTTATCGGCATGAGCCACGGACCGAACAAAATGTCGGCTCTCGCCTCGATGTCGAGCACGTTCAGGGCCGTGGGGGCCGTGATGCGGACCCCCGCGCAGACGCCAGCCCACAACGCAATGGTCTTCGGCGTTGTTTCCGGCGGCACCATCGGCGGCGAAGGAAGAGTAGGCGTACGGTCGCTCGAGCTCGCCGCCGGGGGAGCCACCGACAGGGGCGCCGGAGGGATGGATGTCGCCGCTGGGGACGGGGGCGTCGCGGTCGGTGCGGGCGGGGGGAAGGATGTCGCGGGCGGCTCGGCGGGAACGGCCATGAGCAGACCCATGGCGACCGCGACCAGCCCGTCGGGACCATGGACGGTCCGCTCGGTGCGTCGCCCATCCGGGGTCATCGCGACGATCTGCATTTCCCCTTCGCGAGGCTCCAGCGACAGCGTCATCGCCAGGCAGTCCGGTGCCGAGAGCATGGCAATCTGCTCTTGGAGACTCGCTACGGCAGAGGCCCACATCGGGGACAGAGCGGTGAGCGCGACCACGCGGGCGCACGGCTCGCCGTCGCGCGCGCTCGCCGTTGCATCAATGACGATTCCCGCCACGATCGCTCCTAGGAGGACAAGAGGCCGGTGCGAGTGGCCTCCACGCCGCATTCATACCGTCAGACGTTCGGTCGCGGCGACGACCTGGTCGCCGTGAATGGTCAGGTTGCCGGTTTCGTCGACGGTCACGGCGAAGTGGTCGAGAGGATACCTGGCCGGTCCGCGCAAGACGCTCCCATTCGCGTCGAATTCACTGCCGTGGCATCCACAGAACAGGCCCTGGGAAGACACGCTCCCGTTCGTTCCCATGTCGCACCCCGTGTGGGTGCAAGTCAGGGTCATCGCATACACTCCCTCCGCGTCACGTCCGATGCATGCGGGCGCGCCATCCGCCACCCGCAGCGTTCCCACGGCGAGCTGAGCGACGTTGCCCGCCGAGACGACTCCCACCTGAGCCGGCGTCGCGCCACCCCCGGAGCATGCGCCCATGGCCGTCGCGGCTCCGGCGACCTCGAGAAAGCGGCGTCGCGTACACCCTTCGGCGTCCTTCATCCCTGACCATTCTCCGATCGCCGCTTCGCCGTTCTCTCGGGGCGGCGGCGTCGACTCGGCCGGAGATCAGGGCAGATGGATCCGCGTCGTGACGCAGCCGGCACCCGTGCAGTGGCACGAGTTGCAGCCGCCGTTGGTCATCGCCGATACCATCGACGTGGTGCTCGCGGCGTTGCGCGCGGCTGTGTGGCCGGGCGCCGTGAACGAACCGTTCTGCACGTAGAAGTTGCCGTTGGTGCACGAGTACGTGCTGATCGCCATGCCCGTGGAATCCACCACGCGCACTTCCACGCCGGACAGCGCCTTCCCGCTGCCATCGTAAATCGTCCCCGCGAAGGCGAAGCCGTGGCATTGGAGGCAGTCTTTGCCGACGTTGTGTTGCCCGCTGCAACCCTTGCCGGATGCGGCGAACGTCGAGCCCGACGCAAAGACGGCGGCAGACACCGTGGCCGCGCCCGCATCGGGCGGGCACGCCGCGCCGCTCGCGTAGCCGCCGTTGATCCAGGTTTGCAGCGCCGAGATGTCGGACGCCGTCGGTGGCATACTCACGGAGGCCGGGGGCATGGGCGACGTAGCGTTCTGCATCCGCGCGAGCGAGACTTGCGCCTCGTTCTTCGTGGGGTCTTCCTTGGCGGGGGCCATCAGGTCGGCGAACGTGACCAGGCCGCTCAGCGAACCAGCGATCGGCGGATCCGAGTGGCAGCTCGTGCACTTGGCGGCGAGGACCGACTGGACGCTGCACGGAAGGGTGCCGGAACCGGCATCGAACCTGGCGCCCGATGACGAGCTGGACGAGCTGGAGCCGGAGGACGACCCGCTCCCCGACGGGCCGAAACCATCCGACGACGGCCCGCCGCCGGAAGACCCGGAAGAGCCGCCCACGGCTCCCGAGGACGAGCTCGAACCCGACGTCGACTCGCCCCCCGATGAGCTCGAAGAGCTGGAGCTCGACGAAAGGATGCTGCTCGAAGAGCCGCCGGCGTCGAACACCGGCGCTCCCATCGGCGTCCAAACGCCGAGGTCGGAGTTCGTCGTGCCGCTGCTGCAGCCAGCGACCGCACCGAGTGCAAATGCGCCGGCGACGAGGGTGGCAAACCGCTTCATCTGCAGACCTCCACGCGCGGCTGATCGGACCGACAACGCAGTTTCTCGTAACATCTCTTCAGTGGGTGTGCCAGCGCGAGTCTGCGATCCGCATTCCCTTTGGCTCTTGGCTCTTGGCTCTTGGCTCTTTGGCTCTTTGGCATGCGGTGAGCACGGCAAGTTACCGTATCTCGCGAAAATACGCGGCCCACGGGAATCGGCGGGCGAGTGCGTTGGAAGGCCACTCTTCACGGACATCGTAGCCCACGCTGCGAGCAGGTATTCGTGACTTGGAGCAATGGCCACTTGCGCGGGAGAATGAACGACCCCTTGACCACCGGGCCAATCCCTATATGCCTCCGCCCCATCCTGTGCCCGTGCGCACGCGGATCACGGTCTTGAAAGACGGAACCACCGACTCTTGCCGAATCGTCTTCTGCGAGGCCGAGCTGGGGTCTGTGCCGCTGTCCCGGTGCAAGACGTGCCAGTTCGCCGGCTCCCCTTCGAACGAATCCGCGTTTGGCCACACGGTCGACTGCGCGCTCTCTCTCCTCCCGATGGGCGGTCACGCGGCGGCAACGACCTTCCCGTCCACCGTCGCAGCGGCCCTGCCGGTGGGCCTCGCGCTCACGGGCAAGTTGGTGTGCTTCGAAGACAGTCTGCCCTGGGCAGTGGCAAGAAGTAGACCCCAGGTCCCGGCGAGCCAGCACGCGGTTCCCGTGGTGGACCACGGTGGCGCTCTGGTCGGGATCTTGCCGGGGACAGCGCTTACGGGGGCGGAGTGTGGCGTCCCCGGCGCCGATGCGACGCGTGCCGCCGATCGCGCGGTCGCAGCGACGTCGGTTCACGAGAGCGAGAGTCTGAGCGATGCCTTTACGGCGATGAGCGCGCGCCGTGCGAGAGAGCTCACGGTGGTGGGAGACCGCCTCCTGGTCGTGGGGGTCTTGCGCGACGTGGACGCCCTTCGCTTCGTCGCGCATGTCGCGCGTACGGGAAGCCGGCCAGCGCCCGAACGAGCGGCCTGAGCCCGCGCGCGCACGGGGTGTGACGGCTCGCCCGCTCCGGGCGGCGGGCGGTCGGAAGGAATGAAAAGACCGCCCGCGCAGCGGGGTCCGCTTGAGGTAGAATGCTGCAATGCGGCTCAAACCACGGATTCGTCGCACTGCGTTCGCGCTTGCCTTCGCTATCACCGGATGCACGATCACGACGTCGCCAGACACGTGCTCCAGCGATGCAACGGTCACCGGCTGTACCCAGGGTTCCACCGGCTTTTCGTGCACCGGGGTAGTCTCCCCCGACCAGGGCAACCCCTCGCTCGTCTGCAGCTCGGGCACGCCCGGCAACGCCGGCGCGACGCTCTATTGCTGTGTCAACTTCGGCCCTGGAACGGCCGGAACGACTTGCAAACCGGACGTCACGGTCTCGGGCTGCGCCACCGGCGCCCAGGGTTATGCGTGCACGGGTACGGACACGCCGGAGCAAGGCGATGGGTCGCTCAGCTGCGACCCGGGTAAGGCGGGAAACGCGGGCTCCACCGTGTACTGTTGCATGACGACTGGGGCCAGCGGGGGAGGGGCGGACTCCGGCAGCGACGTCGGTGCCGAGGCCTCGATCGCGTTGGAAGCTGCCACCGGAGCGGAAGCCGCCGGCGACGCGGTCTCCACCGGCGACGATGCCTCCGGCCAAAGCGACACTGGCGCGGGGGCCGGGCCCGACGGAGGAATGTGCGCGGTCACCGCCGACACCGGGGTCGCAGCCTGCGATCAATGCGTCAATTCGACGTGCTGCGCCGCGCTGGTGGCTTGCGGCTCGTTGGATGACGCCGGCGCGGACGACGCGGGGGCCAGCGCTTGCGAGCAGCTCCTCAAGTGTACGCTCGATTGCGTCGCGGGCAACCCGGACGCGGGGCTGATGCCGGGCACCTTGACGAGCTGCCAGATGCTCTGCAACCCGAGCTACTCGTCGTCGGAGCAGGCGAACGCAACCGGGCTTCTGCAGTGCCTGACGACGGCCTGCGGCCAAGCGTGTCCGTGACGCTCGGAGGCGTCGGCGAGCTCCGACACCGCGCGGCTCATTCGAATCGCAGCGCGTCGATCGGGTCGAGCTGCGACGCCTTCCTGGCGGGGTAAATGCCGAACACGATCCCGACGATCGCGCTGAATCCCACGGAGACGGCGATGACGTCGGGCTGAATCAGCATCGGCCACTGCAGCCGCGCGGCGAGCCACGTCGCGGCGCCCACACCCAACCCCACGCCAATGAGCCCGCCAGCCACCGACAGCGACAGCGCTTCGATGAGAAACTGAATCAGGATGTGGTGCGGCTCGGCGCCCACGGCCATGCGGATTCCGATCTCGCGCGTCCGCTCGGTCACGCTGACCAGCATGATGTTCATGATCCCGATGCCGCCGACGAGGAGCGACACGGCGGCCACGCTTGCGAGGAGCATCGTCATCGTTTCGGTTCCTTGTTGCTGCGCGCTGGCAATCTCGCTCAAGTTGCGGATCGAAAAGTCGTCGTCGTCGGCGGGCGCCAAATGGTGGCGTTCGCGCAAGAGCGTCGTGATGTCGCGCTGGGTGCGGAGCGTCGTCTCCGAACCGGTCGCCGCCACCATGATGGACCCCTGAAGGTACTTGCCTAGCCCGCCTTGGACTTTGCGCGCGAAGGTCGTAAACGGAATGAACGCGGCGTCGTCGTAGTCTTGTCCGGTGGCCGACTGCCCCTTCCGAGCCGCGACCCCCTGCACTTGAAAGGGTGTGTTGCCCACGCGGACCATCTGTCCGACGGGATTGGCGTTCGGGCCATACAGCTTGTCGACCACGGTCTGGCCGAGGACGATGACCTTCGTGCCTCCGTCGACGTCGGACTGCGTGAATGCGTTGCCGAGGGCGATGGGCCAGTTGCGAATGTCGAAGTACTCGGGAGACGTGCCGGTGATGCTCGTGGTCCAGTTCTGAGCTTCGCCGATGACCGGCAGGCTGGAGCGCAGTGTGGGCGCGGCCGCCTTGACGGTGGCGACGTCGGTGCGAACGGCAGCAAAGTCGTCCCACGTGAGGGTCGGCAGCGAGCCGAACCCACCATGGACGCCCGCGGCACTGGTGGAGCCGGGCAAAATGATGAGGACGTTCGTTCCCATCGCAGCAAAGGCCTCTTCCACGCGCTGCTTGGCGCCCGCGCCGATGGCCATCATCGCGATGACCGCGCCCACGCCGATCACGATCCCCAGCGTGGTCAAGAACGCCCGCAGCTTGTTGCGGAGGATCGCCCGGAGCGCGACCCGCAGTGTTTGCAGCGGGTTCACGAGCTGCCTCCCTCGGCGTCGGACGAAGGAGCTACCGCACGTTTCGCCTCCTGCGTGCGGTCGGACAGAATGCGCCCGTCGCGCATGACGACGACCCGCGACGCGAACTGCGCGACGTCCGGTTCGTGCGTCACGACCACCACGGTGATGCCCGACCGCCAGAGCTCCTGGAGTATCGCCATCACGTCGATGCTCGTGCGCGAGTCGAGCGCGCCGGTCGGCTCGTCCGCCAGGATGACCTTCGGGTCGTTGACGATTGCCCGCGCGATCGCGACGCGCTGCTGCTGTCCGCCCGAGAGCTGGTTGGGGTGGTGCTCGAGGCGATTGCCGAGGCCGACGCGCCTCAGCGCCTCGGTGGCCTTGCGGCGCCGTGCCGTGGCACCCAGCCCGGCGTACTCGAGCGGCAGCTCGACGTTCTCGAGGGCGCTCGTGCGCGAGAGCAGATTGAACTGCTGAAAGACGAACCCCAGAGCGCGGTTGCGGATCCTCGCGAGCTCGTGGCGCCTCATCCCGGCAACACCGCGCCCCGCGAGCACGTACGTGCCGGTGGTCGGCCGGTCGAGGCAGCCCACGATGTTCATCAAAGTCGATTTCCCCGAGCCCGAAGAACCCATGACCGCGACGAATTCGCCCTCGCCGATCTCGAGCGACACCCCGTCGAGGGCGCGCAGCTCGACGTCGCCCGTTCGATAGATCTTGGTGACGTCCCTGAGCTCGATGACTGACGCGCCCATCGTGGAGGCTTCAAAACATGCGCCGCAGCGAGGGGGCGCCGCCGGGAGCAGGAGCGGCTGGAGCCGCCTCCGAAGACACGGCGTCGACGACGACTTGATCGCTCTCGCTCAAGTCGCCGTCGATGACTTCGGTGACCGACCCGTCGGTCAGGCCCGTGTGGATGGTCGCCGCGTGCGGCGAGCCGTCGCGCAGCGCCCAGACGGTGTGCGACTCGGGCGCCGCAGAGTCCGTGGACGCGGGGCCACCGCGTCCGCGCCGGTGCGAGTCGTCCAGCGCCGCCGAGCTTCCGGCCAGCGCTGGCGGCGGACGAAAGCGGAGCGCAGCGTTGGACACAGACAGCGCCCCTTTGCGCTCGGCATACACGACGGTGACGTTCGCGGTCATTCCCGGGCGGAGCTTCAAGTCCGGGTTGTCGACGTCGATGACGGCATCGTACGTGACGACGTTTTGCACGGTGGTGGCCGCGTTGCGTATCTGGCGGATCTTGCCGAGAAACTGTTGGCCCGGGAACGAGTCGACCGTGAAGTACGTCTTCATGCCCACTTGCAGCCGGCCGACGTCGCCTTCGGCGACGTTCGTGTCCACCTGCATCTTCGTGAGGTCTTGCGCGATCGTGAACAGCGTCGGCGCCGACAACGACGCGGCCACGGTTTGGCCGACGTCGACGTTGCGCGAGATGACGACCCCGTCGATCGGCGAGACGATGTTCGTGTAGGAGAGGTTGACCTGGGCCTGGTGCAGCGACGCGAGCACCTGGGCGATCCCGGCTTTGGCGGCGTCGACCGCCGCGTGGGACACGGCGACGTTCGCCTCAGCGGTGTCGAGGTCCATCTGCGCGGCGAGGTTCTGTTCGCGGAGCGCCTTGGTGCGCGCGTACTGCTTGTCGGCGTTGAGGGCGTTCGCTTCCGCTTGGGCCACCGCCGCTTTCGCCGACAAGTAATTGGCCTGCGCCTGCTGCTCGGCGGCCTCGAAGATCTGCGCGTCGATCTTCGCCACGAGCTCTCCTTTCTTGACGGGCGAGTTGAAGTCGGCCGCGAGCCTCTGGATGCGCCCCGACACCTGCGTGCCCACCTGGACCGTCACGAGCGCCGACAGCGTCCCGCTGGCCGTTACGCGCCCGACGATCCGGCGCCGCTCGACGGGCAGCGCCTTGTATTGCACATCGGGCGGGCGGTGCCTCATGCGGTACATCCAGTAGCCGAGGCCCGCTGCAACGACGATCAGCAAAGCGATCCAGGGGGCGCGAGTCTTCATGTCATTCGCTGTGCGCCCGGAGCGCAGCGCGCGATCGAAGCACATGGTGTGTGTCGAGGCTGACGGTTGGTCCGCATGCCGCCACAGCTGGTCGGAAACGAAGCGCAGATGTCAATGGGCTGGCTGCTGGCTGCGTCACCATGGCCACGGGGACGAGCGCCGACGGTCCGCAGGCCGTGACCGTCGCACACGGTTGGTGCGCGGCGAGGCCCGGCTTGTCGGAAAGGGGCGGCAATTCAAGCGGCCGGCGTGAAGAAATCGGCGGCAAGTGCCGATCTAGTAGGTGCGGGCGCCGGGCGCGCGAATTTTCACAGGAGCACCTCTCAATGAACATCAACAACCTCTTCGGAAGCTTAAGCAACTCTGCCTTGACCAACGTCGGCAATGTGGGAACGGTCGGCACGTCGACCGCCAGCGCGACCAGCATCCCGCCGCCGATGGGAGGAGCCGCCACCGCATCGATCTCCACGCCGGGGCAGCTCTTCAGCGAGCTGGAGCAGCTATCGCAGCAAGATCCGACGAAGTTCAAGGCGGTCGCCGCCCAGCTCGCGACGAGCTTCCAGAATGCGGCAAGCCAGGCGAGCGGACCGCAGGCAAAGTTCCTCGGCAACCTTGCCAATCAACTCAGCCAAGCGGCGCAGAGCGGAAGCCTTCAACCCGCCCAGGGAGCACCATCCGGCCAGCCCGCACAGGGCGTACAGGGCACACAAGCGGCGGGCGGCGGCGCGGGGACCCCCCATCACCACCATCACCACGGCGGCGGTTCGATGGGCGGCGGCCAATCGAGCCAAGTGCAGCAGGCATTTCAGAACGCGATGGGAATCCTCACGCAGGCCTTGCAACCGACCACTGCGGACTCGTCGACCTCCTCGTCTTCAACCTGACCGGTCCCCGTGGCTGCTGCCCGGGTGGCGACGAATTAGGAGCGACTCGGAACCGGCAGCGGTGCGCGGAGCCATGCCGGCGCGAGCAGCGTTTGAATCGCGATTGCCGCCAGCCCGTTCAGCAATAGAGCGTGCCTCACACCGAGCAGGCCGACCTCGGCGCCGGTCAGCAAGGCTCCAAGAGAGATGCCGCCGCGCAGCGCGAGCATGTACAGGCTGACGGTCTGCCCGAGGAGCCGCGGGCCGGCGGTGCCTTGCAAGAGTGCGTTCGCCGCGGTGTTGCTGACGGTCATCGAAACGCCGGCGAGCACGAGCAGCGGAGGGATTCCCCAGAACCACGGATTCAATGCCGCGAGCACCAGCACGGCACCGTACGCGATTGCGAAGCCCGAGCTCAATCGACGCCGATCGAAGCTCGGCGCGACGCTGAGGAGCCCCGCGGCGCCGAGGAGCCCTCCGGCACCGAATGACGCAACCGCGGTGGAAAAACGGGCCGCGCCTCCGTGGAAGACGTCCCTGACCAGAACGGGGCTGAACGTGACGATTGGCGCGCAGAGAACGCCCGTGGTGAGTACGGTGAGGAGCGCTCCGCGCACGTGCCGGTGGCGGAGAATGTCGCCGATGCTGGCCAAAGGGTGACGTCGGTCAGGCCCGGTTGCTCGCGGGGGCTCGGGGATCCGGCGAGGCAGGATCCACAGCGCGACGCCGATGAAGGGCACGTACGACGCCGCGCTGACCGCGAAGCAAGCCGTCGCGCTGCCGCCGGCCATGAGCACGCCGGCAATCGCTGGTCCGAGGATCCGCGACAGATTGAACTGGGTCGAGTTGAGCGCGAGGCCTTGGCCGATCTGGTCGCGTGCGACGATCGACGGCACGATTGATTGAAACGACGGCATCGAGAGTGCGTCCGTGACGCCGACGACGACCGAAAGCACGATGATCATCCACGGCTGAACCGTGCCGGTGACGAGGAGGACCACGATCGCCGCAGGGCAAAGCATCTGAATCGACTGGAAGAGCGTGATCACCCGGCGTCGATCCGACCGATCGGCGAGCGCGCCGCCGGCCAGAGTCAGCAGCCACACGGGGGCGTTCATCGCGAACGAGTCGAGACCGATGACGAAGGACGACGCGCCCAGGGTGAGCAGCAACCATGGCTCGGCGACCTGCTGCGCCCACGTGCCGATGCTCGAGAGCAGACTGGCGAACCAGAAGGTTCCGAAGCGTCGCGTCGCGAGCAAGCCTGACGATTCGCGAAGAGTCTTGATCACCCGGGTGTGGTTCCGTCGAGGCCTGAGCGGAGCCAAATACGCACGCACCGCTCGTGCTTCGAGTATCCACACACTTGCTAGCATGGCCGCGTCCCACTCCTCCGTTCTTCCCGAGAAGGTCCTCGCCACGAGGCGGCGCGAAAAGCACGCGATTCGCGTATCGCCGATCGTCGTCGAGTCGGCGCAGAAGGATGTCGCCGGCGTCTACGTGCTCCTGAACACCCGTGCGGACGGGCTGACCAACGACGAGGCGGCGGCCCGGCTGGCCGAGCACGGCCCCAACGTCCTGGCCAAGGATCAGCGCCCCGGGTTCGCAAAGCTGCTCTGGCACGCGGTCCTCAACCCGCTCGTCATCCTGCTCTCCGTGCTCGCGGCGGTCTCGTTCGCGACCGGCGATCCGCGCGCCGCGGTCATGATGCTGGTGATGGTCCTCATGAGCGTCGGGCTCAAGCTGATCCAAGAGGCACGGGCCGGCAGCGCCGCCGCAAAGCTCAAAGCCATGATCTCGGTGACGGCCACCGTTCGACGCGGCGGCGCGCCGCAGGAGATTGCCCTTTCGCACCTCGTGCCGGGCGACGTGGTTCAGCTGGCTGCTGGGGACATGATCCCGGGGGACGTTCGGATCGTCCAGGCCAAGGACCTTTTCGTGCTGCAGGGCTCCCTCACCGGCGAGAGCTTTCCGGTCGAGAAGTTCGAGTTGGAGAAGAGCCCGGCGCCGGCGGCCCCGATCGATCTCGCCAGCGTCGCATTCCTAGGTACCAGCGTCGAGAGCGGCTCGGCGATCGCGGTCGTCGCCGCCACGGGAAAGGACACGTATCTCGGCGGCATGGCCAGCGCGATGGGCGAGGAGCCCGCCCCGACGGCGTTCGATCGCGGCATCACCCGGTTCACCTGGCTCATGCTGCGGTTCATGGCCGTGATGGTGCCGCTGGTTTTCATCATCAACGGCGTAACGAAGGGCAACTGGGGGGAGGCATTCTTTTTCGCCATGGCAGTGGCCGTCGGCCTGACACCCGAGATGTTGCCGATGATCGTCACGGTGTGTCTGTCCAAAGGCGCGGTCGCGATGGGCCGGAAGAAGGTCATCGTGAAGCGGATCAACGCCATTCAGAACCTCGGCGCGATGGACGTGCTCTGCACCGACAAAACCGGAACGCTGACTCTGGATCGCGTCACCCTCGAGCGTTACTGCGACGTGGCGCTCCGCGAGGACGAGAGCGTACTCGCGCTCGCGTACATCAACAGCCACTTCCAGACCGGTCTCAAGAACGTTCTCGATCGCGCGGTCCTCGCTCACGAGGAGACCCACGCCCACGCGCGCGTTCCCGAGTTCGCCAAGGTCGACGAGATCCCGTTCGATTTTCAGCGACGCATCATGTCCGTCGTCGTCCGCACGCCCGAGGGCAAGGACCGGATCGTCTCCAAGGGTGCGCCCGAGGCGATGTTCCCGAAGTGCACGACTTTTCGGCTCGACGGACAAAATCTGCCGATGGACCATCCCCATATCGAGGGACTGAAAAAGGAGTACGACCAGCTCAGCGCCGATGGCTTTCGTGTCCTCGCCATCGCGACCAAAGACGTCGAGCCGCGGTCCCCGGACATACCGTACGGCAAGGCCGACGAGCGCGACTTCGTGCTCGAAGGGTACGTGGCGTTCCTGGACCCGCCGAAAGAAACGTGCGCAGCGGCGATCGGAGCGCTGCGCGGGCACGGGATCGCGGTCAAGGTGCTCACCGGTGACAACGATCTCGTGGCCCGCCGGATCTGCAAAGTGGTCGGGCTTCCGACCGAGCACGTTCTCATGGGCGACGACGTCGAAAGGATGACCGACGAGGAGCTGGCGCCCGCCGCCGAGAACACGACCCTCTTCGCGCGCGTTTCGCCGGCACACAAGGAGCGGGTCATTCGAGCCCTCCAATCTCGCGGGCACACCGTCGGCTTCATGGGAGACGGCATCAACGACGCCCCGGCGCTCCATGCCGCCGACGTCGGGATCAGTGTGGACACGGCCGTGGACATCGCCAAAGAGTCCGCCGACATGATCCTGCTCGAGAAGTCGCTGCTGGTCCTGGACGAAGGCGTCGTCGAGGGCCGCAAGGTCTTCGCCAACATCATCAAGTACGTGCGGATGGGCGCGTCGAGCAACTTCGGCAACATGTTCAGTGTCTTGGGCGCCAGCGTCTTCGTTCCGTACCTACCGATGCTGCCGATCCAGATCTTGACCAACAACCTTCTCTACGACGTCGGGCAGACCGCCGTCCCGACCGACGCGGTCGACCCCGAGCGCGTTCAGATGCCCCGGTCTTGGGACATCAAAGAGCTGACGCGCTTCATCGTCTTCATCGGACCGTGTTCGTCGATATTCGATTACACGACGTACTTTTTGATGCTGTACGTGTTTCATTGCGCCGACACGTCGACGCCCGCAATCGCGGCCCACAGCGAAAGCCTCTTTCAGAGCGGCTGGTTCGTCGAGAGCCTGCTGACGCAGACGCTCATCATTCACATCATCCGGACCAACAAGATCCCGTTCTTGCAGAGCCGGCCGTCTCGCGCGATGCTCCTCACGAGCCTATTCATCGTGGCCGTCGGCATCGCCATCCCGGTGTCCCCCCTGGGCCCGTACCTGGGTTTGATGGCGCTCCCTCCACTCTACTGGCCATTTCTGGCGCTCACGCTCGCCTGCTACGTGACGTTGACGCAGGGTGTGAAGATGTGGCTTCTCCGCCGCCGGTGGATCTGACTCCGGTCAACCGGTCGGTGCCCAATGGCCGGTGTCCCAGATCCACTGCTGGCCGTCCCAAATCCATTGGGGTCCGATCCACACCCAGCCCGGATAGTCCGGCGACACCCACCACGGCCCCCCCATCCATAGCCACCCGCCAGGGCCCCAGCCCCAATAGCCGCGTCCCCAATGCGGGGAACCCCAGATGTGCCCTGGGCCGATGTACGCCCGGCCGGCGTAGTGACCTCCCGAGTAAGCGCCGTAGTGGCCGCCGCCATATTGGCCGCCACCTTGGAAGTGGCCACCGCCATATTGGCCGCCACCTTGGAAGTGGCCACCGCCGCCGTAGTGCCCTCCGCCCCCGCCATGGCCACCGCCGCCTCCGAAGTGGCCACCGCCGCCCCCGAAATGACCACCACCGCCCCCGCCGTGGCCACCACCGCCCCCGCCGTGTCCGCCGTGAGCCAGCGCAGGGGCTGGAGCGACTGCGACTGCGAGCGCCGCCACGAGCGGCAGAGCTTTAAAGCTGGGCATGACCGGGAATCCTCTGCGTGAAAGAATAAGGCTTCCAGTTTGCCCTCGCCACCTCAGGTCGGTGTCCTTCCAGCGGGCTTACGCCAGTCGGCATAGGCTCTCAGCTCAGCCATCGCTCTTGACTGCAGACGTGGCCTCCCACGTCGCCCTGCTCACGGCTCACGGCCGCTTCTCGATCTCCTGGGCCCACTGCCTGGCCAGCGCGAGGCGCTCAATCACGGCGCGATCGTTCGGATCCGAACGATCGCCGTACAGGCGAGCCAGGGGAAACCCGTCCTCGACCAGCTGGACGACCATGACTCGATCGAAGACGCTCTCCAAGGCCTCGCGCGCACCAAAGGAAGCCACCGGCGCGGCGGCCACGAGTCGATGCGTGCCTATTCGTCCGAGCGCTCGGGCCGCCGCGATGCACGGGGCTGCCGTCAGAATGGCGTCGCTCACCACCAGAATGGTGCCGGCTTGCGCGTCGTGCGGCCAGCGGGGACTTCGCAGTCGGCGGGCCTCTTCGAGCAGCTCCGAGTGCGCGTGCTCAGCGGCTTCGGCGTCGCTTCGGTCGCCCGTCGGCCGCTCCGCGCGAGCTTCGAGGTTTTCGAGGTACACGGTCCCGTCTTCACACACGGCTCCGACCACACGGCCGTCTCGTACGACCGAGCGCGTGAGCAGCACGTGCAGCGACGCCCCGAACGCTTCGGCGATCTCGGCGCCGACCATGGCCCCGCCGCGAGAGATCGCGACGACCGTCGGGACGACCTCATCCGACCGAAGGAGAAGCTCGGCGAGCTCGCGAGCCGCGTACGTTCGGTTCTCGAACCGCCATGCGTGTACAGTCAGCACGGGCGCGGCGCATACGCGCGCCACCTTTTCGGCCACGCTGCCGATCAAGAAACGATGCCCATCGCCCTGGCCGTGCGACCCCACGACCACGATGCCTGCGCCGATCGCGCTCGCCGCTTCGGCGATTTCGCGCCACGCAAATCCCTCGCGGAGCATCCCCTCGACCGCCGGTACCTGCCGGCGCATCCACTTGACCGTCTCGTCGAGGCGGAAGGCGGCCGATTGCCGGACCTCCGGCGGGACCGAGCAAGGTGAGGCGTACGAGAGATCTTCGATCGAGTGCAGGACGGTGACCTTGGCCGCGAATCGGGTCGCGACCTCGGCGGCGACCTCGACGGCGCGCGTCGATGCGGCGCCAAAGTCGGTTGCCACGAGAACGCGCTGGATGGGAATCATGACGCGATCGATTGACGCATCGGGTGTGCCGCCCGCGATGGGCGGCTGGTGCCATGTGGCGGACGCCGCGCTTTTTGCGCAATTGCGCAGGACTCGCGCGCGCAAAGCCGGCGCGCAGCTCATCGATCGGCGAAAGGGCCCGGGCGCGCGCCTTGCTCAGGGCGGGGCCATGTCCGCCTTCACGCACGTCCTCGTGGCCACCGATTTCGGCACGCCCGCCGAGGCCGCGGAAGAGCTCGGGATCACGTTCGCCGAGCGGTTCGGGGCCAAGCTGACTGTGCTCTACGTGTTCTCCGTGCCGAATGCCGCGTACGCCACAGGCAGCTATTGGCAAGTCGACCAGCTCGAGCGGCAGGCTCGAAAAGCCCTCGACGCGAAGACGGCCAAGCTCAAGGAGCGTTTTCCGCAGCTGACGAGCGTCATGCGCACCGGCACGCCCTGGGAAGAGATCCTCGCGGCGTCGAAGGACACGGGGGCCGACCTGATCGTCATGGGGACGCACGGGCGTCGGGGGCTGCCGCGTGCCCTGCTCGGAAGCGTCGCCGAGAGGGTGGTGCGCATGGCCGGGATCCCCGTGCTCACGGTTTCGGCGCCGGAGCACGAGCGCGGAGCGCCCGCCGGAGCCACGTAGAGAAGCGGGTGTATCTCTTGCTTCGCCTGTGGCGTCATGCAGCTTCCTCTCCAGATCACGTTCCACGGCGTCCCCCACTCGGACGCCATTGAGCAATACGTTCGAACCCGGGCCGAGAAGCTCGACACCTTCGCTCCGCGCCTGATGAGCTGTCGGGTGGCCATCGAGATGCCGCACAAGCACGCGCATCACGGCGAGCACTACCGCGTGCGTGTCGATATCACGTTGCCCGGCGGAGAGATCGTCGTCGAGCGCGTGCCCGGCGCGGATCACGCCTACGAAGACTTGCACGCGGCGATCGACGCTGCGTTCGACGACGCCGGCCGCCGACTTCAGGACTTCGTGCGACGGCAGCGCGGGGACGTGAAACCGCACGAGCGCTCGCGCCATGGCGTCGTCACGAAGCTGTTCTCCTACGAGGGGTACGGGTTCTTGCGGACGCCCGAAGGCGAAGAGCTGTATTTCCATCGCAACGCCGTGCTGGACGGTGCCTTCGATCGACTGAAGCTCGAGGCGAGGGTCCGTTTCGTCGAGGACACGGCCGAGAGCGGTCCGCACGCGAGCACCGTTGCTCTCGTTTGAGGTTCGGTCATTCGCCTTATCGCAACCCCAATGCAACGAATGGAAGAAAGCCGCAGAGGCGAGGCGGGAGCAGCGCGGCCATCAAACCGTCGCAGCCATGTCCATCCGCGTCCTCTGCGGCTTCTGCCGTGACCGTCAGCTCTTCTTCGCGGCCGTCTGCACCTGGATCTTCTTCGGTTGAAGCTCCGGACGCTTCCTCAGGCTGACCGTGAGAACCCCGTCCTTCAGGTCGGCGGCCACGCCGTCGGCGTTGACGCCTTCGGGCAGCGTGAAGCTGCGGGTAAAGTCGCCGTAGGAGCGCTCGTACGTGTAGAAAGTATCCGTCTGCTCCTTGTGCTCGACCTCGCGCTTGCCGCTGATCGACAGGCGATTGCCGGTGAGCGTTACTTCGATGTCCGACTCCTTGACGCCGGGTACGTCCGCCTTGAAGACGTAGCTGTCCTTCGTTTCTTTGACCTCGAACGAAGGTGCGAACGCCTCCGGATAGCGCTGGACGAGCGGCGCCATTTCGACGAACGGGTCCCAGCCCACGAGGTCGCGGAGGAGTCGCATCGGCTCCCAATGATGCGTGGGACTGGACTGAACGGGGGTGGGACGATTGCCATCGTCTTTGCGAATGGCGATGTTAGCCATGATGTCGCCTCCATGTGTCGTCGGTTGAGACTTCTGCCGCGGCCGCGTGCGAAGGGATGCACGCGTCGGCTCGCGACCTGAGAGCACTTCGCGGGCCAGTGGTCCCTCGCGAACGCAGAAGCTCTGGCAGCTCTTGATCGTCCTTTCGTTTGTCCGTGTGTTCGTCGCCAGGCTGACGCAGGACCTGCGCTCGTGCGTATCGTTGGCGCGTCTCGGCCGCCCGAGCCGGCGGAGGAATGTGCTCGAGAGCGAGGCCGGTCGGGGGAGCCTGTTCACCTTTCACGCTTCCGATCGCGAAGCTTCGCATCGACGCCGCACGGAGCGGCACCCACTTTGCAGCGCTTGTGGTGCGCGGAGGAATTCATGGCGACGAAAGCCGAGCGATTGCGCAGCGAAGAGCAGCGTACCAACCGCGGGAGTGGCCGGAAGCTGCGGACGTCCGAGAGGAAGCCCAAGAAGGCCGCCTGGAGTCACGACAAGGCCCACGCCGCTTCGAAGGCGACCCACGCGCTCGAAGCCACGGCTCCGGGCGAACGGCCTTCGCGAGAGTCGACACGCGGGAGTGCGAACCGCGCGAAGGCAGACTCGGCGTTCAACCTGACCGAGGAGGTCAAGAAGGGATCACCCGAGAACCGAGCGCGCCGATCCCGCGCGAGAGTGGCGAAGGTGCGCGGCGGCGGCGCTAAGCCGGCAAGGTAGGCGCGCAGGCCGTCCGCCGGTCGGTTGCCATACCCGGCCGTGGGTGACAGGCGACGCGGCGGAAGTAGTAAGGTAGGCGCTCTCCACGACTTTCGGCCCGGAGGCCGCGAGGGAAAGCCAGGTGCCCCGGTGAGCACGATCCCCGTTCTCGGTGCCATGGGAGCCGTCCTCTTTCCAGGGATGCGCTGCGGAATTCTCCTTGCGTCCGGCCCCGCCCTGGCGGCGGTCCGCGCGGTCCTGGAAGGCCCCCGAAGGGTGGCATCGCGGTGTTCGCGACTCGAGCGGCCAACCCGCGTGGGCGGGAAGACTTGTACTCCGTGGGGACGATCGCGCAGATCGTCGGCCTGACCAAGCGCCGATGTTGCGGGCGGTGGGTGGTGAACCTGCGCGGGGCCGGCCGCGCCCGCGCGCTCGAATACGTGCGGTGGGAGCCGTTCCGGGAGGCGGACGTCGAGCCGCTGGTCGAGTCGGCGGAGGAGCCTTTGATCGTCGATGCGCTCGCCTCGGCCGTCCGCCGGGCGGTGACCCAGCTACACGACCGCAAGCCGCGCTGTCTGCACGCGATGCGCGCGCACGAGGCCGTCCTCGCCTCGAGCCGCGCGTCGGATCTTGCCGGCGCAGTCAGCGACCTGCTCGTCCACTTGCCACTCCAAGAGAACCAGCGGCTGCTCGAGGCCGAGCCGCTGACCGCGCAGCTCGGCGAAGTGCTCGCCCATGTGCGCGCGCTGCTCGCGCCGCTCGAGGGCACTCCGCAGCAGACGGAGGGCCGGGCGCGTGATCTCGGCTGGTCCTAAGCCGAAACATACTCGACGCTCCAAACGGCGCGAATCGACACCAAATCGGCGACGAGCCGCAATTCGTGCGTTCGCGCGAAGCCGAGTTGTCCACAGCGGGCGGGAGGCCCGGTACTCGCTTGCCGGTGAACGCACCGATGCTTTGTCCCGCGCTTGTTCCCAGCTACCGGCGCAGCTTCTGCGCGCACGCGACGCTTCGGCGCTTCGGCGCGCGGGCGTTCACAAGCCGAACGGGTACGTGTCGGGGAGCTCGTTCCTGCTCGACATCGGCGCGCCGTCGAGAGGACGGACGGCGCGCGTCTCGTCGAACCATACGTACTCGTCGAATTGCCGCGGAAGGCTCGCGTAAAAGTAGTGACTCTCGAGCTCCGTTTGCGGGCGATACACGACGCCGATGGCGCGTTCGAGAAGTGGCGCGGAGAGGTCTTCGCGCACCACGCGCCGCGACGGCTTCCGCAGGGGAAGCGTGAACGCGCGCAGGCTGGTGTCGTGAAAGAGTCGCTCGTAGCTCCCGTCGCGCCCTGGCACGACGCGCATGCGTTCCATCGGTTCGTCCCAATCGTGCGCGGCGGCCACCGTGCCGTGGTCGGTGCCGAATCCGATGATGTACGCCTGTTCGCCGAGGAGGTTTCGACAGAGCTGGCCGACGTTGTGCTCACCCCGCGCGCTCATCTCGGTCGCCGTGGCGTCGCCCACGTGCGAGTTGTGCTCCCACACGATCCCTTTGGAGCCCGGACCGTAATACGCGAGAAGGGACCGAAGCGTGTCGAACATGTGCGAGTCGCGCAGGTTCCACGACGTCGTCGAGCCGTAGTACATCGCACGGTAATACCGCTCGGCGTCCGCCACGAGACGCGCGTTCTGGGAGGCGTCGAAGAATCGCTCGCCGTCGCGCTGCGCGTACTCGATCCGGTGCTCGAGCATCTCGCGAAGGATGGCGACGACCGCCTGCTCGGAGCTCTGGTAGCCTCCGACGAGGACGGCCTTGCCGTATGCGGCGGGATCCTTCTGCCACGGAGTGAGCGCGCCGTAGCGGTGGCGGGCGATTTTGGCGGCGCCCGGGTCGAGATCGTCGAGGTACGCGAGGACGGCGGCGATCGAAGTGAAGAGGCTGTAGAGGTCGAGCCCGTGGAACCCCGCCTTGTGGCGCACGCTCTCCGTGTTGTGCGCGCGCAGCCGGTCGACGAAGTCGCGGACCTCTTCGTTGCGCCACATCCAGGTCGGAAAGCGGGCGAAAGGGGTGAATTCGACATTCGATCGCCGCGGGCCGCCGAGGACGTAGTCGTCGATGCGCGCGGCATCGGGCCAGTCGGCTTCCACGGCGACGAACTGGAACCCACGGCGCGCGATGAGCTCGCGCGTGATGCGGGCACGCATGCGATAAAACTCGCTCGTGCCGTGCGTCGCCTCGCCGAGCAGGACCAGGCGTGCGTCGCCAATCCGATCGATGAGCGCGTCGACCGGGGCGGTCTCGATGTCGTCGATCGGCTCTGCGGCTTCGCGCACGAGCGTCGAAAGAGCAGCGGATCCGCGGGGCCGGCGTGGAGGCTGAACGATCTTCGGCTCGTCGCCGCCCCACGCCTGTTCGCCGATGAGCGGAACGAACCGGACCTCGGTCAGCGGCTCCTGCCGGTATTCCGATGCGCTCTCGCGCGTGATGCGCAGCAAGACTTGCGACGATTCGCTGTCCCCCACGGGAATGACGAGGCGGCCCCCGATCGCCAGCTGGGAAAGGAGCGCCGGGGGCGGCTTCGGTCCCCCGGCGGCCACCGCGATCGCGTCGTAGGGCGCGTCGTCGGGCCAACCGAGCGAGCCGTCGCCGCAACTGACGTGGACGTTGTCGAATCCGAGGCGCGCGAGCCGCTCCCTGGCAGAGTCGGCGAGCGAAGGAACGCGCTCGATGGTGAAGACGTCACGGGCGATGCGGCTCAGAACCGCGGCCGCGTAGCCGGAGCCCGTTCCCACTTCGAGCACCCGATCGCCGCCGCGCAGGCCGAGCTCCTGAATCGTGAGCGCGACGACGTATGGCTGCGAGATCGTCTGGCCTTCTCCGATCGGGAGCGGAGTGTCCTCGTAGGCGAATTCCGAGAGATCGTCGGGGACGAAGTCCTCCCGCGAGACGCTCCGGAAAGCGTCCAGCACCTTCGGGTCCGTGATGCCCCGGCGCGATAGGTGCGCGTCGATCATGTGGACGCGAGGGCGCTGGATATCGGCCATCGGGCCCGTCGAGCGAGAACTGTGCCATTGCGGCACCGCACGGCGGTGCGCGAGTCGCGTGGGAAGCGAGCGCGCGGGAGAGCGAGGCGACCTGTGGCATGTCGCGTGCTTCGATGTCGGCCATGGCCGACTTCAAGCACATTCTCGTAGCCGTCGACTTCGGCGATTCCTCCGACCAGGCGATGGAGCTCGGAATCGAGCTGGCGAACAAGTACGGCGCGGCGCTGACCCTCGTGCATGCGTACGAGATACCGACCTATGCGTATCCCAACGCGTCATTCCTGGTCGTGGACCTTCTCACCCCGATCGAGGAGGCGGCTCGCAAAGAGCTCGAGAAAACGCTGGCGGCCGTGCAGGCGCAGGTGCCCGGCGCGAAAGCCGTCCTGCGAAGAGGCTCGGCCGCTACCGAGGTTCTCTCCGTGATTGACGAGCTCCACGCCGATCTCGTGGTCACCGGAACCCATGGGCGCCGCGGCATCACCCGGACCGTGCTCGGGAGCGTGGCCGAGAAGCTCGTACGGATGTCGCCGGTTCCCGTTCTGACCGTGCACCGCCGCCCGGAATGACGCCTAGCTCACGTCCGCGGCGACGTGGTAGAGGGCCTCGAGGACGGGCAGGTACGTACCGAGAACGACGCGGCGCTTGACCTTCAATGTGGGGGTCAGCATTCCGTTCTCCATCGTGAACTCGCCGGTCGAGAGCGCGAACGCGCGCGGCTTCTCGTAACGCGGGAAACCCGCGCTCCGGCGCTCGATTTCCTGGTGCACGAGCCCCCTGACCCGCTCGTCTCTGGTCGGATCGCGAAGCTCGATGCCCTGCTTTTCGGCCCAGCGATGCACGTGCGCCAGGTCGATGAGGACAAGCGCCACGCAGTAGGGCTTGTTGTGGCCGTAGAGGACCACGTTGGCGATGTAGGGCGAGACTTTGAGGGCGTCCTCGATCGGCGCCGGC
Organism: uncultured Polyangiaceae bacterium; assembly: GCA_964531095.1. Classification (GTDB taxonomy): domain Bacteria; phylum Myxococcota_A; class Polyangia; order Polyangiales; family Polyangiaceae; genus Palsa-1150. The sequence continues at coordinate 5,756 of CAZHED010000053.1, read as the reverse complement.
ATCACGTACTTTCCGTTGTCCAGCTTGAACTGCTCCTTGATTCGGCCCGTGATGAAAAGGTACCCGTCCTTGTCCAAATAACCGAGATCGCCGGTGCGAAAGCCGCCATCCGGAAGAAGCGCGCCGCTCTCTTCGGGGCGGTTGTGGTAGCCGCGCATGACGTTCGGCCCGTAAATGACGATTTCGCCCTCGTCGCCCGCACCGCTTTCCCGGTCGATCACGACTCGCACGCCGGGGAGAACCCTGCCGGCGCTGCCAAACCGCCGGTGAAAAGGGGCGTTGGCCGATACGATGGGGCTCGTCTCGGTCAGCCCGTAGCCTTCGTAGACGGTCAGCCCGAGGGCGTCGATGAAGTGGCCGACCTCCGCCCCGAGAGCGGCGCCGCCGCAGATGACGTACTTGAGGCGACCGCCGAATCGCGCGCGCACCTTCGAGAAGACGAGCGCGTCGGTCAGACGCAAGCCGACGCGTTCGAGCAGGCCGATTCGGTCGCCTCGAGCGCGTCGCGTCGCCCATCCGATTCCCGCGCGAAATAGAGACTGCACGACCGTCGGCCGCTCGCGGAGCTGGTCCGAAACGGCGCCATAGAGGCGCTCGAAGATGCGCGGCACGGCGACCAGAACGGTCGGCTTGACTTCGCTGAGGTCGCCGATGAGCTCCGCCGGGTTCCGGTTGAGGGCGAGCGAGCAACCCATGCTGAAGAAGGTGTGGAGCTCGATCTGTCCGAACGCGTGGGCCCAAGGCAGAAACGACAGCGAGCGGTCGTCCGGATCGAAGAGGAAGACTTCATGCAGCGCGTTGACGTTCGAGACGATGTTTCCGTGGCTGAGGATGACCCCCTTCGGTTTGCCCGTCGTGCCGGAGGTGTAGATGAGGTTCGCCGTGACGTCGGGCCCCGCCTCGCGCGCCGGCACCGGCGCTGCACGCCCCCTTTCGAGCAGGGCCGCGAACGACGCGGGATCCTCGGGAGGGGCATCGAGCCGGACGATATGGCGGAGCGAGGGCAAGTTGGGGGCGGCCTCCGCGAGCCGAGCGGCGATCCTGGCGTTTGCGGCGAAAGCGATCTTCGCGCCGCAATCGCCGAGGATGTACTCCCAATCGCCCGGGAGCTGCTCTTCGTACATCGGCGCGACCGCTGCTGCGAGACCGTACGCGCCATAGGCGCATACGGCCCATTCGACCCGGTTGTTCGCGACGATCGCCACTCTGTCGCCGGGGCCGACCCCGAACGCCGACAGCCCCGCGCGGCACGCGTCGACAAGAGTGCGAAACTCGCCGTAGCGGGTCCACTTCCAGCCGGTTTGCTCTTTGGTCCCGAAGAGAGGCCGCGCGGCGAATTTCTCGCAGCTCCTCTCCCAGAGCTCGACCAGCGTCGCAAACCGCTCGGTCATGAGGGCACCTTTGGCTCCCGAGCTTACGCCGGGATCTCCCGTTCGATCTGGGCGATGACGTCTTCGAGGAAACGATGCACGGAAGCCTGGGCCACGCGATGCAGAAGCACGGCATCGAGAGTATTGCCCAGCCCCCGGAACGGCGGTTGGTACTCGCCCTCGATTTCGAGCTGCGTCTCCGTCGACAGCGTCGGCCACGCGGAGATTTGCGCCCGCATGAGCGGAAAGAGCGCGGGCGCGCGCATCGCCTCCCAGGCGAGCTCGACGCACGTGACGGGGGACAGGCCGGCGACCGGCTCCTCATCGCGGACTCGATGCACCGTCGTTCGCACGTCGACGCCGATCTGGATGCCACCGGCACCAACGTGCAAGTTGGCGGCGAGCTCTTGGGCGCGCTTTGCCGACGAGGTCGTGGCCCGGGCGAGCAACGCGAGCGGCTGCGCGCGCAGCACATCCCGCACCCTCTCGTACGGGCGGTTGACGTATCCGTAGAAACGCAGCGTTCGCGGTTCGGCCATGACGCAATCGCTCGAAGCAGGAAGAGTGCCTCGCCCACGCTTACGCAAAGCGCAAGGATTGCCGCGCGGGAGCCAAGCGAATGGCCTGCGCGTCGACGCACGCTTTGCGCGTCACCCCTCCAGCGGCGATGCCGCCCTTCTCGTCGCTCCCACGTCGTCGCCCGCGGGCAAGCGCATCAGCTCGTCGACGCTCGCCGCCGGCGACTGCCCCTCGTAGAGAACACGGTACACGTGCTCCATCAGCGGCAGATCGATCCGATGAACGGCCGCCAGCTCGTGCGCAGCAGCCGACGCGTACACGCCCTCGGCCACCATTCCCAGCTCACGCAGCGCGTCCGGTAAGGCCTGTCCGCGCGCCAAGGCGCGGCCGACCCGGTTGTTCCTCGACTGCCCGCTCGCGCACGTCACCGTCAGATCGCCGACGCCGGTCAGGCCTGCGAATGTCAGGGGCCGGGCCCCGAGCGCGGCTCCGAGACGCGCCATCTCGGCCAAGCCGCGCGTGACGAGGAAGGCCTTCGCGTTCTCGCCGACCCCGAGCTCGGCGGCCATCCCCGCGGCGATGGCGACGACGTTCTTGAACGCTCCCGCCAGCTCGACGCCCACGACGTCGTCGGCGGAGAAGACCATCATCCGAGCGCTCGAGAGCGCCTGCCGGCCAACCCGCACGACGCGGGGAAAGTGAGACGCGACGACCGTGCCGGCCGGCATTCCAGCCGCGATCTCCGCGGCGATGTTGGGCCCCGATAGGACGCCAATCTGGCGCGCGCACGTCTCTTCGAGCAGAAGCTCGCTCATGCGTCGGTGGGAGCGTTGCTCCAGGCCCTTGGTCGCGTGGATGACCAGCTGCTCGGGCGACAGAGAATCCGCGGCGATGCGACAGACGGCGCGAAATGCCTGCGAGGGAACCACGAAGAGCACCAGCGTCGCTCCGGCCAATGCTTGCGCCATGTCGGTGACGGCACGCACGTTGGGCGCGATGACCAGACCGGGGACCGACCGCGAATTGGATCGCCGCGCGTTGATCTCGTCTCGCGCCGCGGCGTCGCGGGTCCAGAGGGCCACGGAGTGGCCATTCGAGGCGATCCGATGGGCGAGGGTCGTTCCCCAATTGCCGGCGCCGACGACCGCGACCGCGATCGGATCGCTCACGGTCCGGCTCCGACGATCGGACCTGATCCTCGAAGGCCGTATCCTTCGAGTCGGTTCCGATAGTAAAAAGCGAGATTGGCGTCGCGCACTCGAAAGCGATCGCCGCGGCGATCGATGACCGTCACGGCGTGATACGTGCGGAACGTCTCGAGGCCGCGGCGTATGACCACGTCTGGCTCGACGCTCTCCTCCGCGATGCGGATTCTGCCGTCGCGCGCAAGGCTTCGCAGCTCGGTGAGAAGCGCGCTCACCTCCGCTTCGACCGAAGATGCGGGTAGCGTCGCCTCTGGACCCACCGTGCGGAGCAGGCGATAAAGGTCGAGGCGCGGTGCCCTCCGGCGCAGGAGCTCGAACACCGCGAACGCGAGAATGGCGGACGGGAGCGCGACGTTGTCGGCCTGATAGACGTGCAAGAGACGCGACGCCAGCCCCGAGGTGTATTCGGCATCGCGCGCGGCATCGTCGGCGATTGCGCCGTCCGCCACCAGGTAGCGCGAAGGGTCGATCGGCCTGCCGCAGGTGTCGCGGGAGGTGCCCGAAGAGTCGACGTCGTTTCCGAACGGGTCGAACGGCTTGCCGATGACCAGGGGTATCCGCAGTCTCAACCGGAGGAGGCCCGTGAGAAAGTCGACCCAGCGACGAACCATCGCGAACTCGTCGACGGACCGAACGTACCGGCCCTTTCCCGTTTGCTCGAGAAAGTCGTCGACAAGGCTTTTCGCTTCGAGGACGAGAGGATAAGTGGCCGTCGCGGGGACGACGAAGATGCGCGGTCGGGCTTTCCGCGCGCGGAGGTTGTTCTTGAACGCGGCGATGGCCGTTCCGAGAAGCCCCTTCTTGAGGTGGGTCTCGACCGCGCCGGACCGGCTCCGCGTCCCGCCGGGAAAGAACAGATTGTGGTGGCCGCGCTCGAGCAACGCCGTCGCAAACTCCTTCAGCGTCGCTCGATACAGAGGGTCGGTCTTGCTGCGGTCGACGGTGTACGCCCCGAGGTGGTTCATGAAAAAACTGGTGAGGGGGTTCGTGAACAAGTTCAGTCCGGCCCCGTAGGAGAAAGGGGGCAGGCCCATACGGAAGATCGCGAACCCCAAGAGAAGGGAGTCGAGGTTCGAGGCGTGGGTCGGCGCGAGGATGACGGTCCCCACGTTCACGAGCGACTGGAGCGTTTCGACCTCGCCATCGAGGACGACGTTCTGCTCCAGGCTCGGAAGGTCGCGGATGTGGGTGACCAGATGGAGCGGCGAAAGGCCGTTGAGCAGCGCGCTCAGGCCGACGGGAAGCGCCCGCGTCGCGACCGCGTACACGCGTCGGTCGAAGTGTCCGCGGATTTCGTCCGTGTAGTGGCGAACGACTTCGCGCACGAGCGCCGGGTCGGCCGTGCGGCCGCTGTGGACCCGCTTCGCGACGAGGTTGTAGAAGGCGCGGTCGGCGTCGGCGCGCGGGCCCGTCGCCTCTTCCAAACGGCTGCGTTCGTGAAACACCGTCTCGCCGATGACTTCGTGGATCGCGTGTCCCGGGTCGCCGGCTTCCCGCGCGAGGACGCGCGCCGTGATGCGGCCGACGACTTGCTCGGCCACCGCCACCCCTTCGTCGTTCCGGCCAGAGCGGCGCTCGAGCCTCATTCGAAGACGACGGTCTTGTTGCCGTGCACGAGGACGCGATCTTCGATGTGCAAGCGAACCGCCCGCGCGAGCACGACTTTCTCGAGATCTCGGCCCTTTCGGACGAGGTCGTCGACGGTTTCGCGGTGGGACACGCGCGCGACGTCCTGGTCGATGATTGGACCCTCGTCGAGCTCCGCCGTCGCATAATGGGCAGTCGCTCCAATGAGCTTGACGCCGCGCGCGTGGGCCTGGTGATAGGGCTTCTGGCCGACGAACGCCGGCAAGAACGAGTGATGGATATTGATGATCCGGTTCCCGTATCGCTCCAAGAATTCGCCGGACACGATTTGCATGTACCGTGCGAAGACGATCAGATCGACGTCGTACGACGCGAGGACGTCGTGCTGCCGCGCTTCAGCGCCGGGCTTGTCGTCGGGACGGACCGGGACGAAATGAAAAGGGATGCCGAACTGGTTGGCCACGTCTTCGAGATCGGGGTGGTTGGCGACGACGGCGCGGATAGCGCAGTCGAGCTCCCCCAGTCGGTGACGCCAGAGAAGGTCATACAAGCAGTGGCCGTGACGCGATACGAAGATGGCTATCGCTTTTTTCCGCTCCGCGTACGCAAGGCGGAAGACCAGGCCCATTCTGCCGGCGACCTCCGAGATGGATCGCTCGACGGCATTGCGGTCGGTGTGACTCTCCGACAGATCGAAGCAAATCCGTTGGAAAAACTGCCCGACGGCCGTATCGGTGTACTGGTCCGCTTGGAGGATGTTGGCCCCGTGACCGTACAGAACCTGCGCCAAAGCGGCGACCAAGCCCCTTCGATCTTGTCCTGAGACGAGAAGCGTGGCGATCGCCGTTGTGCCGTTGGTCATGACAGGTTGGGCATTGTACCGGAGACGCGGCCGTCGGGCTCGGCGCGATGGCTCCGAGGGATGCCGGTGGTAGGCGGGTCGCGGTGACCGGTTCATCGCGAGGCCGCGGCGGGTCAGGCGAGGGTGCTCTCCGTGCGTTCGACGGACTCCATTCGATCAGGTTTGACGCGGACGGTCCGCTGCAGTAAGGCTGAGCTTGTTCCGGTTGGAACA
>CAZHED010000052.1:0-37382 GCA_964531095.1 uncultured Polyangiaceae bacterium | reverse complement strand
GGCGGACGTCGACCTCGTGCACAATCGTCTCGACCTCGACGAGAACAAGACCGACCGTCCCCGCTCATGGGAAATGCGTCCAGACGTGCTCATTCGCTCACGATCTGGCGCGAGCACTTCCGGACGAAGGCGGCCTCGGATGCGCGCGTCTTCATCGACGACGAGGGCGTCGGCTTGAACGTCGACCACCTGGCGGCTCAACTTCGCGACGACCTCGCGCGGGCGGAGATCGATCGGGCGAAGCTCTTCCATGGCTCGCGCAACCGTCTTCGGATGCGCGCCCACGACCTACGCGCGACGTTCGTCACGGTCAGCCTGGCAAGCGGTCGCACCTGGGAATGGTGTCAGCAGCGCACCGGCCATGGCGACGCCATGAAGCAGAAGTACCGTCGCAACTGCGCGACCTGGACGGCGCAGCGACAAGGCGACCTCGCGCCGCTGCATGTGGCCATCCCGGAGCTAGCGGCTCATGGCGCCGCGATTGCCCCACGGATTGCCCCACGACACGATTTTCGCATTGCCCCTGGTTTCCCCAAGTCCTTGAAAGTGCACGGGAAGGGAGTCGAACCCATACGCCTTGCGGCGGCGGAACCTAAATCCGCTGCGTCTGCCAGTTTCGCCACCCGTGCGGTGAACTTAAAGGGCAACCCGGGCCTATCCTAACCGTCGGTTCAGCTTCCGCCAGTTCCGGGATCAGGTGGGGCAAACATCCGAGTTCTTCGAGGTTCCAGGTCCGCGCGTTGCGTCGGTACCGTTCAATCATCGAGTGCCCACCGTGGCCGGTGCGGTCGGAGACCCACGTCTCGGTTATGCCCGTGGCGAGGGCAATCGTCACGAACGTTGCGCGGGTCACGCGGGCCTTGCGCCGCCGTCGCCGCGCACCATGGCCATGTAGCTCAGTCAACCGCCGCCGATTCCCTTCTCGGCTTGGACACGAGGACCGAGTAGGGCGCGGCATACTTCAACGACCTCTCATGGGCCCTCGATTTCCCTCGCGCCAAAGGACTGAAACGACTGCGCAACGTGCCTGGAGCATCGTTGCGTGATGGATGAGCACGCGCATTCGGCAGTCGCCTTCAAGCAGTCCATGCCGGAGCGCTACCGCGAAACATTCGACGCCAAGGCCATTGAGCAACACGCGGCCCTCGTTGCTCGACGCGATGGGCGGCCGGTCTGCTTGGAGATGTTGCAGAGGCTGTCGGAGCACGAAGTGCTTTTATTCATCGTCGCCGACGACCAAGCTGGCTTGTTGTCGCTGATAAGCGCCTCGTTCGTCGCGCATAGCCTCGATATCGTCACTGTGAAGGCATACACGCGCACCAATCCTGCCACCCATCGTTCCGAGGCGGTTGACTTCATCCGGGTGAAGCGATCGTCGACGTCGAACAGCGACTTCCTGCCCGATCTCAACCGGGTACGAGACACACTCGCGGCGTTGGTGACCGGCTCAGCAACGGTCGAGTCGATTCTCCGCAAGCAGCTCCCCAGCCCCCGTCGCGCAACGCCCAGTGTAGAGACGCGCGTCGCATTCGAGGACGAGTCCGATGGCGATCTCGCTCGGCTGACAGTCGAGACCGTCGATCGTCCGGGATTGCTTCTCACCATATCGCGGGCGCTCTTTCGTGCTGGCGTCCGAATCGTCGACTCCGACGCCGCCACCCGAGCGGGCCGCGTCCTCGACCGGTTCGCCGTGGTCGAGCGAGACGGGACGCCTCTCGCGCAGGCGCGCCGTCGCGCGGTCCAGGCCGACGTTTTGTCCGCGATCGAATCCCTCGCCCGGACGACGTCGAGAAGATCGAGCACAGTCCCGCCCAAGTCGCGAAAGTCGACGCGGCCCACCCCGGCGAAAACCCAAAAATGATCGTGGCACCGCGAAAAAGTCGTCGCGCCTCTGCCACCACGGCGAGCCTGGCCGCGGCGGCTGACCTTCGCGAGTGCCGTCGCCAGCTCGAGTTCGGTCAGGTCGGAACCAGTCGGCCACGGTGGCACACGAGTACGCGCTCCCCAGGAGCCTACCGCCGTCGGCGGCAGGAATCCCCCTGGGGAGCCGGTTCGGTCACTTGACGAAGAGCATCTCCTGGTAGGTCGGCAGCGGCCAGAGATCGCTGGCAACCAGCCCCTCTAGCGTGTCGGACACCTCTCGAATCGAGAGCATGGCGGGAAGAACGGTGTTGCAGAAATACGTCGCCTCCTTGACCAGGCCCTCTCCCCCTGGATGCTCCATCGCCTTGTCGAGCGCCTTGATTCGGGTGGCGAGCGTTACGGCGAGGGCGGAGATCTCCTGGAGAAGCGCGGTGTCGAACGGCGCCCCGACCGCTTTGAGGGAAGCGCACGTTTCCGCCAGATCATGTTGATACCGAGTCACGCTGGGAGATATCAGCGTCTTCGCCATCCCCTGTACGAGCTTCGCCTCGACGTTGACGCTCTTGCAGTACTGCTCGAAGTAGATTTCGTATCGGCTCTCGAGCTCCCGCGGCGAAAGTATCTTGTACTTGTCGAAGAGCTCGATCGCTTCCTTTTTATGAAAAGCGGCCAGCGCGTCGACGCTCGTCTTGAAATTGGGCAGCCCCCGCCGCTCGGCTTCGGCGTGCCACTCGTGGGAGTAACCGTTCCCGTTGAAGACGACGGCCCCGTGCTCCTTGATGATCGTTCCAAGCAGCTCGGCGACGGCGACGTTCAGCGCCTTGCCCGAACCGACGGCCGCCTCGAGCTTCGTCGCGATGAAGTCGAGCGACTCGGCAACAATCGTGTTGATGACGAAGACCGGGCCGGCGATGGATTGCCCGGAGCCCGCGGCACGGAACTCGAACCGATTGCCGGTGAAGGCAAAGGGACTCGTTCGGTTGCGGTCTCCCGGGTCCTTCGGAAGCTTCGGCAGCGTGTCGACTCCCACTTCGAGCGTTCCTTTGGATTTGGAAGACTTGGCGCCGCCTGCGCGGATCTGCTCGAACACGTCCGCGAGTTGCTCTCCCAGAAAGACGGACATGATGGCCGGCGGCGCCTCGTTCGCGCCGAGGCGATGGTCGTTGCTAGCCGAGGCGACCGAGGCGCGAAGCAGGTCGGCGTGCTTGTGGACGGCTCGAACGACAGCCGCGCAGAAAACCAGGAACTGCGCGTTGTCGTGCGGGGTCTCTCCAGGGTCGAGCAGGTTGCCCTGGGTCGAGTTGCCAAACGAAAAGTTGACGTGCTTGCCCGACCCGTTCACCCCCGCGAACGGCTTTTCGTGGAGGAGGCACACGAGACCGTGCCGCTCTGCCACCCGCTTCAGCGTGACCATGATGAGCTGCTGATGGTCCGTCGCCACGTTGCTGGTCTCGAACATCGGGGCGAGCTCGAACTGCCCCGGAGCGACCTCGTTGTGGCGCGTCTTTGCGGGGATGCCGAGCTTGAAGAGCTCGCGCTCGACTTCAATCATGAACGCGAGCACGCGCTCTGGAATGGCTCCGAAGTAGTGGTCCTCGAACTCCTGCCCCTTGGGCGGCTTGGCGCCGAACAGGGTGCGGCCCGCGTTCAGCAGGTCCGGTCTGGCGTAGAAGAAGTGCCGGTCGATGAGAAAGTACTCCTGCTCTGCGCCAGCGTACGAGACCACCATCGCCGGGTTGTGATGCCCGAAGAGCTTGAGCACCCGCTGCGCATGCGTATTGAGCGCTTGCATCGAGCGCAGCACCGGTGTCTTGAGGTCGAGCGCCTCTCCGGTCCACGACACGAACGCCGTCGGAATGCATAGGGTGACGCCGCTCTCCGTCTCGAACAGATAGGCAGGGCTCGTCACGTCCCAAGCGGTGTAGCCACGCGCCTCGAACGTCGTGCGAATGCCGCCGTTCGGGAAGCTCGACGCGTCGGGCTCTCCCTGGACGAGGGTCTTGCCGGCGAACTCCGTGATCGCGCCCCCTTCGCCGTCGGGGCTGAGGAAGCTGTCGTGCTTCTCGGCCGTCATCCCCGTGAGCGGATAGAATACGTGCGCATAGTGCGTGGCCCCTCTGGAAAGGGCCCAGCTCTTCATCGCCGAAGCGACGACGTCCGCGATCTTCGGGTCCAGAGTATGTCCGCCGTCGATCGTCCGTTTGAGCGAGCGGAAGACCTCCTTCGGCAGCTGCGCTTTCATCTGCGCGAGCCCGAAGACGTTTGCGCCGTACAACGCCTCTGCGGACGGCTCTTTGAAGTTGATCGTCGTGGGGGAAGGCTTGTAGCCGATCGCGCCTTTGAGCGCGTCGTGCCGAGCACCGTTTGCCGTCATGAATATTTCCTTTCGCGGCCTGCCTTGCCGCCCTTCAGCGCAGTGTGTGCGCGCCGGTGACCTTCCGACGGCTCGTGTTTCCGCCGGAGTGCGGGATCGTTTCAGGCTGAGACCGCCGGCGTCGGATCCCGCGACCGGCGAGCGGGACCGCGGGTCCGACCGCGTCGGCCTGTTTCCGCTTCGCTGCGATCGTGGTTAAAGTGCGCGCGTGCAGAAGCTCGAAGCCGGAATTCACCACTTTCACGCGAACTACTTCGCATCGCACCGCGGACTCTTCGAACGCCTCGCCGAAAAGGGACAGCGCCCGGAGACGCTCTTCATCACCTGCAGCGACTCGCGCGTCGTGCCCAATCTCATCACCAACGCCGCGCCGGGCGATCTCTTCATCGTGCGCAACGTCGGCAACATCGTCCCCTCGGTGGAGCGGGGCTTCATCGGCGGCGTGTCGGCGGCGATCGAATACGCGGTCGAAGTGCTCGAAGTCGGCCAGGTCATCGTCTGCGGCCACACGCACTGCGGAGCGATCGAAGCGATTCTTCACCCCGAACGGGTCGCGCACCTCGGGTACGTGTCGCGCTGGCTCGCGCAATCGTCGAGAATCCCTGGGCTCATCGAAGAGCGATACGGCCACCTCGACGGTGAGGCCCGGGTGGCCGCCGCGGTGCAAGAAAACGCGCTGGCTCAGCTCGAGAACCTTCGGTCCTTCGACTTCGTGGCGCGTCGTCTGGACGCAGGCACGCTCAAAATGAGCGGCTGGGTCTTCAAGATCGCGACGGGTGAAGTGTTCGACTACGATCCCGTCTCCGGGCAGTTCTTGCAGCTGGGAAGCAGCGGCCAGCGATCGGCGCTGAGCTCGCGGCCGCCGGCACCCACCTGATTGCCCTCCCGCCGCGGGCGGCGATGCGCTAGAGCACCAGCCCATGGTCGACGCCGCCACCCTCCGGGCCGCCTTGCCCCATTGCCTCGCGCACACCGACTTGAGCGCGCTCGGCATCAAGTACGAAGGCAAAGTTCGCGACAACTACACGACCGCCGACGGCCGCCGCTTCATCGTCGTGACCGACCGCATCAGCGCCTTCGATCGCGTCCTCGGCACGCTGCCGTTCAAGGGGCAGGTCCTGAACCGCCTCGCCGCTTGGTGGTTCGAGCGGACCAAGGCAGTCGTCCCCAATCACGTCCTGCGCGTGCCGGACGTCAACATCCTCGAGTGCGTCGAGTGTACGCCCATCCTCGTCGAGATGGTTGTGCGCGCTTATGCGACCGGCACCACGTCGACGAGCTTGTGGACGCACTACGAGCGGGGTGCCCGCGTCTTTTGCGGGCACCGGCTGCCCGAAGGACTGAAGAAGCACCAAAGGCTCCCCGAGCCGATCATCACCCCGACGACCAAGGCCCCCAAAGGGGAGCACGACGTGTCCGGATCGCGCGAGGACATCCTCGGCACCGGCCTGGTCACCGCGAGCGACTTCGACGAGGCCGCGGAGCTTGCGATGAAACTGTTCGTCGCCGGTCAGAAGCTGTGCGCGGAAAGGGGGCTGGTCCTGGTCGACACCAAGTACGAGTTCGGCCGGGACAAAGCGGGTCGAATGCTTGTCATCGACGAGATCCACACGCCCGACTCGTCGCGCTTCTGGCAAGCGGCGACCTACGACGCGCGCATGGCCGCCGGACAGGACCCCGAGCCGCTCGACAAAGACTTCGTTCGTCGCTGGTACATCGACCAAGGGTACAAGGGCGACGGCGCGCCCCCGCCGATGCCCGACGACGTGCGCGTGGGAGCGGCGCAGCGTTACATTGCGGCCTACGAGCAGATCACCGGCGAGCCGTTCGTTCCCGAAACGAGCCCACCACTGGCACGAATCGCGAGGAACCTCGGCCTGGGAGGGCAAACATGAGAGTTGCCGTGATCGTGAGGGTCAAACCCGAGGTGCTCGACCCGCAAGGCGACGCGGTGAAGCGAGCCCTCGCCAAGCTCGGGTTCGCCGGAGTGAACGCGGTGCGCATCGGCAAAGTGGTCGAGGTCGAGATGGACGCGGAGCAGGCGCGATCGCCCGGGCTCAAGAAGCGCCTGGAGAAGATGGCCGACGAGATGCTCGCGAACCCGGTGATCGAGGACTACGAGGTGATTCTGGACGCGCCCTAGTCAGAGCGAGATCGGCGTGGGCATGAACAGGAGGGCGAAGAACGCGAGGGTCAGGATCGCGACGGCGGCCCTGCCCGCGGGCAGCCGCTGCGCTCCGGTCGCCGGATGATCGAGCAGCGTGCTCGCCGTTCGGAGCGCACCCCAGCGAACCTCCATGGTGATGAGCACGGCGAGCCCGATGAACCAGGCGCTCCAGAGGACGACGGAGGTTTGGTCCCGGAGCAGTCCAGCCAGCAAAGCGAGGCCCAACGTCGCGAACGCCCTCGTTCGGATCCCGAGGCCATCCGGCGGGCGCCCCCGCGAGGACGAGGACGAGAGCGTTCCCAACACGGGCAGCACCTCGAACCAAACGAGCCAGAAGAGCGAGTTGTTCACGTGGTGCCCGATGTGCCAGAGGCCCATGCCCGCGCGAACGTCCCGAGCGACGAAGCTCACGAGGCTCACGAAGAAGAAGACGAGCATCGAGCGGTGCACCCACTGGGCGACCCGATTCTGCTTCGTACCGAACAGCGCGTACGCCACGTGCCCGCCGTCGAGCTGCCCCACGGGGAGCAAGTTGATCATCGTGACGAACATCCCGACCCAACCGGCGAACGCCACCGGCGACAGCAGGACGTCCATTCCCTCGGGCACGAACGGGGCGAACCCGCGGTCCAGCAGCCGGAGCAAGAGCGAATTGCCGAGCTGCATCATGTCATCGGTGCTTCCGTCCAGCGCGACGAGCTGCGAATGGGCGACCCCCCAGGCGTAGAGAGGGATGGCGAGCGCGAGTCCGGCGAGCGGGCCGGCCGCGCCGATGTCGAGGAGCGCGCGGCGCGTCGGGATCACCGTGCGCATCCGAATGACCGCCCCCATCGTGCCGAACGGCGAGACGAGGGGAAGGGGGATGAAGTAGGGGAGCGACGCGTCCACCCGATGGATGCGCGCCGCGATGTAGTGACCGAACTCGTGCGCCAGCAGAATCGCCAGGAGAGAAGCCGTGTAGGCCACGGCGTGGAGGACCCCGGCGCGCGTAGGCGCCTCGTGCATCATCCAGGTGACGAACACGCTGGCGACGGTGGCGAGGAACAGCAGCGCGTTGGTGCGCCACGCCATCGGCGAGGCGGCCGGCTCCAAACGCGACAGCGGCGCTGCCAGCGCGTCAGCCATGTCGCCCCCGCCTCTGGGCGGTGGGGGAGAGTGGCCGTCGAGTTCAGGGGAGGGCGTCACGGAGGGCGGCTGCGAGCCGCTCGAGTCGGGGGGCGAGCTTGGCATCAATGGTTCCCACATCGGTTTGCAGCCGAAGCTCTCCGCGCGCAAGGGCTTCGTCCGCGTGGACCTCGATCGACTGCGTGTCGAGACCGGCCGCCCCCAGATGACGCCGGAGCGCGCTCGCGTCCAGCGGGTGCGCTTCGATCGCGATTCGGCGCGCTCCTCGCGCTTCGTCGATCGCCGCGCGGGCAAGGTCGGCGATGCGCTCCGGGGCGAGCTCGAGCGCGGCCCCCAACAGGCGCTCGGCGAGAACGGCGCCGACAGCGATGATTCGCTCGCTGTTGCGCTCGAGCCGCATGGCCTCCGCCTGACCGAGGGCAAGCCATCGCACCGCGATCTTCGCGTCGGCCTGCTCCTCGGCTTCGCGAACGGCCCGCGCCGCCTCGCTCTTCGCCTCGTCGCGGGCGCGGATCACGATTGCCTCCGCCTGCGACTTCGCCTCTTGCACGAGGCGCTCCGCCTCCAGGCGGGCCTCGATCTCTTCGCGCGCGATGCGCCTCCAGTGCGCCGCGCGCGGGCGCAACGACAGGGGCGCCACCTCTGCGCCCGCGGCGTCCGACGCGCGGACGATGCGCGCGCGCGGGATCATCGCAGGCGCACCTCGTCGAGGGCGACGACCAGAGGCGCCAGAGCGCGGGCAATCGCCTCTGCCCGGGCTTCGCGCGACGCCGACCGCAGACCGCGCACGAGTTGCGGAGCGTGAAGGGTGGCGCTTTCCCCGAGCAACACGAGCGACGCTTCGAGCGGTTCTCCGAGCACGGCGCTCACCCCGATGAACGCTTCTTGCCAGGGCTGCGGGCTCATGCCTGTGCAATGTAGCGCGAGCCCGCGATCGCGCGCGCTTCCGTCAGCGTTCCACGACGACGGCCAGGGCCTCGCCTCCGCCGATGCACAGACTGGCAAGGCCCCGTTTGGCTCCTCGATGCTTCATGGCGAAGAGGAGCGTCGTCAGGATTCGCGCGCCGGTCGCGCCAATAGGATGGCCCAGCGCAACCGCGCCGCCGTGAACATTGACTTTCTGCAAGTCCAGCCCGCACAGCGCGGCGCACGCCATCGTGACGGCGGCGAACGCTTCGTTGATCTCATAAAGGTCGATCTGCGACTTCGTCAGCCCGAGCTTGGCGAGCGTGCCGTCGATGGCTTTGGCCGGGGCGGTCGTGAACCATTCAGGCGCCTGGGCAGCGCCGCCATAGCCGACGATGCGCGCCAGGGGTTGGAGCTTGTGCTCTTTCACCGCTCGCTCGCTAGCGAGGACCAGGGCGCTGGCGCCGTCGTTGATGCTCGATGCGTTCGCGGCGGTGATCGTGCCGTCTTTGGAGAACGCGGGCTTGAGGCTCGAGAACTTCGACGGGTCGCCCTTCAGCGGTCCCTCGTCGAGCTTGACGCTGAGCGCTTCGCCTTTCTTTTGCGGGACGCTGACTGCCTCGGTCTCCGCCTCGAAGAGCCCCTCCTTTTGCGCCGCGAGGGCGCGGCGGAAGCTTTCTTTGGCAAAGTCGTCTTGCTGCTCCCGCGTCAGCCCGTACTTTTGCGCGCAGAGGTCGCCGCAGGTCCCCATGTGCACGTTGCCGTAGGGGTCCCACAGGCCGTCGAGGATCATCCCGTCGATGATCTTGCCGTCCCCCATGCGGTATCCGGATCGCGCTTTCTCCAAGTAATACGGCGTGTTGGACATCGACTCCATCCCGCCGGCGACCACGACGTCGGCATCGCCGAGGGCGATGGTCTTGACCCCCAAGATGACGGCTTGCATCCCCGAGCCGCAGACTTTGCTCACGGTCGTCGCGGGCACCGTATTCGGGATCCCGGCGAAGATCGCGGCCTGACGCGCGGGCGCCTGACCAATTCCCGCGGAAAGCACGTTGCCCATGAAAACCTCCTGCACGGCGTCGGGCGCGAGTGCGGCCCGCGCGAGCGCTCCCTTGATCGCCACCATGCCGAGCTCGGGCGCCCGCACCGGCGAGAGCGACCCAAGAAACGAGCCGATCGGGGTTCGCGCAGCGGCTACGACGTAAACGGGCGCAATGCTGATGGAAGTCATGGCAAAGAGGGATGGCACGGGAAGCGAAATCCGTCGACTTCGGAGTCCTTGCGCGAGACCCCCGGGTCCACTACCTTCACGCCCCCTGCCCATGGCTGATTCGAAGTTTGCACAGTTCATCGCCGCAAAAAAACTCGACCCTCGCCGGATCCTGGCTGAGTCGCATCGGCTGGAGAAGCTGACTCCGGAGGATCGCATCATCCGGCTCAACAAGCGTCGCGCGCGCAAGGCAGGCAGCGAAGGGGCCGCAAGCGTTCCCAAAGAAGTCCGAAAGCCGCGCTCGGGCCGGCCCGTGACGCAGCGCGCCTTGGATGCCGCGGTGCACGGCCGCGAGCTGAGCGGCGCGACGAAAACGCGGATCTTACGCGCCATCAATCACCTGCTCGAGCTGAAGAAACAAGAGAAGGTGGACCTGCGACTTCTCTTTTGAAGCCGTGAACGCGCCCCGTCGCCGCCAGGTGGGCTTTGGACGACACGGCGTAGCCGAAAAGTGGGCCCGTGCGCGCACCACGGGCACGCTAGCGCGATGCTCCTCGTCGCCCTCGCCGCCGTGCTGGCGCTCGTCGCGTCCGATCTTCGCGATTTCCTCAATCGCCCTCGCAACCACTGACGGCAAGGGGCTACATCGTAGCCTTCGGGTCAGCCCGGCCGCCGTGAATAGCGGGGCCCTCCGCGCACCGAACTCAGAGGAGTGGGTGTTTCCATCGCGCAGCCGCGGCCCCAGCAAACGTCGATCGGCGGGTCGCTTGGCGGCTTTGCGCTTCGCCAACCAACACGCTCGGTGAGGCCGAGCATGCCGGACGAAGAGCGGCTTATCGCACGCGCTTCCGTTGGCGACACGAGCGCGTTTCGAGACATCTACGAACGCCATCGCCAAGACGTCGCCCGGCTGGTCTACCGGATGATTGGCCCGCGCAGCGATATCGAGGACGTCATCCAAGAAGTGTTCGTTCAAGTTTACAAGAGCCTGAAGGACTTTCGGGGGCAATCCAAGTTCACCACGTGGCTGCATCGCGTCACCGTGAACGTGGTCCTCATGCACCGCCGTGCTGCGCGCAGCCGGCCGGTTTTCGCCGACGAGCCCCTGGCCGACGCCGCCCTTCGCAGCGGCGATATTCCGCCGGACGAAGACTTCGAACGGCGCGAGCGCATGCGCGCGTTTGGGCGGCTGCTCGAACGGCTCGCCCAGAAGAAGCGCATCGTCTTCGTCCTTCACGAGCTCGAAGGCGTGCCGCCGGGGGAGATCGCCACGATCGTCGGCGCGCCGGTCCTCACGGTGCGCACGCGACTCTTCTACGCGCGCCGAGAGATCGAGGCGATGCTCCGGGAGGAACCGTCGCTTTCTGGAATGCGGCTTACGTTCGCCAAGGCGTCTGGGGGGGTAGGAGAGCCATGAACGACGGGTGGAACCGGGTGCTGCGGGAGGCCCGTCGCGACTGGGGGACCGACGAGGCCAAGCAGGTCGATTGGGGCGCGGTGGACGCGCGGCTCTTCGCGCGCATCGAAGACGCGCGGCGGGCAGAGCGGCGTTCTCTGGCTCCTGCGCCGGGGCGAGGCGAGACCTGGAAGGCAGTCGCCGCGGGGTTGGCAGCCGTCGCGGCCATCGCTCTCGTCGCCGGGAAGGCGCGAGAGCGGCGTTCGCTCGAGGTCGAGGCAGCGAGCACGGTCGATGCGGCCGGGAGTATCGTTGGCATCGAGGGCGAAGGCGAAATGCTCGTGGGTGGCCGGCCAGCCGCGGTCGGAACCACTGTGCGGCTCGGCGACGCTCTCGAGGCTCGCGGCGTGCGCGCGACCCTGGGCCGTCCCGGCCGGCTCACCCTCGTTCTCGAGCGGGGGTCGGCGGCCACTGTGACCCGCGTTCAGGGTCCGCTCGTTGTCGCCCTGGCTCAGGGCGCGATCGAAGCGCAAGTCGTCCCCGTCCCGAGCGGCGAAGCGCTGGCGGTCGACGTCGGCCCTTCGCGCGTCGCCGTACATGGAACGCACTTTCGCGTCGCGCGCCGCGATGGGCAGGTCGTGGTCGACCTGAGTGAAGGCGTGGTTTCGATCGGCGAGGCGCCGCGTATGGGGTCTACGTTGGGCGCGCTGGTGACGGCCCCGGCGCACGCGGAGTTCTACGCGGCCGCCGCGCAGGAATCGCTCCTTGTTACGCACGACCCGACAGCCATGCGCGTGCCGGCCGCGCTCGCGGCGACGGCGCCGGTCGAGTCGGCCCCGGCCTCACCTGCGTCGTCTGTTGCGCCGGTCAAGGCCGAGTCGAACGCCTCAGGCGCCGCCCCCGCCGCTGGCTCGCCGCGCGCGGATTCACACCCGACAGGAATCGCTTCGGCCGCCGTGCCCGCCCCTACCGCTGATCCGAACGCGGAGGCCGTGGTCGCGGGTGCCGTTCGAGCGTGCATGGCCGAGGGACTGCATGCGGACGAGGTGACCGTGGTCGTCACAACGACGCTGTATCTGCAGCTGAACGACGACGGCACGGTGCGCATTGCGCGCTTCGAACCGCCCGTGGCTCCCGACGTCAACGCTTGCGCGGCGCAGTCGATCTACAAGACGCACTTCACGCACGGCGGCGGCGCGACGATCCCGGTCTCAGTCAAGAACTGACGGCCGTTTTGCGGTCGCGTCCGGCGGCGGCCGGGCGTGTGAGCTCGGTGATGGCGTGGGTCTCCCTCGCGCCGATCAGGCCGAACTGGATCCCCATCCCCTCTCCGGGTCGTGTCCAGCGGACTACGGCGGGCATGGCCAAAGGTATCTTCATGCCAGGCAGCGTGACGTGCACCACGAGATCCATCCCGAACGGGAGCGGTTGCGGCGTCTGAACGTACATTCCGCCGAGCGAAACGTCCCTGCAACGTCCGGCGTGTCGCTCGCTGGATCCCTTGGGAACGAACTCGACCGGACCATCGAACGAGGCGCGCGGATGCCGACGAAGCTCAACCACAATCTTGATGATAGCATCGTCCGTGGTGGACGATTCTTCCCGTCGTCACGAGCTTCGCGACGCGGCGCGGCTCGCCCTCGTGCCCATGGGGGTGGCGATAGTCCTGGGCTTGCTCCTCGTGCCACGTCGAGCGGAGCCCAACGGCGTTCCGCTTCCCCTCGCCGACGCGCGAGCGCTCGCCCACACCGTGGCCATTGACCACCGCCTGGCGGAGGAAGCGCGCCGCGAGCCCCTCCCGGCGCCGGTGCGTGCCCTGGGCTCCGCGATACGCGCCTTTCACACCCTCGAAGCCCGGGAGGCCGACTCGCGATCGCTTGGCGAAGCGCGGCGGGGCGTCGACCTGGCCCTCATCGACGCCCTCCCAGGGGGAAGCGACGCTCTGCTGCGTCTGCGTGCGATCGAGCTCGAGACGTTCCTCGACGAGGTCGGGCGCTTCACCGCAACGGGCGAAGAGTCGGCGGAGCTTCAGGCGCTCGCCGGCGGCTTTGTACGGTCGATGACGGCGGAGGGGTGGTGCGACGGTCACGCGCTGGCGCCGTCCGTGCCGGTGTTGAGGGTGATGTTCAAGCAGATGTGGAACGATTTCCTCGGCTTCCCGGGTAGGGACGCCGCTCGTTCGTCGGTTCCGTCGGGACAGGGTCGACGCTCGGCCCTCCTCGACCCCACCCTGGACGAAGTGCGCACGCTATACGCCTTCTATCTGGCGCACCCCCGCCCATCGAAGGCGATGCGCGAGGCCATCGCCTCCGCCCGCCGCGGCGCCCGCGACGCGAAGGCCTGCACCGCCCTGGTCGAAGCCGAGCGCGCGGCCACGGAGTCGTGGAGGCTGGAGCGCATCGCGCGTCTGGGGGCCGTCGACCCCTTGTATCCCACCGACTACGCCCGCGGCGTGGCCCGCTTTCGTCGGGGCGAGTTCGGCGCAGCCGCCGACGCATTCCGGAGGTGGCTGGGCGACCATCCCGACGGCCCCTTTGCCCTTCGCGCCCGGAGCTTCTTGCGTGCGGCGGCCGACGCCGATCGTCCGGAGTAAGGCGCATGCGTGCCCTGCTCGTCGACGACGACCGCGAGCTTGCGCGCCTGCTGTCCGGTTACCTCGAGTCGCACGGCGTCGCGATTGATCACGTGCAGGAAGGCGCCCTCGCGCTCGAGCGGCTCGGCGCATCCGACGTCTACGACATCGTCTTGCTCGACGTCATGCTGCCCGGCATCGACGGCTTCGAAGTATGCCGGCGCATACGCTCCAAGTACGACGTTCCGGTCGTCATGCTGACGGCGCGCGGCGAGGACACGGATCGCGTCGTCGGGCTGGAGATCGGCGCCGACGACTACGTTCCCAAGCCGTTCAATCCGCGCGAGCTCCTGGCACGGATGCGGGCGGTCCTGCGTCGGGCGCGCCCGACGGTGGCATCCGGCTCCGCCGACCACGTCGAAGTGGGCGACCTCGTCGTGGATGTACCGGCGCACAAAGCAACCCTGGGGGGACGCGAGCTCCAGCTCACGTCGTTCGAGCTGCGCGTGCTCGTGGCGCTCGCTCGCCGCGCCGGAGAGACCGTAACGCGCGAAGAGCTCGCGAGCGCGGTCCTTCCCAGACTGCAGAGTGGCTCGCGCTACGACCCGAGCGTGGATCGCTCGCTCGACGTGCACGTCTCGCACTTGCGTCAGAAGCTCGGCGACGACGCCCGTGAGCCCAAGCGTATCCGGACCGTTCGGGGGATTGGCTACGTTCTCATCAAGCCCGTGTAAGCCACGCGTAAATAGGCGCACGCCAGCGCGCGACACGGCCCAAAATGGACGTCATGCGCCGCCCCCGCACGCTGAGGTCCCGGCTGTTCTCATGGTTCTTCGGCGCGATTCTCCTCGCGATGATCGCGAGCGCACTCGTCGTCGGCTCGACTCGCACCGAAGCGTCGAGCGGCGTCGAGTCGGTGGCGCAGCACATCGCGTCGCGCCTCGCGACCGATTGGGACGACATGGAGGCCGTGCGGGCCTACGTCAATGAAGTGCGCGACGTCACGGGCTTCGATGTTCGCCTCGTGAGCGATGCGGAGCGAGTACCCGGCCATGTGCGGCGGGTCGCCGATCGCGGCGGTGCGCTGGCCCCGGGGAGCGGCGATCGCATCTTCATTCCTGTCGTGCGCGGGGGCGCGTTGCTGGGTGCCCTCGAGATGAACCGCTTCGGCGTCCGGCCCGCGCCGTGGAACTGGTGGCGCTTGGCGCTCATCCTTTTTGCCGTGTGGGCCGTCCTCTCGGTGATGGCAAGCCGCGTCGCCAACTTGCTGGCGCGGCCGCTCGAGCAGCTCGCTCATGCTGCGGATCGCTTCGGCGGCGGCGACCTCGCGTTTCGCGCCGACATCGCGCCGGCCCCGGGCTGGGTCGCGCTCGAGGTCCGCCACGTGGCTATGAGTTTCAACCGAATGGCCCATCGGGTCGAGGCGATGGTGCGCGGTCAGCGTGAGCTCCTCGGCGCGATCAGCCACGAGCTGCGATCACCGCTGGCTCGCGCGCGTGTTGCGCTGGAGATCGCACGCGATCGCTTGGCGGGCGACGTGCCGGTGGACATCTCGCCGGCGCCGGCGCTCGACCACATCGACGCGCAGCTCGCAGCCATCGACACGATACTCGGCGAGCTGCTCGACATCGCCCGCGCGGGGCTCGCCGACCTGCGCAAAGAGACGCGCGACCTCGGCGAGTGGCTCCGCCTTCGCGTCGCCGAAGAACCGACGCCCCCGACCATTTCCGTGGAGGTCTCGGCGGATGCGGTCCAGCTCGCCGTGCCGTTCGACGCCGCGCTCCTCGGGCGCGCCGTGCACAACCTGCTCGTGAACGCGCGGGCGCACGGGCATCCTCCGGATCGCGTCTTGGAAGTTCATGTGACCCGCGACGGGAACCGGGTGCGCGTCGCCGTGCGCGACGCCGGGCCCGGATTCCCCGAGGGCTTCGCGGAGCGAGCGTTCGAGCCGTTCGTTCGTGGCGACGCGGCCCGCGCGCGCCCCCCCGTGGGCGCCGGCTACGGCCTCGGGCTGGCAATCGTGCGCCGCGTCGTCGAAGGGCACGGAGGGCGGGTCTTCGCCAGGAACGCGAATCGCTCTGGAGCGGCCGACGGTGCGGGCGGTGTCGGCGCTGAGGTGGGCTTCGATTTGCCCCTGGCGCCGGCGTCTCGGTAGCCTGTACTGGGGCGTATGCGCACGTGGCTCAAGCTCGTCGTCTGGATAGCGGGCATGGCCGGCGCGGTCGGACTTGTCCTGCATTTCTTCTTCTTCGAGGTCTGGCGGGTGCCGAGCGATGACCCCCTTCTGGCCGCCTCGATCGAGCCGACCCTCAGCGCAGGCGATCTGGTCTTGGTCACGCGGCGCACATCGGTCGATCGCGGCGAGCTCCTTCGATGCGCAGACCCCGACGCGGCTGGCCGCTTCGTCGTCGCGCGAGCCATCGGGCGATACGGCGATCAAGTCGAAGTGAAGGACGAAGTCGTACTTCTCGACGGAAAGCACGTCCCCAGCCCGCGTGCGTGCGAGCCGCCCACCGTCAGCGTGCACGACCCCCGGATTGACGACGACGTGACCCTCGCTTGCTCCGTCGAAGAGTTCTCCGATCTGACTTTCTCCGTGCTGCGCGCCCGCGAACGCGCCGAGCCTCCCACGAACGTCAAAGTCGAAGCCGGCAAGTGGTTTCTCGTGAGCGACGACCGCCACGTCCATCTCGACTCGCGCGACTTTGGCGAAGTGGGCGCGGCCTCGTGCCAGCACGTTCTCTTCCGCCTCGTCAGCGCGGCTGGGTTCACCGATGTCGGTAGACGGCTCACCATCATCTGGTGACGCGGGTCGATCGCGCTTTTCTTTGATACGCTCGCCCTTGGAAAAGCGCTATGGCCTTCGAGCTTGGGGTCGTCTGCGGTCGCTGCGACAGGTACAGCGTTCTCGGAACGGCATCCTGCGCGGGCTGCGGGTCGAGCTTGCGATTGGGCGAGCCACCGGGCACGGACGAGTGGCGCCCGCGGTCACCGGTCCCGGTCGAAGCGAAGGCCGGCATTCTCGAGCCGACTTCCCCGTTGTTCGCGGGCGACAAGCTCAAGCCGAGGCGCGGCCCCTCGTCCGGGCCGGGCATACCCGCCGCGACGGCGACCACAGTTCGTGCGCACGGAGTCGGATCGGCGGTATCGTCGTCGGGCACGCTCGACGACTGGACTGGACGGCCCGACGAGGCCCTGGAGAAGCAGATGGAACAGGCCAAGAATTACGTCTGCAAATCGTGCTCGACGCCCGTGCCCCTCGGGCACAAGTTCTGCGGGCGGTGCGGTGCGGCGGTTCCGCCGGAGATTTTGCACGCGCTCACGCAGTACTTCGGTCAGCTTCAAGAGCCGGGGAAGGCAAAACTGATCCTCATCCGCGGCGAGGGCATCGAAGGCCTGAGCTACCAGCTGAACGCCGAGCAGCACACCGTCGGCCGCAACGGGCAGCTCGTGTTGCCGGACGACCCGTTCGTGTCTCCTCGTCACGCGAACCTGTTTTATCGGGGGGGAAAGCTCGTCGTGCGCGACGAGGGATCGCTCAACGGGGTCTTCTGGCGGGTGAGCCACTCGGTCGACGTGTCGGTGGGTGACCAGTTTCTCGTGGGCGAGCAACTGTTTCGCATCGACGCAGTGCTGAAGTCGGGCGACGGCCCCGCCCCGGACGGAACGTATTTCTACTCGTCACCGAAGCACCCGGCGCAGTTCAAGATCGTGCAGATCCTTCAGGGCGGAGCAGCGGCGATGGCCGTGTGCGCGCGCGGAAGCGGGCTGCAGATCGGACGGGAGGGTGGCGACCTGAACTTCCCGATGGACCTCTACATGAGCGCCGCGCACTGCAAGCTCGAAGAGAGCGGTGGCCGCCTGACGCTCACCGACCTGAACAGCAAGAACGGGACGTACGTGCGACTGAAGACAGAGAAAGATCTGGCCCACGGGGATTACTTGTTCATCGGGAGAAAGCTCTTGCGCGTCGAGGTGACGAACTAGGCGGCCAGACCAAAGCTCGTCCCATGGTCAATCGCCTCGCTGGGGAAGCGTCTCCCTACCTGCAGCAGCACGCGCACAACCCAGTCGACTGGTATCCCTGGGGACAAGAGGCGCTCGAAAGGGCCAAGCGCGAAGACAAGCCAATCCTGCTCAGCATCGGCTACTCGGCGTGCCACTGGTGCCACGTGATGGAGCGCGAGAGCTTCGAAGACGAGGCGATCGCCGGGACGATGAACGAGTTGTTCGTCAACGTGAAGGTCGACCGTGAAGAGCGGCCGGATTTGGATCACGTCTATCAGCTCGTGGTGCAGCTCATGGGACGGAGCGGCGGCTGGCCGCTCACCGTCTTCTTGACCCCTGACCAGAAGCCGTACTTCGGGGGGACCTACTTTCCCCCCGCCGATCGCTACGGGATGCCCGGCTTTCCCAAGGTGCTGCGCGCGACGTACGAGGCGTACCGCGCGCGTCGCGACGAGGTGGAGGCGCACTCGGCCGAAGTCACCAAGGCGATCGAGGACGCTACCGCGGGCAACGGGGGCGCGCGGGAGGGTCCATCGCGCGCGCTCGTGCAGAACGCCGTCGACAGGCTGGTCGCGCGCTTCGACGATGCGAACGGCGGCTTCGGGAGGCGCCCGAAGTTCCCGAGCACGATGAGCGTGGACCTTCTGCTGCGCACTGGTGATCACGCCCGTGTGGCTCGAACCCTCGACGCGATGCGCGCCGGAGGCATCTACGACCAGATCGGCGGAGGCTTCCATCGATACTCGACCGACGAACGCTGGCTCGTGCCTCACTTCGAGAAGATGCTCTACGACAACGCCCTTCTCCTTCGGCTCTACGTCGACGGGTGGCGCGTGCTCCGCGACGAGAAATACGCCGACACGGCGCGGGGCATCGCGTTGTACGTCGCGCGCGAGATGACGTCCCCCGACGGAGGCTTTTACGCGACGCAGGATGCCGACAGCGAAGGGGAGGAGGGCCGCTTTTTCGTTTGGACGCCGGCCGAGGTCGACGAGGCATGCGCGGGTGACGAGGAAGCGGCGCGCGCGGCCAAGCAAGTCTACGGGATCACCGAGGAGGGGAACTTCGAGAAGAGCGGCGCCACCGTGCTATCGCTCGCGGATTCACCGCGAGATGCCCGCGAGCGCTCTGCAACGGAGCGAGCGCGCCGGGCCATGTTCGAGTCGCGCGAACGGCGGCCGAAGCCCAGCCGCGACGACAAGATCCTCGCAAGCTACGGCGCGCTCATGATCTCCGCGCTCGCCGACGCGACCGGCGTGGTCGGGCCGCAGGCGGGCAACGCCTCGGAGCGTGCGATGCGCTTCGTAGAGCGCTCGCTCGTCGTGCGCGAAGCGGAGAGCGGAGTCGCGCGCGTTCTGCGGCACTGCCGAGACGGGGTTCCCAAAGGGCCTGGGTTTCTGGATGATCATGCCTTCGTCGCTGACGCCGCCCTCGACGTCTACGAGGCGACGGGCGACGCTCATTGGGTCAGGCTCGCGTGCGCCATCGCCGACGCGATTCTCGTCCACTTCCATGACCCGGGCGACGGCGGCTTCTTTTTTGCGGCCGACGACAGCGAGAAGATCCTCGTGCGCGCCAAGGACCGCCACGATCACGCGATTCCGAGCGGCGCCTCCGTCGCGTGCAGGGTCCTTCTTCGTCTGGGCACGCTCGTCGACCCGAAGTATGCCGTCCCCGCGGAGCGCGGTGTCGAGCACCTCGCCAGAGCCGCCGCGGACAACCCGTTTGCGATGAGCAGCGCCATCGCCCTGGTCGATCGCTTGGTGCGGGGTTCGGTCGACGTCGTGGTGGTCGGGCCGCGGAGCAGTGACGCGACGCGAGCCCTCGCTCGCGAGGTCCTCCGCGCCTATGTGCCCAACCGAGTTCTCGCCTGGGCCGATCCAGCCGATCCGATGTCGCTCGAGGCGTGCCGGGCGCTCGCGGAAGGCAAGCCAGCGCAAGCCGAGCCCGTCGCCTACGTATGCCGCGGGCGCGCGTGCTCGCTGCCGATCCGGGAGCCGCGCGAACTGGCGGTCGCGCTGGCGGAGCGACCGTAGGCGATCAGGCGTCGAGCGCGTCGAGCCGTCCGGTCACGATCCGCGGATCGGCGGCGTGACCGAAGCGCTGCATATCCACCCCGAACGCCTGGCCGATCGAGACGAGCACGCGATTGTTCGGCACCCCGTCGGCGCCAGTCCGGCGCCGCATGTCGACGTAACGTCCCATTTTGAAATGGCCGCCGCATCCGCCCGCGATGATCGTCGGAACGGACCGTGAGCTGTGGCGGGCCGGGTCGCCCATGTCGCCGGACGCGTAGACGATCGTGTCGTCGAGCGCCCCTGCCTCGTCGAGCCGCGCCAAGAGGCGAGCCACTTTCGAGTAGCTGTACCGGTTCTGAACGCCGAGGGTGCTCCACGTGGCCGGCGTTCCGGATCGGCCACCGTCCCGAGGGTCGTAACGATGGGCGACGTCGCTGTGCACGTCGTCCGGCAGATCCGGGAACATGTGTGTGCGACTGAGATCGCCGAGGAGCAGCGAGGCGAATCGCGTGAGGTCGCAGGCAATCGCGCGGGCGAGGAGATCGACCTGAAGATCGGTGATCGCATCGAGATAGCGCGCTCCACCGTCGTACGCGCCGACATGGGCGAAGCGGGTCCGATCCGGCGGCACCGGAGCTGCGCAGGTGCGCTCGACGCCCGCAAGGCGCTTCTCGATGTCGCGCAATGCGCTTTGGTGCTGGTCGATCTTCGTTCTTTCCGAGGCTGGCGCGCGCGACGCGAGCCTCGCCAAGTCGGCTCTCACGACGTCGAGCACGCTCTTTCCCACCCGCCGCTGCCGGTCGACCTCTTCGCGTTGGGCTCCCGAGATCGCCTCGCCGAAGAGGTCGCTGAAAGTCTGCGCCGGATCGATGCACTTGGGGATGGGAGTGCCTCCAGGGCCGTAGCTGATGCACGCGCCGATCTCCGGCTGTCCGTTACCGACTCCTAGGACCAAGGACGTGTGCGGCGTTTCGGCTCCGAGCCCCCGTTCGACCGCGAGGTATTGATCGATCGAGGCGTTTCGGCCGTCCGCGCCGCTGCCGGTCAGGATGACGCGAGGACCATCGTGACCGCTCGTTCCCGACGCGATCCCCGCCGAGAGGTCGATTCCGTCGAGCACGAGCAATCGATCGCGGAACGTCTTTCCGACTGTTTCGGCGTCATCGAACGGGCGCAGGATCGAATCGGGGAATCGAAGGTCGAACCCCTCGCGAGGCTGCCAGAGCTCGTGGGCGCGCCCGTGAGGCGTGTAGACGGCGACGAATCGCAGCGGCCGACCAGAGAGGCGCGATAGAGGGTTCCCCGACCCGCCCGCTGCGGCCGCGTTTCCACGGCCCTCGTGCGCGCCGGCTCCGAGCGCCACGCCGCCAGCCCCCAGCGCAGTGAGAAAGTGCCTGCGGTCGAGTCGGCTCATGGTCGCACCTCGCGCTTGATGAAAAGGTCGCTCCGCACGTAAGCGATGAGGCCCTCGAAGAGATCGTCGCCGAGCCTCGACGGGAGGGCCCGGGAGAGCGCGAGGAGCTCGGATTCGACCTTCGGATCGGATTGAGCCGTGAAATATCGGAAAGCTTGCCGCAAGTAGCAATCGGACACGTCGGGATTGCGAGCCAGCCATTGCGCGAGATCCAGGCTGTCGCCGAACGAAGCGGGCTCGCCTCCGACGTCGACGTGTGCACCGGTGTCGATGGGCCTGCCGTTGTCGGTCGTTCGCGAGGCTCCGATGGCGTCGAACGACTCGAACGTATAGCCCAGGGCGTCGAGCTGCTTGTGACAGCCGCGGCAGGCGGAGTTGTCGGAATGGGACGTGAACCTCTCGCGCGTCGTCTTGGCCCGCGAGGGGGGCGGGAACACGGTCTCGATCCCGACCTCGCCGGGTCGTGGAATCCGGGTGCAGAGCAGTCTGCGGAGCACGAAGTCCCCTCGCTTCACCGGGCTCGTGACGTCTTCGTGGGCGTGGGCGGCGAGGAAGCTCGCTTGTTGAAGGACGCCCGCGCGGCGAGTTCCGGCGAGCGAAGCACGCGGTCCCCACGTTTTGAGCCCGTAGAAGCGCGCCATGTCCGGGTCGACCGACGCAAAGCGCGCGTCGAGCAGGGCCCGGACCGAGCCCCTCGCGTACACCATCACTTCGTCGGCGAAGGCGGTGGTCTCCTCGAGCATCCGCTCTTTCGCATCCTCGTAGTCGGGAAACAGGTCTTCGCTCTTCGCCGTGCGGGAGAGGCCGTCCACTTCGAGCCATTCGAGGACGAACCGGCGGAAGTGCAAGCGGGTGTCGGAGAGGGCCAGCAGGCGGCGGGCTTGCTGCTCGCGCACGTCGGGCAGGAGAAGCGTTCCGCTTGCAGCGGCCTGCATGAGGGCGTCGTCTGGGGGGCCGCCGCGAACGGTATAGGAGAGAAGCGACGCGATCTCATACTGGGTGAGGGTCACGATCGCTCCGGGCGACGCACCGCCCGACCCGAGCTCGGTCACGTACAAGAGACTCGGCGACTCGAGCAGCGCCGTCAGCACGGCCTCCGCGCCCCCGGCGACCCCGCCCGACTGGGCACCGACGTCGAACGCCGCGAGAAGCACGGACCGCTCGGCAGGCTCGAGCGGCCGGCGCCACGCCCGCCGACCGAGGGCCTCGACGAGATCCGCCGAACAGGAGGCCGCATGCGACTGCGCGCACGGCGCCAGTGCGGCGAGCCGCTGCGTGACGGCTCGATGGGCTACTTCCCGAGCGATCGCATCGAGCCCCGCACCCCACGCGGACGGGACCGTCTGCTCGGCGTTGGGCGTGTAGCCCTCCTGGCGGACGTCCGGCGGCAATCGGTCGGCAACGTCCTCGCGGGCGAGGACCAGCGCGCTGATGGTGCGTTCGTACTCCGCGTTCGTGAGACGGCGCACGCGCGCGGGCAGAAGGACGACCCCGCCGCTCGCTTCGGGCGCGAGCGCACCGGAAGGGGAGCGGTTGCAACCAATCGCAAGTACGGCGAAGGCTGCCAACGTCGCGAGGCAGAGTCGGTACGGACCGGAGACGAGGACACTCGTAGGCTGAACGTCTTTGCCCATCACTGCGGCTTCGCCGCCTTGCTGGACGGCTTGGCGGCCGCGGACGGAGGCGTCGATGGCCGGTCCGCCGGGGGCTTCGGGTCGGCGACCGGTTGCGCGCGGATGGCAGCGGCCAGCGTGTCGGCCTCCCGATCGCCGACGAAGGCGATATCGTCGATCCAAAAGTCGACGGGAAGATCTTTCGGCTTGGCTGCCAGTTGCATGGACACGATGCGCGCGGGGTCGAATCGAACTTGCGTTCCCCACCCCTGCTGCTCGAGCCGATCCCACCGCACGAGGTATTCGTCCCATCGATCGGTCAGAAAGAAGACCTTGCCGTGCACGTCGTAGCAGCCGGACGTGCAGGTGCCCCCGGCGTCGGGGGGTTCGGTTTCCGGCATACCGAAGGCCACGCGGACTGTGCCCGGGCCTTTTGCTCGAAAGCGAAGCCCCGAAAAGGCCGAAACGTTCAGCGGACAGCGAATCCCTTTGTTCTCCCAGCGTAGCGAGACACCCCAGACCGCTCCCCAGTCTCTCTGCCCCTCTGCCTTGAGGTGCGCCGCGAAGAGGTTGTCCCGATTGGCCTCGGCTGCAGGCAGGCGCTCGGGGCGGAAGGTTCCCTTTTCCGGGAGCAGCTTGGCCGATTCGGTGGCGTCGCTCGCTGCGAACCACCAGCCCTCCCGCTGAAAGCCCTTGAACGCGGCTGCATCTCCGTCTTCGAAATCATCCACCAGCGCGGTGTCGCTGGGCGGGGACTTTTCGCCGCACGGACCGGCGGCCGCCTTCGCCGACGCGCTGTCGGCCGGGAGTGGCTGTTCTTTCGGAGCGCCGACCGTCGCACCCTGACCCCCGAACACCGGCGGGGAGCTTTCGCGCATTCCACTTGCGCCGCTGCATGCTGCGAGCAGCACGGCAGCCCCGATCCAACGAGAGTTTTTCACGGCGGTGCCCCTCACTGGGTGAAACTCCACGACCATGTTCAATCTTCCGGCGGGTGCGGCCCGCCGCGAGCGCGCCGCAAAAGCCTTTGCAGCTGACGTGCGGAACAAACCTTAGCAGGCGCACTGTGGCGCGACCAACGCGCTGTGTCGGTATCGCCCCTCGCGCCTGCGTGCCGGCCCATGGCGCGTGACGAACCGTGAAAGCATGCGCATGCTGTGGGGCAAACGCCATGAGTCCGAGTCGCATTGCCTCGTTCTGCGTCACTTTGCTCGCGGCCGCTCTCACGACCCATTGCGAGCTGGCCGACGAGCCACAGCCGGTCGCTCCGCAAAACGCGATGATTCCTCCGCCACCGGCGGACGTGGCCCCCTCCGCTCCACCGGAGGGGACGAGCGCCGACGGAACGATGTATTCGTCGGGTGAGGTGGCCATCGGCGCCGAACAAGACGGGTACGACGACGACGACCCGGCCGCTCTCTCGGACTTTCACGAGGCACTCGACCAGCACGGTACGTGGGTGGACGATCCCACGTACGGCACTGTCTGGGTGCCCGGTGCCTCAGCGGTCGGCCCGGACTTCCGTCCCTACGTGACCGCCGGCCATTGGGTCTACGACGACGACTGGGTGTGGGTCAGCGATTACGAATGGGGATGGGCGCCATTCCACTACGGGCGCTGGGTTTTGATTGAGGGGCGAGGCTGGTCGTGGATCCCCGGCCGGGTTTACCGGGGCTCGTGGGTCATGTGGGGCGTGGACGATGGGTACGGGTACGTCGGATGGGCCCCAATCGGGCCGGCGTTCCTCTGGTTCGGAGGCGTCGCCAGACCCTTCCCGGGCTATGTCGGCCCGCGCTGGGTCTACTGTCCACGGGGTGACGTGTTCTCTGCATCGGTGCACGCGCACGTCGTCTCCGGGCCGGCAGCCGCGCCCATCGCCGCGCGGGTACGTCCGTACGTGCCCGCGACGCCCGGCGTGGGCACGGCAGGGCCGCCGCCGCAGAAGATGGGATTTCAGGCCGCACAGATTCCTCACTCGGCAGGCGCGCCAACCGTCGCGCATGCGCAGCAGTTCTCCCATCCTTCGACTGCGTCGGCGCTTGGGGCCCGCGCGCCCACGCGCTTCTCGCCGATATCCCCCGTGAGGCAGGCCGCGGTTGGCGGCGGTGCACCTCGCGCGGTCGTCGCTCCGTCAGGCCTCGGGCGCAGTCCGGCAGGCACGCCGCCGCAGGGTCGCGCACCGGCCACCGCGGGCGGCGTCCGCCCGGCGCCCATGACCACCCACGCCACGATCGGCCCAGCTCCCTCGCGTAGCAGTGGCTCGGGACGCGGTTCGACCTTTCGCGGCGGCGGTGGTCACCACCGGTAGGTGGCAGACGTTACTTACTCACTCCCTGGCCTGACCTGCTTCCGGATTTTCTTCGAGAAGGTCTTCGTGCACTGGCCATGGCTGTCCTCGTAGTCCATGATCTCGCGGATCAGCTTCGCCTTTTCGTCGGTCGTGCACCGCTTGCTGTCGCGCACTTCGCTGGCTAGCTGCCCACCCTCGAGCGTGGTCGGCCACTGCGGCTTCACGACCTCATCCGCCTGCCTCTTGGGCTGATGGTGCGAAGCCTTCGTCTTGGTGACGTCGTGGAAGCCCGCGGTTTCAAGCCGCCGTCCCGTGCCGTGACAGCTCGGGCAGGTCGTGGTGAGCCCAAACGAGTTTGCGATGCGACGGTCCCCTCCGCAGATGCCGCAGGGCTCATCGACGTGGTGAGTGCTCGTCCCTCGCGGGAGCGGCGACCGATCGTTCATTGATCAAGTCTACGCGATTACCCCCGCGTGCGCAGGCTCATCTTGCACACCGCCTGTACGGCTGCGCTGCAACGCGTGCGGGCTGCGGAGCCAGGTCGCGTCAGCCTTGCGGCTCTCGAGTCCGGCCCCTCAAACCCTCAAAAGCAGTGCACGTTCCAGTGCTTCTTGCCCGTCTTCGCATCCACGACGTACGGCGGCTGACAATCCGGAACCGGCGCCGGTGACACGGCCTGGGCTTGCGACGGCGGCGACTCGGACAGCGACGTCGCGGGCTCGGTCGGCAACGATTCGGACGGCGGCGGCGAGGATTCGGACGCAGGCGCTGGCTCGGACGCAGGCGCCGGAGGCTGCGGGGCCTGCGCGGCGGAGGCAGCTCGCGGCGACGCCTCCACGACGACCCTCCGCGTTGGCACGAAGGGCCGCCACATCACACGAGCCGGCGCGGGCTTGGGCACATCGGCGACCGGCGTCGCCTCCTGCAAGACCTCGGGATAGGACAGGGGCGAAATCGCTTCGACCACCGCTGGCCTCGTGGTTGGCGAGACGACCTGCACCTCACCGGACGACCCATGCACGGGGGCGTCCTTTGGTGTCCTCGCTTCGATCCACGCGAACCCGGCGGCCGCAAGGCCGAGCGCCGCCGCACCCCCCATGACCATGTCTCGCAGCCGGCTCCGAGCGACCCGAACCGGCTTCGCTCGGTCACCGGATATCGAGACAGGGCGGATGCTGGTGGGCCCCCAGCCCGTGCCGGCCAGCGCCCGGGTCGGCGGCGAAGTGCGGTCGGGGACGGCCTCGTCTACCCGGAGCGCCGGCGCCGACGCGATGGGAGATCCACACGACTCGAGATACGCTTCGCGAACCGCGGCCTGCATGGCTCGGGCGTCCGGCCATCGCGTGTCTTTCGTGAAGGAGAGGGCGCGGTCGATGACGCGCGCGATCGCGGCTCCGACATCGGCTTGAACCGTGGCGATCGGGGGCGCGGGCTGGGTCATCGCGTTTGCGAGCTCTTCGTGAATCGAGCTCCCGTCGTGCACGCCTCGACCGCAGAGGAGATGAAACATCGTCGCCCCGGACGCCCACACATCGCTGAGCTCGTCGACCTCGTCGAAGAGGCCCCTGGCGTGCTCGGGAGCCATGTACGCCGGCGTCCCAATCATCGCTCCGGCTTGCACGCTTGCCGAAGCGAGCTCGCGCAGCCGGGCGATCCCGAAATCGAGTACCTTCACTTTGCCCGCGCGCGTCAAGAACACGTTCTCCGGCTTGATGTCCCGGTGGACGATTCCTTGGGCGTGCGCGGCTGCCAGAACGTCGAGAAGCTGCTCGGCGGCGACCAGCACCTCGCCCTCCGGCATGCGACCGCCCATGCGGACGCGGCGCTCTTCGAGAGTCTCGCCGTCGAGCAGCTCGGTCACCAGAAAGAGGGAGCCGTCTTCGGCAACGTCGTCGTCGATGACCCGGACTGCGCCATCGTGCCCGACCAAGTTGGCGACGTAGCCCTCCCAGAGGAACCGGTCTCGAACGAACGTGCTCGTCGACATCTCCGAGTGGAGAATTTTGACCGCCGCGCGACTGCCGTTTCTATGCGTCGCTGCGTAGACGGCAGCGGCTCCGCCGATGCCGAGCAGAACATCCAGGCGCCACTTGTCGCGCAACGTGCTCCCGACACGCGCCTGCGCACCGGCAAGCATCGGATCGGGGAGTCCGCTCGACTCTGCCACCGGTTTCCCCTCCGGCGGCAAGGCTTCGCTGCCTTCTTCCATCCTTCCGTCCCTATGAGCCAAGAACCCCTCCCTTAACTATACCTCGTCTCGCCCGAAGTCCCAGCGGGCAGCCGTGGTGATAAAGACGAGTACAGCATCGACGGATTTTGTCGGGAGGGAAAGCCACGGCAGAACCCCTATCGTAGGGGGCCGGCCCGGCCAGGGCGAGTTTCGCGCTGCGCCGCGCAGAGAACCAAAGGCGTCAAGAGTTGAAATCATTCCATAGGGCTCTTGGCGGTGCCCAGCGGGCGCCTCCCCCACGCATCGCTGCGCAGGCCGCCGCCTTGACGGGAGCGACCGCTCGCACAACGCTGGCCGCCTGCGCGTGATGGGCAAGACATGGCTAGTGCGCTCGGCGCTCGTCCTCGCCATGGGCGCAGCCCTACACGCGTGCCGGGCAGGCGAGGCACCCGGAGACACCGCCGGCACCGGCCTTGTGGGCTCGCGGGGGGCCGCGGCGGGAAGCTGCGCCCCCGGGCTCTCCGGCTGCCCATGCACGATCGCCGGCGAAGGCGCGCCTTGTGGGACCATGGCCGGCCGGCACGGCGACTACGTGACGTGCGCGATGGGCCGCTCGGTGTGCGAAGCCGGAGAATGGGGCGCGTGCATCACCGACACGCTCGTCAGCAAGAGCGTCGCGGGAAAAGCGGTGGGACCGGGCGGCCTGCATGCGCTCTCGACCACGACGACGTGCCCCTCGGCATCGCCCCTCTGCGCGGATCCGTGCGATCCCAATCCGTTCACGATCACGTCGAGCGATGCGGGTGACGTCGACGCGTCCGGCACCGTCGCCGGGGACAGCGGGCTCACGCTCGCCCCAGCGTGCAGCGGCCTCGCGTGCCAGGTTGCTACGGACTGCCCGGCCGGGAGCCCAACGACGCTCACCGGCACGGTCTACGACCCCGCCGGGGTCAACCCACTCTACGGCGCCTACGTCTACGTTCCGCCGGACGCGTCCGCTCCGCTCGACGCGTTCGCCCCCGGCGCCTCTTGCGACTTCTGCGAAGGAACGGG
The DNA here is from genome assembly GCA_964531095.1 of uncultured Polyangiaceae bacterium. Taxonomy (GTDB): domain Bacteria; phylum Myxococcota_A; class Polyangia; order Polyangiales; family Polyangiaceae; genus Palsa-1150. The sequence goes on along the minus strand of CAZHED010000052.1, from coordinate 9,200 downwards.
CCAGATCGGCGCCCTGACGATCGCGCTGACCGCTCCCGATGGCTCGTTCGTCCTGCCCAACGCTCCGTCGACCGACGTGGCGCCCGGCAGCTCCATTCCGCTCATCGTGCAGATGGGGAAATGGCGTCGCCGGGTAATGCTGCCCAGTGTACCGAAGTGCACGACGGTCGCGGTCGATCCGAGCAACTCGCGTTTGCCGCGCAACCAGTTCGACGGATATGGCGGTCAGGCCGACATCCCGAAGATAGCGATTGCAACGGGAGGGCAAGACCCCTTCCAGTGCCTGCTCCTGAAGATGGGGCTCGACCCGGCCGAGTTCCAGCTCCCCGGCACGGGAACACGGCGCATCGATTACTACGTCGATCATGCCGGCGGAGGCATGGATTTCTCCCCGGCGATGAGGGCGCCGGACAAGTCGGCGCTCGTCGGCGACAAGAGCACGTTGATGGACTACGACGTCGTCATTCTGCCTTGCGGGGGCAAGCCCGCGAGCGACCCGAGCGGCCAGTATCCGGCCGACGACCAATACGCCGACAACGTCTCCGCTTATGCGAATGCGGGCGGGCGCCTCTTCGCGACGCATTACGGCGTCACGTGGTTGGCCACGCCGTCGAACAGCACGGTGAACGGCGCGCCGAGGCTCGTGGCGAGAGCGAACAACCCCGCAACCGGCCGGCCAAACCCCTTCTTCGGCGTCGCGAGCTGGAACCTGGATTCGCATGCGTATGCGTCGGTGACCGCCGAGATCGACACGACGCTCCCGGGAAACCAGGCCTTTCCGAAGGGCCAGGCGCTCGCGACCTGGATGAAAGGCATCGGTGCGGCGCCGACGCCCGGGCAGCTGCCTGTCGTCGTCGCGCGCCACGACGTCGACGGCGTCAACCCGCCAGCCGCGCAATGGATCCACAACGATTCGTCACCGCGCGAACCGTTCTACTTTTCGTTCGACACGCCCCTCGGTGGCGGTTCGGGAGACGCCGGCGCGGGCACGTGCGGGCGGGTCGGCTTCGCGGACTTCCACGTTTCTTCGGCGGCGCTCGCCGATCCCAGCGGCGCCTGCGAAACGGACGCCGACTGCGGTTTCACCGCGAAGTGCACTCCCGGGACCGTCGGGACGTGCGCGAGCCAGTGCGCGACGACCGACGATTGCGGCGGGAACAACTATGCGTGCGTCGGGGCGGCCTACAGCACGTGCGGCGCGCAGCCTTGCGTGGGCGACGACGACTGCGACAGCGGCGTTTGCAACGCGGGACGGTGCGGTTGCACCAGTCCTCAGCAGTGCCGCAGCGGTGTCTGCTCCGGCGGTGCGTGCGCTGCTTCGCCGCTGGCATGCGCGCAGGACCGGCAGTGCGGAAGCATCGAAGTGTGTGCGGGGGCAAAGCCCGGGAGGTGCCAGAAAGGCTGCGCCAGCGACGCCGATTGCTCGGGCGAACTGTGCGTATCGGGGCTTTGCCAGGGATGTCGCGACGAGACCGACTGCCCGAACAGTCATCAGTGCAACGGCGGCGCGCCAGCCATGTGCTCGGCGACGTCGGACTTGTTTCCACTGGCGTGTGGCCAGGCGGGCCTGTCGCCGCAAGAAGACGCCCTCGAGTTCATGCTGCTCGACCTGACCGCGTGCGTTTCCCAAACGGGCGCGACCTCCACGGGGGATGCCACGTATCACGCCGCCATCTTCACCGAAGACTTCGCGTCGAGCTGTCCTTCCGGCACACGCCCGGTGTGGCGGGAGCTCGATTGGCAAGCATCCATCCCGAACACCGCGTCCATCGTCTTCTCGGCCCAGTCGGCGGAGCTGCCCGTCGATGGCGGTCCGCCGGACTACTCGTCGCCGATGCCCGTCGTGCTCGCCACGGCGGCGACCAGTACCCTCCTGCCGGGGTTCGACGTCGCGCTGATCGACACCGGGACCACGGGCGCGTTCAACCTCGCGAGCCCTTCTGTCCCGTCGCGGAGCAGCCTGCGGCTGACGGTGACGATGAACCCGACGTCGGATACGAAGGCGGCGCCGTCGCTGATTCAGTGGCAGATCAAGGCCGACTGCCTGCCGGCCGAGTGACCCCGCCGATGAGGTCTCGAGCGGCAAGGGTCGGACTCTGGACCGCAGGAGTGCTGGCCAGCTCGTGCACCTCGAGCATGACGCCGCCCGGCGCGCTGGGAAGCACGAGCCCATCCGCCGAAACCGACGGGGGGGCGGGGCCGCCGCCGCCCGCGCCGGACGCCGCTGCAGCGGCCGAGGCCACGCTGGACGGCGGCGCACCCACCGACGCCCGAGGCGACGACTCCGAGCAGGACGCGTCGCGTTGGAGCGACGTGCAGTCGATCGACGCGCCCGCGAACGACGGGCAGCCGATCGATGCGCCGGGTCCGGCCGATGGCGCGCTCGCAGGGCCTCATTGCGATCCGGCGCACGCATGGATTGCCCCGGCCGCGCGAATCCCTTCCCTATCGCAGGCGACCTTCGGCCGTTTCGGCGGTATCGGCGCCGACGAGCTGACGATCGCCTGGACGTCCGCGGCGGGCGCGGTTTACGTCGCCGACCGCGCCGCCCGGGGCGGCGCCTTCGCCGCCCCCACGACCATCGACACGAGCTCGACGCCGCTGGCCGCGGACCGAGTCGCACTCGATGCGACGGGAATGGTCGTCTTCGCCGTGGCCGCCGACCGAACGCAGTTCATCGCATTCACTCGTCCGGGCGTCGGCGCGGCCTGGAGCGCTTCGGCGCCGCTTCAATTCGCCAATGTCCACGCGATGGCCTCCGCGGAGGTGGGCGGCCAGTTCTTCGACCCGGTCCTGGGGGCGGACGGGCGCTCGTTCTTTTACATTCTCTCGTCTACCGATGGTCCTCCCGTCCTTTACGAATCCAAGTGGGACGCCCCAGCGGATGCCTGGTCGATCGGGGTGGCGCTCACCAGCCCGGAGCTGTCGAGCGCCGATGGGGGGACGCCGACTTATGCGACCGGCGCATCGTCCGACGCGCTGACGCTCTTCTTTCACGACGGCGCGTCCGCGCACCAGCGCGCTGCCTGGCGCGATACGCCCACATCCCCGTTCGTACGCTTCACGGACCTTCCGGGCATCTTCGAGGCAGCGCCGAACTACCGTTGCGATGCCCTGTATTTCCAGGGGACGGACTCCGGCGGCGCTGGCGCGTTCATCGCGCAATGAGGCGCAGGCTGCTCAACCCGATCATGACGACGGCCCCGAGAGCGCCCGCGGCGATGTCGTCGAGAACGATCCCCCATCCGTCAGGAAGCTGCTCGAGCCTGCGCACCGGCCACGGCTTGACGACGTCGAGGAGGCGAAAAAGAACGAACCCGATGGCCACCGAGCGCCACGATGAAGTGCTCACCGGGAACATCGTCACGAGAAAGCCCGCGACTTCGTCGACGACGACGATCTGCGGGTCCTTCTTGTGGAGCTCGCGCGCCACCACCGATGCGGCCCAGACACCGACGAACGTGACGGCGATCGCCGTCGACGCAACTCCGATACGCCCTCCGTGGATCGCCAGCCAATAGAGGGGTATCGCGCCCAGCGTCCCGACCGTTCCGGGGGCCTTCGGTACGAGCCCGCACCCGAACCAGGTCGCGATGGCCCAGGCAACTTGGCTCGCCGCCTTCTTCAAGGCGTGTCGCCGTTCGCAGTCGGTGCCTTCTGGGCCGCGAGCGTGCGACCGCTCTCGGCGAGCGCGGGAACGCCGGCCGGGGCCGCCGCGGTCGATCGCAAGCGTCCGAGCACGCGCGCCGCGCCGACGATCGCGAGGCAGTACGTCACCCCCGCCAATTCGTCGAGCACCCAGTGATGGTCGAGGTATACGGCCGAAAAGCACATCAGCACGAAGAAGGCCACGCTCGCCCCGCGCCAGGCCGGGTGCATCACCGCCCACCCCTCGACGACGACGATGAGCGCGTACGCGACGTGAAGGCTCGGCATCGCGCCGAAGACGTCGCTTGCTCGCCCGTACATGCCGGCGAAGTAATGAACGCCGAGCGCGGCGTCGACGCGCGCAAGGTTCGGCCCTTCACTGGCGAGCGCCTGCATGTCGATGTAGCAGCCGTGCGAATGGTAGTACCAAGGCGCCGCCGCCGGATACACGTGGTACGTGACGAAACCGGCGAGGTTGAGCGCAAAAAAGCACCACGCGAAGCGCACCATCCGCGGGTAGTCGCGGAAATAGAGCCACACCGCGCACGCGGCGCAGACGAAGATGAAGGTGCCGTAGGGAACGGCGCAGACGGCGTCGAGCAGGGGCGACGCGTGAAGCTGAAACCAATCGTGAAGTGTGACGCGCCGCCCGTGGACTGTCACGCCGAAGAGCGCCAGCTCGTGCGCGCGCAGGTCGCACAAGTGCACTTCGCTCGGCGAGACGCCGACGTTCTCGACCACTTTCATCGAGTCGTAGAGCACCCCTACGAGGCCCAGGGGATAGGCTCCGAGCAGCAGCTTTTGCGACCACCTTCCGATGCAGAAGAGCACGAGCACGACGCCCAGCACCGCGCCGTTCTCCCAGTGAAACTGCCCGCGAGTCGCCGCCCAGAGCGCGTGCGCGGCGAACGGAAGCGGCGTGAGGATCGTCCATCCGGGCCAAAGCGTCCGCACGTGCTGCCCGAAGCGACGCAGCATCGGTCATCCGCTCTCCCAGGCGCGCTCGCGTTTGACGAGATCGAACACCTCGCGCAGGATTGCCACGCAGTTCATCGCGGTCGCCTGGTCGATCGTCAGCGCCGGCTGAATACGGAAGCTAGGCGCGTAGGCCATGGTCAAGAGGCCTCGCCGCACGCACTCGTCGAAGACGCGGCGAGTGACCGCCCTGGACATCGGCTCTTTCGTCGTCTTGTCGCGGACCAGCTCCATTCCCAGGAATAGACCCCGGCCCCGCACCTCCCCGACGAAGGGGTAGTCGTCGACGAACGGACGCAGCGCCGCGAGCATCACGCCGCCGACCTGCTGCGCGTTTTCGACCAGCCCCTCGTCCTCGATGGCGCGAATCGCCGCGGCACCGGCGGCCGCGGCGAGGGGATTTCCGCCGTAGCTCGAGGACGATCCGCTGGGATTGCTCCATGGCTTGGCGCTGGCGACGTCGTCGCGGGTCAAGAGACCCGAGAGCGGAAACCCCCCACCGAACGCCTTGCCGATTGTCACGATGTCCGGCCGCACCCCCGAGTGCTGCACGCCCCACCATTTCCCGGTCCGGCCGAAGCCGGTGATCATCTCGTCGGCGATGAGCAGCGCGTCCAGCTCGTCGGCGACGGACCGCACGGCGGGAAGGAAGTCATTCGGCGGGATGACGTTCCCCGCGGTCCCTTGCATGGGCTCCACGATGACGGCCGCGACCGCGCCGGCGGACGCGGCGGCGAGTTGCTTGCGCCCGAGCTCGACGCACCCCAACCCGCACGACGGATAGCTCGCTCCGATCGGACATCGATAGCAGTTGGCATAGGGCACTACGTGCGCCCCGGAAGCGAGCGGCCCCAGACCGTGCTTGGAAGGGGACCCCATCAAGCTGAGCGCGCCGAGGGTCTTTCCGTGGAACCCGCCCCAAAATGACACGAACTCATGCTTGCTCGTATGGCACTTCGCGAGGCGCATCGCGCTCTCGACGGCCTCGGCACCGCTCGAATAGAGCTGCGCGCGGTGCAGTCCGGGCGCTGGAAGGTGCGCGGCGACTCGCTCGAGGAGGTCGACGCGCGCCTCGCTGGCAAACGATCCCACGTGCGCCCGTGCCACTTGGCCTTGAATCGCCTCGACGACCCGTGGATGCGCGTGGCCCAGCGCGTTCACGCCGATACCGCCGATCAAGTCGAGGAACGTGTTGCCGTCCGCGTCGGTCACAGCGCTCCCTTCGGCGTGATCGACCGCGATGCCTGCCATGACGGCGTAGCCCTGAAGCCCGGGGGCGATGTGCTCGTCTTCGCGCCGCCGAAGCTCGCGGCTCTTCGGGCCGGGGACCACGGTCTTGAGGTGCACTCTCTGGTTGGTCGGATGAGACGGGCGCGTCATTTCGCTCGCTCCTCTCGAAAGACGAACCGGCGCTGCACCGGGAAGTTCCAGAGGAGGCTGACGGCGATGGCCACCACAGCGCGCGCGAGCACGTACTGTACCCGGGCCACGTCATGCAGCAGATGCTCGCCCAGGGCGTTCCAGGCGGCGCTGGCCACGGAGACGGCCGCGTAGCGCACGGCCTGGCCCACCGGGTGAGCGGACGCCGCGCGGAAGATCCAAGCTCGGCCGAGGCTGAAGTTCGTCACCGCACCGACCGTGGCTCCGACCACCGTGCCGGTGACGGGCGAGCGGCGGAGGATCTCGACGCAGAAGATCATCGCGCCGAAGTCCGCCGCGCCGGCGATCGCCGCGCCCAGCTGGTGACGGCCCAGCGTATGCCACCAGCGCGCGCGCGAGTCAGTGGAGGGCGTCGCCAGCGGTAGCATGGGCATCTCGTGGGAGCTCCTTCGAGCTGTTCGGCTCGCGTACCGGTGACCGCGAGTGCGCGCGAACCGCCCGCGCGATCGCGTGCAGTCGCCGCACGGCCGAGACGTTTCCGACCACGGCGACGAGCGCGAGCGCCGAGAGCAGGGGCAGGTGGTCGATCCATGCGGGAAGCGCCCAGCGCGCGGCCGCGCCCGCGGCGAGAGGGGTGAGGGCGGCGCCGAGGACGAGGTACACCGCACGCTCCTGGCGGCGCATCGCGCCACGAGGCACTTCGACACGGAACGCCTCGGCCTTGGCGCTGGAGTAGCTGACCATGATGGAGCCAGCGGTCGCGGCGAGAGCGAGGCCCACCGCAAGGGGGTCGTATCGCGCGGAAAACACGAGGCCGCCTAGAAAAAAGAGCTCGGTGTAGCGATCCACGGAGGCGTCCAGCACTTCGCCGGCGTCGGTCGCGGCGCCGGTCTCTCGCGCAATCATCCCGTCGAGGGCGTCGCAGACGGACGAAACGAAGCCGAGCGCAGCGCCGACCCCGAAGTGCCCCAACGCGAGCGCGAAGCCGGCGCCCGCTCCCAGGGCGAGTGATCCCCAGGACACCGCGTTGGGCCCGATGCCCAGCGCGACGCAGGCGGCTGCCGCCGGGCGGATGGCCCAATAGCCCATCTGCATCGGCCCCTTGCCGAGCAAAGGGGAGCCCCCGGCTCGGTCGATGCGCGAGTGGCGCGCCGCGCCCACGCGAGCCACGCGCGCCGCATAGGCCGCCGACACGACCAGCAGGATCGCGATTAGGGTGAGGGAGCAGGCGCGGTCGATCACGCCACCCTCACGAGAGGCACCTGCGACATTCCGCGCTCGCGCGACCCGTCGAGCGCCGACGCGTATGCGCTGGTGATGAGCTCCACGCATCGCACGCTCGACTCGGTCTCGTGGCCCACGAAGTCCTCGCGCCGGACGGCGTCGGCGAACTGGTCGAGGAGCGAACGGAACCAGCCCACGTGGCTCGCGTCCATCCAGTCGGACGCGATCTCCGGTTTCTCGAGCTTGAAGGTCGTTGGCTGCCCATCCGGCCCACCGCTCATGAGCGTCACTTCGACGTCGTCGTCCTCGACGCGCACGGCGCCGCTGTCGCCGTGGATGGTGTAGATGACTTTGCGAACGCCCGCGGTCCAGGTCAGGTGAGCGGTCGCCGTGCCGTTCGGGAACGTCATCGCACAGGCGAAGTTGTCTTCGGTGTCGAAGCTGCCCAAAGTGGACATCTTCGCCGTGATCGCGGTCGGGTACGCCCCGAGCCAATCGAACGCGAGGTAAAACGTGTGGCTGCCATGATCCATGGCGATGCCGCCCCCGGAGAAGTGCTTTTCGCGCCGCCAGTCGCGCCGCCACTCTTCGACGCCCTTCGCGTGCGTGGTGCGGAACGTCTGCAGCGTCACCAGCTTCACGCGGCCAATCTCGCCGGTGTCGAGGATCCGGCGCACCGCCTTGATGACCGGCGCGTGCTTGTAGTTGTGGCAGGGAAAGAGCACGCGCTTGGTCTGGCGCGCGAGCGCCACCATGCCGCGCGCTTCTTCTGCGCTCGTCGCGAGGGGCTTTTCGCAGAGAACGTGCAGGCCGCGCGCCAACGCCGACTGTGCGATCCGTGCGTGGTCGCACGGTGGTGTGGTGACGTCGACGAAGTCGATGCGCCCGCGCTCGGCATCGAGCATGGCCACATGGTTGTCGTAGACGCGCGCGTTCGGTAGCGCGGCGCGGGCTCTTTCGCGCCGCGCCGCGCACGTATCCGCCACAGCGGCGATTTCGAAGGCGGTCTCTCCGGGTCTCGCGTAGGCGGGAACGTGGCCGCGCTCGGAGATGAACCCGTAGCCGACGATGGCGCCCCGCAGCGCCCGAAGCGGCGTCGTGCGAGAGCGGTCGGTCATGGTGTTTGGTTCCGCGGTTGCCCCATCCGTCGGATGAAGGCGCTGCGCTCGCCGTGTGGGTGGGGTGCAATCATCGGTCCCGTGGGAAGCAGAAGCGGAGCGGGTGGAGCGTGGCCGAGCGGAGGCGGCGTCTGAGCCAATCGAGCCGAAGCTGTGGCGATGGTGAGCAAGATGCGAGCCGTCTCGTGCAGCGGTCACGTGCAGCGGACCCCAGCCGTGAACAAGGGAGCGCGGCCGCTGGCGCCGACCCGCAGGAGCAAACACGACTTGCACAAGGGGGGGAGCGCGGCTGCCTCAGGATTGCGCACATGTTGTGGCGCGTCATCAATCCGTCGGCTCACGCCGCCGGGTTGATCGCGCAGCACAACAAGTGACCAATCATCAGACGGCGCGGCCGCTCCCCCCGACCGCGCGGAGGCGCGATCGCGCACGGGCGATCACACGCCGCACCGGCTCGTTCGTTCTTCGCGGCTCGAGTCGGATGGTCACGTTCCGCAAAAGTCAGGCGTGTTGCCATGAACGGTGCACACGGGGGAAGCGCGACTCTGGATTGCAGTGGAGAAGCTCAGAACCTCGACGCATTTCGCCCCGGATCGCAATTGAGAAGCTCAAGATCTCGATCCATCCGCCCCGGATCGCAATTGAGAAGCTCAGGACCTCGACGCATTCGCCCCGGATCGCAATTGAGAGGCTCAAGACCTCGATCCATCCGCCCCGGATCGCAATTGAGAAGCTCAGGACCTCGACGCATTCGCCCCGGATCGCAATTGAGAGGCTCAAGACCTCGATCCATCCGCTCCGGATCGCGATTGAGAGGCTCATGACTTCGATCCATCCGCTCCGAATCGCGATTGA
>CAZHED010000051.1:0-42277 GCA_964531095.1 uncultured Polyangiaceae bacterium | reverse complement strand
GCTGTCCAAGCGGCCACTGTCCGAGCTGCTGCTGCCCGAGCTGCCGCTGCCCGAGCTGCTACTGCCCGAGCTGCTGCTGCCCGAGCTGCTGCTGCCCGAGCTGCTGCTGCCCGAGCTGCCGCTGCCCGAGCTGCCGCTGCCCGAGCTGCTGTCCGAGCCACTGGAGCTCCCCGAGCCCCCTGAGCTATTGGCGCTCCCGTCCGGGTGCAGGACCGACGTGCCGGGCGCGTCCGCGCCGCCATCGTCGCCTCCCCGAGTGGTGGTGCTGCTGCCAGAGCAGCTTACGATGGCCACGGCGCCCACCAGCGCACCCGAGACCAGAATGCGTTCCCACGTTCGCCGCCTCAAGGACATGAGCCTGCCTCCTGTGGACTTCCCAGCGCTCTCGGCGACGCAAGTCCGAACCTAATCGCCCCAAATCTGCAGTGCGAATGCGCCGCTTCCCATACCCACGCTGACCACGACGGTCGCCTGATCGTCCTTGGTGAAGCACACCGCGCCGTTGTCGAGAACGACGGGGCTCGGATCATCGCTCGAGTCTTCGGCGATGACCACGCCGGCGGAGTCTTTGACGATGAGATCGAGATCTCGGATGCCCTCCGCCGCTTGCGCGTAAACGCGGTAACAGTGGCCGGCTTTCGCGTCGAGCGGGAAGCTCTGCGGCGCGTCCTGGTCGGCTTGCTTGCCGGCGACGGCCTTGCCGAGGAGCTTCATTTTCGTTGCTCTCTCACAGGCCTTCGCCAGAGCCGCCGCGCCTGTGGACACGTCTTTGGTGGCGGCTTTGTATCCGTGATGGCAGCGCGCCCAGGTTGAGTCGGTCTTCGTGCTTGCGACGGTCGACACCGGCACCGGGGTCGGCGGTACGGGCAGCGCGCTTGCCGTGGGACCGGGCGCCGCTGGCGCGGTCGCCAGGGGCGGGGCCAATCCTGCGCTGGCCGGAGCTTGCGCAATCGCCGCCACGGGCGTCGTGGGTGAGGGCGGCGGAGCAGTCCGGGGCTGGACGGCGCACGCCCCGAGAGCGAGTGCTGCGCCGGCGAAGACCGCTAGGACGGCAGGATCGCCAAGGGAGAATGATGGACGATGTTCCAACTCTCGCATGGCGTCGGCGGCCTGGCGGTTTCTCTCTCGCCTCTTCAACGGCCTACCTAGAGCTACCAGAGGGCAAGTGACAAGCGCAAAGGTGCGCCAGACTTGGGTCACCTGTCGCCGTTCATCAAGTGGACTTCCAGCTCGCAGGCGCCGTTTGCTGGCGGCGCCACGAGCGCCGATGGCAGCGGCCCGCCAAGCGGGCTACATCGGCCCGATGTCCCGCATCGTCGTCGTCGACGCGTACGCACCGGACGCGGCTGCGGTCGCTGACGCGGCTCGCGTTCTTCGTTCGGGCGGGCTCGTGGCGCTGCCGACCGAGACCGTCTACGGGCTGGGTGTACGCGCGCTCGACGAACGCGCCATCGCGCGCGTGTTCGCGGCGAAGGGCCGCCCGTCTCACCATCCGCTCATCGCCCACGTTCTCGACGAAGTCCAGGCTCGGAGGCTCGCCGCGTCCTGGCCGGAGCCAGCCTCGCGGTTGGCGCGCGCGTTCTGGCCAGGGCCGTTGACGCTCGTAGTGGATCGGGCGCACGACGTGCCGGCGGCCATCTCGGGAGGCGGCGATTCGATCGCGCTACGCGCGCCTTCGCACCCGGTGGCGCGCGCGGTCATCGCGGCGCTCGGCGAACCGGTCGCCGCGCCGAGCGCCAACCGGTACCAAGGGCTGTCGCCGACGACGGCGCAGCACGTGGTCAAGCAGCTCGGAAGCGCCGTCGACCTGCTCCTCGACGCCGGAGCCTGCGACGCGGGCATCGAGTCCACGGTGGTCGACGTGCGCGGGGCGATCCCGCGTGTTCTGCGCCCCGGCGCCGTCGGCACGGCGGCTCTGCGCGCCCTGCTTCCCGATCTCGAGGCGCGGGTCGAGCGCGCGCGCGAAGGCCAGCGACGGGCATCGCCGGGGATGGAGGGCCGCCACTACGCCCCTCGCGCGCCCCTCGTCCTGGCCGGCACGGGCGAAGAGGCACACCGCATCGCGCGGCAGCTGGCGTCCGACGGCAAGCGCGTGGGGCTCATGGTCCGGAGCTCCGGCGAGACGGTCCCTGCCCAGGTGCTGGTCCGAGAGCTGCCCGACGAGCCCGCGGAGTACGCGCGAGCCCTCTATCGCACGCTGCACGATCTCGACGACATGGTCTGCGACGCGATCGTCGTACAGCGCGTGCCGAGCGGCGACGCGTGGTGGGCGATAGCCGACCGCCTCGAGCGGGCGTGCGCGAGGCCCTGACGGAGCGCGATCCCTCAAGAGGCCCGAAGCGCGTGCACCATGGCCGGGTGCTTCGCCAACCGGCGCAGTGCCTTCCCCAGCAACGTCTTGCCCGGTTCCATCCGATGCCACGGCGACGCGCCGCTCGGGTGCGGCAGCGAGATGACGTCCACGTCTCGCCCGTGCCAGCGAGCTCGCTGCTTCGTGCCCACGATCTGCGCGAGTGGAGCTTTTGCGCCGACCACTTGCTCGATCGCCAACGTGCCGACTGGGACCACGAGATCCGGCTCCAAGATCCCCGCCTCGCGGGCAAGCCATGTCTTGCACCGTGCGACCTCCGTCGCGTCGGGCTTGCGGTCGCCCCCTCCGCTCGCTTTGCCCGGGAAGCAGCGCGCCACGGCGGCGATGTAGACGCGCGCTCGAAACGTTGCCTCGTCGACGCCGAGCGCCTCTTCGAACCAGCGAAACATCGTGCGCCCGGCCGTCCACGCGAACGGGCGCCCGAACGCCCCCTCCCGCGGCCCGGGCGCCTGGCCGACGAGGATCACACGGCTGTCGACCGGCGGACCGTGCACGACCGGGCCGATCATCTTCGGACAGGCGCGGCACGCTCCGAGATCCGAGTGCAAGAGCTCGAGCAGTCGCGTCGTCTTGTCGGGGTTCATCGTCTTATCTGGGGTCATCGTCGGAGCTCGGCTCTCTCGTCGTCGTCCTCAATCTCCTCGGCCGTTCTGCCCTCGGCGTCCGCCCGCGTGCTTTGTGCTACGCGGACACGCGCGTCGAAGTCGCTGCCGGGCCCGCGTACGGCGCGGTACCAGATCACCCCCTGTTCGTCGACGTCCACCGCGATCCGCTCGGGCTCGTGCTTGGCGAGTCTCGTCAGCATCGCGTCCGCGTCGGCGACACCCACGCCGAGCGCGCGCGCCGCATCCGCAGCGGTCACCGCGCCGCGGTGCGCGGCCAGGGCGAGCAGCGCCTGTTCGCGAGTCGCCCGCTCCGCGTCAACGCCGGAGCGGCGAAGCGATCGACCTCCGGTCAGCAGCACGAGCCCGACAACGAGCGTCACGAGCGCCGAGGGGAGCGCGATCGCAAGCGCGACGGCGACTGTCCATATCGCGTAGAGCAGGAGCCCCAGCCCGAGCGTCGTCGACAGGCCGACGAGGAGCACGAGCCACCCCACGACGCTCGCCACGGTGCCCCCTACTTTCGACGGCTTCCCCGCGAGGTTGACCGAGGGGCTCGAGAGAAGCGGCCGGAGCCCGCCGCACGCCGTGCAGTACGGCAGCGCACCGCGATAGACAATGGGTGCGTCACGTCCGCAATGAGGGCACATGGGCAGGGAGAATGAGCGCACGGCGTCGGGCGTCAAGCCCCGCTACGGCCGGGCTTTCCGGGGGCGGCGCGCTGGCGCCCCCCTCCCCTGCCGATTAGGATAGCGCAGCGCGCCAACGCACCCAAGGAGGCGCCACGATGGTCGACAAGGTAAAGAAGATTTGGCTCGACGGGCAGTTCATCGACTGGGACGCCGCCTCGGTTCCCATCTTGACCCACTCGTTCCATTACGGGCTCGCTGTGTTCGACGGAATGCGCGCGTACAAGCGGGCCGACGGCGGGACGTACGTATTTCGCCTTCGCGAGCACGTCGACCGGCTCTTCGACTCCAGCAAAATGTGCTTTCTCAAACCGGAACACACGCGCGAACAAGTCATGAGCGCGTGCGTCGAAGCGCTTCGGGTGAACGACATGCCCGACGGCTACCTGCGCCCCATGGTCTACATCGGCGAAGGCGCGATGGGGATCTACGCGCCGACCAACCCGATCCACACGGCCGTCATCGCGTGGAAATGGGGGGCCTACCTTGGCGAAGAGGCACTCAAGAGCGGCATCCGCGCGAAGATCAGCTCGTTCTCGCGCCACCACATCAACGTGAGTCTCGCCAAGGCCAAGATGACCGGGCAGTACACCAACAGCGTCCTCGCCAAGCGGGAGGCGAAGCTCGGCGGGTACGACGAAGCGATCTTGCTCGACGTCAACGGCCACGTGAGCGAGGGGTCGGGGGAGAACATCTTCGTCGTGCGAAAAGGCGTCATCCACACGCCGGATCTCTCCTGCTCGATCCTGGAAGGGATCACCCGCGACACGGTGATCACCCTCGCTCGGGAGCTCGGTCTGACGGTGGTCGAGGGCCGCCTCACGCGCGATCAGCTCTGGCTGGCCGACGAAGTGTTTCTGACGGGCACCGCCGCGGAGGTAACCCCGGTGCGCGAGGTGGACAACCGGGCCATCGGCGAGGGAACGGTCGGGCCGATCACCAAGAAGATTCAAACGCGATTCTTCGAAGTGGTGCGGGGCAACGACAGCTCGCACCCCGAGTGGCTCACGCGCGTGTGAGGTCGCGCAGCCCCGAGCGACCGTTACGCGGTGGGTGGATGGCTGTCGCCCTGGCTGTTCAAGTCATCGGCGGGTGCGGCAAGGCCCAGGCGCCTCTCGCCGCTGCCGCACCGCCGAGGGCGTCCGCCCCGACCTTTCCCGACGACGCCGCGCCGCTGCCCCGATACGTCTCGAGGCGCCTCGCTTTGTCCGTCGCTTTGCCCGACGGAAAAGGCTGGCGAATCGACGACCACTCTCAGCCGGAGCTCGTGGCGACCCATGCGCCCACGCGGTCGAAAGTGGTCGTCGCGGTGTTCCACGCCGATGAGATCGTCGGCCGAACCCAGTGTGAGGCGCTCGCGCGTGCGCGCAAGATCGTGCCGACCGGCGATCTGCGAACGCTCGAGGAAGAAGTCACATTCACCCAACAGACGTTCGACACGCGCGTCTGGGTCGCTCTGGAAGCTGGCGGCGGTCCCGGCGGCCCGCTCACGGGTCACGTGATGGCGTTCGGTGGCTTCTTGCGGAAATGCTTCGTGTTCATCTTCTCGACTCAGGTCGACGCCGCCTCCGACGAGCCGGTGCTGGCGTCGCGTCTGGCGTTTGCGAGGGCGCGCGTCCTCGGCGGGCTGGTGCTGGACGACGCTCTTCAGCCGAAGGTGCGACCTCCAAACTAGTGCCTGCTCGGGCACGGGCACGGGCACGTGCACGTTTACGGGCAGATTGGGAGACAGGCCCTGTAGGAGCCCTGTCCCTGCCGCCCGCCATCTCGCTATGATCCCGGCGTGAGCCCGAGCCCCCAGCTCGACACCGATGTCGCCATCGAGACCCCGGAGCACATCGTGTTCCGCTATCGCCTTGCGGGTCCCGCGCGCCGTCTCGTCGCCTATCTCATCGACCTCTCGATCTGCTACGCGACGCTGACCGCCGTTGCCTTGGTCGTCCTGCTCGCGGCGGGAGGGGCAGCGGGCGTGGCCGGGGCGGCGCAGAGCGCGGTCGGCGCCGGAGTTGGCTTGCTCCTGCTGCTGCTATTCGGGATTCAGTGGCTGTACTTCGCTGTGCTCGAAGCGTGGCGCGGCGCAACGCCCGGAAAGTCCGCGCTCGGCTTGCGCGTCGTGACCACGACAGGACGCCCGGTAGGCCTGCCCGCGGCCGCGCTCCGGAACGTCATGCGCGCGGCCGACGCGCTGCCGCTGGCGTATTCGGCCGGCTGCCTGTCGATCGCGGCCCTCGTGTCGATGTCGGCGACGCGGCGCTTCCAGCGGCTGGGCGATCTGGTCGCGGGGACGATGGTCGTCATCGCGGCGCGTCCGCGGTCTGCCGTTCCGGTGGTCCTCTCGCCTCCGGCCCTGCCGTCGGAGCTGGCCATGCTGCCCGACGACGTGCACCTCGATCCAGACGAGCGTCAGGCCATCGAGATGTTCCTGCGTCGCAAAGTCCACCTCGGGCGCGCACGCGAGCTGGAGCTCGCGGAGATGATTGCACCCCTGCTCGCCGACCGGCTCGGCACGCCCGGCGCCGATCCGTCGCGCACGCTCGCGCTGCTCTACGACCGCGGCGAAAGCGCGGCGCACGCTCTCTCCGCCCGTTCTTCGAAGGCGGGATGATGCCGCGCGGCTCGGCGCTCCAAGAGGCCGCGTTCATCGAGCGGCGACAGCGTGACTGGAACGCGCTCGACTCCGCTCTGCGCGTGGAGCAAGAGCGCGGCGTGCGAGCGCTGTCGCGCGAGCAATTGTCCGCGATTTCACCGCTCTACTGCGATGTTTGCGCCGATCTGGCCCGCGCCCAAGCCGCGCGTCACAGTCCGCCCTTGCTCGATTACCTCCAGGGTCTCACCGCAGCGGCGCACGCCACGCTTTACGGGCGGCCTCTCCACGCGATCACGGAAGGCGGGCGGAGATCCCCGCTGCGCCTTACGCTCGAGGCGTTCCCGCGCGCGGTTCGAAGACACCACGTCGCGATGGGGATCGCCTTTTGCCTCTTCTTCGTTCCGCTCTTCGGGGGACTCTTCGCCACCCTGGCTGACCCGAGCTTCGCGGCGCGCGTCGTGCCCGAGGTGCAGTTGCGGCCCATGGTCGAGGCCTACCAGCATGGTTTCTCGTCGGGGCGCGCCGCCGGCATCGACGCGCAGATGGCGGGATTTTACGTCAACAACAACATCGGCATCGCCCTCCGGTGCTTTGCGACCGGTCTTGCCTTCGGCATCGGTTCGGCGTTCTACCTGGTGCAGAACGGCCTCGCGACGGGCGCGATGGTCGGGTACGTCGTCGCGCACGGCGCTGGGGACAACATTCTCACGTTCGTCGTCGGGCACTCCTCGCTCGAGCTGGGCGCCATCGTGATGGCCGGCGGCGCAGGGCTCGTGCTCGGCTGGTCGATTGTCGCGCCCGGAGACCGAACGCGAGTCGCAT
Organism: uncultured Polyangiaceae bacterium; assembly: GCA_964531095.1. GTDB lineage: Bacteria > Myxococcota_A > Polyangia > Polyangiales > Polyangiaceae > Palsa-1150. The sequence continues at coordinate 35,206 of CAZHED010000051.1, read as the reverse complement.
CCCTTCAGCAGGCCGCCGGGAGTGTCATCGTCGTCGTCTTCGGCGCCGCGACGATGCTCGCGGTGGCCGCGGCCATCGAGGGCTTCTGGTCAGCGTCGAACATGCCGTCGGTCGTCAAGCGCGTGGTCGGATGCGTCCTCTTCATGGTCGTCGTCGCGTACATCGCGCTCGCGGGCCGCCGCTCGGGCAGCGAATCGGCAGTCGAGCGCGGGCACTCGGAACCATCGGCCCACCGGCGGGTGCCGTGAACCTGATCCGCTCGCGCGTGGCGCTGCGCGAGCGCGCCCTGCTCGACGTGCTCGATCTCGCCCTTCTTTTTTGCGCGACCCACGCGCGTGCCTACGCAAGACTGAGCTCGATCGTGCTCGTTCCTGCGTTCGCCATGTCATGCGTCGCTGCCTGGGCCGGCGGGTGGTGGCTCGGTTGGGCGACGACCGTCGTCCTGACGGCCTTCGCGGGGGCTCCCTTCGTCGCGCTCGCGTCGCGCCTGGTCTTCGCCGACGACGCGAGCGTTGGGGAGGCGATCGGCGTCGCGCTTCACGAGCTTCCCGGGCTCGCCGCGGTGCGCGCGCTACAGGCCGTGTGGCTCGGTTTGAGCCTCTTTTTGCTGGGTCTGCCGTGGCTCTGGATGGGGACGATCTTGCTCTTTGTGGTCGAGGTGCTCCTCCTCGAGCGGCAGGGCGGGGTCGGCGCAGCCCTCGGGCGCGCGCACCGCATCGCGCGCGCGCGGTTCGGGCCGGCCCTCGCGGCGATGCTGCTTTTCGCGGCAGCGCCCATCGCTGCGGCGATCGTGGTCGACATCGCGGGACGCGAGTTGCTCGGCGGGCTGCTGCAGATCGCGCCGCCCCCGTCGATGTTCCACGAGGGCGGCAGCTGGCTCGCGCTCGCCGGCTGGTGGGCGACGGTACCGCTCATGTCGACCGCACGCTTCCTCCTCTACCTCGACATCCGCACACGCTCCGAAGGGTGGGACATCCAGACCCGGTTCGCCGCCATCGCGGCGCGTGCGGCGGCGCAGCTTCGGCAGCAAGCGATTCGCGCCCCCCGTGCGGCGCTCCTGGTGCTGGCGTTTCTCACCGTTCCGTCCGTGGCGCACGCTGCGATGGATCCGGTGCGCGCGAAGGCCGATGTCGACGCCGCCATCGCCGAAAGCGACTACTCCTTCTGCCGCGAGCCACGTGAGCCCCTCTCGCTTCGGGCGCGGTCGCTCTGCGGGCACGCCGCAGCAGCAGGCTGCCAGGGGTTCGCCGCGGCTTGCGCCCGAGCCGAGACGGTGCCCGGCCACGGCAGCCGGAAGGAGGGCAGCTCCGGGCTGCCGACCATCCGGGTGCCCGGGGCTGTCTCGCGGATCGCCCGTTGGGTCGTTTGGTTGCTCGTCGCAGCAATCCTCGGGGTAGTGCTGGTGCCGGCCCTCCGAGCCATGGCGCGGGCGCGGTTGCGAGCCCGCGGCCCCGACAGCCAACAGACGGCGCAGGTCAGCGCGCTCGTGTCGGTCCCCGAACCTCCCCCGACGTCATCGGGGAGCGTCTTGCTCGACCGCGCCGATGCGCTCGCGCGGGGCGGCGACACGGCGCAAGCCCTCGAAGTTTACCTGGCAGCGGCGTTGCAAGCCCTCGGCGAGCGAGGCGCGATTCAGTTGGCCAGACACCGGACAAACGGCGAGTACGTTCGGTCATGCGCCGAAGAGGGCGCGCGGGATCTTCTCCAGGGCATCGTGCGCGACGTCGACCGCGTCAAATTCGGCGGTGAGGGCGTATCGGGCGACGCCGTGTCGCGCGCAGCTCGAGGAGCGACATTTCTCGTGCGCGCGCTGACGCCGGTGTTGCTCGCGCTGAGCCTTGCTCTCTCGCTCGGCTGTGGAGGCAAGGGCGGGCCAACGGCTCGGGTGGGCGATGACCCCGCTGGTGACGAGCTTCTCTACGACGTCCTCCGGCGACAAGGGTTGCGGGTCGAACCGCTGGAAAGCGCGCTCGCATCGGTCCCGTTGCCGGCGGTGGGCGAACCTGCGTTGGCGGTCATCGTGGACGCAGAGCGCACGGACCTCGACGCGGAGACGCGCGCGCATCTTGTCTCGTGGGTCGACGCCGGCGGGTCGCTGGTGATCGCCGGGGCACCGGAGACCTGGCCGCGGGAATTCGGCATGGCTCCACGGTTCGGCTCCGGGCTCACCGTCACGGCAACGCGAGGAGACCCCGACACGCCCGAAGGCGGGACGGAGCAAGCGAAGCTCGTGTGGGGGAGGGCGATCGAGCCTCCGGCGAACGCGGAGTCTGTGGCCTGGCTCGACGACGGGACCACCTACGCCGCGATGGTGCCTTACGGCGAGGGCGTGGTCCTCGGGCTCGCGACCGGCGAGCTCATGACCAACGTCGGGCTCGCCCGAAGCCGAAACTCCGGCGCGGCGGTCGCCATCTTGTCGCACGTGAGTGGCGCCGAGATACGCGTGGCCGAGGAAGACGACGGCGTAGCCCCACCGACGACGCCGCTCGCGGCGCTGTCGCGGGCTGGCCTCGGGGTCGGACTCGCGCACGCCCTCGTCGCCTCGCTGATTCTCTTTCTCGCTGTGGGGACGCGCCTCTCCCGTCCCCGACCGGCGCCACCCCCACGCAGCCGCGCGTTTGCCGAGCACGTGGAAGCCGTGGGAGCGCTGTACGCGCGCGCCGGTGCCGCTTCCCACGCGCTGGCCAGCTATGCGCGGTTCGCGGAGGAGCGGCTGCGCGCGCGGATGCCTCGCGCACCGCGACAGCGACGATGGGGTTACGTCGCAGGTCGGACCGACGTCGCGTCGTTTCTCGCGTCGCAAACGCACTTGCCGGCCGACGTGTGCGAGCGTCTCTGGGCGCGCGCGACCGCTTCAAGAGCGGCTGCCGCGGCCCCTCTCGGCGATGAACTCGCCGTTCTCGAAGAGCTGAGCGCCGCATACGCCGCGGCGACAGCAGAAGACGCCTGAGGTACTACAGCCGGAGAGGAGCCTCGGTGGACGCGACAGCCTTCCAGCAAACGTTCTCTCGCATAAAGCGACAGGTGGCAGCGGTCGTGGTGGGGCAGGAGGAGCTCGTCGCCGGCGTGCTTGTGGCTGCGATCGGACAGGGTCACGTGCTCATCGAAGGACCGCCCGGACTGGGCAAGACGCTCGTGGCGCGAGCGCTGGCCGTCGTGAGCGGCTGCGCGTTCAAGCGGATTCAGTTCACGCCGGATCTGATGCCGGGGGACATCACGGGGTCGAACGTCTACAGCCGCGAAACGGGCCGGTTCACGTTCGTCCACGGTCCCGTCTTCGCGCAGCTGCTGCTCGCCGACGAAATCAACCGAGCCCCGGCCAAGACGCAGAGCGCGCTGCTCGAAGCGATGCAAGACCACCAGGTGACCGTCGACGGCACATCGCGCCCGCTGCCCGCGCCGTTCGTCGTGATGGCGACGCAGAATCCGGTCGAGTCGCACGGGACCTATCCCCTCCCCGAAGCGCAGCTCGATCGCTTCCTCTTCAAGTTGACCGTGGGCTACCCGCCGGACGAGGGCGAGCGAACGATCGTGCGGCAACACGCGGCCGGCTTCGACCCGGCTGACCTCTCCGCGTTGGGGACGGTGAGCTCGCCGCAGGAATTGGTCGCGATGCAACAGCAGGCGCGCGCGGTCCGGGTGCACGACGCCGTGATTGCATACATCGTGGAGCTCGTGCGGCGAACCCGCGAGGACCGAGCGATCGAGCTCGGGGCCAGCCCTCGGGCGAGCATCGCGCTGCTCAAAGCGGCGCAGGTCATCGCCGCGAGCGAGGGCCGGTCTTTCGTCACCCCCGACGACGTCAAGCCGATGGTCTCGGCCGTGCTTCGTCACCGCCTCGTTCTCCACCCCGACGCGCAGCTCCAGGGCGTCTCCGCCGACGAGCGCATCGAAGAGATCCTCCGCGCTGTCCCCGTGCCCAGGCTCGCCGCGTGAACCCCCCTCCCGTGGACACGCGCCGCGCATCGCTCTCCTTAGTCGCCGACCGCGGGCACTACGAAAGAGTAACGCTGGCGATCGCCCGCGCGCGCACATCCGTCTGGATCGCTACGGCGAACGTCAAACAGCTGATGATCGAAGCGCCGATCGGCACGCGGGCAAGAGCCCGCGGCCGCTACATGCCCATCCTCGACACGCTGCAATCGCTGTGCGACCGCGGCGTCCACGTGCGATTGCTTCACGCGACCGCTCCGTCGCGTCCCTTCCGAGAGGAGCTCGCCGCGCGATCGCCCCGGCTCCAGCCGCCGAGTTTTCAGATGCGCGCCTGCATGCGCGTGCACATGAAGATGATCGCGATCGACGGCGCGCTTCTCTACCTCGGCAGCGCAAACTTCACCGGAGCGGGGCTGGGCGCCAAGGGAGACGGAAGGCGCAACTTCGAGATGGGCGTTCTGACGGACGACGAGTGGATGCTCGACGTCGCGCAAGCGCGATTCGAAACCATCTGGCGTGGATCCGAATGCGCCGCCTGCCGCTTGCGCCGCGAGTGCCCCGCGCCGCTCGATACGCTCACGACCCGAGCACTGCTCGCGCAAGAGCGAGTCCAAGCATCCCCGCGGCCAAGCACGCGGCGAGCGTCACCGCCACGTTGACCAGCCCGGTGCCCCACGCGCCGTCGCGCAAGAAGGCTATCGTCTCCCAGTTGAACGCCGAGTACGTCGTGAGGCCTCCCATGAACCCGGCGCCGAGGACGAGACGCGCATCGGACGAAATGACGAGGCGGGCCGCGGCGTACGCGACGATGGACATGAAGAAGCAGCCGACCACGTTCACCGCGAGTGTTCCCCACGGAAAGGTCGCGCCGAAGAGGCGGATGGCCGCGAGCCCGACGAGGTAGCGGATCCCCGTGCCGATCGCTCCCGCGAGGCAGACCTTGAGCAGAAGCGCCATGACCGACGCATGATACGTTAGAACCAGCCTGCGGATGCTCCCGACCCGTCGACTGGCGCTCTTGGCATTCGTCGCGTCGTTCGTCTCCCTCGTCGCCGGCTACGTACCGGCGGTCGTTCCCGCGATGTGGGCCATCGATTGCGCAGTCGCGGTCGGCGTCGTCGCCGACCTGATGTTCGCGCTCGGACAGCGGGTCCACGTCGACCGAGAGGTGGCCGCCGTCTTCTCCGTGGGCCGGCCGAATCTCGTGACGCTTCGCCTTCGCAGCCCGCGCGCGCGCGCGCTCCGCTGCGTCGTCGCCGACGACCCTCTCGAAGGCTGTGAGTCGAGCGGCAATCCGGCCTTGGTCGACCTCTCGGCGCACGGATCGACGACCGTCGCGTACCGGGTCGTGCCGTCCCACCGCGGCCGGCGCGATCTCGGTGCGGTGACCGTTCGCTACCCCTCGCCCTTCGGCCTCGTCGCCCGCCAGGAGCGCACTTCCATTGCCGGGAGCGTCGACGTGTATCCCGACGTCCACGCCGCGCGGGATCTCGAGCTCTTGCGCCGCCAAGGCAGACAGGACGCCCGCCTGGGCAGCCTGCGGGTGCGCGGCGGAAACACCGAGTTCGAGCGGCTGCGGCCTTACCGCGTCGGCGACGAGGTACGTCACGTCGACTGGCGCGCGAGCGCCCGCCGGGACGAGTTGATCGTTCGCCAGATGCAGACCGAGTCGAACCAGAACGTCGTCTTCGCCATCGATGTCGGGCGAGGGATGCGCGGCGAGTCCGAGGGATTGACGGCGGTCGACCACGCTCTCAACGCGGCGTTGCTCACCGCGGATGTCGCCGTCCGCGGAGGCGATAAGGCGGGGCTGCTGGCGTTCGACGATTCGCCACGCTGCTTCGTGCCGCCGACCGGCGGTGCCGCCGGGGCGCGCAAGCTGACGCGGGCCGTCTACGCGCTCGAGGCGGGCCTGGCCGCCACCGATTACTGTGCCGCGCTGGCGTTTCTGCAAGCTCGCGTGCGCGCGCGATCGCTCTTCATCGTGTTCACGAACCTGCTCGACCCGCGCTCCGCAGAGGAGCTCTCATCGTCGATGAAGGCTCTCCTGCCAAAGCATCTGGCGCTTTGCGTGCTCTTGCGCGATATGGACGTCGAGCGGCTCGCGACGGCGGCGGCCTGTAGGGGAAACGCTTCTCGAAGCGAGGACCTATACGTCCGTGCCGCCGCCGCCGAGGCACTCGCGTCGCGCGATTCATTGATCCGCGGCTTGATGAACGCCGGCGTGCTGGTGCTCGACGCAAAGCCGCGCGACCTGACGCCGGATCTGGTCAAAGGGTACTTGGAGGTCAAGGCGCAAAGGCTTCTTTAGTAGGCCGCGACTTCGCGGTCAGTCTCTCTTGGCACATGGCACATGGGGCGCGCTCGAAGTTGCGCGATCGGCGAGCGGGTGCAATGGCTTGGTTCGTGCTTTGCTGATCAGCGTGAGAACAATCGTCGCGTCGGCGCTCGCGGGCGTCCTGCTTTCGGGGTGCGGTGGAAAGGCCTCCTCCCCCGGCGCGGGCGACCACAATGGATCGAGCGGTGCCATCGGCACTGGCACGGGGTCCGCATCCGCGGCGACCGACACGTCGACGGGGTACAACCCGGGCGGGTACCAGACGGGAATCGGCTACGGTACGGCGGGCGGGTACAGCACGACGACCGCGTACAGCACGGGGAGCCAGTACAGCTCGGCGACGGGATACGACACAGGGACGGCGTACGACACGGCCGGTGGGTACGGCACGGGCAGCGGGTATGGCACGTCGACCGCCTTCGGCACGTCGAACGGCAGCTGCATGCTCTACTACAATCCGTGGCTTTCCAGCTGCGCCACCGACTCGAATACCGACGTCCGAACGTCGATGGGGTCTGGTGGTACCGGCGGCTGGACCGGAGTCGACACGGGGACCGACACGGGGACCGGCGTCGACACGGGAACCGTGAGTTGGGTATCGACCGGCACGGACTCGTGGAGTGGCTACGCCTCCTCGACCGGAACGGGCACGGCGACGGGCACCGGCCGCCATCAGGTCGGCCCGTGCCCGCTCGTTCCCGCGAGCGATCCCGGCAATCCTGCCTCCGGCTGCACGATCGTGGGTCGCTGGTCCCTCGTCAGCTCGCACGGGTCGGTCCAGAGCGTCGACACCATCGAGTTCGATTCGGACGGCTCGTACTACGGCGGACCGGTGGGTACCGATCCGGCCCGAGCGTACGCATTCGATGGTGCGTATTCGGTCACCTCGCCGGGGCCGGACGCGGGGACGCCGCAGTTCAACCTAATCTACTCGTGTGGCGACGGAACGTGCGTTGGTTCGGGCACGTTCACGATGCAGTTCAACACCGCGTGCTCGCTGCTCGTTCTCAAAGAACAAACGACCGAATGCACCGGCAATCGGACGGCGGTCGCAGGAACGGTCGTGCTCACGCGCCAGTAGGTACGCGGTCAGCGGCCCTTCTTGATCAAATCCGCGAGGGTGAACCGGGCCTCTGCCTTCAGCTGCTGACGGTACTGCTGGTACGCGCTGCGCTCTTGCTCTTCGCTGAGCGCTTTGATCGATAGCTTCACCTCGCCGCGGCGAGGATCGACCTCGATGACCTTCGCGTCGACGTCTTGGCCGACGTGAAACGCCTTGCGAAGCTCGGTGCCGCGCGGTGTTCCCGTACCGGCGGAGGTGATGTAGCCGCGCGCATTGCGCCCGGTCACCCCGAGAACCCGCACCACCAGCCCGCCGCTCTCGATCGCGACGATTCGGACCTTCACCGCCTTGTGCGGCGCGACGCGCTGGGCCGGCTCGCTCGCAAGGTCTCCCTGCGGAGCCGGGTGAAGAGCGATCTTGTGCTGCGAAGGGTCGACGCCCGCGACGATCACGTCGATCGCGTCGCCGACTTTGACGGCGTCGGCCGGGGTCTCGATGCGCTTGATCGACAGGTCCTGGGTGTGGATGAGCCCATCGACCCCCGACTCGAGCTCGATGAACGCTCCAAACGGTTGCAGCCGGACCACGGTGCCGGTGTGGCGCGTCCCTTGCGCATACTTTTTGGCCACCTGCTGCCACGGGTCGGGGATGGTCGCCTTTCGCGACAGCCAAACCTTGCCGCGGTCATCCACTTTGATGACCTGAACCCGCGTCGGCTCGCCCGCCTTGAAGACGTCGCTGGGGCCGTCGCCGCGATTGTGGCTCATCTCCTGAAGCGGAACGAGCCCTTCGATTCCGCCGACGTCGACGAACGCGCCGAACGGCACGACGCTGCGCACCACGCCGTCGATCTCGTCGCCCACCTTCAGCTTGGCCAGGGCATCGGTGCGCGCCTTCCGCGCCTCTTCTTCGATGAGCGACTTGCGCGAGAGGACGACGTCGCGCCCGCGCTTTGCGTACTGCGTCACGAAGAACGGAAGGCGCTGGGCCACGAGGTGCGAGAGATCCGCGCCCATGCGCATGTCGACGTGCGATCCCGGCGCGAACGCGCGCAGGCCGCCGATGTCGACTTCGACGCCGCCCTTGATGACCCCGGTCACGAGGCCCAAGATCGTCGCCTTTTCCTGGAAGGCCTTCTCGACGAGAGGCTTCGCCTTCTCGGCGCGGTTCGGATGATGGGTGAGCACGACGAGCCCGCCGCGCGCGCCGTCGTTGTGCACGACGGCGATGAAGTCAGCTCCCATCTCCAGGATGACACGAGGAACTTTGGGCTCCTTCGGAGGCTCGGCAGACGGCGCGGTGTCTGCGGCCGCCGGCGAGTCCCCGGCGGGAGCCGCGGCCGCTTCCGACGCAACCGTAAGGGCTTCTTGGGCTGCGAGGGCACCGCCCGACGACTCGCCGTCGAGCGAGGCGGCTTCCGCCGGTTGAACCGGCTGCTGGGTGGACGCACCATTGGTGGCCGCCGAGACATCGCCGGCCTGCTCCGCGGCTTGCGGCTCGGACGCGTCCGCGACGACCTCTTCGGCCGGCGCGGCGCGACTCGGCTTCGCAGACTCGTCCTCGTCCGCCAGAAGCATCTCACGACGATCGAAGATCGCGTGCGCCTTGCCCGGGATGTCGACGATGATCGCCTCGTCCGTAATGTCGAGGATCTTGCCGAAGACGATGTCGCCCGCGTTCACGGGAGGGCGCTCGCGCTGCGGCCGGTGCTTTCTTTCGGCCTTTCGGTCCTTCGGGCTCGGAGTGCGCGCCTGACCTTCCTTTTCAGCGCTCGACGATTCCGGTCCGGCCTCCGCGGCACCCTCGGCCTCTGCGACGTCGGTCGATTGCTCCGGCTGCTCCGACCCGCCCGCTTCCCCAGCAGCGTGGGCACCGGGCTTGCGTTTGCGCCGCCGCCGGCGCCGCTTCTTCTCGCCACCCGGCCCCGCGGGCGCGACGCCCTCGTCTGCCTCTGCCGACGTTGCAGCGCTGGTGGGCACGACGGCGTCAGTGTTCACGTCGGCGGCTTGTTCCTGGGTACCATTGCTCGCCGCATCCACCGGGGGTGCGCTAAGCTCGGGAGGAGCCGCAGCCGCGCTTGAAGCGACAGGCGTCGTCGGGGTTTGCGGAGGCGTTTCCTGGTTGCTCATGGCGGCGAGGCGCCCGAGCCTAGCGCAAAGCCGTCCGGTTTTCCCGTCCCGCAGGTTGCGGCCCGGCAGGTTCAGCCGGAAAGGGACCAATCGAGCGTGGGCGGCACCTCGATGCCGATGTCGCCGGCGTTCGGAAATCGTAGGCCGCAAGCTCTGACGGTGGGCTTGATGTCATCGAGAAATGCTTGCATCACCTCCGCGGAGTCGCGCTTCTTCAGCCCCGCGGCGATCGCGTAACGATTCCCCTCGGTGTGCGGGCGCCCGAAGGAGAGCATCCCGAGGCGGAGCCACTTTTCGAAATAGAGCTGCTTCGACTCGCCCTGCGCCCCGTCCCGACAGAGCTCGACGACCAGGCGCTCGCCGAGCGCTTGGTGCCCCGACTCCTCGTCGAGGATCTTCTGGACGATCCGGCGATAGGGAACGAACGCGCACTCGTCGTATTCGCGCAGCTGCCAGAGGCCTCCGCGATCGTAAAGAAACTGGGCCATGGCCAGCTCGACCCAGCTCTGGGCGAATTCGATTGGCTTGGTTGCGAGCCGGGCGGCCACGCGTGGCTCGATGCTCTCGCCCACGAAGTCTTCGAACATCCGCACGACGACTTCGTAGTGCTCCACCTCCTCACGCACGTGCCAGACGAGAAACTTCAGCCATTTGAGGCGCGGTACAAACTTCAGCCCGTAGCCGAACATCTGTGCGGCGAAAAGCTCGCGGTACGCTTGGCTCTCCATCATCTGGGCGAGCGTCGCGACCATCCGAGCGTCCATCTCCGCCTTGGTTTGGTACGTTTTCATGGCCGCGGATGAGCGTAGCTCCGGCGGACGACCGACGCCGGCTATCGCAAATGCCGGCCCCGTGTGTGGTATCCGTAGGGCACTCGATGGACCCCTCCACGCCCGATCAAGACGCCTCCGGGACGAAGCTGCGCCTGCCGCCCTCCGTCACGAGCTTCAAGCTGAACCTCATCGCGCTCGTGGCGCTCTTGGCGACGCTCTACGTGTTGCGCCGTTACCACTTCGCGAACATCGACCCGATGATGGTGCTCATGTGCTCGCTGTCGGTGCCGGTGATTCTCATCGATCTCTTCGTCTTGCGCGTCAATCGTCGCGCGTCGACGGGCCTCGATTGGGACAAGCCACGGCCGTTCGATCTGGCGCGCATCTTCACGAAGCTCCTCGGCCTCGGGCTCACGCTGGGGCTGATCTGGCTCGCCTTCTGGGCGTTCCCCGAATACCAGGGCTCGTTCTACGATCCGCTCTACAACGCGCTTCGCAAGTTCTGGATCTCGCTGCTCGCCATCGCCGTCACGTACGTCTGGTTCGTCGACGGACTGATGCGCGAGCCGCGTGACGCGTACTGGCAGCTCGGACGCGTGGTGCTCGGTCGTTTTTCGGACGCGCGCCGAGCCGACATCGCCAACCACTTTCGAGGCTGGCTCGTGAAAGCGTACTTCTTTCCGCTGATGTTCGTGTGGCTGCACAACTCCGTGCACGAGCTCATCTACTTCGATCTCGCGAACGCGACATGGTCGAACCTGCGCCTCTACGATTATCTCTACACACTGGTCTTCGGGGTCGATCTCCTCTTCACGACCGCTGGCTATGCGCTCTCGATGCGTATCATCGACACGCACATCCGCACGGCCGAGCCGACGATGTACGGCTGGACCGTCGCGCTCTTTTGCTATCAGCCGTTCTTCAGCCTGATGGAAAGGCAATACGTCTCGTACGGCGGCAACGTCTCGTTCGGCGGCTGGCTCGAGGGGTGGCCGATGGTGCGCGCCGTCTGGGCGGCGGTCATCATCGCGCTGCTCGCCACGTACTCGCTGGCCACCGTGGCCTTCGGGGTGCGCTTCTCGAACCTCACCCATCGCGGGATCCTGACCGGCGGCCCCTACCGCTTCAGCAAGCACCCGGCCTACCTCACGAAGAATCTGTCGTGGTGGCTAATCTCCATTCCCTTCTTGCACTCGCCGCCCGCCACCGCGATCCGGCACTCGATCGCGCTCGCCTGCATCAATACGATCTACTTCTTGCGCGCTCGCACCGAGGAGCGGCACCTGTCGCGCGACGCCGACTACGTCGCGTACGCGCTCTGGATGAACGAGCACGGGCTCTTGCGGTTCTTGGGCCGGTGGATCCCCGCGCTTCGGTACAAGGCCCCGGCGCAGGTCGCGCCTATCGCGTTGCCGGCAGCTGCGGAGTGAGCGACTCGGCCAGCCCATCGGTCACCTCCGAGACGATCATCTCGACGAGGCGCGCGTAGAGCTCTTCGCCTTCGGCGCGCGTCGCCTCGGCGGGGGCCCCGGTGTATGCCCGCGCGAGCCCCAACTCGCGGAAGGTCTTCTTGCCCGCCGCGAGGTGGGAGGACAGGCGGATCGAAAGGGGAGGCAACCCGCGATGGTCGTCCCGGACCCGCGCGCCGGCCGCAAGCGCGAGCGACGTCTCGTAGCGCCCGGCGTGGCACGCGCCGCGCTTGAACTCGTCGGAGAGCGTGCGGGCCCACCGCTTCGCGAGAGGGCACGCCACGCTCGCCGGGAGTCCGTGCGCGGCAGCGCGCACCGCGCCGTCGTGCGCGGGCTCGAGGTGGTTGTTCACGAAGCAAACGTGTGTCCACCCATCTCGCAGGAGACGCTGCGCGACCGCTCGGAGCAACGCCGTCAGAACCGCCGCCGGCACGCCGACGGCGCCCGGGAAGCCTTCGGCGCAGTCCGTCACGCCGTAGCCGATGCTCGGGGCGACGTAAGCCCGGACGCCCCGGGCGGCCAGGGGGGCGCACGCACGCAGCGCGGCGCTTTCGCTGATCAACGTGTCGGTCGAAATCGGTAGGTGCGGCCCGTGAGGCTCGACGCTCCCGACGGGCACGAGCACCGCCGTGGGTGAGCGCGCGAGGATCGAGCCCACTTCTTCGGTCGTCAAATGACCGAGGCGGCGCTCGATCACAGCGGCCCACTGTCGGCTCGCAAGAGCCTTCGATCGATCTTGCCGCGGTCGGTTCTCGGGAGCTCGTCGACGAACTCGATGACGCGCGGGCACTTGTGCTTTGCCAGCCGGCCTCTCACGAAGTCTTTCAGCTCGGCGGCCAGCTCGACGCCGGACGTCAGGCCCGCCCGGATCTTCACGAACGCCTTGGTCGTCACGAGACCGTCCACTTCGACGCCGATGACGGCCGCGTGGAGCACCGCGTGGTGATCCATCAGGCACTGCTCGACCTCGACCGGCGCCACCCACAGCCCGCTCACTTTCAGAAGATCGTCGGCGCGACCCGCGAAGTACAGGTATCCGTCGACGTCCGCGCGGAAGAGATCCCCGGTGCGGCACCAGTGGCCGTGAAACACCTTCCAGCTCTTGTCGCGATCGAGCCAGTAGCCATGGCTCACGCTGTCGCCCTTCACCCATAGAACACCGATTTCACCGGGCGGTACGGGCCGCGCCCCGGGCCCCTCCGCGTCCTCCGGCAGGATGCGGATCTCGTAGCCTTCGACCGCCTTGCCGACCGATCCCGGTCTGACGTCGCCCGGGCGGTTGGTCGCGTAGATATGAAACATCTCCGCAGAACCGATTCCGTCGTACACGTCGCTTCCGAAGCGGCTCGACCACCGACGCAAGAGCGTGGGAGGCAGGGCTTCCCCAGCCGACAAGGAGAAACGCACACAAGACAGGTCCAGCCCCGGCCTTCCGAGCTCGCGCTGCGTGCCGTCGTACTCGAGGAGCTTGCCGAGCATCGTGGGGACGTTGGTCACGATGCTCGGCCGATAAAGATCGATCGCTGCCGCGAGCGACTCGGGAGTAGGCCGCTCGCTGAATAAGCCCACGGTGGCGCCGACGGCGAACGGGAAGAAGAGGTTCGTGCCAAGCGCATATCCGAAGGACAGGCGCGGAACGCTGACCGTCACATCGCCGCGGGCGTATCGGACGGTGCGCTTGGCGTAGACTTCGGTGTTGAAGACGAAGTCGCGGTGGGAGTGCACGTTCGCCTTCGGCTCCCCGGTGGACCCGCTTGTAAACAGCCAGATCGCCGGCTCGTCGCGGTGGGTGAGCGACGGCGCCGTGGCGTGCTCGATCGGCGCAAGCGCGCGCGCCAAAGGCGCGGCCCCGTCGACTTCGCTCGCATCGGCCTCCGGGTCGTCCGAACCCGAGAGGGCGACCGCCTCGGCGACGCACCACACGCGCCGGAGAGAGCGCGCGCGTCCGCGCGTCCGATCGCAGAGGGCGGCCGCCACGCGCGGTACTGTGACCACCGCGGTCGCGCCCGTGTATTGGACGAGGTAGTCGATCGTCTCGGCCGGCAAATCCGGGCTCGCCAGCGCCGCCACGCACCCGCGCGCCAGCACACCGAATAGTGCCCACACCAGCGGCGGCACGTCCGGCAAGACGAGGAGAACGCGTTCGCCGCGCCGCACGTCGGCGGTCTCGAGCGCCGCCTCGAAGGCTCGTGCGCGCCGCGCGACGGCGTCGTACGTGTATTGGCGCGCTCCGAAACGAAGGCACGACTTGGCGCCGAGCCCCTCGCGCACGCGATCGAAGAGGAGGTAGTCGGCGAGGTTGAACCGAACAGGTATCGTCGGAGGCGGCGTCATCGGCGGACCCTCCCTAATGACGGCGAATGACTGGAATGTAAGAGGCCCTTGTATGGTTCACAGCGTCGATGGTCGGTAGTCGAAGCAAGGCACTGGCGATTTTCGCGTCCATCGCCGGGCTCGTTGGATGCGACCACGCGACCAAAGTCGCCGCGGAGCTGGCATTGCGCGACCACTCGCCCGTCTCCCTCGTGCCCGGTGTGGTCGACCTCACGTACACGGAGAACCGCGACGTCGCGTTCGACGCGCTCGCGCGCTTTTCGCTGCACCCGCCTTCGCTCGTCATCGTGGCCATCAATCTCGCCGCGACCGCGGCTGTTCTGGTCGTCTGGCTTCGCCGGCGGGGCGCGGCGGGATCGGAGCACGCGGCGTTCGCGCTCATCGTCGCGGGCGCGGTCGGCAATGCCATCGACCGCCTCGCGCGCGGCCATGTCGTCGACTTCATCCATGTGCACTTCTGGCCCGTGTTCAACGTCGCCGACGTCTTGGTCGTCGCCGGCGTGGCGCTCCTGCTTCTCGTGCGCGGGCGGCGCGGTCCCGCGCTATCGTGAAGCTTCGTCCGGCAGGATGGCCGTTCCCTCGATCTCGACGAGCGCCGCCGGCTCGATGAGCCCGGACACCTTCACGAGGCTCATCGCCGGCCAATAACTTCCCATTCGTATCCGCCATCCTTCGCCGATGGTCCTCTGCGAATCGCGGTACTTGTCGAGATCGGTGACGAAAGCGAGCAGCCTGACGATGTGCTCGGCTCCGGCCCCCGCGGCGCGCACGACTTCGATGACGTTGTCGAGCGCGGCGAGGAACTGTGTCGAAAAGTCGGCGCTGACGATCCGCGCGTCCTTGTCGAACGCGACTTGCCCGGCGATACAAAGGATGCGCCCGGGAGTGCAGAGCACTCCGTTGGCGTACCCGCGGGGCTTCGGGAAGTGCGGAGGCTGGATGATCTCGTTCATGTGCGGACCTCGCGTTCACCAGGAGACGCAGCGCGGCTGCTTCTGCAGAATCGGGGCCGGCAAAACGCGCTTTGGCGCTATCTCCGCAAGAGCACGTACACCGCGCCTTCGCCCCCGTCGGCCTCGCGTGCCGTGGCGAACGCTGCGACGTGCTGGCTCGACGGGCCCTGCGACAGCCACGCGCCCATCTCGCCCCGCAGGACACCCACGCCCTGCGGCGAGTGCTCGCCCTTGCCGTGAACGACGAGCAAGCAGCGCTCGCCGCGCGCGCGCATCGTCCGAAGGAAGAGATCGAGCTGGACCCGCGCCTCTTGGACTCGCATCCCGTGGAGGTCGAGGCGTGCGTCGATCGGCAGCACGCCCCGGCGCAGCCGTCGCACTGCGTCGAGGGCCAAGTCGACACGCCGCCCTTCGATCCGGCGGCCATCGTCGGCGACCTCGAACCGGGCGCCGCCTTCGACCAGCTCCCGCAGGCGATCGCGAACGGCGGCGGCCTCCGCTTGCTCCGCCTCCAGCCCGCGCGCGGCGGCTCGATCCGCGACGCCCGGCCCCGCATTCCGCGAGGACGCCGGCTTGCCCCCCGCGTCGGAGCGCTCGCCGCGGTCCTTCGGCACCCGCCCAGGCGATCGGTCAAGCGGCCGGACGCCAGCAAACATGCGATGAAAAAGGAAGGCTTCGTCTTCCGCCTCCGGGGGCGCGGCGCGGTTGGCGCGCGGCGGCTCGGGCTTCTTGGTCTCCGGCTTCTTCTCTTCGGATGCGAGCTTTTCCTTGAGCGCGCGCAGCCCCTCGAACGGTCCACTGCCCTTGCGCTTCTTGCCGGCCCCCACGCTCAGCCTCCTTCGTCGTGGCCCGGCCGACGCCCACGCGCGCCTCGACCGAGAGACACGTCGGCGCGCACCGCCGCGAGGACGCTCTGAATGCCCGCGAGCGTTCCGTCCTCGTACTGCCAGTCCGGGTCGCCCAGCTCAGGGAAATCGTGGGGGTTCCGGATGTCCTCGGACGTGATGCCCGGGCGCAAACGGCGCGCGAGATCGACGACTTTGCGCCGCTGGAGGTCTTCGAGCTCCACCACGAGCCGTTCCATCCGTCCGCTGTCGCTGCTGCGTCGCTTTCGCCAATATGTCTCGAGCGCGCTCTGCACGAGCGAGTGCGTGACTTGTCCTCCGTCCAGCAGATCGGCGATTCGATCGGCGGGAAGCAGGGCCGTCTCGAGCTCCTCCTGGTGATCGAAGTCCGTCGCGCCGGTCGGACGCGCACCCTGCGCGAGGAACGTGAAGCAGCGGTTGTTCTGAATGGCGGGGTTCGGCTCGATCGCGAGCAACAGGTCGAGCTGCTCCGCTTCGTAACCCGTCTCTTCGCGGAGCTCGCGCCGCGCAGCATCTTCGGGCGCCTCGCCAGGATCGATGACGCCCCCGGGAATCTCCAGCGACAGCGCGTCGGTGCCGAAGCGGTATTGCCACACGAGCACGACGCGGTCGTCGGGAGTGACCGCGACCACGTTGCACCAGTCGCTGCCGCGCAGCGTGAACGCGTCGCCGCGCGGCTGGCCCGCGGCGTCGACCAGCTCGACGCGGCAGACTTCGAAGATCCGGTATGACGCGAGCGGCTCGCAGCGCACTCGGCGCCATGGTTGGAGCGTGGGAGCGGGGAGGCGGAACATGGCCCGCTCAGGGTAGCGCAGGAGCGCTCGGTGCTAAGCTCCTCGACGCTGCCGATGTACGGGCCGATTCAATGGGCGAAAACGCTGCTTCGCGGGGCGGAGCTCGTCGCCGAGGACATTCGCGCCGTCCGCGCAAACGATCCGGCTGCGCGCTCGTCCCTCGAAGTCGTACTCGTCTACCCCGGCGTGCACGCGCTGTGGCTCCACAGGGCAAGCCACGCCCTCTGGCTGCACGATTGGAAACTCGCCGCGCGGGTCCTCGCGTACGGCAACCGGTTCGCCACGGGGATCGAGATCCACCCCGGTGCGCGCATCGGGCGGCGTGTATTCATCGACCATGGCATGGGGATCGTCGTCGGCGAGACGGCGACGATCGGCGACGAATGCCTTCTCTACAAAGGGGTCGTCCTGGGCGGAACGTCGCTCGAGCACACCGTTCGCCACCCCCAAGTGGGCAAAGGGGTGGTCATCGGATCGAACGCATGCATTCTGGGCGCGATCCACGTGGGAGACCACGCGCGCGTCGGTTCGGGCAGCGTGGTCGTGCGAGACGTTCCGGCGGCGACGACCGTCGTGGGCGTGCCCGCGCGGGCCATGGTGTCCCGGCGTGATCGCTTCGATGCGACGCTCGACCACGCGAACCTGCCGGACCCGATGACCGAGATGATCCGCGCCCTCGCCCGACAGAACGAGGGTTTGCAAGAGCGCGTCACGGCGCTCGAGCGGCAGCTCGGGATCGCCTCCCAGGAGCCGCCATTTGATCCGGCTCACGATGGAGGAGACTTGCCGCGCGCCGACGGAGGGTGAGAGAAGGCGAAGGCAATGGCCAAGGAAGAGCGAGAGCCGCTCATCGTCAAGAATCGGCGCGCGTTCTTCGACTACGAGATCGAAGAACGCTACGAGGCCGGGATCGTCCTCGCGGGCAGCGAGGTTAAGTCGATGCGCGCCGGCAAGGTGGACGTGAGCGACGCGTACATCGCGGTCGAGCGCGACGAGGCGTGGCTCAAGCAGATGTTTGTCGCGCCGTTCGAGCAGGCCAACGCGTTCCCCCACGAGCCGAGGCGCCCGCGGAAGCTGCTCCTACACGCACGCCAGATCGAAGAAATCCACCAGGCCCTCGCCCGCGGCGGGTACACGGCGGTGCCCATTCGCCTCTACTTCAAAGAAGGGCGAGTCAAAGTCGAGGTCGGAGTGGGCAAAGGAAAAAAGACATACGACAAGCGCGCCGCCATCGCGAAGCGCGACGCCGAGCGGGACGCGCGGGTGGCGATTCGCGCACGAAGCCGATGAGCCGCGCTCGCGTGACGTGGGCCAAGGGCGGGGAAGCGCGCGTCGTGTCGATCGCGGCCGACGCGATCGCCCTCCGGTCCACCGTGCCATTTCCGCCGGGCGCGCGCATCGAAGGTATGGTGCGCGCAGACGGAGATCCGGTCACGCTGCGGATGAAGGTGCACTCGTCGAGGCGGGACGGAGAGCGGGACTTCCTGGTGCAGGGGCGGCCGATCGATTTGCCGCGCGAAGCGCGCGAGCGGCTGGAGAGGTGGATCAGGGTGGCGGAGGGCTAGGGGTGCTTTGCATGCGAAGCGGGTTTCCTGCCTTTCTCCGCCGCGCCGTGGTCTGAGTGCACGACGCGCTTCGTCTCTCTTAGCGTCGTCGCCGTGTGCGGAGCTCTCTCCTGTTTGGTCTCGCTGGTTCGATGCACGGACGGCTCGGACCATCGTGATCCGACGGACGGCGGCTCCAGCTCCGGATCGAGCGCGAGCTCGAGCTCGGGAGCTAGCTCGAGCTCCGGTTCCAGCTCGGGCTCGGGTGGCGGTTGCCCCTCGGGTACGCGGGCGACCCCGTGCGGTTGCATCGGCGGAAATTGCACGCTGTGCCTTGCGCTCGACCCCGGAGCGCTCGATGCAAGCGACCCCGGGCCGCTCGACGCGGGCCCCGGCGCGGTGGATGCGAGCGGGTCGAGCTCCGGCGACAGCTCCGGCGGAGGCCCGCAGAGGGGTGGCGATCCGTGCAAGCCGTTGTGCGGAACCGCCGGCCCCTGGCAATCGTGTCAACCGATCCAGGACGCCGGCGCATGGTTCGTCGAGTGCACCTACGGGGTGCTCTCCGGGTGCTAGCCGGACAACACTCGGGCCCGAGAGCCGTTTTATCGCCGCATCCCCCGGATCACTTCGAGCACGGACGGAGCGTCGGCGTTCAGCTGCATCGCTTTGAGCTGCTTCATCGCGACCCCCATCGCCTGCCCTTCGGTCTTGGCCGCCCGCAGCGCGTCTGCGACGGGCGCCAGCGCGCTTTCGAGCGCCTCTGCGGATAGCGCAGGCGGCAAGAGCGAAGAGAGCACCGCGATCTCGTGGCGCAGCGCGGTCGATGCGGAGGCTTCCGTTGCCAGCGACAGCGTTTCTTCGTTCGACTTCAATAGCTTGCGCACGACCGCCACCGCCTCGTCGTCGCGTAGCGGGCGGTTCGCACGGGCCTCGGCGGTCTGGATCTCCCCCAGCGCGACGCCGAGGACGTTTCTGGCCACATCGTCCTTTTCGCGCCGCGCACGGGTCAGGCGTGCCTTGATCTCGTCCACTACCACGGTCCCGGTATAGCTCATCGGCATGCGGGGCTCGACCTCGGCCGCGCATGGGTTATTAATTCGTCATACGGGAGCCGACATTGAACGTGCCGCGCAAGCCTCGCCCCAATAAGCAGATCGTCGCCTTCAAGGTCGAGCCCGAGCTCGCCGCGCTGCTCGACGCGATGCCCAACAAGAGCGAGTTCATTCGCAACGCGGTGGCGCGACAGCTGTCGAGCGCATGTCCTTTGTGCCGCGGCACGGGCATCGCGCCCTACATCGGCGTGACCGATGAGCTCACCCGCCTGGTCCAGCAGCACCCGCTGTGCGTTTGCGCGGGGTGCGGCGTGAAGGTTCCGCGCCCGTGCCACACGCCCGGCCACTGCGAGGACGACCCGCGCATCGCGTCGTTCGAGCGCTGGGGAATCTTCTATTGCGACGCCTGCGGGCCCACGATCACGTTCTGCGGCGACTGCCATAAGCCGCTCGGGCGCGCCGGCGCTCGGAAGAAGCTCGTCTGCGACAGCTGCCACGCGGCGTAGCTTTCTCCCACTCCGTGCGGAGAGCCTGCTTGCTGAGTCTGCGCTAAGCTCGGGGGCATGCGCTGGCGATTCCGAGCGACCCGACAAGACGCGATGCGCGGCGCGGCCGCCGGGGCGGAGGCTATCGCCGCTCGCGGAGCGGCGCAGGCGCTCTTCGAGGCCGGCGGCCGCCGTGTGCTGCCTGCGACGGTGCAACACGCGGTACGCACCGCGGTCGAGAGCCAGGCGGCGCGGCTGCTCACAGCCGACGCGGGCAAGCGACTGCTCGAGTCAGGCGGCGCGGCAGCAGCGCTGGGGGAGAGCAGTGTCGTCCGGACGCTGGCAGCGCAGAGCGTCCGCCGAGCGGGGCGACAGCTGCTCCGCGGCGTCACCGCCGCGGCAGGCGCCGGTGCTCTCATCGACGGCGGCTGGGCGCTTGTCTCGGCGGCGAAGCGGATGCGCGCGGGGACGATGAGCGGGCGCCAGGCTGCGCTTCATGTGGCGCGCGAGGCTGGCACGGGGGCGGCTGCGACAGCGGCGGGTACGGCCGCGGCGGCGCTCCTGGTCGCCCTCACGGGCGGCATCGCGGCACCTGCTGTCTTCGTGGTGGGCGGTGCGGCGTCCCTGGGCGCCAAGATGGGGCTCGACGCATGGCTCGGGGGAGCCGGCGGCGGAGTCCGCGCGGCATGACGCGGGCGGCGCTCGCGCTGGTAGCCGCCGCCTCCGTCATCGCCTGCGCCGGAGCCGCGAAGCGCGAGGCGTCGATCCTCGTCGCGGCGGTCGATCGCTACCGGCGCGCCGACAGCGCGTCGAAGCCCGCGGAGGCGCAAACGGTCGCCGCCGTGTCATGCACGGACACCAAGGTCTGCGGCGCCAAGCGGGCGTGCCTCGCCGCGCTCGATCCTACAGCGCGCGCGCTCGCCATCAAGGACGAGGTGGCGCGGCGGATCACCGACCTCCAAGAAAGGCGCCTCGCGCCCGATTCGCCGGAAGCGCAGGCCCTCCCGGCGAAGCTCGACGAAGCCGAAAAGCTCCTCCGCGAAGGGCGCGCAAAGATGCCCGACTGCGAGAAGCAACTCACCGACCTACAGGTCGAGTACGGCGTTTGATTCGAACAGAGAGGTCGGCAGCAGCCAGATTGCGGCCTCCTTGACCTCTCGATGTCCCTGTTCGCACTTCATCGTGCAGTCGGTCAGGCCGGGCTCTGTACGAGCTCGCGCGCCGTGGCGACCACCTGATCGAGCTGGGGCACGCTCGCGCGCTCCAGCGCCTCGGCCAAGCCGACGCCGGGCACGTGCGCTCCCGCGAGAAGCCGGGGCGGCGCATAGAGCTGGTAGAAGAGCTCTTCGGTGGTGCGCCGGAGCAAGTGCTCGCCGAAGTTCGTCACTTCGGTGTCCTCGTTCAAGAAAATTACCCGGTTGGTCTTGCTCACGCTGCTCTTGACCGCGTCCCAGTCGTACGGGCATAGCGACCGCAGATCGATCACTTCGACCTCGATCCCCTCGCCAGCGAGCCGAGTCGCCGCTTGCGTCGCCACCGGGACCATGCGCCCGTACGTGACGATGGTCACGTGCCGCCCCTCGCGACACACGCGCGCCTGCCCGATCGGAACGAACAAGTCCTCCACCGGGGGCCAATCCGGGCGCCACTTCGACCGGTCGCCCAGCGGTGCGTCGATCATCCTCGACAAGAGGCGCTCGTCGTCAGGCTCTCCGGGGATGCGCTCGTTCGGCTCGGCCTTCGCGCGCAAGAGCGCCTTGGGCGGTAGAACCATCACCGGGTTCGGATCGACGATCGCCGACAGCATCAACCCGTAAGCATCGAGGGGATTGCTGGGCATCACGATCTTCCATCCAGCGATCCGCGTGGCCTGTGCATCAAACGAATGCGAATGGTAGATGCTCCCGCGGATGCCGCTTCCCACGGGCGTCATCAGCACCATGGGGCAGTTGTAGTCACCCGCCGACGTCCAGCAGATCCCGCCCGCGATCTTGAGCAGGTCGACCATGTTGAAGGCGTAGTCGCAGAACTGGATCTCGGCGACCGGGCGCTGCCCCGCGAGCGCGAGGCCGATCGCCGTCCCGACGATGCCGCGCTCGTCGAGCGGCGAGTTCCACGCAGTCTTCAGACCTTGCGACTGCGTGAACACGCCGCCGAGCGGCGGCCCCACGTCTTCGCCGAAGACGTCGGTCACGCCGTGGCGCTCCTCGCCGACGTGGAGCGCGAGGCGAATCGCCTGAACGAGCGTCGCCATCTACGCCGCCCCGTTGCGTCCGCGACTCAGATCGCTCCCGCCGCTCGGCGGCGCGACGTCGGATCTCGCCGATGCGCCCGATTCGCCGACGAGATCGCGGTCCGCGAAGACGTGTTTCCAGATGTCGGCGCCCGCGGGGGTCGGCTCGTCACGCACGCGCTTGGTCGCCTCGAGCAGCTCCTGCGTGCAACGCGCCCGGAGCTCGTCCATCGCGGTGCGCGTCAGGATCCGGCGCTCCTCGAGCTTCTTCTCGAACTGCGCGATGCAGTCCACTTCGTCGGACACGAAGTTGGCGCCGGACGCCGACGAGTGCCCGTACAGGCGCGACACGGTCGCCTCGAGGAGGAACGGCTTGCGCTCGCCGCGCACGTAGTCCATGGCCTTCTTCAGCTCCCGATAGGCCACTTCGGGGTCGTTGCCGTCGATGATCGCGCTTTTGATTCCAAAGGCTCGACCGCGATCGGCGATGTACTTTTCGCCGTGCTGCTCGCGGGCTGGCGTCGAGATTCCCCATTCGTTGTTCGCCACGATCATGAGGCACGGGAGCTCGTGCCCCGGCCGCGAGCACCAGATGAGGCACGTGGCGAAGTCGGGCTCGGCGGTTCCGGCGTCGCCCCCCTGAACGATGGTGATCCCGCGGCCGCCCGCGCGCTTGTTGGCGAGGGCCGTTCCGGGCGCCATCGAGAACTGGACTTCGATCGGCGACGACACGGGCAAGACGTTCCACTTGCGCACCGAGTAGTGATTGCAGAAGTTTCGGCCGCGCGAATAGACGTCCGTGTTCGTGCTCTTCATCTGCCGGAGCGTGTCGACCGGGTCGGCGCCCATCGCAAGCAGCGTGGCGCTCGAACGATAATGCAGATGCAGATAGTCGTATTGGGGACCTTGTCCCTTGTGGACGAGCATGCCGAGCGGTGCGTTGAGGGCCTCTTCGCCGGGGCCGCCGATCCAGAAGTACCCGTCCCCCTGTTTGTTCATCCGAATCAGGCGCTCCTCGAGACACCGCGAGCGGAGCATCCACTCGTGCATCCGAACGAGCAGCTCCGGCGCCAGCGCGCTCTCCTCCGCGGGCAGGGGTTCAAGTGCCCTGATCATGGTCACACTCGACTCTTAGCGCGGAGGCGGCGTCCTCGGAAGGACGGGGGTTGACGTTCGCCGCCCTTCTGGCGCATCGCGTCAGGAAGAGGAGGTTGGGGGGTCGTAGGCGAGGTTAGGCGCAAGCCACCGCTCGACCTCGGGCACCGCCATCGCCTTGCGCCGCGCGTAGTCCTCGACTTGGTCGCGCCCGACACGGCCGACGTTGAAATAGCGCGCCCGGGGATGGCCCAAGTAGAGGCCGCTCACGCTCGCCGCCGGGAGCATCGCGCCGTGCTCGGTCAACGAGACACCGATGCGGTCGGCGTGCACGAGGTCGAAGAGGGCGCGCTTCTGGGAGTGGTCGGGGCACGCCGGGTACCCGAACGCCGGACGTATGCCGCGGTACTTCTCCCCGATGAGCGCGTCCTTGGACAGGGCTTCGCCGGGGGCGTACCAGGCGCGACGCACCCGCTCGTGGAGCATTTCGGTCAGTGCCTCGGCCAGCCTGTCGGCCAGAGCCTTGGTCATGATCGCGTGATAGTCGTCGAGCTCCTTTTCGTACGCCGCCGCGAGGTCCTGCGCACCGATCCCGGCCGTGACCACGAACGCGCCGGCCCAATCGCGCACGCCGCTCTCGCGCGGAGCGACGAAGTCGGCCAGCGACAGGCAATGCCCCGAATCGGCCTTCTCTTGCTGTTGTCGAAGGGTCGGGAATCGCGTCAGGGGGTGCTGGCGAGCATCGTCTTCGTAAAGAACGATGTCGTTGCCGTCGCTCTGCGCAGGCCACAGGCCGTACACGGCCTTCGCGACGAGGCGCTTTTCGCGCACGATGCGGTCGAGCAGCGCGCGCCCGTTGGCGTACAGATCGCGAGCGGCCGACCCGTAGCGCGCGTCCTCGAGGATCGCGGGGAACTTTCCCACGAGCTCCCATGCCGTGAAAAAGAACGTCCAGTCGACGTACTCGACAATCTCGGCGAGCGGCACGTCTTCGAGGATGCGTGCGCCCGTGAAGGTCGGTTGGGTCACGTCCTCGGGACGCCAGTCGACCTGCATGCGACGCGCATTCGCCTCCGCGAACGGCAGGATGGGTTTGGCTCGCTTGTGCGCGTGGAGCCGCCGTAGCTGCTCGTGCTCTTCGCGCGTGTTGTGCAAGAATTCCGCGCTCCTCTTCGGGTCGAGCAGCAGCGACACCGTCGAGACCGCGCGCGACGCGTCGAGGACGTGCACCGTGGCGCCGTCGTACTCGGGCGCAATCTTCACCGCGGTGTGCTGCCGGCTCGTCGTGGCACCGCCGATCAGTAGCGGCATCACCATCCCGCGCCGCTTCATCTCCTTCGCCACCGTCACCATCTCGTCGAGCGACGGGGTGATTAGCCCCGAGAGGCCGACGATGTCGCACTTCTGCTCGATCGCCGTGTCGAGAATCTTATCGCACGGGACCATCACCCCGAGGTCCACGACGTCGTAGCCGTTGCAACCGAGAACGACCCCCACGATGTTCTTACCGATGTCGTGCACGTCCCCCTTGACGGTCGCCATCAGGATTTTCGTGTTGCTCTGGCCTTGCGTGCCAAGCCGGGCCTTTTCCTTTTCCATGAACGGCAAGAGGTACGCGACCGCGCGCTTCATCGCCCGAGCGCTCTTGACCACCTGGGGCAAGAACATCTTCCCGGCGCCGAAGAGATCTCCGACGACGCGCATCCCATCCATCAGCGGCCCCTCGATGACGTCGAGCGGCCGCGTCGACCGCGCGCGCGCCTCTTCCGTGTCGACTTCGATGAAGTCGACGATGCCGTGCACGAGCGCGTGCGCGAGCCGCTGGTCCACCGGCGCGTCTCGCCACGCGAGGTCGACCTCTCTCTTCTTACCCGCCCCCCTCACGCTCTCGGCGAACGCCACCAGCCGCTCGGTCGCGTCCGGGCGCCGATCGAAGATGACGTCTTCGACGTGATCGAGCAGATCCCTGGGGATATCCGCGTAGACGCCGATCTGTCCGGCGTTGACGATTCCCATGTCCATCCCGGCGCGAATCGCGTGGAACAAGAACGCCGAGTGCATCGCCTCGCGCACGACGTTGTTGCCGCGGAACGAGAACGAAAGATTGCTGACGCCGCCCGAGATCTTCGCGCCGGAGCACGACTCTTTGATGATCCGCGTCGCGTCGATGTAGTTGCGCGCGTACGCCGCGTGCTCTTCGATCCCCGTCGCGATCGCGAGGATGTTCGGGTCGAACACCACGTCGGTCGGATCCCAGCCACCCTGTTTCGTCAGCAAGTCGAACGCGCGCCGGCAGATCGCCACCTTTCGATCCACAGTGTCGGCCTGCCCTTGCTCGTCGAAGGCCATCACCACGACACCCGCGCCGTAGCGTCGAATCTTCTTCGCCTTCTCGAGGAAGTCGTGCTCGCCTTCTTTGAGGCTGATCGAATTGGCAATTCCCTTGCCCTGAAGGCACTTGAGCCCCGCCTCGACGACGGTCCACTTCGAGCTGTCGACCATGAACGGAATGCGCGCGATCTCCGGCTCACTCGCGAGCAAGTGGAGAAACGTCGTCATCGCGCTCTCGCCTTCGAGCATCCCCTCGTCCATGTTCACGTCGAGGATGTTGGCGCCTCCGCGCACCTGGTCGAGCGCAACCTCCACCGCCTTCGCAAAGTCACCCGCCTTGACGAGCTCGGCGAACTTCTTCGATCCGGTGACGTTGGTGCGCTCGCCGATCATCATGAAGTTCGAGTCGGGCCGGATGACCAACGCCTCGAGGCCCGAGAGGCGCGTGAACCGCTCGAGCTTCGGCGGCTTGCGAGGGGCGACTCCTTCGACCTGCGCGGCGATGGCACGGATGTGGCGCGGCGTTGTGCCGCAGCAGCCACCGACGATGTTCACCAGGCCTTCGTCGGCGAACCCGCGGACGAGCGCCGAGGTCGTCTCCGCAGACTCGTCGTACTCGCCGAACGCGTTCGGGAGCCCGGCGTTGGGATAGCAGCTGACGAAGACGTCGGCGACGCGCGAGAGCTCGGCCACGTGCGGGCGCATCTCGCGCGCGCCGAGAGCGCAATTGATGCCCACGGCGAGGGGGCGCGCGTGCGCCACCGAGATCCAAAACGCCTCGACCGTCTGTCCGGAGAGCGTTCGGCCGCTCCTGTCGGTGATCGTCATCGAGATGACGACGGGTAGGCGGACGCCCTTCTCGTCGAAGACGTCTTGCATGGCGACGAGAGCGGCTTTCGCGTTCAGCGTGTCGATGAATGTCTCGAAGAGGAGGAGGTCGGCGCCTCCATCGACGAGGCCTCGCAGCTGCTCGGCGTACGCGTCACGCACTTGATCGAAGGTGACGGCGCGATAGCCCGGGTCGGCGACGCTCGGCGACAGCGAGAGCGTCTTGTTCAAAGGGCCTACGGCGCCCGCGACGAACCGCGGCTTCTTCGGTGTGCGCCTGGTCCACTCGCGAGCGCTCTCCTTTGCGATGCGCGTCGCAGCGACGTTGATCTCGTACGCCTTGTCCTCCAGGCCGTAGTCGGCCTGGACGATCGAAGTCGCATTGAACGTGATGGTCTCGATGAGGTCGGCCCCGGCCTCGAAGTAGGCGTCATGGGCGGAGCGCACGATGTCCGGCCGGGTAAGGACGAGCATGTCGAAGTCCCCCTTGAGGTCGTGGGGGTGTCGCTCGAACCGCGTGCCTCGAAAGTCTCCTTCGGAGAGCCGGCGCTGTTGAAGGAGCGTTCCCATCGCGCCATCGAGCACCAAAATGCGCTGGCTGAGAAGCTCGCGGAGAATCGTTTCTGTGTCCGTCATGCGCTTTCTTGCATAGGCGGAAAAGGGCATACTTGCTAGGAGTGCCATGTCGGATCCTGTGAAGCCGAAGCGCCCGCACTCGAAGTCCGGGCGCCCGCGTTCGCGTCCTCCCATTCGTGATCCGCGCGTGGAACGGTCGTCCTCCAGCGCCCCGGGCGTGTCCGCGCCTTTGCACGGGACCAGTCAACCGCACCACGAAGTGCTGCCGCGACAACCGCCCTCCCTCCAGCGTCTAGAGGTCGTCCCCGGACGGATCGCCGCGCTGGAAGCGGAGCTCGCGCGGCTCGGGGCGGAGCGCGACGCCGAAGCGGACGAGCTGGCGCGCATGCTGGTGCGGATCGCTGAGGCAGAGCGGACGCGGGCCACCGCCGAACAGCGCGCGGGTGCGCTCGCCGAGCGGGTACGGGAACTTGAGGCGGAGTGCGAACAGGGGCGGCACGACCTGGACGCGGCGCGCCAGCAGCTTCGCCGCAGCGCTGAGCTCGTGGAGATGGCGTCGCGTCGCGCAGGGCTCGCAGAGAGGTCGGCGTCCGACGGAGCGGTCGCGCTCGAGCGTGCCGCCGTCGAGCTCGAGGCCGACCGCGCGCGCCTAACTGATCTAGAGGCGCGGCTGGCGAGGACCCGGCGTGAGCACTCCATTGAGCTTGTGGCGCTGCGCGCGGCACACGACGAGGCGTGCGTCGAGGCCGCGCGCGCCATCGAGGAAGAGCGCGCCGCGGCGGCGCAAGGGCAAGAACAGCTCGCCGCGGCCGAAGCGGACCTCGCCGCGATGCGGGACGCGATCGCGAGTACCGCGAGCTTGGTCGACGAAATCGATCGGCGCGAAGAGATGACCGCGGCGCTCCGCGGGCGCGCCCTCGACCAAGCGCGACGCATTCTGTCGGCCTGCGTGGCGGTGGAGCCGGGCTCGAGCGACTCCCGTGTCACCATTGCGCCCGGGGCCGACGTGGCGGGCGGCGAATGTGGGCCGCCCGAACCCGGCGGAGCGCCCGAGCGCCTCGGACCTCATCGAGAAGCGAGCTTGCAAGCCATCGCGCTCGACGAGGTCGACCTCGACTTGATGGACGAATAGGCGCAAACGGGCTGCGCCCCCGTCGCCGCCGCGTCGCTCGGCTAGAATTGCCCGCGCCACCAATCGAGCCGCCGGGTCGCGAGTCTTGGTGTTGGCGAGGTACGCCCGCAACGGCAAATTCCAGGCTCGCGGCTTCTGCGGTTCAACGGGTGCGCAAAACGCGAGCATAATGAAGGACCGCGGCGACTAATGTGCGGCGAGTGTCAATCGCTTCGAGAGGTCCGATGAAAACAACGAGAGCTTCAGTGGCCTTGGCAGCAACGTTCTTGGTGCTCGCATGCGGGAGCCAAGGCTCCACGGGGAAGCCCAACGGCGGGGCTCCGGGGACCCAGTCGCAGGACGGCAGCAGCGGAGCACCGGGCGGAGCGAACGCGAGCTCCGGGGGCTCGATGTCGTCCGGAGGATCGGGCGCGGGCAGCAGCGGAATGGCGTCAGGGTCGGGGTCGGGGATGGGGTCGGGTTCGGGATCGGGCTCTACGGACACCGGCACGGGCATGGGCACAGGCATGGGCACGGGCACGGGCACGGGCACGGGATTGGGCGACGATGGGGGAACAGGGAGCAGCGACGCGGGTGTTCACGACGCCGGGATGGGCAGCAGCGGCACGGGTACAGGCACCGGAGTCATCGTTGGCAACCCGCCCACCCCCTTGCCCAATCGGGTGCGGACGATCATCCCGTTCGATACGGGCTGGCTTTTCAACTACGGCGACGCGACCGGCGCGGACGCGGCGGCGTTTGCCGACACGGCGTGGAGAGCGCTGAATGTACCGCACGACTGGAGCATCGAGGGTCCGATGCCGCCCGCCAATCCGTTCTCGATGTCGGCCACAACCACCGGCCGGGGGGCCTACGCGCCGTCGGGAATCGGCTGGTACCGAAAGCACTTCACGCTCCCGCAAGCGATGTCCGGTGACAAGGTGTACGTCGAATTTGACGGCGTGATGGAGAACGCCACCATCTACCTCAACGGCACGCAGCTCGGGCAGCACCCGTACGGATACGCGAGCTTCCGCTACGACATGACTTCGGGCGTCAAGTTCGCGGCGGACAACGTGATCGCGGTCAAGACCGACACGTCCGTGCAGCCCGCCGAGCGTTATTATACGGGCGCCGGGATTTATCGACACGTCCGCATCCTCGTGACCAACCCGGTTCATGTCGATCAGTACGCGACGTACGTCACGACACCAGCGCCGACGACGGCGTCGGCCACCGTGAAAGTGACGACGTCGGTGGTCAACAGCGGCGCCGCGCCGCAAAGCGTGACCGTAGCGGGCGTCGTCTCCGACCCTGCGGGGACGATGCTTCCGGCGGTCCAGGCGACCGCGCAGATGATCGCCGCCGGAGCAGCGGCGACATTCGCGTTCGATGTCCCCGTGACGAATGCCAAACTCTGGGACCTCGCTTCGCCGAACATGTATTCCCTCTTGATCAACGTCCAAGTCGGCGGGGCCGCCGTCGACGACGACGTCACCCCGTTCGGAATCCGGGAGATCCTCTTCAACACCGGAATGACGCTCAACGGCAAGAGCGTCAAGTTCCAGGGCGTCGCCGACCACCAAGACTTCCACGGCCTCGGCTCGGCCGCGCCGCAGCGGGCGATGCAGCGGCGGATGGCGCAGCTCAAGGCCCTCGGAGTCAACGCGATCCGCACGGCCCACAATCCGCCCAGCCCTGATTTGCTCGATCTGGCCGATCGCATGGGCTTTCTCGTCCTCGACGAATTCACCGATATGTGGGTCGCACATCGGTACAGCGATGTCGGCGATTACGGGGCCTATTTCTCGAAGACGGCGACCGCGCCGACGGGAATGCCGGCCGTGCCCGGCGTCACCACGGGCGCCACGTGGTGGCAGGTGGACTTTACCGGCTGGATCATGCGGGACCGCAACCATCCGAGCGTGGCCCTCTACAGCACGGGCAACGAGATTCGTGACTCGATAGCCACGCGAACGCCGATTCTGACCAACATGATCGCGATCAGCCACGCGCTCGATACGACGCGTAAAGTCACCCAGGCCCTGTTCGACCCGGCCACGGCCATGGACATCGGCGGGGCAACGAATACGCTCCTCGACGTCTGGGGCAACAATTACAACGTTCCCAATTGCCTTCAGGCCATGACCGCTGCGCCGACGAAGTCCGGCGTGCTCACGGAGATCGGCAGCAATTCGCAGAGCGACTGGGCCACCGTGACGGGGAACCCGGGGCTGACAGGGTTGTTCATCTGGACGGGGGTCGAATATCTCGGCGAGGCGCCCCTCATGTGGCCCACCATCGGGGGCGGAGGCACGTCGGGCGGCGCGCTGATGGACGCGCTCGGCGCGCCCACCGCGGCGGGCCTGTCGTGGCAAAAGACATGGGGCATGCCCGCGTCGGCCAATCCGGCCACCGGAACGACCGCGAGCCAGCTGGTCGTCACGGCGGATCACGCGTCGATCACGACCGATGTGAACGACATCTCGTACGTCAAGGCGGTGGTCGCCGACGCCGCAGGGGGCGTCGTGACCAGCTCGGCCGTGCCGATCACCTTCGCGATCACCGGGCCGGGGACGATCGTCGCAGTGGACAGCGGGAGCATGATTCAGGAGACGTTCCGCGGCAACGTGCGCAATGCCTTCAACGGCGTCGCGTACGCGCTCGTCCAAGCGACCGGCGCGGGCGCCATCACGGTGAAAGCGTCGGGGACAGGGCTCACTGCCGGGAGCGCGACGGTGATGGCGACCGCGGGGACATTCGTGCCTTGCTCCGGGATGTGCAATTGAGGCTCGCGCAGTCGCACCGGACCAGGAGCATGCTGCCCCCTTCCGGGGCTCCTCCTACGCGAAGACAAATGGCTCGCGATCCTCGCGACTACGCGTGACCTCCACACCGGGCAACCCCTCCCGGAGGAGCCGCTCGAGAGTCGCGAGCACCGCGCGCTCGCTGGCGCTGTGCAGTACGCATATCACGCGCAACCCGGCCGCAGCCGCGCGGAGCGCGTCGTGGTGCCGCAGCTCGCCCGTCAGAAGTACGTCGGCGCCCGCGGATATCGCGTCACCCACGAACTCTCCGCCACTACCGGCGCACACCGCAGCCCGCGTCACGTCCCGATCGAGGGAGCCGGCCACCAGGACGTGCGCTACTCCAAGCGCCCGCTTCACGCGTGCGATCACCTCGGGCATCACGGCTCGGGGCAGCGACCCCACGCGCCCGAACCCACGCGCCTCTTTGGCCGCAGCCAGGCGCACGAGATCGAAGGCGGGCTCTTCGTACGGATGCGCACTTCGCAGCGCGCCAATGACGGCGTCGACACGCTCAATCGGCACGACCGTCTCGAGACGCAGCTCTGCCACCTGCTCGAGGCGCCCGGATTCGCCCACCGCGGGGCGCGTCCCGTCCTCTCCAAAGAACGTACCCGTGCCCGGCGCGCGGAAGCTGCACGACGAGTACTTCCCTATTTGCCCTGCGCCGGCCCCGAAGAGGGCCCGGCCGACGGCGTCGACGTTCTCGCTCGGCACGAAGACGACGAGCTTGTACTGGGCGTCGCGCGGTTCGATTGCGCGCAGCGGCCCGCGATCGACCATCCCCAGCGCATCGGCGAGGATGTCGTTCGTTCCCCCGGCGGCGACGTCGAGTGCGGTGTGCGGGCTGTACATCGCCACGCCGGCTCGCGCGGCATCGTATGCGAGCGAGCCGGCGACGAAGCGTTTTTGTGCGTCGAAGATCGGTGGGTGATACGCGACGATGGCGCCGTGGCCCCCTCGCACAGCCTCGTCGACGACCGATCGCGTACAGTCAATCGAGAGGAGAACGCGAGCGATCTCGCGAGCCGGATCCCCGACCAACAAGCCCACGTTGTCCCAAGGCGCAGCGAAGCGCGTGGGGGCGATGGTCTCCATCACGCGCACCAGGTCCGCCACGTTCATCTCGCGGCAACGGTAGAGCGTTTCGGCGCGCCGTGGAACCTCGACCGTGCGAGGCACGGCTCTGGCACTCCTGCCGCCCATGCAGAACCGTACCGCGGCCGCGCCGTCGGCGCGTCCTAGTGTGGCCGTGCCGCAGCGCCGGTTGACCATGGTCCCAGCACAAACACCTGAACCGTTCGCGTTGCGAATCGACCGGCGGAGCCGCCCCTCTCGGGCGATCCTCACTCAATGGGGCACGCTCGCACAAGATGCCTCCCCGATGCTCGCGCCCGAGTTCATCCTCCTCACGGCCCGCCTTCTGGGCGAAACCGAGGTGGTTTTGTTCGGAGCACAGCGCGGCGGCACGCTCACGGCAGCGCTTCCGATGGCACGGCGCGGCCGGACCCTCGTCTCCGTGCACGGCGACCACACGCCACGCATGGATCTCGTGGGCGACCCCGCCTCGGTCCCCGCGCTCTGGCGCGCCCTGCGCGAAGCGGGAGGGTGGGACGTTCTCGAGCTGCGCGGCGTGCCTTCGGATTCGCCCCTGTCGCAGGTGCTGCCTGAGCTCGCGCGCGAAGCCCGCTGCCGCGTTTACGTTCACGAGACCAGCCGGGCTCCGTGGTTTCTCGTCGAGGGGATCGAGCAGCGCATCCACCGCCGCTTCCGGGGCGACATGCAGCGGCTCGAGCGGCAGCTCGGGGGTGTGGAGCTCGAGCGCGTGTCGGTCTTCGACCGCCGAGCGCTCGACGACGTCTTGCACCTGGAGGCCGCCGCCTGGAAGGGGGCGGCGGGAACGGCCATCGCGTGCGACCGACGCCTCACCTCGTTTTACGCGGCGCTGGCGCGTGTGTTCGCGCGAAAGGGCCAGCTCACGATGGCGTTCTTGCGCGCGCGGGGCGCTCGCATCGCCGCGCAGTTTGCGCTGGAGGATGCCACCACGTTCCACTTGATGAAGGTGGGTTACGATCCCGAGTACGCGCACTTTGGGCCGGGGCAGATCCTGGTCCGCGAGACCGCGGCCGACGCCGAGCGCCGCGGGCTGGCGCGCTACGACATGCTCGGCAAAAACACGCCGTGGAAAATGAAGTGGACGAGCGACGTGCGCTCGCACGTAGCAATCACGATCTACGCCCCGTCCGCCCGCGGACGGATTCACCACTTCGTGCACGAAGTGGTACGCCCCTTGGCGGGGCGAGCGCTGCGGCGGGTCCGCGCCAACCGCACCCAGCCTTCATGACGCAGATGCCACGATAGGGCATCCCTGAGGCCCGGCGCGGGCGGCCTCGGCGCCGTTCGCGCCGTTCTCCGAGAGAGGGAACGTACGGTTCGGCCGTTGCACGGGTCATGGCGCGATGAAGCGCCGCACCCCCTTCCCCTGGACTGACCGGATTGCCGTCGCGGGCGCGCTCGCCGCGTGCGGAGTACCCATCATCGTCGGGTGCGGCAGCGACGGCCGCGACCCGACGACCTCCACGACATTTAGCCACGTCGACGCCGGCGAGCCGACGAAGGGCGACGCGACGACGGACGTCTCGTGGCGGAGCTCACCCAACGCAGGCGACTCGGCGACCGACGACGTAACGGTGACGGCGAAAGAAGCGGCGGGCGAGGCCGGGCAGGAGATGTACGACGCGGGCCCGACGACGGTGGCATCCGGTCCGGAAGCGTCCACCGTCATGGAGGACGCCCCGATAGGGCCGCAGGCGTGCGGCCTGGCGGATTGTCCGCCGGGGGGCCCCTGTGCCGACCTGACCGTCGACCGAAGCGACCTCCTCGCATCGATCATCATCAGCCAGCGGACGTTCAGCCCGACCGACTGCGCGGTCGCAGAAGGTTGCATCACGACCACCGGGACGCGCACCTTGCTGCGCTTCGACACAGGCACAGTCAACACAGGAACCGCCGACGTGGTCATCGGAGATCCGACCCAAAACGCGTGCTTCACGTTCTCGCAGTGCCACCAGCACTACCACTTCCGAGGAGTCGGCCACTACACCCTCTACCAATCCGACGGCGTCACCGTGGCGGCCACGGGCCACAAGCAGGGGTTCTGTCTCGAGGACGTCGACCCCGCGCCGGACCTTTCGCCCACGCCTCCCGGCACGACGATGAAGTACAGTTGCACGAACCAAGGTCTGCAGGTCGGCTGGGAGGACATCTATCCCAACGATATCGATTGCCAATGGATCGATATCACCGGGGTGCCGGCGGGTGACTACATCTTGTCGGTCGTGATCAACGCAGGGCACGACTTGCCGGAGTCGAACTACGACAACAACGAAGAGCGCGTCCCGGTCACCGTCCAGTGAGGCGAGAGAGGAGAAACCGCAGAGACGCCGAGGTCCGAGATGGGATGGACAGGCCGCAGGAACCTGCCCTCGGCGCTTATCTTCTATTCAGCGGGCTTGGGCTTGGCCTCGGCCTGCGTTCCCTCGCCCTTGCCGCGCACCTCGATGCGCATTCCGTAGAAGCTGCGCCAGACAAAGAAGAGCGTGACGGCAAAGCACGCGGCCGCGACGACCGCCGTCGTCTCGCGCGGGATCGGATTCGCTTCGTCGTTCGCGAGCTCCACGGCGAGGAGCCCGAAGAGCGTCGTGAACTTGATGATCGGATTCATCGCGACGCTGCTCGTGTCTTTGAACGGATCGCCGACAGTGTCGCCGACGACCGTCGCTGCGTGAAGCTCCGATCCCTTCTCTTTCAGCTCGACCTCGACGATCTTCTTCGCGTTGTCCCAAGCGCCGCCGGCGTTCGCCATGAAGAGCGCCTGGAATAAGCCGAAGAGAGCGATCGAAATGAGGTACCCCACGAAGAAGAACGGGTCGAGGAACGCGAACGCGAGCGTGCCGAAGAAGACGACGAGGAAGATATTGAACATCCCTTTTTGCGCGTACGTCGTGCAGATTTCGACCACCTTCTTGCTGTCGGCGATCGACGCCTTCTCGGCTCCGTCGAGCTTGATGTTCGCCTTGATGAACTCGACTGCGCGGTACGCACCGGTCGTCACCGCCTGCGTGCTCGCACCGGTGAACCAGTAGATGATTGATCCGCCGGCGATCATGCCGAGCAAGAACGGGGGATGGAGGAGCGAGAGCTTCCGGATCTTGTCGGGATTGGTCAGCCCGTCGGTGAGAAGAACGATGATCGCGAAAATCATCGTCGTCGCGCCGACGACCGCCGTGCCGATGAGCACCGGCTTCGCGGTGGCTTTGAACGTGTTGCCTGCTCCGTCGTTCTCTTCGAGCATGTGCTTGGCCTTCTCGAAGTCGACGTCGAAGCCGAAGTCCTTCTTGATCTCCGCCTGGATGTTCGGAACGGTCTCGATGCAGCTGAGCTCGTAGACGCTCTGCGCGTTGTCGGTGACCGGACCGTACGAGTCGACGGC
>CAZHED010000050.1:0-42742 GCA_964531095.1 uncultured Polyangiaceae bacterium | reverse complement strand
GAAATGGCCGGCGGCGCGCACGCTCGCGCTCCCTAAGAGGAGCATGCCTCGGGCGGGTGCGACGCCCCGGTCGAAGACCACGTAGTCGGGGAGCATCTCCGGCAGGGACAGCGACCGCCACGTTCCGAGCGGTCCCACCCCCTCGACGACGACCACATACCGGTCCGGACGCCGCGGGTTGGGGTAGATGAACGCAGCGCCGAGCTGCGAAGTGTCCGCCGGACCGTCCTCGAGCTCGACGCGCTTTTCCCCGGCCAGGATCCCGTCGCTCTCGATGCGGATCGGCAGGCCCGGCTCGAGCTCGCGCACGACGCGGTTCGATTTCGCGTTGCCGACCAAAAAGAGGGCGCGCTCGTTCGCGATGGCCTCGCCACGCGCAAAAAACTCCGTGTCGCTGACCACCGGGTAGTCCACTTGCACGCCGCTGCGGACGCGAGCCCACTTGCGCGCCACTTCTTCGTTCGCGCGCGCCTGCGTCGTGTCGCTGGCGCCCCATACGAACAGAAGTGGTTCGTGGAACACGTCCGGTATCGGCCCGGTCGTGGCCGCGTGCTTGTACAGCCCCTCGTGCGCGGCCGCCCCCGCCTTCCAGGCGGCGCGCTCCTTATGAAGCTCGATCGGCTCGCCCGCCTGAAACACGAGCCGGGACTGGTCGACGGCCACCGCGACGGGAGCCGCGTCGTCGATCATCGTGGGATCCCGGTCGAGCGCGAGGGCAGCGACGCCGTGGGTGACGACGTGAACGAAGTTGTCTCGGTCGACGCGCGCCGAGACTTCGCCCCACGCCATGCTCGACGAGAGCTCGCGGACATGCACCCACGCATCGTCGGCCCAGCGCGTGCGCGGCGTCTTGAAGCGAATCGCGCGCGGGTGGGAAGGGCGGCGGTGGTCGAGCAGCCACCGAGCCCCTTTGAGGTCCTCGTACGTCGTCTGCCACACGTTGTGTCCGAGCTCCGGGTGCTCGTGCTTCACGTCGTAGTGGAGCTCTTCGTACCGATCGATGAGAACGCCGCTGTTCTCTTCGGGCAGATCTCTGGTGCCGTGCACGATGTAAAGGGGAAGGTATTGCCCGTTCTCGGCCCAGAGCGCGTTCGAGCGCACTTCCCCGAGGAAGTGCTCCCACGGGCGCATTCCCCCCGAGTCGCCATGCACGAAGAAGCTCTGGTAGCCGCAAAGCGGCTCTGCAGCGGCGAAGCGGTCCGGGTGGTGGAGCGCGCAGGCCGCCGCGCCGATGCCTCCCATCGACGGGCCGGTGACCGTCACCCGCGCCTCGTTGATCGGGTAGGTCGCCATCGCCCAGTCGACGACCCGCATCACGTCTTCTTCGCCGACGTCGCGGTACATAGCGTTGAAGTGACCGTCGGGGGCAACGACGATCGCTTCGAGATACTCGAGGCTCTTGCGCGGATGGCGGTCTTCCCAGAACCCGTCGCGCTGCGGATCGTCGTGCCCGAAGAGCCACATCATCATCTCCATGGGCCGGCCGTTCATTCCGTGGAGAGCCACGATGAGCGGGTACCTCTTGGCGGGGTCGAAGCCGGGCGGGACGTACAGCGCGAACTCGGAGAGCTTTCCGTCGGCGGGCGAACGGTACGCTCGCCGCATTGCTCCGGTCCGCCCCGCGTAGGGATCGCGCTTCGCCTCCATCGCGGACGCCAAGTCGTCGAGCTCGCGGGCGTCGTCGATCTGCGCGGCGATGTCGCCATCGCCGTGCATGACGAACCCCGCGAGCCGATCGCGCAAATGCTCGACGCTCTCGAGCGACCCCGCCGGGAGCCATTCCGCCCCTTGTGATCGCGCCTCGTTCATCGCGCGGTCCGCGCGCGCCACGGCCTCGCGAACGGCGCGCCGCGGATGCATCGGAAGGTCGAGCGCGCGCCCGGAGACTTCGATGTGCACCGTCCAGTCGGCGTCTTCTACTTCGTCGCCGCCCACGTGCGGCAGCAGGACCGAAAGCTCCCGCACGCCTCGGTCGCCGGTGGGCACCTGCCCGGCATCGACGTTGAAGAGCGGGTCGCCGGACACGCCGCCCGCGCGCAGAAGCCGCGCGTGCACGTCGAGCTGGACGCCGAGCGGCGCCCCCTCGGGGAAGCGGACCGTGAGCGCCGGGCGGTAGCCGTCCGGCGCGATTCCGCGGTCCAGGGAGACAGACGACATGCGCGCTGCCAGCGCTCGCGCATCGGCGCCCGTCGTTCCGGGGAGGAGCCACGACGCGCCTCTCGGGGGTTCGAGGTTCGCGTCGAGCAGCCGCGCGCGGAAGCTCCAGGCGCCGGCGCGCTGGTGAAGAACGAGGGTGAGCCTGTGGTCCCCCTCGCTCAACGCAAGGGGAACGAGGTCGTCGTCGTCGCGCTGCGGGCGGGCGTCATCGCGCGCGAATACCCGCTTGCCGTCGACGACCACCGCCGCGCCGTCGTCGGCGCCGAGGAGAAGGACGTGCTGTCCGCCATGCTCGATATGCAGCACGCCGGCCGCGAACGCGGTCAGGTCGCTGCCACGCGCGTCGAGCGCGGCCACGAGATCGATCGGCCCGTTGTTCGAAGAGGCGATCGTCCAGCGAGCCTCGCCGATCGCTGCTCCGAGGCGTGGCGAGAGCGACTCTGCGTCCGGTGCGCTCCCTCGCTCGAACGAGCCCGCCACGAGCCAGGCCCCGAAGTGACCATCGGGGGAGAGCGCCAGCCGGACCGAGGCCGCCGGCGTCACGTCGGAAGCGCCCCGCACGAAGCCGCCAGACGGGCTTCCCGGCGCCGGCGGCATCGGGGAGGCGATCCCGGACGGGACCGGCGGCGGCGGCGCCGGGTCTTGGGCACGTCGAACCGAGGCGGAGGTCGCGCGGTCCGACGCGACGAGGCTGCCCCAAAGCATCGCCTGTCCAACCGCGCCTCGCCACCAGTGACCCATGATACCGCCCGCGCAGTGCAGTATGTTCACCGGGGGGTAGTCCGGTCAAACGACCTGTAGCGATGAATTCAGCTCATGCCTTGGGCGAGCGTCTTCGCTTCGTCTCGGAAGAGAACCTCGACCTTGTGCGCGTCGATGACTCGGGTCACGAGGCCGTCGCCGAACTTCTTGTGACGCACGAGGTCGCCCTCGCGAAAGCTCGCGCCCACGTTGTATGGCTTGAACTCCAGCACGCCGCGGCCGGCGATGGCCGTCTCCCACTGCTGCTCGTGGCGCATCGCTTGGGATGCGCGTGGCGCCTTGCTCGCCGACCGTGCCGCAGCGCGCGGTCGGTCTCCCGAGGGCGCGAGGCTCTCGCCGCCGGCGCTCGACGCGGAAGCCCGGTCGGAGGGGGCGGTTGGTCGCCAGAGGTGGGTCGTGCGGCAGGTCAGGCACTCGACCTGGTACGCCTTGTTGTTCTTCATAGACACGATGCGGTGGTTGAGGACGAGGCGGCACTTCGTGCACCAGCTGTCGACCTCACCCGCGACGCGGAGTGGTTTGGGCATTGTGGATCTACTCTCGACTCCTGCGACGCTCGCGCGGTCGCTCGTCGCGTTTCACTTGCACATCCGCTTTGACCTCGGGCCTGGGAAGCTTTTGCGCGTCCCCCTCGGTCGAACCAGAATCGTTCGGCTGAAAGCGGATGGTCGTATTAATCTCGAACTTTACCGTTGTCAGCATTTTCCGCATCTCGCTCGAGACGTTCGCGTGCTCGAGAAAGTCGCGAATCTCCTTGGCGACAACGCGGAAGAGGCCGTTTTTGGTCTCTTCGACCTGGGACAAAAGGTAGTGGGCTACTTCGCGTGGCACCTTCAGGCCGCCAACGAATTCCTTCAGGTTATCAGGCGCTTCAACCGCCTTCTCGACTCCGATTTCGACCGCACGCTTGAGCAGCTCGGGGATCACCGAGTCGAGCCGGCGGCGGCGTTCGTTGTCGCTCATCGAGGGGCCTTCGCAGCGGCTTCGTACCGTGCGCGCGCGGAGCGGTCAACGTGGGGAGGTCATGCCGGAGCTCCGGACGTGAGTATCCGCGCGACGCCCTCGGCTGCCTTTTCCATGGCCGTGCCGCGTGTCCCGCCACCTCGAGCACACAGCAACACCATATGTCCTTCGATATCTACGGGCCGCACTTCGACGTCGGTTCGTAGCTCTGCAATGCGAGAGCCCTCGCCCAGCCCGGGCTCGCTCCAGACGCCATGAGCGAGCAGAGGTGCGTAGGCCGCGAGCTCTTCGCAGACGGCCCAGCCGCCGGCGCCGGCGACGACGATGCCCGAGTCGTCCGCCACGACGATGGCGTCGAGGCGTCCCTCCCGGCGGGTCTGGGCGAGCTGATAGTGCAGCGCGACGAGGGGGTCGTCGCTCCGATTCTGTCGTCGATCCACGGAAGGGGTCATGGGCGAATCGTCCCTCGCTCGTCCCCCGGGGGCCAAGATTCGGGGGACGGCGTAGACCCCGGCGTGAGGGCGCGTACCACGCTATGGTGGGCGCCGTGGATCCCGCGCATCACGCCGAATCATTCGCGCGCCGGCGGGCATCGTTCTTCGATGCCATGGCGGCGGCGTCCCCCTCCGCCGTCGCGGTCCTGCCCGCCGCACCCGTCTTCGTGCGGAACAACGACGTCGACCACGAGTATCGACAGGACTCCGATTTCTTTTACCTGACGGGCTTCGACGAGCCCGAGAGCGTGGCGGTTCTCGACTCCAAAGAGCGCAAGACCATCCTCTTCGTCCGTCCCCGCGACCCCGATCGCGAGATCTGGGACGGCCCGCGCGCCGGGGTCGAAGGAGCCAAGGAGCGCTTTGGCGCGGACGAGGCCTTTCCCGCGGCGGAGCTCGACGAGAAGCTCGCCGCCTCGCTGGAGAACCGCCGCCGAATTTACTATCGGCTCGGCAGAAACCGTCCCTTCGACGATCGGTTGCTCGGCGCGGTCCACCGGGTGCGCGGACGCCAGCGCACGGGGGTCATTGCCCCCACGGAAATTGTCGACCCCGCGGACCTCTTGCATCCGATGCGACTTCGCAAGTCGGGCGCCGAAGTCGAGACGATGCGCGTGGCGGGACGGATCACGCGCGAGGCGCACGAGCTGGCCATGAGCAAGGCACGCCCGGGGATGCACGAATACGAAATCGAGGGGCTGCTCCTCGACACGTTTCGGCGGCGCGGGTCCGAGCGCCCGGCATACGGCAGCATCGTCGCATCGGGGCCGAACGCCTGCGTCTTGCATCATCGCAAGAACGATCGGCAGATCGGCGAGGGGGAGCTTCTCCTCATCGATGCGGGGTGCGAATACGACTACTACGCGAGCGACGTCACCCGGACGTTCCCGGTCGGGCGCGACTTTTCGCGAGAGCAACAGGCCATTTACGAGCTGGTCTTGGAGGCGCAGCTCGAAGGGATCGCCGCGACGCGGCCTGGCGTCACCCTCGATGCGATCCACAACCTGACGGTCGGCATCGTCACCCGCGGGCTCGTGCGCTTGGGGCTCCTTCTCGGAGAGCCGGAAAAGCTGATTGAAACGAACGGTTACAAGCGGTTCTTCATGCACCGAACCAGCCATTGGCTGGGCATGGATGTCCACGATGTCGGCAGTTACTTCGTCGATGGCCAGCCCCGGACGCTCGAGCCGGGAATCGTGCTCACCGTCGAGCCGGGAATCTACATCGGCCCGGCCGACGGCACGGTAGCGCCGGAGTGGCGCGGCATCGGGGTTCGGATCGAAGACGACGTGGTGGTCAATGAGTCGGGGCCGGAGGTGCTGACCGCCGGGATTCCGAAGACGGTCGACGAAGTTCGGAGGGCATGTTCCGGGTAGGATCCCTCGACGCGGCCGCGCTCTGCGGGAGAGGCGAGGGGGCCTGCCAACGGCGCGCAGAGAGGTACACGACGAACCCGACCCCGGCGGCCAGGGCGCTTCCGAGGACGGCCGCTCCCAGAAGCCAGTCGGCGAAGAGCTCCGGGCCGCGTGCCACCGCGTCGTGAGGCGACAGCGTCACCCAGGCGCCCGTGCGGAGCCGGTGGGCGCTCTCGATCTCGCAGAAAGCAATGCCCGCGAACAGCGGGGCGAACGAGATGCGCGATCCGACCACCGCCCAGAGGCGGTTGAGGCGCAGGAGCGTCGCCAGCGCGAGCGCGATCCAGAGGTGGAGTCCCAAGAATGGGGTGCACCCCGAGAACGCGCCGACCGCAACCGACCAGCCGATCTCGCGCGGCGAGGAACGCTCGCTCTTCGCGCGCTCCCAAACATAGGTGACGAACCGAAGCCAGCGGCGCACGAACGACGACCGTAGCCCGGATTGCTTCCTGACGCCGGGCGCCGCCTTCCCTACCTCTTCGTTCTCTCGACTCGCTCGGGGAGCGTCCCTGATTCAATTCGACTGGTGGACGCCGGTTGCCTGGTTCTCTCGACTCGGTGGGAAGGCGCAGGTGTGCGCTCGAAGCCTCCTTCGGCACCGTGACAAATCGATCCCGGTGGCACGGCGGCACATGTCCCGTAGGCTTTTGTCTCTGCGGATGGGGCGCGGCTTTTCTGCGGCTCACCTCTTGCTCTGGAGTCGTCACCGATGATCTACCGAAAGTCTTCGCCCAACCCGCCGACCTTCTTGCTTCGTATCGTCGCCAGCGCCGGCGCGAGCGCGCTTCTTGGCACCGCCGCGTGCAGCGGCACGGATCCCGTCATGGGGTCCGTCGCGAGCGTCGCCGATTCTGGAGGCGAGGGGTCGATTGAGGGCCAGGGGGGCGGGGGCCCGACGGGGGTAACACCCGCGCCGCCAGAAGTTCCACCGGGTGACGACGCGTCGCCTGGCTTCTGTTGCGGAAGCGCTCCGATTCCGCCCGACGCGGACGTGGGCAAAGGCCCCTGCAACGGAGGACCCTGTGGAGCCGTGGCCATGCCTCCGGACGCGGGTGGCGGTGGGGGTAAGCCGTGCGGCGGCGGACCGTGCGGAACCATCGTGATGCCGCCCCCCGAAGACGCCGGTTGGCCCGACGTCCAGATCATCACCGGGAGCTTGCCCGCCCCGCCCCAAGACGCGGGCAAGCCCGACGCCGCCCATCACTTCCCCATCGGAGTCTTGCCGATCCCCGACGCAAGCGTGGGCGGCGGAGTCATTGTCCATCCCGATGCGGGCGGACACGGCCCCTGCAACGGACTGCCCTGCGGCGTGATCATTCATCCCGACGGCGGGTTCGGCCCGTGAAGGAGCCGTTCCAAATCGAGTGGATGGGAGGGCCCGCCGAGCACCACTTTCGGAAAGCGCGCCCCGCCGGGGGCGAGCTTGCGTGGGGAACGCTCACACCCTCGAAATACGCGCCGGCGGCGATCGAATACGCCCGCGGGGCATGGACCGAAGTCGCCATCAACGAGTATCGCGCCGTGGCTTCGTTCTGCGAGGTGCTGCGCGCGCTCGTCGACGTGAAAGCACCGCTCGACTTGCTCGGCATGACGAGCGATTTTCTCGCCGACGAGTGCTCGCACGTGGAGCTCGCCAGCCGGATGGCGATGGAGCTCGGCGGCGCCGCGCCGCGTTCGGTCGACCTCGACCACTTCGCGTCGCGCCCGGTCGGCCTCACCCCGTTTCAGCGGGCGAACGAGCTGATGCTCCGGGTGAGCTGCGTCGCCGAGGCGTTCGCGGGGGGCACGGCCAGCGTGAGCTTGGACAACACGTCGCATCCGCTGCCCCGATCGGTCTATGAGACGATCCTGCGCGACGAGGCGCACCACCGGCGCCTCGGAGGGCTGTACTTCGAGTGGGCGCTGTCGCGCATCGACGGCGCAGAGCTACGGCGCCTCGGACAGGTGATGCTCGCCGCGCTCCGCGGCGTCGCTCCCTTCTGGCAGTCGCGTACGGCGAAGGGCGAAGGAAAGCCCTCCTTGCCGGAGGACGACTTGCGTGCCCTCGGATGGCTGGTCCCCCAGCGATTCGCCGACATTGCGCGCGAGGTCGCGGTGCGCGACATCCTGGATCCCCTCGCGACGATAGGAATCACCATCTCCGCCGAGGATCGGGCGAGCTTGCTCGCGTGAGCCCGGTCGTGGACGGCAGGAGACGGGTCGTGGTCCCGTCTCGCCGCGAACTTGCCGCCGGGCCCCCCCGGCATGCTAGCGGTCGACGACGTGACCCTCGACGACGCGATCGCCTCGTTTCTTCTCTATCTCCGGACCGAGCGCCGCGCGTCGCCGCACACGCTCTCCGCATACGGCAAAGACCTGGCGAGCTTCGCGGCGTTCGCTCGCGAGCGGGAGTCCCCGGCTATCGATGACGTCCGTCTGGTGGACCTCTATCTCCTGCGCGGGTGGCTCGGCTTGCTGGCGCGCAAGAACGCCCCCAGCTCGATCGCGCGCAAAGTGGCCAGC
Organism: uncultured Polyangiaceae bacterium; assembly: GCA_964531095.1. Lineage (GTDB taxonomy): Bacteria > Myxococcota_A > Polyangia > Polyangiales > Polyangiaceae > Palsa-1150. The sequence continues at coordinate 34,449 of CAZHED010000050.1, read as the reverse complement.
GCGCGCTCCTGGATGCGATGGCTGCGCCGCCGCCGCCACATCCCTACGTCCCCCGCCGACGAGCTGGCGTCGCCCAGAGTGCGCCGGCCGCTGCCGACGCTTCTGTCCGTGGATGCTGCGGGGGAAGTGGTCGAGTCCCCGAGCGCAGAAACGGCTCGTGGAGCGCGCGACCGGGCGATGCTCGAGCTGCTCTACGGATCGGGACTGCGCGTGAGCGAGCTTTGCGGTCTCGACGTCGGCGCGGTCGATCTCGGGGCAGGCAGCGCTCTCGTGCGCGGGAAGGGGGACAAGGAGCGTTTCGTGCCCGTTGGCAGCAAGTGCGTCGCCGCGATCGTGCGTTGGCTCGAAGAGCGGCCGCGCATGGTCCACCCGAAGACCGGCAAGCAAGACCCGAAAGCTCTGTTTCTCGCCGCGCGCGGCGCGCGCATCGGTTCGCGCGCCGTTCGATCCGTCGTGCACGCGTACGGGGCGAGTGGGGCCGGTCGTGCCGATCTTCACCCGCACGCGCTTCGTCACACCTGCGCCACGCACATGCTCGACAACGGCGCCGATTTGCGATCCATCCAGGAGATGCTCGGCCACGCGTCGCTCTCCACCACGCAGCGGTACACCCACGTCTCGATGGAGCACCTCATGCGTGTGTACGACGCGGCGCACCCGCTCGCTCGCGCCAAACGCGGGTAGGGCCTCGGTGGGACCGACGGGGTAGACTCGATCGGTCGGCTCTTCCAGGACCATGTTTACCGCCGGACGCATCGTCTTCGCGCTCATCGGGTCGTTCTTCGGTGCATTCGTCCTCTCTGTGGTGGAGGGCCGGCTGGCGGCGAACGAGCTCACGGGGGCGCACGCGCCCGGCCTGGGCACGCTCGCTCTCGCGGACTTCGGCGTGCTGGTGCCGACAGCCCTGGCGGTAGGGCTCGCGGCCGCCGCAGTATCCCTCTTCCTCGAGCCCGAACGCCCGGTGGCGCCGACCGAGCGGATCGCGGCGCTTCGCGCGGAGCCGGTGCTCGCGCGCTCGCGCACGGCCGCGCTCACGGTCCTGGCGACCGCTGTCGCCGCCGCATGGGTCGTCGCGACGGCACACACCGCGCGGGAGCTCGTCGGCGATGGCGCCCCCGCGGCCGCGGGCGGCGCGCTCGCGGTGACGACTCTTGCCTGGCTGGGAGCCCTCTCGGCGGCCGGGCTTGCGCTGCTGCCCTCGGTCCGGCGTGGCCTCGCGTTCACGGCGGCGCGTTGGCCAAGCGCGATCGACCCGGCCATCACGGGCGGCCTGGGGCTCACCGCTGCCGCGGCCGTCGTTGCCCTCGGCGTCTGGAGCGGAGACACCGGTGGGCAAGGCGCCGGACCTTTGGCGATCTTCGGCGTCCTCAAGCGCCCGGAGCTCGACCTGCGTCCCATCGTCGATCTCGTCGCGATCGCCGCGTGCGCGTGGCTTGCGCCGCTCGCCCTCGCGGGGAGGCCGCCGCAAGTGCCGGTGTTTGCCCTGGCGCTCGTGTGCGTCGGCGCGCCACTCGCCGTCACCGTGCAGCAGGCGCAAGCCCTCGAGCGCCGTCCCGGCGTCGCCCGCGCGGTCGAGCAATATGCGCCGCTCGGGCGCATCGCGCTCTCGATCGTTCGCAGGGCGACCGACCGGGACCACGACGGCGCCTCGCCGTACTTCGGCGGCGGCGACTGCGACGATGCCGACCCGCGCATCTCCCCTCTGGCCGTCGAGATTCCCGGCAACGGGATCGACGAAGACTGCTCGGGCGCCGACCTCCCGCTATCCGCCGCTGCTGCCCCACCTTCCGCAATCCCCAGGGCGGTCACGGTCGAGCGGGACTACAACCTCATCCTCGTCACCGTCGATACCCTGCGCGCCGCCGACGTGGGCTTTCTCGGATACGACAAGCCGACGACGCCCAATCTCGACGCGCTCGCCGCCCAGAGCGTGATCTTCGATCGCGCCTACTCGATGGCGTCGTACACGGGGAAGGCCCTCGCGCCGATGCTCATCGGCAAGTATCCGAGCGAGACGGCGCGCGACGGCGGGCACTTCAACAAGTACGCAGCGACGAATACCTTCCTCGCCCAACGCCTCAAGGGCGCTGGCTTCTTCACCATGGGAGCCGCATCCCATTGGTACTTCCGCGAGTCATGGGGGCTGACCCGAGGCTTCGACCTCTTCGACCTTTCGGCGATCCCCGATCAAGGGCAGGGCGCTGCGAGCGACTCGACGACGACCAGCGCGCAGTTGACCGACGCCGCGCTCGCGCTTCTGGACCACCACGCGAGCTCGGGCCGTTTCTTTTTCTGGGTGCATTACTTCGATCCGCACGAGCAATACGTTCCCCATCCCGGCGCGCCGGATTTCGCCGATCCGAACAAGCCGCCGGGCTGGCAAATGCATGCCGCGTACGACGGCGAGGTGTGGTTCACCGACAAGTACATCGGCCGCTTGCTCGACCATGCGCGCGCACAGCCCTGGTGGAAGGACACGGTCGTCGTGGTGACGAGCGATCACGGCGAGTCGATGACCGAACACGGAATCGCGTTCCAACACGGATTCGAAATCTGGGAGTCCCTCGTGCGCGTGCCGCTTCTCATCCGCGTTCCCGACCCGCAACTGGTGCCCCACCATGTTTCCCCCAAGCGCAGCGTCATCGATCTCGTGCCGACCCTGCTCGACCTCATGCGCGTCAAGCCCGCGGCGCCCGGTGAGCTCTCCGGGCAGACGCTGATGTCGGACATCGCCGCAAAGCCCGGCGACGAGCTCGGGGAACGCGACGTCTACATCGATATGCCCGACGGTCCGTTCACGCACATGCGACGCGGCATCATCCACGGCGCGACGCCGGGGATGAAGCTGGTCCACTCCGGCGGGCGCCAGTACCAGCTCTACGATCTCGCGGTGGACCCCGGAGAGCAAGAGGACCTCGCGAGCGATTCGGCGAAGCTCGGGCCGATGATTCAGGTCATGCAGGCGAAGCGGGCGCGCCTACACGAGGTTTACGTAAAGCCCGACGTTCTTCCCGGGCCGTGACGAGCGGCGGGTGAGGGTGCGTCTTCAGCCGGGCCCGCTCGGAAGAAGTGGTACAAGTGGTGAGTCGCCGTTGAGCTCCTGGGTCGCGCGAATCGTGCTTTCGGTGGCCGGTGCCGTGTTCGGCGCGGAGATCGTCGGGGTCGTCGAGGCATTGCGGATGAGCGAAGTCCGCGAGCCGCTCAGCGATCTGGCCAGCGGCGACGCCGCCGTGCTCGTTCCCATCGCGACGCTCGTCGGGCTTCTGATGGCGGCGGCCGCGACGCCGCTCGGACTCGCGCAGGGGGGGCGCCTGTCGGTCGCGATCGCGGCTGTCCGCGGGCTCCCCGAAGAATCGCGCGCGAGGGCGGCGGCTGCGGCGCTGATGGGGCCCCCGGCGATGCTGGCGTGGGGCTTGATGTGCGCGCACAGCGCACGCGCGGCGCTGAGTGAGGAGGCGCCACTGGCGGCGGGCGCCCAGATGGCGTCGGTCTCGCTCGCGGGACTCCTGATCCTGGGAGCGGCCGTCCTGGCGAGCGTGCCCGTCACGGCTCGGACGGTCACGACGGCGGTGGGCCCTTTCGTCGCCGGGGCCTGCGGCGCGTCGTTTGCCGCCGCCTGTTTCGCAGTCGGCGTCCGCGTCGGAGACACGAGCGGCAATGGGCCCACGCCGCTGGCGATTCTCGGGGTCCTGACCCGGCGCGAGCTCGACTTGTCGCCCGTTGCCGCCGTGCTCGCGATAGCGGCCTGCGCGGCGGTCGGGCTTTATGCTTCGCGGCGAGGCGGGAGGCAGCGGGCGCCGATCGGGGCCGTGGTCATCGTCCTCGGTTGGGCCTTGGTCGTTCGGCAGGCATTTGCCCTATCGGAGGCACCCGCGGTCGCTCGCGCGATCGAGTTGAATGCACCGCTCGGCCGTATCGGACTGGCGCTGGCGAGGCGGGCGACCGACCGCGACGGGGATGGCGCCTCGTCTCTCTTCGGTGGAGGCGATTGCGACGACTCGGACCCTCGCCGCTCGCCCACGGCGGTCGATATCCCCGGCAATGGAATCGACGAAGACTGCTCGGGCGCCGACCTCCCGCTCGCCCGAGTCGGCCCGGCGCCCACGCGGTCCGCACGCGCGTCCGTTCCCCCCGACCTCAACCTCGTGCTCATCACCGTCGACACGCTGCGCATCGACCTCGGCTTCATGGGCTACGAGCGGCCCGTGTCGCCGAGCCTCGATGCGCTGGCGGCCCGCTCGACGGTTTTCGAACGCGCCTATTCCATGGCCTCGTACACCGGCAAGAGCGTGGGACCCACGCTGATAGGCAAGTACCCGAGTGAATGCATTCGCGACGGAGGACACTTCAACGTCTACGGACCGGCGAACGTATTTCTCGCAGAGCGTCTTCAAGACGTCGGCTTTCACACGATGGGCGCCGCCTCGCACTGGTACTTCAAGCCGAGGTACGGGCTGGCCCAGGGGATGGACGTTTGGGATCTCTCGGCGCTGCCGGCGGACTCCTCGGCAGACTCGGACACCTCCGTGACCGGCCAAGCCTTGAGCGACACGGCGATCACCCTCTTGTCCGACCACGACAACGTCGACAAGCGCTTCTTCTTGTGGGTTCACTACTTCGACCCGCACGCCCCGTATGTCCCGCATCCGGAAGCCCCCGATTTCCGCACCGGAGCCAAGAGCTGGAGCAAGGCGATGTACGACGGCGAGGTCTGGTACACCGACTACCATATCGGCCGCCTGCTCGACTTCATCGCGTCGCAGCCGTGGGGCGCCAAGACCGCCATCGTCCTCACGAGCGATCACGGCGAAGCGTTCGACGAGCACGGAATGAGCTGGCACGGCGTGGATCTGTGGGAGCCTCTCGTCCGCGTGCCGCTCGTCGTGTACGTGCCGGGCGTGAAGCCGCATCGGGTGCGCGTGAAGCGGAGCCTGATCGATGTCGTGCCGACCGTGCTCGACCTCCTCGGCGTGCGGCAGCCGCCGCCCGGAGAGCTGTCGGGCGAGAGCTGCGCACAGGAGATCGTGGCTCCCGATCAAGCGGCCGCCGAGGAGCGCGACGTACTCATGGACATGCCCGGCGGTCCGCGTGTCTCGCAGCACCGGGCGCTGATTCACGGGCCCACGCCGGGGCAGAAGCTACTTCACGAGGGGGGGTCGCTCTATCTGGTCTTCGATCTGGACAGCGATCCCGGCGAGCTGGACGACCGGTCGCACTCGCGCGCGATCCTCACGGAGCTGTTCGACGCCTACCAGCAGAAGCTCTCGACCTTGCGCGAGGGGCGCGTGGACAACACGCTCTAGAGAAGCGCGGCGAGTGCGCTACGCTCGACCCATGACGGCCGCAGATACCAAGCAACCGGGTCTCCCGACGATTGACGTCCTCGAGCTGGGCGGAAAACGAGACGGGGAGCGCCAATCGATGGATCGGCGCCTCTTCATGCAACTGCTCGTGTTCGACGTTCCCCCGTCCGGGCCGAACCCCGGCGACGTCGCCCGCGGCGCGGCCGACCTGATGGCGCGGCGCCGGGTCTCCGGGGTCGTCTATGCGGATGCGATGTCCCCCCGTGGGCTCGGCCTGTTGACGTGGGGTGAAGACCCGGCGCATTTCATCCGCGACGTTCGCCCCCTTTTCACGACGGACCCGCTCGCGGCTGTCGTCGCTCGCGATTCGTTCGCGATGCTCGGCCGCACGTACGCCACCGGGCACGAGCCGGACCTCGAGCACGCGCTCCTGAGAAGGTCCGTCGAGAACGTCCTGAACGAAGCGCTGTCCTGGCACGTCTGGTACCCCCTCCGGCGAACCGCGGCGTTCGCCCGCCTGGAACCCCACGACCAGTCGCAGATCCTCCGCGAGCACGCCCAGATCGGGATGGCCTACGGAGCGCAAGACCTGGCCCACGACGTGCGCCTCGCCTCCTACGGGCTCGACGCCGCCGACAACGAGTTCGTCATCGGGATCGTCGGACGCGACTTGCATCGCCTCTCGCACCTGATTCAGGCGATGCGAAAGACGCGACAGACCAGCGAGTTCATCTCGAAGATGGGGCCGTTCTTCGTCGGCTACGCGATCCATCGCGTCCGAGCGAACGCGGGCTGATGGCGAGGGGCGCGACCGATCACGCCGCCGCGAACTCTCCGCCGGTCGCCGTCCGCTCCAGAATGGCGCGCAGCCTAGAGCGCGCGCGGTGAAGGCGCGAGCGTACGGCGCTCTCCGTCGTCGACAGGCGTCGCGCGATCTCTTGAAGCCCCAGGTCTTGATGATAATGCAACGACACGACATCGCGGTAATCCGACGGCAGCTCCTCGACCGCCTGCCGCACGAGCGCGTCGCGCTCGCCCGCCGCTGCCGCTCCGTCTGCGCGGCCGTCCGCGTCGGCGTCGTTGGCGACAGGCAGGCTCTCGAGATCCGTCTGATCGAGCCCCTCGACGAGGCGAGCGCGGTGCCGGCGTTGCGAACGCATCATCATGAGCGCCTCGTTCGCGGTCACGCGAAAGAGCCACGTCGAGAAGCTCGAGTCGCCGCGGAACGACCCGACTCGGCGGATGATCTGCATCAACGTGGACTGCGCAAGGTCCCGGCGGTCTTCGTCCGACAGCGGGTAGCGCAGCAGTTGCTTCTCGATGTGCGGCTGGAGCGCTTGGGCGAGGCTGCCGAGCGCAGCCGCGTCGCCGCGAGAGGCTTCTTCGAGAGTCGACTTGTCGATGCAGAAAGCCATGGTCTCCTCAGCGGGGTTTCGACCACGCGTCGGTCTTACGAGAACGGGCCGACACGAGTGGGCGGTGTGCCGCAGCCGTGTGCGATCGGCGTGCCGCGTCGACATCCCCCGGAATCGCTCCGGTTTGTGCTCGTCGAGGCTGTTGGATCGGCGACAGGTGGCAGGGTGGAGACAGCCGCGCCGAGGTTGACCCCGCTCTCGCGATGTGGTCAGCGTCGGAGGTCGTCATGAACGCCGAAGCGTCGTCACGCTCCGACCACGCCACGGCGCACACGCCCGTTGTGCCGTCTCGAGCGCTCGAGCACCCCCTGCCCGCCGGCATGCGCGATCTCCTGCCGGAGGAGGCGGGGGTTCGCCGTAGCCTCGCCCGCCGCATGCTCGACCGGTTCGCCCTCTATGGCTATGCCGTGGTCACGCCGCCGGTGTTCGAGTTCGCCGAAGTGCTCGAGCGCGGGCTGGGGACGCTCGACCCCGGCGACGTGCTGCGCTTCGTCGAGCCCGAGTCGGGTGAAGTGGCGGCGCTGCGCCCGGACATGACCCCCCAGATCGCCCGCATGATCGCCACGCGGCTGTACGAGCGTCCTCCGCCGTTTCGCCTCGGCTACGAGGGGACCGTGTTGCGCCGGCGCAGCGGGCGGGCACGAAAGCATCGGCAAATCCCCCAAGTGGGCGTCGAGCTCGCGGGCATCGCAGGGCCCGAGGGAGACCTCGAGCTGCTTTCGCTCGCGGCCGACGCGCTGCGCGCCACGGGCCTCGCGCGGTTCACGATCGATGTCGGCGACGCCGGGGTCGTGCGTGCGCTGATCGCTCCCCTCGCGCCCGACGAGCAGGCGCGTCTGTCCGATGCGCTTGCGCGCAAAGACGAGGCGGCGATAGCCGAGGCGTGCTCTAGGTCGTCCGCCACCTACGCAGAAGCGCTCTGCGCACTGCCGTCGCTGCACGGCGGGCGCGACGTGCTTGTCGAAGGAACGCTGCGCCTCGCGGCCACGCCCGCGGCCCGCGCGGCGGAGCGCTTGCTCGCGCTCTTCGACGCGGCCGTCGCGCGTGGTCTCGGCCAGCACCTCGTCGCGGACTTGGGCGAAGTGCGCGGGTTCGCGTACTACACGGGAACGATTTTCCACGCCTATGCCCCGGGTACGGGCGACGCCGTCGGATCCGGAGGGCGCTACGACGAGCTCCTCGCGCGCTTCGACTGCCCGATGCCCGCCGCGGGCTTCGCCCTGGATCTCGACCGGGTCACCGAGGCGCTGCACGAGGTCGCGGTCGTCGAGGAGCTGCGCACGCGCGTCGTCGTCGTCGGTTCCGCCGACGACGCGCGCGTCGTCGACTTGCGCGCTCGAGGCGTGGTCGCGGTCCCGTTCGAGAGCCGCCCCGCCGCGCTTCTGTGGGCTCGCGCCTGGGGTTTCACGCATATTCTCGATACGTCCGGGTGGGTGGATGCGAAGAGCGGAGCTAGCATCGCGTCACCTTTGGAAGAAAGAGGAGTGAGATGACCGCGGTCGTCGTCGTCGGCGCGCAATGGGGCGACGAAGGAAAAGGGAAGATCGTCGACATCTTCACGGAGCACGCCGACATGGTCGTCCGTTACGGCGGCGGCCCGAACGCCGGGCACACGCTCGTCGTCGGCGACGACAAGCTCGTCGTCCGCCTCATCCCGAGCGGCATCCTGCGGCCGCGGACCACGTGCGTGCTCGCGCAAGGGATGGCGATCGATCCCTCCAGCCTGGTCGGCGAGCTCGACGAGCTGGCCAAGCGCGGGCATCTTCGCGGCGCCGGATCGCTCGTCGTCAGCGACCGGGCGCACGCGATTCTGCCGTACCACGTGCTGGTCGACACGCTGCGCGAGCAGGCCCCGGGTGCCCTCGGAACGACCAAGCGCGGCGTCGGACCGTGCTACGAAGACAAGGCCGCTCGGCGGGGGGTGCCCCTCGGCGCGCTGCGGGATCTCGACCGCACCCAGGCGCTGGTCGAGCGCGCTCTGTCGTGCTGGCGGCCGACGGTGCTCGACCTCGGCGGGGCGCTGCCCACCGTGCGTGAAGTCATGGACCGGCTTCGCGCCGTGGCCGAGCGCATCGTCCCGCTCCTAGGAGAAACGTCGAAACTGGTCGAGCGTGCGGTGCGCGAAGGCCGGCGCGTCCTCTTCGAAGGCGCGCAGGGCACGTTGCTCGACATCGATCACGGCACCTACCCGTTCGTGACGTCTTCGCATTCCACGGCCGGAGGCGCGTGCACCGGCGTCGGCGTCGGTCCATCGCGCATCGACGCGGTCATCGGTCTCGTCAAGGCCTACTGCACCCGGGTGGGTGGCGGGCCGTTCCCGACGGAGCTGACCGACGAAATCGGCGATAGGCTGCGCAAGCGCGGCGACGAGTACGGCTCGGTCACCGGGCGGCCCCGCCGCACCGGCTGGCTCGATCTGCCGGCGCTGCGGTATGCCGTTCGGGTCAACGGACTGGATGGCCTCGCCCTGACGAAGCTCGACGTCTTGGCCGGGCTCGACGAGATCCAGGTGTGCGTCGCGTACCGGACCTCCAGCGGGCTCAGCGACGATTTTCCCATCGATGACATCGAGCGTGCGTCTCCCGTCTATGAATCGATGCGCGGGTGGAGCGAAGACCTGGCTGGCGCTCGAACGTTGAGCTCGTTGCCCGAGGCGGCGCGCGCGTACGTCGAGCGAATCGAACGCGAGGCAGGATGTCCGATCACGCTGGTGAGCGTGGGCTTTCGGCGAGACGAGACGATCATCGTCCGAGATCCGTTTTCGGCGTAGCGCCTAAGCTTCGCTAGCGCGCCTCCGGCGTGGCTCGTTGAGGCCGCTATGATGGTCGCTGGCGCGTGGCGTTATGTCGGGGCCATGCTTAGACTGCGGGTCGTTCGCACGATGCCTCCACCCGCTGCCAAGCACGGAGGTGGCGCCCCAGTTTCGAGCGTTGCCGCCGCCGACCTTTCGATGCGCGCTGCCGAGCCGGCGTCCGCGGGCGACGTGGACGGCGAGGTCTCTGCCGTCCGCGTCGGAAGCGGCACGGCCCGGCTCTGCGAGACGTTGCAGGGAGTCTGCATCGCGCTCGCGGCGGCGAAGACAGAGGCCGACGTGGAGAGGGTCCTGCTCGACGAAGGGGCTTCGGCGTTGCGTCTGTTGAACGTGGGATTCTGGCGCCTGGACGAGGGTTGGCTCGTGCTGCAGAAGTCGAAGGGGTACTCATCGGAGTTGGTGAGCCTCTACGGGCGACTGCCGCTCGCTTCGTCATGGCCGATCGCCTTCGTGGCCCGCACCGGCGAGCCGCAGTGGATCGGGTCGCGTGCGGAGTATGCGCGAGCGCATCCGGCCGCCGAGAGCGCCAGCCGGCCTCCCGAAGCGTCGCCAGTCGCGTTCGCTTGCCTGCCGCTCACGGTCGCTGGTCGCACCAGCGGTGCTCTCGCGCTCTCGTTTCGCCGCGACCACGACTTCAGCGACGAGGAGCGCCGCTTGCTCGTGCTGCTGGCCGCCCAGTGCTCGCAGGCGCTCGAACACGCTCGCCTCTTCGAGGCCGAGCGGCGCTCGCGCTCGCGCATTGCGCGGATGTACGAAGTCACCGCGGCCTTCTCGCGGGCGAGCACCGTCGAGGAAGTGGGCGAGGTCGCCTGCCGGATCGGCGGCGAGGCGATGGAGGCGCGTTCGGTGACCCTGTGGACCGCGCGCGGCGACGACACCCTCGGTCTCGCCAGCGTATGGGGCAGCGAGCCGTCTCTGATTGGCCGGCTTCGCGAGTTTGCGGTCGACGCCGCGGCATGGGTGCGCCAGTTCGGCGCGCTCTGGGTCGAGACCGAAGACGACTACCGTCGCATCCATCCCGAGGCCTTCGAAAAAGCCAGGGCCGCGGGGAGACTCCTCGCCTGGGGTGCGATCCCCCTCATGCTCCGGGGCGGCGTCGCCGGGTTGATTTGCTTCGGGCATTTCCTCGGACATCGCTTCGACGAGGACGAGCGAAGCTTTTGCGTGGCGCTCGCCCAGCACTGCGCGCAGGCACTCGACCGCGCCCGCTTGCTCGACGCCGAGCGCCGGTCGAACAACCGGCTTCGCTTGCTGGCGGCTGTCGGCGAGGCGTTCTCCGCGTCGATGGACTACGAGACCACGCTCCACTGCGTGGTGGGTTTGGCGACGCCGCTGCTCGCCGATTACGGCTACTTCGACATCATCGACGGAGACTCGGTTCGTCGAATTGCCGAGGCGCGCGACGATCGCCAGACCGCATCGGAGATCCAATGGCCGCCGTGGCCGCGCACCGAGAGGCGAGACGTCAAGGTGGGAGCCCTCTCCACCGGGCGAGCGGCCTTTTACCCTTGCGTGGACGACGCGTGGATGTGCGAGATGGCCACGAGCGCCGTGCACCTCGACGCCATGCGACGGCACGCGCTCTCGTCGTTGATTTCGGTCCCCCTCCGGTCGCGCGGCGAGGTCATCGGCGCGCTGACGCTTTGCTACGGGAAAACCAAGCGGCATCATGTGCGCGAAGACCTCTCGTTGGCCGAAGAGCTGGCGGGACGCGCCACGATCGCCATCGAACAGGCGCGTCTCTATCGGACCGCGCAAGACGCCGCGCGCCGTGCGGAGGAGGCCAACCGCGTCAAGGACGAGTTCCTTGCCACCGTCAGTCACGAGCTTCGCACGCCCCTCAACGCCATCAGCGGCTGGTCGTCGCTGCTCGTGCAGCGGATCGGGGAGCCCGTGGCCGCAAAGAAGGCGGTGGACGTGATCCGGCGAAATGTCCGCGCGCAGACCCAAATCATCGAAGACATTTTGGACATGTCGCGGATCATGACCGGCAAATTGAAAGTCGACGCCGAGCCGATCGATCTGACGGCGATCGTGCGCGACGCGCTCGACGTCGTCCGTCCGGCAGCGGATGCCAAGCGCACGACGCTGACGTTCGTCGAGCCGGATCCGGGGCCGTGCTTGCTGGTCGGTGACGCGCAGCGGCTTCAGCAGGTCGCGTGGAACCTGCTCTCCAATGCGGTCAAGTTCACCGACCCCGGGGGGGCCGTGAGCGTCCGAGTCAAGCAAGAGGGTGCGGAAATCGCGCTCACCGTGACCGACACCGGCAGAGGGATCGACCCCGCGTTCTTGCCCCACGTGTTCGAGCGGTTCAAGCAGGCCGATGGCTCCACGACGCGCGAGTTCGGTGGCCTGGGGCTGGGGCTGGCGATCGTCCGGCACATTGTCGAGCTCCACGGCGGTCGGGCGTTCGCCGACAGCCCTGGGGTCGGTCAAGGGGCAACGTTTCGCGTCGTCCTGCCCGTGAGGGCGGTCTTGCCGAAGCCCGTTCGAGATCAAACGCTGGCGAGCTCTCGCTCCGCGGAGACACTGGCGCAGACCCCGAGCCTTGCTTCGCTGCGGGTCCTGGTCGTCGACGACGAATCCGACGCTCGCGACTTGATCGAAGAGGTGCTCGTGAGTGGCGGAGGAGTCGTCGAGACCGCGGTGTGCGTTCGCGACGCCGTTGCGGCCATTTGCCGCTTCCGGCCGGACGTTGTCGTGACGGACATCGGCATGCCCGGCGAAGACGGCTACGCCCTGCTCCGCGCGATTCGCGCCCTGGCGCCCGAAAATGGCGGCGCGGTTCCCGTCGTCGCGCTCACCGCGTATGCGCACGCGGAAGACCGCGCGCGGACCCTCGCCGCGGGATTCACCGACCATCTACCAAAGCCTGTGGAAGCCGCACGACTCGCTCTCCTCGTCTCCCGGCTTGGTTGCGCGGGAGCCGCGTGACACGCCAGTCGTCTAGCGTCCGCTACATCGCCGATGTGCTCTTGCACTGCCCGTTGCAGTTGTACGCCCCGTCGCATTGCTCGCCGAACTGCGCCTGGACACGCCCGTCGCCGCAATAGGGTGCCCACTTGCATGCGGTCGTGCAGACCCCCGGCCCGTAGGCGCTCGACATCGGCGCGTTGTTCGCGCCGTTGTCGCAGCTCTCGGGGCCGTTCGTAGTCCCGTCGCCGCAATAGGCGGCGAGGGTGCAGTTCGAGTTGCACGTGCCGTAAGCGCCGCTGTTCACGCCGTCGTCGCACTGCTCGCCGGGATCCTTGATGCCATTGCCGCACGTGAATCGGCAGCGCCCGTCGCAGGGGTCTCCCGCGGCGCCGTTCATCGCGCCATCGTCGCACTGCTCGGGCGGGTCGATCGCGCCGTTTCCGCATGTTGGCAGCGGGACGAACGCCTTGCAGTCCGGCGTGCAGGAGCCGGGCTGGCCGCTGTTGACGCCGTCGTCGCACGTCTCGCCGAACTGGCCTTCCACCTGCTTGTCGCCGCAGTAGGGCGCTGGGGTGCAGCGGTTCGTGCAAAGGTTCGCGCCATAGGCGGCGGCGCTGTTGGCCGGTCCTTGATCGCATTGCTCGGGCGGATTCTGGACGACCCCGTCTCCGCAGTAGCCCGCCAGTGAACAGGTGGGGTTGCACGTGCCGTAGCTACCGTCGTTCTTGCCGTCGTCGCACTGCTCCGGCGGAGTCTGCACGATGGCGTCGCCGCACGAAGGGCCGAGCGTGCAGTTGGCGTTGCATTTCCCGTAGCCGCCCGTGTTTTTGGCCGCGCCGTTGTCGCACTGCTCGCCCGGCTGGACCACGCCGTCGCCGCACTTGAGGGTGCAGTTGGCGTTGCACTTGTCGCCGGTAGAGCCGTTGTCGATGCCATCGTCGCACTGCTCCTGCGGGCTCTGCGCGACGCCGTCGCCGCAGCGCGGGCCGAGCTTGCAAGCGCTCGTGCAGTGACCGTAGCCGGTTCCGTTGCCCGCGCCTTCGTCGCACTGCTCGCCGTTGGATACGACGCTGTCGCCGCAGTAGGGTGCCCATTTGCATCCCGGACCGCACGCTTTGGACGCGCCCCCGTACGTCGTGAGGTTCGTGCCGTCGTCGCAGAGCTCAGGAGGATTCTGCACGGCCTTGTCGCCGCACCGGGGGCCGAGCATGCAACTCGCCGTGCAGTGGCCATAGCCACTGCCGTTGAGCGCGCCCTCGTCGCACTGCTCGTTTCCGGCGACGATGCCGTCACCGCATACGGTCTGACACTGCGTGACCGTGTGTACGAATCCGCTCAGCGTCACTTTGTATGTCGACGCACACACGTGCCGTTCGGCCTGAAAGAGGTCGATCGAGTACCAGCCGCCGTCGGTCAGCCCGAGCTTCGCCGCCTCCGTGGCGTCGACGGTGACGCTCCCGCTCGCCGCCGAGTGCACGCCCCCGAGGTCGACCACGAGCTGGTTGTTGATGAACGCCCAGACGTCGTCGTCGCCGGTGAAGCTGAAGACGGCCGTGGGAGCGCTGGCCAAGTAGGTGAACGGATAGTGGACCTCGCTCGTGAACGAGAAATTGTGGCTCGTGCTCGTGTTGCACTCGACGTCTGTTTGCGGGTTCGTTCCCGCGTTCCATCCGAGTCCGTCCAACGGGAATAGCGATTGGCTGTTGAACTGGTAGACGTTCGAGCCGGCCCCCTGCTGGGCGAGGGTGATCGTCGTCGGGTTGCCCGACTTGTCGAGGTATACGAGGCTGTCGTAAGGATTGCTCCCGCCGCCGCACCCCGTCTGGTGATACCACCAGCAGAAGTCGACCGATCCGCTGAGTGCGGTCTTGCCCGCCGGTCCGTTCGAGGCCCAGACCGGCTCGCTGTCCCCGCCGAGGGTCGATTGGACCAGCCCCGTGACGACGCCAGGAACCCAATGGTTGAAATCGGGGTGCCCTCCGCCCGTCGGTCGCGGGGTGGGAAAATTCGTCGTGTCCCAGTACAGCATGTCGCGGTAGAGGATCGGAATCACCAGCTGGGACGCGGGCGGCTGGTTCACATTCATGCACGTGTAGCCGGTGCCGGTCTCCAGCTTGCATGTCGAGCTGCATCCGTCGCCGGATATGCGATTGCCGTCGTCGCATTGCTCGCCGGGGAACACGAGACCGTCGCCGCACGCGCCGGTGCAGCCGCCCGCGCCGTTGCATTTCGCTTCGATCGTGCAGGTCGGCGAGCAGCCGTCGTAGGGAATGAGGTTGCCGTCGTCGCACTGCTCGGAGCCCTCCTTCGTGCCGTCGCCGCAGACGGTCTTGTGGCAAGTGGACGCCGGCGGAGGGGCCGCGGACCCGGCACACGCGTACGCCGGTTCGATTTGGCATGTCGCGCTGCATCCGTCTCCGGACCCCTGGTTGCCGTCGTCGCACGTCTCGCTTCCGGCGAGGATGCCGTCACCGCACTGCTTGGCGACGCACTTCACGCCGGGAGTCGGGCACTGCCAGCCGGATTCGACCTGACACGTCGACGAACAACCATCGCTCGAAATCGCGTTTCCGTCGTCGCACGTCTCGCTGCCGGCGACTTTGCCGTCGCCGCACTTGACCGTCGAGACGCACGGAGAGCCCGGCGTCGGGCACACGTAGTTCGGTTCGAGCCGGCAAAGCGAGCTGCACCCGTCTCCTGAGGTGGCGTTGCCGTCGTCGCATTGCTCGCCGATGTCGAGGCTGACGACCCCGTCGCCGCAGAACTCGATCTTCGTGCACGCGGCGCCCTGGGTCGCGCACGTGTAGCCGGCTTCCACGGCGCATTTCGACGAGCAACCGTCGCCGGAGTTCGTGTTGCCGTCATCGCACTGCTCCGTCCCGCCGACGATGCCGTCCCCGCACGTGTTCGCTTGGGCCTTCGCGCAGGGTCCGCCGCTGCCGTTGGTGTTCGGGCACGTGTAGCCCGGTTCTACGGTGCAGGTCGACGAGCAACCGTCGCCCGACGCTGCATTCCCGTCGTCGCAGGCCTCGCCGGGATCGACTTTCCCGTTGCCGCACACCCAGGTCTTCACGCACGGCTGGCCGGCCGTTGGACAGCCATAGCCGGGCTCGATCTTGCAAACCCCGGAGCATCCGTCGGCCGGGATGGCATTGCCGTCGTCGCACTGTTCGCCAATCGCCGTCTCGACGACGCCGTCTCCGCAGTACTGAAGCTTCTGACAAGCGCTGCCCGGCGTGGGGCACGTCCAGCCTTGCTCGATTTGGCAGGTCGCGCCGCATCCGTCGGCCGGGATGGCATTGCCGTCGTCGCATTGCTCGCCGCTATTGACCTTGCCGTCGCCGCAGACCGACATCGCGACCATGGTGCAAGGCCCCCCGGCGACCGTGCACGACCAACCCGGCTCGACCTGACAGGCCGCGGAGCAGCCGTCCCCGTCGACTCGATTGCCGTCGTCGCACGCCTCTTGGCCCTCGATGACTCCGTTGCCGCACGTCTGCGTCACGGTGTAGATGCACGGCTGGCCGGGCATCGGGCACGTGTACCCGGGCTCGATTTGGCATATGCCCGAGCAGCCATCGCCCGGGATCGAATTGCCGTCGTCGCACTGCTCGCCCGTCCCGACCAAACCGTCGCCGCACACCGACGTAGTCCCGGCGTCGTCGCAGGTGGAGGAGCACGCGTCATCCGCGGGCACGTCCGGGTGGGTCGCGTCCGGCAGGACGAACGGCGGAGCCGCGACGTCGTCCGACGGCGTCCCTCCGCCTTCTTCCTGGCTCGGCGAGGTGGGCGGCGCCGCCGCATCCATCCCGCCCTCTTCGAACACGGACCGCGGCGCGCCGTTCCCGGGGTTGCTGCCGCATCCGGAGGTCATGAGCGTACTGGCGAGGAGTCCGATGACCAGAAACCCCGTCTTACGAGTCGACATCGTTGTGCCCTTGGGGCGAGCTCGCCGTGCCCGATCGCATGCGCGAGCGAAAAGCGCCCAAAGTTCAACGTATCGTATTCTCTTTTCAGCGCATCTTTTTCGCTACCCAGGAATTCGCGAGTACAGGCGCTTACGTTGCATACATGGCCGTTTGCGCCTTAGCTGCCGATCGCGCGGACGAGGGCCCTCCGGATCTCGTCGCGGCGCGATTCCAGCGCGACTTTGGACCCGTCGATCTCGTGAACGTAGAAGACGTCCGCCACGCGCGTTCCCTCCGTGTTGATCTTCGACACCTTGATCGACAGAGAGAGCTCGTGAAAGGTCTGCGCGAGCGTGTAAAGCAGGCCCGGGCGATCCTTTGCGTACACTTCCACGATCGTGTGGCGCGGGGACGCACGGTTGTCGAACAGGACTTCGACCGGAACCGCCGGGCTCGGGCGCTGGCGCCACGGCGAACCGGGGCCGATGCGAGCGCTCAAGAGATCGGCGGGGGACACGCGGCCCGAGCAAACGTCTTCGAGGTCGCGTGCCAAGCGAGGCAGGGAGCTCTCCACGCCCTCGGTGGTTCCGTCCTGGTCGCGGACCCAGAAAAGGTCCAAGGCCTCTTTCTCGGCCCCCACAGGATGCGAGTAGACTTCGGCCGTCAACACTTCGAGGCGATTGCCCGTGATGGCCGCAGCGATCGCGGCGAGTAGCCCGGGCCGGTCGTCGCCGACGATGCACAGCTCGGCGGCCTCTGGATGTCGTGACGGGACTCGCGCCACGCAAACGGGCCGTGCGCCGCGCGCCGCGATGGTCCGGGCATGCTCGACGATCGATTCAGGCGGGTTGGCGAGCAAGTACCTCTCGGGCAGAAAGTCGATCAAGGCATTGATCGCCTCCGGAGGCCCTGTCCATAGCGATCGGACTGCCTCGCTCACGCGCGCGATCCTCTCGGCGTCGGCCCGCGGTTTCTGCCCGGCCAGGTAGAGCTCGGAGGCGAAGTAGAGCTCGTCGAGCATCCGCTTCTTCCAAGATGTCATCGCCGTCGGCGATGTGGTGCTGACGTCTGCAACGGTGAGCAAGTAGAGATTGCGCAGTCCCTCGCGCCCGCGCACGCGCCCACAAAACTCTTCGATGGTCGCAGGGTCATCGAGGTCGCGCTGCGTGGCTACCTGGTACATGAGCAGGTGATCGGCGACGAGCTGCTTCGCCTCGTCCACGTCTTCGACCGATAACCCGAGGCGTGGGAGGATGCGCTCGCACAGTCCCGCGCCCACTTGCGAATGGTTCGTACGGTGGCCCTTCGCGTCGGGCCAACCCTTGCCGACGTCGTGCAAGAGCGTCGCGAGGAAAAGCGGGACCGGTCGCGCGATCTCCACCGCGAGCCGAGAAGCCAACGGAAATTCCGGTGCGAGCACGCCGCGCGCGAGCTCGCGCAGGCGGTCGAGCGCGGCGACCGAGTGAACGTCGACGGTGTAGACGTGGTACGTGTCGTGGTGAACGCGCCCAGTCACGGGCAAAAACTCCGGCAACATCGCCAGAAGCAGGCCGGTGTCGTGCAGCTCGCCCACGATGGAGCCGCGCTGCGTTCGCTCGGGGACTGTGCACAAGAGCTCGACGAACGACTGCGCCGCCGCGGGGTCGGAGCGAAGGCGCTCGCACCAAGACGGATCATCCGCCGCCCGCGCGATGGCGTCGCGCGCATAGGCCAGAAGCGGAGCCCGAAGTCGAGCGCACACGTTGAACGCGCGGAGCGCGAGGGCCGGATCGCGTTGCAGGTCGACGCCGCCCGCGATGGTCACGTGCCCGTCGAACAAATGAACGCCGCCGCCCGCGTCCACCTGCGGGGTGAGCCGGCTTCGGCGCCGCCGTGGTCGAAGCCGCTCCACCAGGCTCGCCCGCGCGCGCGTCACGGTGCGCGCGTGCAAGTAAAACGCTTGCATCAGCCTCTCGGCCGCTTGCGCCCGGTCGCCACTCTTCGGTGCCGCCGGCGGCGTGCTGTCGACAGGGGACGCCGCGCTGTCCGCGTATCCCATCGAAACCGCCAGCTCTTCCTGTTCCTCGAATCCGAGTCGATCGGTCTTGCGTCCAGCGCGCGCGTGGAGGCGGTTGCGCAGGCGCCACACAAACTCTTCGGCTTCGGCGATCTCCTTCGCTTCCCGCGCGACCAGGACGCCGAGTCGGACCAGCTCGCCCCATGCACCCAGGCTCGAATCGCCTCGCCCACCGCCGACGCGATAGCGCGCGCGCGCGGCCCACCGCGCGCCGTCGAGGTCCCGGAGCCCGCCGGCCCCGTTCTTCACATCGGGCTCGAGCAAGTGGACCGAGCCGCCGAACCGCTGGTGGCGCGCGCCGGCCTCCGCGTCGAGGCGATCGAGAAAGGCCCCGAGCGTCTCCGGTCCGAAGAGGCTCTCGTTCGAGCGTGCGATGACGTCGAGCAGGAGTGCTTCGTCCCCTGCGAGAAGGCGCAGATCGAGAAGAGACGTGGCCGTCGCCAGATCGTGCTCCGCGAGCGAGATGGCGTCGGTCGCAGACAACACTTGGTGGCCGACGGCGAGATTGGCGTCCCAGAGCGGATAGAGCAGTCCTTCGGCGATGGGCGCTGCTTCCTTTGGACTCACCAGCCGATCGTCGATGACGAGAATCACGTCGGCGTCGCTTCGAAGCGCCACCGCTCCTCTGCCGAAGCTGCCCACCGCGGCGAGCGCAACGCCTCTGGGCAAACCTGCTCGGCGAGCGACTCCCTCGAAGAGGAGCTTGAAGCATCCGTCGAGAAATCGTGCATTCGCCTGGCCGAGCGCGATGCCGTCGACTCCCGCGGCAAGCCGTCCGACCAGGGCGGCGCGATGTCGTTCGAGCGACCCGCGGAGAACGCCAGTGTCGAGCGATACCGGAGGGATGCTGCGGTGCGAGCCGGTGGTCATCATGGGGAGCGCGCGGGGCCCTACACGGATCGGAGGCCGATCGACGGAGGCTGAGGAAAAGGAGTCGAAAGTGGGAGAAGGCTAATTCGTGTTTTGGCCGGCGCAAAGCATGTTTCTCGGCAATGCGCCGGCAACATTCTTGAAACATCGCTCGGCTAAACGGGGGAGGGGGATGCGACTGTCGACGGCCGCGGTGGGCTCGTCGCGTCAGCAGAACGCGCGGCCGGTGGGCCAGGAACATCGACCGCTCGCTTACGGTCGTGGTGTCGAAAACAGCGCGTCGCGCCCGTTCGATATCACTCGAACTCTTGCTCTTGCGTCAGCACCCGTTCGAGCTCCGCGAGCCCTCCGCTGACGTCGAGCTGAACTCCGAAGTGCCGGAAGCTCATGCCCGTCGCGTAGAGAACCTTGAACAGATTGTGGGATCGGCACTGTTCTCCCATTTGGCCGATGCGCACGACGTCGAGCCCGAATGACCCGGAGATTTCGACGCGGAATTTGTGTGACATATACGAAAGCACGGCGCTCGCGTCGACGCCCTCGGGCACCCGAATGGCGAGAACCGAATTGAGCCGATGCTCGCGGGGAATGAAGAGCCGGAGGCCCATCGCTTCGAGCCCCGCCTGGAGCGACTGCGAGCTGATTCGGTGGCGCTCGTGCCGAGGGCCGAGCCCCTCGGCGCATACCAGTCGAAGCGCCTCGTAGAGCGCGAGGATTCCGGGGACCGGCGCTGTGTAATGATACTGATGTTCCCCCCAGAAGCGCTGCGCGCGCACCGCGTCGAGGCACCAGTGGCTTGGCTTCTCGCGGCGCTTTTGGATCACGTTCCACGCGGTATCCGAGAAGGCGATCAGGGACACGCCGGGAATCGACGACAGACCCTTTTGGCCTCCGGTCACGACGGCGTCGAGACCCCACTGATCCATCTCGAGGGGCATCGTGCTCAGCGTGACCACAGCGTCGACGATCGTCAGGGCGCCTTGCTCGCGAGCCATCCTGGCAATCAGCGGAAGGTCGCCATTGAGGACGCCGCACGACGTCTCTCCCTGAACGAGCGTCACGACGTCGAATCGTCGCTTCGCCAGGGCGCTGCGCACCATTTCGGGCGAGATCGGGCGCCCCGTTTCGGGCTCGACCACGGTCACGTCGGCTCCGACGCACGTCGCCATCTCACCGAGCCGCCCGCTGAACGTGCCCGTCTTCAGGCAGAGCACGCGACGGCCCGGCCAGAGCAAGTTGGCGACGGCCATTTCCATGGCGGCCGACGCCGGACCGGCGACGCCCATGACCTTCTGGCTCTCGGTCTGAAACGCGTAGCGCGCCATGTCTTTCAGGTGGTGAATGACGCGATCCATCGTCTCGCCCAGGTGGTTGATCACCACGCCGTTGGCTCTCGCGACCGCGTGAGGAATGGGGACGGGCCCGGCCCCCATGAGCAAGAGCGGCTCGGACGGCAGGATACCGTCGAGCGGGAAGAGAACGGGGGGCGGGAGAGATACGCCGTTTGCCATAGGGCTCACTTGGCTCCGGTTTTCTGGCATGTCGGGCTGCAATTGGGGGGGCCGTCGCACTGCTCGCCAAACTGCATTTCGACGATGCCATCTCCACAGTAGGGGGCGACCGAGCACGCGTCGGTGCAGATGGCGGGTCCGTAGGCGGTCGCCGCGGGAGCGTTGTTCGTGCCGTTGTCGCACGCCTCCGGCGGGCTTTGCGCCACTCCGTCGCCGCAATAGGGCGCCCATTGGCATCCCGGCCCGCAGACCATTGCGTTCTTGACGCCGTACGTCGCGAGGTTGGTGCCGTCGTCGCACTGCTCGCCGAACTGCGCCTCGACCACCGCGTCTCCGCAGCTCGGGGCGGGCGTGCAGTCGGTCGTGCACACCCCCGGTCCGTACGCCATCGCCGTCGCCACGTTCTTCGCGCCGTTGTCGCACTTCTCTGTGCCCGCCACGACGCCGTCGCCGCAGGTGCTCTGGCACTGCGAGATCGTGTGCACGAACCCGCTCAACGTCAGCGCGTACGTCGATCGGCAGACGTGCCGTTCGGCCTGAAAGAGGTCGATCGAGTACCAGCCGCCGTCGGTCAGCCCTAGGGCCGTCGCGTTCGCGGTGCTCAGCGTGTACGTGCCGCTCAGGGGGTTGTGGACTCCGCCGAGGTCGACGACGAGCTGATTGTTGATGAACGCCCAGACGTCGTCGTCGCCGGTAAAACTGAACACCGAGGGCGCCGCGCTCGCGGCGACGCTGGCCTGGTACGTAAATAGGTAATGAAGCTCGCTCGTAAACGAGAAATTGTGCGGCCCGCTCACCGCCCCCGGCGTGAACGTGCTCTCGCAGTCGACGTCGGTCTGCGGATTCGTCCCGGCGTTCCAGCCGAGACCGTCGAGCGGAAAGAACTGCGTCGCCGTGTATGCATACGTGCCGGACATTCCCTGGGTCAGCGTGAGCTTCGTCGGGTTGCCCATGGCATCGAGATACACCAGCTTGTCGTACGGGTTTGCGCCCCCGTCGCCGCAACCCGTCTCGTGGTACCACCAGCAGAAGTCGACGGCCCCGGTGAGGAGCGGCGTACCGACCGGACCGTTCGACAGCCACACCGGCTCGTGATCCGCGCCGAGGGTCGGCTGAACGAGTCCCGTCGCCGTCCCCGTGTTCCGATTGAAGTCGGGATGCCCGCCGCCCGGAGGCTGCGGCACGGGGAAATTCGTGGTGTTGTAGTAGAGCATATCGCGGTACAGGATCGGGATATCCAGGGTGGCGGCCGGCGGCTGGCTCACGTTCGCGCATGTGAATCCCGCTTCGATCGTGCAGGTCGAGCTGCACCCGTCGCCGGAGACGGTATTTCCGTCGTCACACTGCTCGCCCGGGAACACCAGGCCGTCGCCACACACGCCGGTGCATCCTCCCTTGCCGTCGCATTTGGGCTCGATGGTGCACGTCGGTGAGCAGCCGTCGTACGGAATCAGGTTCCCGTCGTCGCATTGCTCGGCGCCCTCTTTGGTGCCATCGCCGCAGACGGTCTTGTGGCAAGTCGAAGCGGGGGGAGGAGTCGCCGGTGCGACGCACGCGTAGCCGGGCTCGACACGGCAGGTGGCGTCGCAGCCGTCCCCCGGGGTGACGTTGCCGTCGTCGCACTGCTCGGTGCCGGCGAGGATCCCGTCGCCGCATTGCGCGTTGGCGACGCATGGCGCACCGGGGGCTGGGCACTGCCATCCCATCTCGACCTGACAGGTCGCCGAGCACCCGTCGCCGGAGGTCGTGTTGCCGTCGTCGCAGGCCTCGCCCGGGTCGAGCTTGCCGTTGCCGCAGACCCATAGCTTGACGCACGCCTGTCCGGGGGTCGGACACGCGTAGCCGGGCTCGATCTGGCAGGTTCCCGAGCAGCCATCGCCCGGCGCCGTGTTCCCGTCGTCGCACGCCTCGCCGGGATCGATCGTGCCGTCGCCGCAGAAACCAATCGGCGCATCGGCGCACGCATCGCCGGGGCACGCGGTCGCCAGGGCATCCGGGACGCCGGGCGCCCCCGCGTCATCCGGCGGCAGCACGAGCCCCCCCGAGCCGTCGGCCGTCGCGCCGTCGTCGCCGGGGAGCGCGAACGATGGGGCGTCGGGGGCGGCGTCGAACGACGCATCGAAGACGGACGGCTGCCAGCCCGTGTCCGTGTGGCCGCAGGCCGCGATGGCGACGCAGACACAGACGACAAGTCCGAAAAGAAGAGGCCGCAACACGCGGATGAACATCGTGGTCACCATGGGGCGCGGTGATGGCGGCCATGGTCGGGCCGACATGCACGCAATTCACCCCGCACCCTATCGCCCTTTGTGTCGTCGTGCATCTCCCGGGCGCAGGCATTCGTTACGGAACGCAGTCGGCCAGGGTAGGAAAGACGCAATGGCTTTCGATGCACTGAGCAGGCCAGACGCAGCCGATCCCCTGATTCGGGTCACATCGATCTCCGTCTCGCGCGGGCGCGACGCACGCTCCTCCGACGCAGGTGGCGAATCCGCCGCAGAAGGTGAACGCGCCCCCGTCCACCGGCGAGCCGCAGGTCGCGCCGAAGGGCGCGGACGAGATCACGCGGCAGAGCCGCGTGTCGTCGCAGTAGGCGTCGTCCCGGCACAGGGGCTTGCCGTCGCCGCAGGCTTGGCCCGCGGTCGCGAACGGCGCGCACTGCCCCGATGCGTCGGTCACGGCTTCGCACAGCCCGCTCGGGCACTCGCTCGACGAAACGCACGGCCCGTCGACCGGTGGCGCTTCCGGAACGCACGTGCCGGCGGCGCTGGCCGGCTGGCAAATCTCGCCCGCCGGGCACCCCGCGCCGCAAAGGCAAATACCACAGACGCCGAGCGACGCGCTTCCGAGGCACAGTCCACCCTGGCAGGCCTCGCCCCAAAGGCAGGGGGAGCCCCCCGGCGCTTTTCCGGGGGGCCAGCAAGTGGGCCGAGGGCTCGTGCAATCACTCGGAAACGGGCAGTCGCGGACGCGGCTCTCGTCGAAGGAGACGTCCGGGTCGTCCGCCGCGAGCTCGCACGCCAGCGTCTCGCGTGCTACGCACGTGTCCAGATTCTGCCAAACGGTATCGATCGCGCCGGAACAGCGCTCGTCGTACGCGCAAGAGGACCGCGCCCACGTCGCGCAGACGACTTGATTGCGGCTGTCCGGAGCGCTCGCCTCCAAGGGGGGCAGTGCAAAGCTCTCCTCTCCGGTGCATCCCTGCGCGACGAGGAGAATGGCCGCGAGGACGCCTGCCTCGCGCATCGCCGCTCGCACTCCGCGGAGAATTTCCATCGCCCTCTCGGCCCCGCGGATAGTCCGGCGATTGGGCATGCGTAGCGCGGGACGAGCCGCTCATCGAGTCCGAGCGTTCTGGGTCGTGCTCGCGGCGGCTCGCGGCCTCTCGGCGCAGACTTCGCCGCCGGCGGGCGAGCCGGCGCCGCCGCTACCCGCCGTGGCCGATACGGCGCCGGTCGAAGTCACCGTACGCGGGTCCAGGGCGAGTCGCGACATCGGATCGGAGGATATGCCCGCCGGCGAGCTACGCCACATACCCGGGACTTTCGGTGAACCATTTCAGGCGATCGCGTCTCTTCCGGGGGTGGCGCCGATGGCCAGCGGCCTTCCTTACTTCTACGTTCGCGGCGCGCCTCCGGCGGACACGGGTTACTTCCTCGACGGCATCCCTCTGCCCTCGCTTTTTCACATCGGTCCGGGGCCCTCGGTCGTGCCCTCCGCGCTGATCGAGCGCGTCGAGCTCTTCCCCGGGACGGCGCCCGCCCGCTATGGGCGGTTCGCCGGGGGCGTCATCGCGGGGAGCACGACGGCTCCGAGCACAGTTGCGACGGGCGAGGCTTCGTTGCGGCTCTTCGACGCGAGCGCCATCGTCGAAGTTCCCATCGACGCCGCGTCGACAGCGCTCGTCGCGGGACGCTATGGCTACCCGAATCTGCTCCTGGGCGCCTTCGCCCCCAACTTGTCGCTTGCGTACGGCGACTACACGATCCGGCTGACGCGCAAGCTGACGGACGCCGACGCGGTTACGCTCTTCGCGATTGGCTCGTACGACCAGGAGAAGGAAAAGACGGGGCAGCTCTTGCCCGTGGACACCCTCTTTCACCGGCTGGACCTGCGCTACGATCACACGTGGAAGAACGGCTCGCTGCGCGTGGCCACGACCTTGGGCTACGACCGCACTACGTCGACGTTCGGCAACACGTCGTCGGCCTTCTCGACTGGACTGAACGAGACGCTCACGGAGACCAGCGTGCGCGTGCGTCTCGAAGGGCGGCAGAGACTGGGGGCGGCCGTCGGATTGTCGGCGGGCGCGGACGCCAGCGCGTCGCTCGACCGCGGAGGTAGCGCGAACGTCGGCTTCGACGCGCAGCAGGTGGCCGGCGCCTATGCCGAGGTGGACCTCCGGCCGAGCGAACGCGTCGCGATGGTCGCCGGGGTCCGCCTGGACGCGTATCGCTCCTCCGGCACGATCACCCCATCGGTCGATCCCCGGCTCGCGGTGCGGATTCGCGTCGCGCCGACGGTGACGTCCATCACGACGTTGGGCGTCGCCCACCAACCGCCCGCGTATCTCTTGCCTGCGCCCGGACTGCGGCTCGATCCGTCGGGTGGGCTCCAGGCGGCTTACCAGGTTGCCGAGGGCGCCGAAGTCCGCTTGCCGTGGGCGGTCACCGCGACACTCACCGGCTTTTACAACGCGGACCGGGGCCTCAACGACTTCGTCTCGGACTGCGGGAGCTTCGCCATCAACTGCAACGCCATCACGCGAGTCGACGGACGCACGTTCGGGGTGGAGCTCATCGCGCAGCGCGCGTTCTCGCGACGACTCGCGGGGTGGGTCTCGTATACCCTGTCGCGCGCGGAGCGACGGATCGCGAGCGTTTCTTTTCTGTCGCCGTTCGACAGAACGCACGTGCTCTCTCTGGTCGTGCGGTACGACTTCGGCAGCGGCATCCAGGCGGGCCTGCGCGCCGCGTACAACACCGGCCGCCCGGTCATTCCGAGCGTGCTCCTCGACGGGCAATCGATCGCGGTCGCTTTCGGAACCAGCGCGGTTCCGCAGCACCGATTGCCGAGCTTTTATCGCATCGATCTGCGTGCCGAGAAGCGCTGGGCCCTCGGGGCGGGCCGATGGGTGGCCGCGGTCGCCGAGTTCTTCGACGCCACGCTCAACCAAGAGGCCGTCGACTTCCGGTGCGACCTCGTCTCGTGGAGGTGCACGGCCCAACGGATAGGGCCGATCGCCCTTCCCAGCGTCGGAATCGAAGCGGGGTTTTGAATCACTTCGCGATCGCGTTCATGCAAGTCGGCGTGCAGTTCGCGGGGCCGTCGCACTGCTCCCCGAACTTCGTCTGGACGCGTCCGTCCCCGCAGTACGGCGCAAAGACGCAGGCCGCGGTGCAGATGCCCTGTCCGTAAGCCGTTGCGACAGGCGCGTTGTTGGCCCCGTTGTCGCAGCTCTCGGTGCCGTTGGTGATGCCGTCGCCGCAGTAGGGCGCGAGCGTGCAGTCCGGATTGCACGTGCCGTAGGCGCCGCTGTTGACGCCGTTGTCGCACTGCTCGCCGGGGTCTTTCACGCCGTTGCCGCACGCGAAGCGGCAGTGCACGTCGCACTTGTCGCCGGGCATCCCGTCGTTCGCGCCGTCGTCGCATTGCTCGGGCGGCTGGACCGTGCCGTCGCCGCAGCTGGGCAGCGGAACGAACGACTTGCAGTCGGGGGTGCACGAGCCGGGCATTCCGCTGTTGACGCCGTCGTCGCACGTCTCGCCGAACTGCCCCTCCACTTGCTTGTCGCCGCAATAGGGCGCCGGTGCGCAGTAGTTCGTGCACAAGCTCATTCCGTACGCCGTGGCGCTGTTGGCCGCGCCCTGATCGCATTTCTCCGGCGGACTTTGAAGCACCCCGTCGCCGCAATAGGGCCCCAGCGTGCACGTCGGGCTGCACGTGCCGTAGCTGCCATCGTTCTTGCCGTCGTCGCACTGCTCGGGCGGGCTCTCTACGATCGCGTCACCGCAGTAAGGACCCAAGGTGCAGTCGGGGTTGCACTTGCCGTAGCCGCCCGTGTTCTTCGCCGCGCCGTTGTCGCACTGCTCGCCGGGCTGGATCACGCCGTCGCCGCAGTCGAGCGTGCACGTCTTGCTGCATTTCGACCCCGTGGAGCCGTTGTTGATCCCGTCGTCGCACTGCTCGGGAGGGCTCTCCAGCACCCCGTCGCCGCAGCGAGGTCCGAGCGTGCAGGCGCTCGTGCAATGTCCATAGCCCGTGCCGTTGAGCGCGCCCTCGTCGCACTGCTCGCCATTGGACACGATGCCGTCGCCGCAATACGGCGCCCACGTGCATCCGGGGCCGCACGCCTTGGAGAGGCCGCCGTACGTGGTCCGATTGACGCCGTTGTCGCACTGCTCGGGCGGGTTCTGGACGATGCCGTCGCCGCAGCGCGGGCCGAGGGTGCAGGTCGCCGAGCAGTGTCCGTAGCCCGTGCCGTTGAGCGCACCTTCGTCGCACTGCTCGGTGCCCGCGACGATCCCGTCGCCGCATGTCGTGTGGCACGTGGTCACGATATGCGCGAAGTCCGTCAGGGTCAGGGCGTAGGTGGAGCGGCAGACGTGCTGTTCGGCCTGGAAGAGGTCAATCGAGTACCAGCCGCCGTCGGTCAGTCCGAGCGTCGCGGCGTTCGCCTGGTTGAGGGTGTAGCTCGCGGTCAGCGGGTTGTGGACGCCGCCCAGGTCGGCGATGAGAGTCCCGTTGATGAATGCCCATACGTCATCGTCACCCGTGAAATTGAAGACCGCGGGTGTCGTGGCGGCAAGGGCTGCCTGATACGTGAAGATGTAGTGAAGCTCGCTCGTGAACGAGAAGTTCCGGTTCGTCCCGTCGATCGCTCCCGGTGTGGAGGCGGCCTCGCAGTCCGTATCCACCTGTGGTGTGGCACCGGCGTTCCACCCGAGGTGATCGATGGGGAAGAACTGCTTGGCCGTGTAGCTGTAGGTGCCGGCGGCTCCCTGACCAAGGGTCAACGTGGTCGGCGCGCCCGCCGCATTCAAGTAGACGAGCTTCGAGTATGCGGGGCCCGCGCAGCCGTCGTGGTACCACGAGCAGAAAGTGCTCCCGCTCGCGTTGCTGATCACCGCGTACGGAGTTCCGACTCCGGCAAAGACCGGCTTTCCGTCCGTCCCGAGCGTCTTGCTGACTATCCCCGTTGCGGCCGTCATTCCGTTGGGCGAGTTGCAAAGTCCCGGCCCGCAGTTGAAGTCGGGATGGCCGGGTCCAATCGCCGCTGCGGTATTCCAATAAAGCAGATCCCGATACAGAATCGGGATGACGAGCGTAGACGCCGGCGGCTGCGCAGCATTCGTGCACGTCCACCCGGGATTCGGCGTGCACGCCTTGCTGCACCCGTTCGTCGTCCCGTTCAACCCCCCGAGGTCGCATTGCTCGTTGGGGAACACCAGCCCGTCGCCGCACGATGCCGTGCAAATGCCGTTGCCGCACTTCGGGTCGATCGTGCACGTCGGTGAGCAGCCGTCGTACGGGATGAGGTTGCCGTCGTCGCACTGCTCGGACCCCTCTTTCAATCCGTCTCCGCACTTCGTCTTGTGGCACGCCGAAGCCGGTGGCGGCACGGCCGGCGCCACAGGAGGTCCGCACGCCCAGCCCGGTTCCACGATGCACGTCGCGTTGCACCCGTCCCCCGGCACGATGTTGCCGTCGTCGCACTGTTCGTTTCCGACGAGCAGCCCGTCGCCGCAAACCGAGACGCACCTCGCGCCCGGGGTCGGGCACGACCATCCCGACTCGACCTGACAGCTCGAAGAGCAGCCGTCGCTGGACACCGCGTTGCCGTCGTCGCACGTCTCGCTCCCCTGCACTTTGCCGTCGCCGCACTTCACGGTCGAAACGCACGGGGCCCCCGGGGTCGGACACACGTAGTTCGGCTCGAGCTGGCACAGTGCGCTGCAGCCGTCGCCCGAAGTCGTGTTTCCGTCGTCGCACTGCTCGCCGATATCGAGATTGACGATCGCGTCGCCGCAACGTTCGATCTTCTTGCAGGCCGCGCCGGGTGTCGGGCACGTGTACCCGGCTTCGACTTTGCACGTCGACGAACAGCCGTCGCCGGAATTCACGTTTCCGTCGTCGCACTGCTCGGTGCCCGCGAGAATCCCATCGCCGCACGCGTTCGCCGCGGCCTTCACGCACGGACCGCCGCTGCCGTTGACGTTCGGGCACGTATACCCGGGCTCCACAGTGCAGGTCGACGAACAGCCGTCGCCGGACATCGTGTTTCCGTCGTCGCACGCCTCGCCTGGGTCGACTTTGCCGTTTCCGCAGACGCGCGTGTTGACGCACGGTTTGCCCGGCGTCGGACACACGTACCCGGGCTCGATCTGGCACACGCCGGAACAGCCGTCGCCCGGAATGGCGTTTCCGTCGTCGCACTGCTCGCCGCTGGCGGGTTGGAGGATGCCGTCCCCGCAATACTGGAGCACTTTGCAGGGCATCCCCGGCGTCGGGCACGTGAAGCCCGGCTCGAGCTGGCAGGTGGGGCTGCACCCGTCGCCGGCGACGCTGTTGCCGTCGTCGCACTGCTCGCCGCTGTTGACGGCGCCGTCCCCGCATCGGGGCATCGGGGTCATCGTGCAAGGCGTTCCCGGAACCGTGCACGAGTAACCGGGCTCGACCTGGCACGTCGACGAGCAGCCGTCACCGTCGACCGAGTTTCCGTCGTCGCACGCCTCGTTGCCTTCGATCATCCCGTCGCCGCACTTCAGCGGAACCGTGTAGATGCAGGGAAGGCTCGCCGTCGGACACGTGTAGCCAGGCTCCACCTGACAGACGCCCGAACAGCCGTCTCCGGGAACCGAGTTTCCGTCGTCGCACGTCTCGTTGCCCTGGATGATCCCGTCGCCGCAGAAGCCCCCCGTCTGCGCGTCGCCGCACGCGGCGCCGCATCCGCCGTCGGCGACGGAGGCTTCTTGCTGGGATGTGCTGTCTTGGGCGTCGTCGCCGAATTGAATCGGTGGCGCCGAGTCGTCGCCGAGCGCGTCGGGGCCGATGGTCGCGTCGGGTTGCTTTTCCCCCGCGTCCAGGTTGAAGACGGAGGCCGTTGGGCCGGTAGGGCTCGACCCGCACGCGAAAAGCGCGAGAAACAGGGCGCACAGGAGTCCGACGTGGAACGGCCTAGAAACCCGCCTGACCATGCAACCTGCCTCCGGAGACCAGCCGGCCGCCCTGGGGAGGGACGTCGCGGCTAAGATCGGTGCCGGTACCCTAGTCCGATTTCTGTTGCCGTGCTCGCGCCGCGCTCGCCGGCGGCGTTGAATTTCACACGGGGAACGGAAAGGATGGCGTGGAGCGCGTCATCGAGCAGCGCGTCATAACGTCATGACAGAGGAGGGCTTCGAGCCCAGTCGCGCCAGAGAACGCGCCAGAGAACGCGCCAGAGAACGCGCCAGTGAACGCGTTGGAGAGCGGTAGAGAAAGAGCGGTAGAGAAGAAGTGCGCTCGGGCCACACATTGCAATTGCCGAGCGTGCGCGCAATCCTTCGACTAATGCGTGCCCTCGCCTTGGTCGGGGTGCTGACAACGGCAGCCTGTGGACTCGACGTGGGGGGGTTGGGCGCGGATCCGGCGTCGGACGGGACGGGCGACGCCACATCGACGGATGACAGTGCGACCGCCTCGCCGGACGCAAGCGCGATCCCCGATGCGATCGTCACCCTCTCGGTCGGTGACAGCGCCGCCGCGATGTCGGAGACCGCGTCGCCGCCGAGCGGTGGCGACGATGGGATGGCGCCGCAGGCGGGCGATGCAGACGCCTTGGCGCCGAGCGCTGCCGACTCGAGCAGCGGCGGGGACGCCCCCGTCGTCTCGATGCCCACCCCAGCGGAGGGCGGAAGCGGTGACGGATCGACCGGCGAAGCCGCAAGCGACGCCGCGACCGATGCGCCCGCGGCGAGCGACGGTTCGACATCGTGCCCGCGCGCATCAGTCCCGGCCGGATGGAGGCTGTCTCTTTACACGGTCGGAACCGGCGCCTGCCCCGCGAGCTTGATCGCCCACGACGTGTACACCGAACCGACGATCGGCCCGACGGCGTGCTCGTGCGCGTGCAGCGTCACGCAAGCAGGCGATTGTATGCAGGGGTCGATGACCGTTTCCGGAAATCCGGACAACGGGCCGTCATGCGCGACGCCGCTCTTCTCGATGGATGTGAGCGGCAACGCGTGCCTGAGCGCTCCACCCAACTCCTCGCCCGCGTCCGTGACGACTCGAACCCAAGCTTCTCCCTTGCCGCCGCAAGGAGGCGCATGCGACGGAACGTCGCAAGTCGACGCGACCCAGGTCTCCACCCCGGCCGCGCTCTACTGCGATGAGCCCATGGGGAGTCCGGACTCGGTCTGCAACGTCGGTGTGCCGCCCGGTTTCTCGATGTGCATCGCGACCAGTGGAATGGCGTCCTGCCCCGCGGGCAGCCCGTTCGTCAACCGCTCGGTCGTCGAAGACGGCGCCATGCTTCACTGTTCCTCATGCACCGCATGCTCGGCCACGACGACGTGCTCGAATGCGATGATCAGCGTCTACGACAACCGCGGCTGCCGCAATTCGCCCGTTGCCGAGCTTCCCGTCGATGGCTCGTGCGATCTCACCACCGGGGGGACGGGAGACTTTCCGATCAGCGCGCCGGGCGTGAAGTATTCAGCGACCGCCACGACGACCTGTGCGGCGGGCTCCTCGACGGCCTCGGTGCAGCTCAGCAATCCGCGGACGATCTGCTGCCCGTGACCTTCGTGCGCGTTGTTCGCGCGAGCAGCGAGGCGAAAGACATGGCACGGTGAGCGGAAGGATGGGCGGCGCGAAGGCCATTGGGGACCGGAGCCGCACCGCGCCGAGAGGCCGAGTGGCGCCCGCGACGCTTGCCATGGCCGCCGTCGCCGTGGCGTGCGGCGCCCGCACGGGCCTGCTCGTTCCGGAGGCGCCGATGGACGATGCGAGCGCTCGACCGGCGGTCGACGCGAGCATCGAGGCGGGCCCGCTCCCGCCCGCCGACGCGACGACGGAACGGGGGATGGAGGCCAGCGTCGAAGCCGACGCGCCCGACGTGCGACCGGTGGATGCCCCGGACGAATGCCCGACGCAGACCGTGTGCGACCCGAACGATCTCCGGCACGTGTACCGGTGCGGCGCGCAGGTCGCGACGTGCGGCTCCCTAGAGCAATGCGAGCAGCGGGCGACCGGCGCAGAGTGCATCAACCCGTGTCTCGACACGCTGGGCAACGACACGTCGAACGGCTGTGAGTTCTACGCCGTCGAGATGGACACCGTGCCCGAGGCCATGGGCGTCTGTTACGCCGTCTTCATCGTCAATGAATGGAAAACCGGGGAGCCCGCGAAAATCGAAGTGAGCCGCGGCGGCCAGGCCCTCCCCATCGCGGGCTTCGCGCGCATCCCGGCGGGGAAGGGGGCGGGGATCACGTACGCTCCGTTCGACCCGAACCTCGGCCTCCCGGCCAACCAAGTCGCGATCTTGTTCCTGTCGCGGGACCCCACCGCCAAGAGCGACCCCGTGACGACCAATCCGCGAGTCTTGAGCGACTGCCCCGAGGGGGTCACGCCGGCGATCGTGGGCGACGCGGCGCTGCACGGCACCGGCGTGGCCGACGCGTTCCGGATCGAGACGAACGTGCCCGTCGTCGCCTACCAGATGCTGCCGTACGGCGGCGGGCGCGCGCGCGTGACGGGCTCCACGCTGCTTTTGCCGACCAGCGCGTGGGACGGAAACTACGTGGTCGCGGATGCCTATCGCGCGCCCCTGCCGAGCATGATCGACGAGGCCCGCGCGGGGCCGACCACCGTGATCATCGCGAGCCAGGACGCGACGACTGTGACCATCAAGCCGACCGTCGACTTGCTCGCGGGCGGCGGGCTCGCTGCCGCGTCCGCGGGCGCTTCGGCGTCGTATGGCCTGAACCGCGGGCAGTACCTGCAATTCACGCAGGCGAGCGAGCTCACGGGCGCGGCGGTGCAGTCGAACAAGCCCGTGGCAGTCATCGGCGGGTCGACGCTCATGGATTTGCCGCTCGACACGGTTCGCGCCGACAGCGCGGAGCAAATGCTCCCGCCGGTTCGCGCGCTGGCCAGCGAGTACGTCGCCGTGCGGTACCGCACCCGCGACGACACGGGAATCGAAGAGAGCGTTCCCTGGCGAATCGTCGGCGCGGTCGACGGGACGCAGCTCAGCTACGAGCCGGCGGCCCCGGCGGGCGCGCCCGCCACCATCGGCGCCCAACAGTTGACGGAGTTCGACAGTCCCGGGCCGTTCGTCGTCCACAGCCAGGACGCCGACCATCCCTTTTATGTCGCGAGCTACATGACCGGTGGCGATCCGTTCCATCACGGCAGAGGCGACCCCGAGTTCGTCAACGTGGTGCCTCCCGCGCAGTACTTGCCTCGGTACACCTTCTTCACCGACCCGACCTATCCCGAGACGAACCTCGTCGTCGTTCGGGTGCGCGACCCGGCGACCGGCCTGATGCCCGACGTTTCGCTCGACTGCGCGGGGCCCCTCGGCGGCTGGCAGGCCGTCGGCGCGGGCGGGGCGTACGAGTTCACGCGCGTCGATCTGTCCACCGGGGACTTTCATGGCGTGGGCGGCTGCGACAACGGCGTTCACGCGATCGCGGCGAGCTTCGCCACGACCATCGACGGGGCGACGCCGCAAGCGCCCCGGTTCGGTGTCACCATTTGGGGGTGGGGCAATGAGATCACCTGGCCGACCGACCTCAACGACCAGGACGAGGCGAACCCCAAGTTCACGCGCTGGGTCAGCTACGGGTATCCGGCGGGCGCCAACTTCGCTCCTCTCTCGAAGGCGGTGCTGTCGGCGCAGTAAGGCCAAGGCCGGCACCCTTGCCATTTCGGGCGGTGCTGCCCTACGACCAGTCCAACAAGCAAGGAGGACGACGTCATGGCTACGAGCACCCCGAGCACGGGACGCTTCGTTTGGCACGAGCTGGGGACCAACGACGTGAAGCAGGCCGTCCGCTTCTATTCCGAGCTCTTCGGCTGGAAAACGAGAGAGCAAGACATGGGGCCGGGCTTCACGTACACGATGCTCAAGGCGGGCGACACCGACGTGGGTGGAATCGCGCCGCTCGACCCCGCCGACAAGGCGCCCCCGCACTGGCGCGCGTACTGTACCGTTCCCGACGTGGACGCAGCCGCGCGTCGCGCCGCGCAGCTCGGCGGAGGGGTGCTCGTGCCTCCGACCGACATCCCGAACGTCGGGCGGTTCGCCGTCCTGGTCGATCCGCAAGGCGGGGTGCTCCTCCCGTTCCGTAGCGATCAGCCGGAGATGCCCGAGACGCAAGGTCCGCCTCCGGTCGGCACCTTCTGCTGGGACGAGCTCATGACGTCCGACCCGGTCGCCGCGGTGGCTTTTTACACCGAGATTTATCGATGGACCGTCACCGAGCAGGACATGGGCTCGGGCGGGACGTACCGGGTGCTCAAGCGCGGCGACGTCATGACTGGCGGCATTATGAAGCTGCCGATGCCCGAGGTGCCGACGTACTGGGGTGCCTATGTCGCCGTGGCGAACGTCGAAGCGACGATGAAACGCGCCGAGTCGCTCAAGGCGAAAGTCATCGTTCCGCCCGCGG
>CAZHED010000049.1:0-42866 GCA_964531095.1 uncultured Polyangiaceae bacterium | reverse complement strand
CGAAAGCCTCCGAGCCGCGACCGAAAGCCTCCGAGCCGCGACCGAAAGCCTCCGAGCCGCGACCGAAAGCCTCCGAGCCGCGACCGAAAGCCTCCGAGCCGCGACCGAAAGCCTCCGAGCCGCGACCGAAAGCCTCCGAGCCGCGACCGAAAGCCTCCGAGCCGCGACCGAAAGCCTCCGAGCCGCGACCGAAAGCCTCCGAGCCGCGACCGAAAGCCTCCGAGCCGCGACCGAAAGCGTCTGAATCGCGATCGAGAGCGACTCGACCTCGTTCGAGAGCGACCCAATCACGATTCATCGCGACTCGACCTCGATCCGGAGCGACCGAACCGCCATCGAAAGGTACTCGGACGCGTCCGTCACCCTCTCGACGCGGCCATCAGCTCCCCTTCGTCGAGCTCGATGACTCGTCCACCCGGCCGAAAGTCGCTGTAGCGCAGCCACGTGGGCCTCACGCGCACGTAGGCGATGTCTTTCCACGCCTGGCGGTCGACCCCATCGGGGAACACTTCGAAGTACACCGCCTTCAGGCGAGCCAGATCGGCACCGCCGGGCTCGTCGGCGATCCCCTCGATTTGCACCGTTTGCTCGTCGTCCCATCCGACGACGATCGTGACCCTCGGTTCGCGCCGCAGGTTCGTGGCTTTGCGCGACGTGCCGAGCGTGTCGAACACGATCTCCAGCTCGTCGGTCACCGCAAAGCCCACGACGGCCGCCTGCGGGCCGCCCGCAGCCGATACCGAGGCTTGTACGCACAGGCGATGGCGCCGCAAGAAGGCAAGAAGCTCGGCTTTGGCGCCTGCCGCGCCGCGCAGCAGCGGTAGGCGTTGGGCGGGGGATTCGGTCGCCGGCCGGGCCGCCTGCCCCCGCTCCTTCCCGGCGTCACGATCCTTCGAACGCGCCTCGCCGATGACCATCCCGGCGCCGACGGTGGTGTTGCTGATCGGGTCGATGACGATGAACGATCCGGCTTCCCGGTTGGCGTCGTACGCGTCGACGAAGAGCGTTCGGTGCGCCGTCAGCGTCACCTGCCCGATGTCGTTGAGAGCCAGGGTCGACGCCGAGACCTCCTCGAGCGTGTCCATGTCTTTTCGCCAGTGCACGCGATCGACGTCGACCCGGACGATCTGGGTCGTGTGCTTCAGCAAATAGGTCTTTTTCGTATCGAGAGGCGCCTCGTGCATCCAGACCATCCGCGCGT
This sequence comes from uncultured Polyangiaceae bacterium, assembly GCA_964531095.1. Classification (GTDB taxonomy): domain Bacteria; phylum Myxococcota_A; class Polyangia; order Polyangiales; family Polyangiaceae; genus Palsa-1150. The sequence continues at coordinate 41,665 of CAZHED010000049.1, read as the reverse complement.
CGAACGTTCGGGTCGCGCGGGGAACGTCGTCCGGATGAACGAGCATGTCGCCACGGCTGACGTCGATCTCGTCCTCGAGGCGCAACGTCACCGACTGCGGCGCAAAGGCTTCGGCGAGCTCGCCGTCGAACGTGTCGATCGCTTTGACGCGGCTCGTCTTCCCGGAGGAAAGGGACAAAATCGGATCGCCCTTCCTCACGACGCCCGACGCAATGCGCCCGGCGAATCCGCGATAGTCGAGGTTGGGCCGGAGCACGTATTGCACGGGGTAGCGGAAATGCGCCAAATCGCGCGCCTCATGCACGGGGACCGACTCGAGGAACTCGAGCACCGTGGGGCCGTCGTACCAGGGGATCTGCGCGCTCCGGTGCACGCAGTTGTCTCCCCGGAGCGCGCTCGTCGGAAAGAAGCTCACGTCCGAAAACGAGAGCGCTTCGGTGAACTTCGAGAACTCCTGCCGTATCCGCGTGAAGACGGCGCGGTCGTACGCCACGAGATCCATCTTGTTCACGCAGACCGCCAGGTGCGGGATCCCGAGAAGCGACGCGATGTACGCGTGGCGGCGGCTTTGCTGCAGAACGCCGAGGCGCGCGTCGATCAAGATGAGGGCGACGTTCGCGGTGGACGCGCCGGTCACCATGTTGCGCGTGTACTGAACGTGACCGGGCGTGTCGGCGATGATGAACTTGCGCTTCTCGGTGTTGAAGTACCGATACGCGACGTCGATCGTGATGCCCTGCTCGCGTTCGGCCGCCAGGCCGTCGGTGAGGAGCGAGAGATCGACCTCCGTTCCGGCCATCTGCGTGGCTTTGCGGACGGCGGCGAGCTGGTCGGCGTAGACCGACCCGGTGTCGTAGAGCAGCCGGCCGATGAGCGTCGATTTGCCGTCGTCCACCGAGCCGACCGCGACGAAGCGGAGCAGCTCTTTGTCTTGGTGACGGCGCAAGTACGCCTCGATGTCGGACGAAACGAGCTCCCTTTCCGTACCCATCAAAAGTATCCCTCGCGCTTCTTCTTCTCCATCGATGCGTCTTCGTCGTGGTCGATGAGCCGCCCTTGCCGCTCGGAGACCGCCGTCAGGAGCATCTCCTGGATGACCTCGGGCACCGTTCGCGCGTTCGACTCGATCGCCCCCGAGAGCGGATAGCACCCGAGGGTGCGGAAGCGAACGACGCGCGGCTCCGCCTTCTCGCCGGGCTCGAGCGGCATGCGGTCGTCGTCGACCATGATGAGCGCTCCCTCGCGCTCGACGACGGGCCGCGCCTTCGCGAAATACAGCGGGACGACCGGGATGTTCTCGATCCAGAGGTAGAGCCACACGTCGAGCTCCGTCCAATTCGACAGAGGAAAAACGCGCACGCTCTCCCGGAGGTTGATCCGACCGTTGTAGAGAGACCAGAGCTCGGGGCGCTGGTTTTTCGGGTCCCACTGGTGAAACCGATCGCGGAACGAATACACGCGCTCTTTGGCGCGCGAGCGCTCTTCGTCGCGGCGCGCCCCTCCGAATGCGCAGTCGAACCGGTACTTCGTGAGGGCCTGCTTGAGGGCCTCGGTCTTCATCACGGTCGTGTACTTGTTGCTGCCGTGGTCGAACGGATTGATGTTCTGCGCCAGCCCCTCACGGTTCGTGTAGACGATGAGCTCCGCCCCGACCTCTTTCGTGACCCGATCGCGGTGGGCGATCATTTCGCGAAACTTCCACGTCGTGTCGATGTGCAGAAGGGGAAACGGCAACGGCGCGGGCGAGAACGCCTTCTGGGCGAGGCGCAGCATCACCGAGCTGTCTTTGCCGATCGAATAGAGCATGACCGGGTTCTCGAATTCGGCCACGGCTTCTCGCAGAATGTGGATGCTCTCGGCCTCGAGCGCCCGAAGGTGAGTGAGCTTTCGCGTTTCGATGTCCACGAGGGTCCTTCCCTGATGCGTTCTAGCCGAAAAGCGTTCGGCACGAAGCGGGCGGTGCAAGCCCGAGGGCCCTGGCATCCTCCGCGATCGTATCGAGCGCCGCGACCAGTGGGTCGACCGTGCAGCCGGTGGGCCGCCAGGCCCGGTCGAGGAGCGCGCATGCCCCGGCGACCCGATCGCGCCGTTCCAGCCCGCCCATCACGCCACGGGCGGGCCGCCCGCTCGCTCGAGGAGCGTCGCGAGCGGAGCGTCGGCGGAGCTCGTCAATCGCACCGAGAAGAGCTCCTTCGGGCCCCCGATCCGCGCGAGGTCGAACGGGCCGGCGAAGAGTCCGCGCGCCATCGCCTCCAGCTCGGGCCGCACGGCGGCGAAGGTCGCGTCGGTGTTGGGAGCCGCCAGGCGGTCGTTGATCCGAAAGAGGAGCTCGTTCGGCGCGAAACGGAGCCTTCCCGACATCGTTGGATCGCGTTCGAGGAGCAACGCCGCGTGGAACGTGCGCCGCACGACGTCACCCAACCGGGCGGCGGCCGGCGGACTGCCGCGCTTGCGCCTGTGCAGGAGGCCCAGGCGCCCCTCGCCCTGGTCAATGAAGTAGTCCGAATCGTGCCCGATGAGCACGACGCCCGGTCCTTCGGGCACGTGCGCGTAGTTGGCGACGTCGATGACGAGCTCCGGCAAGAGGCGTTCTTTGATCCAGCGGTGAAACACCGGGATGAACGCCGCGAGGTCGACGGCTCGGGCCGACTCGGCAGAGGTGAACAATTTGAGCTGTAGCTTGTGCGCGTCCATGCGGTTCCTGCGATGACTCGTGGATCAGACGGCGACGGCGGAGCTCTTCAGCGCGGGACCGAGGCGCGTGTAGCACTGGTGGACCGCATCGACGAAGAGCGTGGCTTCTTCGATCAGCTGGTGCGCGGCCTCCGGCGTCGCCGGCTTGCCGCGCTCGTCGTGCGCCCGAAAGAGGTAGTGAGCGAACTTGGGCCCGGCGAAGGGGTCGAAGAAGAGGCGGGTGTCGTAGAAGTGCGTCCGGAATTCGGCGACGATCTCGTCCGGGTCGGTGCCGATGTTCGCGTTGCGCTCGCGGCTGATCACCCGGGCCCCCCGGAGCATGGCGCTGAACGCTCGCGACGCCGCGCCATCGGGGCTTCCTTCGTCGAGCAGCACCTGCGACTCGAAAATCTCGCGCTCGGCGGCGGCGAGCTCGACTTCGACGTACGGCACCACTTCGCCGGCGCACTCGCCCTCGGCCATGTCGGAGATCGTGTACTCGCGCGGATCGCCCCAATCGCTGTAGTTGCTCGGGTCCTGCTCGTACGACGGCAGCTTCTGCATCTCTTCGACGAGGGCGCGGATGGTCTTTTTGCCGATGCGGTTCGCAAAGTCGGCGAACGATTCGCCGTCGACCCGCTCCTTGGAAAACCGCTCGGTCAGGCGTTTGACCACCTCGGGCACGCGCTTCGACGGCACCGCCCCGATCGCGAGGCCGTAGGAGCCGGCGTTGTGGGTCCATTGCCCGCCGACAACGAGCTGGAAGTGCGGGACGCGTCGCCCCCCCACGTTGCGGCTGACGCCGAGAAAGCCGAGATCCGCGACGTGGTGCTGGCCGCACGAGTTGAAGCAGCCACTGGTCTTGATGTGAAGGTGCTTGGCGTTGGGGTCGCGGTCCGTTCCGGCGGCCCGAAGCTCTTTGGTCAGCTCGGCGGCCAGCGCACGCGAAGACGAGATCCCCAGCTTGCACGTGTCGGTTCCGGGGCAGGCGGTGATGTCGCTGATCGTCCCGGCCCCGGGCTGCGCCAGGTGAACGCGCTTGAGCGCGGAGTAAACCTCGGGCAGATCGGCCTCGCTGACCCAGCGCAGGAGCATGTTCTGATCGGCGGTCGTGCGCATCGTGTCCCCGGTGAAACGCCGCGCGATATCGGCCAGGGCTCGGCCCTGCTCCGACGTCAGGTCGCCGAGGGGGAGCGTGATGACGGCCATCACGTAGCCCGGCTGGGCCTGCGCCACGACGTTCGTCTGCCGCCACTGCGCAAACTCTTCGGGCAGGCCCGCGGGCAACCGTCCTGGCGGCCGCAGAGGCTTCTCGTCGGTGGCGTGCAGATCCGCGAGAAACGCTGTCCACCGCGGATCGGGCCGCAGCTTGGCGCGCTCTTCGATGACGAGGCGCTTGGTCTCTTCGATACCCAGCTTCTTGACGACGAACTTGAAGCGCGCGCGCGCTCGATTCTGCCGCTCCCCGAGGCGGGCGAAGACGCGGCTCATGGCCTGGGCGATGGGAAGCAGCTCCTCCTCGGGGAGAAACTCGGCGAAGACTTGCGCGGACTGCGGCACCGCGCCGAGACCCCCGCCGATCACGACCTCGAAGCCTCGCTTGGTCTCTCCGCCGACCTGGCGCATGCGCGCGATCGCGCCCAAGTCGTGAAAATTCGTCAACCCGCACGCGTTCTCTTTGCACCCCGAGAACGCCACCTTGAACTTGCGCCCGAAGTCCTGCGTGTCGTCGTGCCCCAGAAGAAAAAACGTCAGGGCATGCGCGTACGGAGTCACGTCGAACGACTCGTCCTTGCACACTCCGGCGTAGGGGCAGGCCGTGACGTTGCGAACGGTGTTGCCGCACGCTTCGCGCGTCGTGATGCCCACGGCGGCGAGGCGCCGGTGCATGTCGGGGGTGTCTTCGATGTGGACGAAATGGAGCTGGATGTCCTGTCGGGTCGTCACGTGGAGAATTTGGTCCGAATACTCCTCCGCGACCTCCGAAAGGACGTCGAGCTGGTCGGCGGTGACGCGACCGTACGGGATTTTGATCCGCTGCATTCCGGGGGCGTCCCACAGCGTGCTCGGGCCTTTGGTCACCTCTCCCGAGGGGAACGCAATCACCTGCGTCTTTTCGCCGTCGTGACGCTGTCCGTTGTCGTAGCGCTGCCCGTAGGCCCCGCGCCGCAGCCGCGTCTCGGCGAAGAGCTTCTCTTCGATCTTGCCCCTCTTCCGCAGCTCGATCTGGGTCTCGAAGACGTCGATCTCTCGGCCCCAGGCCTCCGGCAAACGCTCGCCGAGGACTTCCTTCCACGTTCTGCTTGTGCTCATCGGATTTCCTAACGTGGCCGCCACGGAGTGCCGAGCGCAGGGCCGCCCGATAGTCTTCCCTGGGGTCTTTCTTGTCTCGTGTACTGGAAATCGGTCCTTGCGCCAGCTCTACGCGTTTCTGCCCGGAGCGGCAATCCAGCTGCCGACGGCGGTTTTCCTTGTAGGAATGTGGACTTTCGCTCTATCCGCCATACATTCGCCAAGATGGAGGATGGGGTGGCCACGCGCAAGTCGAAACGGCCCAGCGGCAGCACCGGTGACGACGTCGGCGCTGCGCAGCTCGGGCGGCGCGTCGCAGAGAATCTCCGGCAGCGGCGCAAGGCTCGCGGGCTGTCGCTCGACGATCTGGCGCAAGCGTCCGGCGTGAGCCGCGCGGCGCTGTCGCAAATCGAGACGTGCAAGAGCAACCCGACGGTGGGGGTGCTCTGGAAGATCGCGGTCGGATTGGGTGTACCGATCTCCGAGCTGATCGGCGCTCCGCGCTCCGGGGCGGTCGTCCTCCGGCGGCACGACTCGCAGCTTCTGCGATCGGCGGACGGGAAGTTCGAAAGCCGCCCGCTGGCCCCTGCGGGCGCTTCGCCGCTCGTCGAGCTCTACGAGCTTCGCCTGTCGGCGCGCTCTACGCATACCTCGGAGCCGCACGCCGCCGGAACGCACGAGCTCCTCGTCGTTCTCAGCGGCCAGCTCCGCATGCACGTGCACGACGAGAAGTACGAGCTGAGCGCGGGCGATTCGATCGCCTTCGCCGCGGACCGAGCGCACGCCTACGAGAATCCCACGGGTTCCGAGGCGCGCTACCACAACGTGATCGTGTACGAGCGCTGATCGTGGTGGTCGTGATCGTGGCGCTGGCGCGGACAAGCAAGTCGCTCTTGTTCTGCCGTGCGGATCGGGAGATCGCGCGCCGGTGGCGGGTGGCCAGCGCATGAGCGGGTCGGGCGACGGCGTGCGGGCCATCCATCGCGGCAAGGTCTGGCTGGTCGGCGCAGGCCCAGGCGACCCCGAGCTTCTGACGGTGCGCGCCTTGCGGCTCCTCACGAGTGCCCGCGTGATCGCGTACGACGAGCTCGTGTCGCCGGAGATTCTCGCGCTCGCGCGACCCGACGCCGAGCGCATCCCGGTCGGCCGGCGCGCAAACGGCTGCCAGCATCACGAAGCACGCATCCACCCGCTGGTCGTCGTGCGCGCCCTCGAAGGAAAGGAAGTCGTGAGACTCAAGGGCGGCGACCCGATGGTCTTCGGTCGGGGCGGCGAAGAGGCGCACGAGCTGGCCGCGGCGCGCATTCCGTTCGAGATCGTCCCGGGCATCTCGGCGGCGCTCGCCGCGGCGGCGCGCACCGGGATCCCTCTCACGCACCGCGACTGCGCATCGGGCGTCACGCTCGCGACAGCGCATGCTGCGCGAGACGGCGTCAGCCTCGGGAACGTGCCTACCGACGGGACGGTCGTCTTTTACATGGGACTGGGCCGGATCGAGGAGACTTGCGTCGCCCTCGTCGCGGCCGGGCGCGCGCGCGAAACGCCGGTGGCGGTGATATCGAAGGCGACCCTGCCGGACGAGCGGGTCGTCCTGGGGACGCTGGGTGACATCGGTGTGCGCACGCGCGATGCCGGTCTCGAGGCGCCGGCACTGCTTGTCGTCGGCGAGGTCGTCGCACGGCGCGTAGAGAGTCCGCCCGGGGCCGTCGGCGAGGAAGAAGAACACACGGCAACTGGCTAGTCCCCAACGAGCGACCGCACACAGCTCGGGCCATGTAAGGGGGCGCGCGACGAACGCGGTCGCGACGATGGTCGTGGAGCCACGATCGCCGCTATTCTTCTCGGATGCGCTGGATGGTCGCGCTGAGCTTGGAATGTGGCGCCGCCGTGGTGACCGCGGCGTGCGGCGGAACGCCATTTTCGATCGACGAGGCTTCCAGCGACGCCACCGCTGAGACGAGCGCCGCCGATGCGTCCGGCGATGTCCCGGAGGCCGCCGACGACGGTTCCAGCGACTCCCGCGGCACCGGTAACGAAGCCGCTGCGGACGCGACCAGCTTCGACGCGGCCAACCTCGACGCGGGCGACGTCCACGACGCGCCAAACTTCGACGCGGGCGATGCCCACGACGCGGGCAGCCTCGACGCGGCCAACCTCGACGCGGGCGATGCCCGCGACGCCCGCGATGCCAACGACGTCGACGCCCGCCCGCCCTTCGACGCATCCGGAGATGGCAGCGACGCCGCGCCCGCGCATTGCGGCGGCGCCTTTGCCTGTGCTCCTTTGGTCCCGACAGGGTGGGCCGGGCCGTTCGAGCTGTCCTCCGGCATGGTCGCGTCGCTCGGGTGTGGCGCGAGCTTCTCCGGCGCGATCCTCAATGGCAACGCGGGGCTGACCGCCCCGCCCGCGGCGTGCGGCTGTTCCTGCGCCGCAGCGCCGGCAATGCCGTGCCCTCCGGCCGTCATCGACTTCTACGCCTCGTCGCTCGCCTGCAGCGCGATGGGCGCCACGCCGTGCGCGACCACGACACTGAACCCGGGCGTCTGTACGACGGCCGACGCATTGGCGACGTGCGACGCTGGCGTTGCCGGCGTGGTCATGAACGTGCCCGCATCGACGCCAACGCAAGGCACGTGCACGCCGCTGCCCAAGGTGACCGTGCCGCCGTACACGTGGACGACGAGCGCCCACGCATGCGGCTCGTCCGGAGCGCTCGATCCCGCCGACTGCCCGGCAGGAAACGTCTGCGCGCCGTCCCCGGCTGCGCCCTTCCTGGCCAGCCTGTGCGTCGAGCAAGCGGGCGACGTTGCCTGCCCGACGCCGGACCCGTCGACCGGCTACTCCGTCAAGCACGTGTTCTACGGAGGCGTCGACGACCAGCGCGGGTGCTCGGCGTGCACGTGCGCACCGGTCGTGGGCACGTGCTCCGTCAGCGTCGATCAGTACGGCTCGACGGATGGCGGCTGCAGCGGAATGCCCGTGATCTATCAGGCGGGCCACTGCCAGCCCGTCCAACAGCCGGCCGACTTGGAGCTCGCGTTGACCGCCTCGCTCGGGTCGTGCGCGTCGACCCTGACCACCCCGACCGGGACGGCGAGTCCGGTCAAGCCGATGACGTTCTGCTGTTTGCCCTGATTCAGCCCGCCCGCTCCTTGAACGCCTTCACGAGATCGCCGAAGCGATCGCCCATGGGCGTCCCGTGCGTCCGCCACTTGTCGCGCAGCCGCTTCGCGTGCTCGACCCAGTCGTCGCTCGGCAGCAGCTGCTCGATGATTTCGCGCAGCAAACGAGTCAACGCGGGCGTCGCGCCCGACGACGAGATCGCGACGGTGAACGGCGCGCGCTCGACCACCGCGCCCGAATACGCACTGGCGTTCGCGGGGTCGTCCACGGCGACGATGAACACCCGATGCGACCCCGCCGCCCCTGCAGCCAGGCGCTGGGCGGCTGGGTCGGAGGTCGCGGCGATCACCAGCCAGGCGCCCTCGACGTCCCCCTCTTCGAGCGGGCGCGAATGCCACTCGAGGGTCCCCTCGTGCGCCAGCTGCCGTACCCCCTGCGTCGCTTCGGGCGCGACGACGCGCACGCGAGCCCCGGCCGCGAGCAGGCTCGCGATCTTGCGTTCGGCGACCGCGCCGGCGCCGACGACGAGCACCGATCGCCCTTCGAGCTTCAAGAAGAGCGGGTAGAGACCGGCTTGGTCGGGGGCGGCCATGGCGCCGATTGTACGTCCACGTCGAACGCAACGCCCTCGGCCTCGAGCCGGCGCGCGCTCGCCTCGATGGCCAGCTCGCCGATGTCGCATCCCACGAACGAGCGCGCGAGCCGCGCGGCCGCGACGAGCGATGTGCCCGAGCCACAGAAGGGATCGACCATTAGGCCCCCCTGGCGGCTCGATGCGCGCACGATCCGATCGAGCAGCTTGAGCGGCTTCTGCGTCGGGTAGCCGGTCGCCTCCCGGCGGAGCGGCGTGTTCGCCACCATCGCCGGGCAGTCGCTCCAGACGCTGCCGATCGCGCGCCCTTCGTCCGCATAGTAGCGGTACGTTCGCCCGCCGATCGCCCGCTCGCGGTAGCGGCGCCCCGCGTCGTCGATGTGCGCGAAGTGCATGGCGAGGCTCGTCGCGGCGAACGGCTCGCGGAGGCTCGGATCGCGCGCGTTCCACACGAAGTCGGGACCGCCCGCGTAGAGGAGCAACGTCTGATGCGTGACACCCGGACCCTGGCGCGGACCGCGCGCGCCGTTCCCGGTCGCCCAGACCACCTCCCCGAGAAACGCCGCGCGCCCGAAGACGCGATCGCACAGCACTTTGGCCTCGTGCACCGCGCGATGATCGAGGTGCAGCCACATCGTGCCGTCGCTGCCCAGACAATCCCTCACGACAGCGACGCGCGCTTCGAGCCACGCGAGGTACACGTCGATCGACGGCCATCGATCCTCGTAGGCCACCGGCCCGACGGCCCGAGCAACCCCGCGTGCTTTGCGTGCGCCGAACGACGCGCCGACGCCGAACGGCGGGTCGAGATAAGCAAGCTGGGCGGACCGCGGTCGCACATGCCGGCCGAGGTCGATGGCGTCGCAGCGTGCAAGCAGGTGACTCACGGCGGGGACTTCGTGCGGGACATCGCCGTCGCGAGGCCCTGGCTCACGCGATCCATCGCCGGAGGCACCTGGGGCGTGGAAAGCGGCAGAAGCAGCGCGAGCGCGAGCGCCTCGATGGGCTCGTCGGGCGGCGGTGAATCGTACGGCAGCCATGCGCGCCGGGGCCCGCTCGGCTCGCACCCGGCGACGGTCTCGTCGGGCGAGCACGAGGTCCGCACATGAAGGTGATCGTCGTGGGTTCCGCCCGGATGCGGCTCGAGCATCACCTCCTCGGCGCGGTGGATCGTTTCGATCGAGTCACCGCGCGCCGTCGCCCACTCGATGAGCATGGCGTGCACCACGTCGCTCACGAAGATCCATTGAATGCGAGCCTGCGGGTCCTCGACGAGCGCTTTGACCAGCAGCCACTCGCGCTCGACGTCCAGGCGCAGCCAGCGATGGCTCGGCTCGTCGCGCGCGATCCCGTCGGCGCCAACGTGGACGAAGCCAGGGCTATCGACCGGCGTCCCCGCGAGCGTCGTGACGTAAAACAAGAGATCCGCGTCGACCCCCGAACGGTGCGAGAAATGCGGCGCGAGCGGTCCGCCCCCGCTCCGCGTGGACAGGTCACCCGCGGTGAGCCGCGCGCCCGGCCGCTCACCGGCCACGTTGCGGGCGGCCCGCGCGATGGCGTCCGTGAACCGAGGCAGACCCCAGTGGCGATCGTTGTTCCGCAGCCAGCGCAGCCCGACGCCGTCCCGCGGTAGCTCGGCGCCATCGGCCAGCACCCCGAGGTTCGCCGTCCCGATGGATCCGCGCCAAGCTGGGGTGAGCGGCGAGGGGGCGCGGGCGCACGCGGCCAGCCAGAGGGCGGCGAGGACCACCAGGGAGCGCGGCAGCCGCGTCACGCGCGTATGCGTACCACGCTCGGTGGCCGGATGCCGAGTCCACTGCCGCCTTCGCTGCTTCGCTTCTGGAGTCGGGCTCGGCCACGGGCACGGGCACGGGCACGGGCACGGGCACGGGCACGGGCACGGGCACGGGCACGGAAGGTGACCGCCTACCCCTCTACCCGGACCATGGCTCCCTCGGCGATGCCGCCCTCTGCGTCGGGGGTGCCGCCCGGCGTGCGGTAGGCATCTCGCCAGGCCCCCCGACGCCAGCGCCACCCGAACAGGAGGGCGCCCAGGGATGTCTCCGCCACGAAGCCGACCCAACCGCCCACCGACCCCCATCCCGCGAAGCGTCCGAGGACGATCGCAGCCGTCGGCACACACGTCCAGATGACGGCGATTCCGATGAGCGCGGGAATGCGCACGTCTTTGGCGCCACGCAGCGCTCCGCGCAGGACGATGGCGACCGCGTCGAGCACCTGGAAAGCCGCGGCGATCAACAGCAGCGTGCGCGCGACATGCACCACGGCATCGTCCTGGGTGAAGGCGCGCGCAATCGCCCCTCCCGCGACCGCGAACACGACACCCCAGCCGGCCATGAACGTGACCGCGGCGGCGAGCGCGGCGCGTGTCGCGCGGTCGGCGTCGGCCAGCGACCGGCGACCCAGCGACCGCCCGACGAGGACGCTCGCGGCCTCCGAGACCGCGGCGCCGGGCAAGAACGAGATGCGGATGATGGCGAGCGCAATCTGGTGGGCGGCGACCTGCTCGGCGCCGAGCGTCGCGAGCACCGCGGTAAAGGTCGCGAACGCGACCATCTCGCTTCCGAACTGAAGCCCCGTGGGGACGCCGATCGCCGCGACTTCTCGCGCGGCGCGCGCCAGAGAAAGCTCTTCGCGGGCTCTTGCGTAGTCCTTCGACCGGAGGGCGCTGCGCGCCAGGAGCGCGACGAGGGCGATCGCTTCGAGCCACTCGGTCGTCGCGGTCGCGAGCGCACCACCCCGCACGCCCAGCGCAGGCAGCCCTGCGTGACCGTAGATGAGCGCCCAGCCGAGCAGCGCGTTCACGACATTCCCCGCCAGGCTGACGAACATCGGCGTGCGCGCGTCGCCCGCCGCCTGGCGGTGGTGCGTCAGGGCCGACAGCGCCGAGCTGCCGGGCGCGCCGAGGGTGTAGGTCGCCAGGAACACCCGCGCGTACGGAATGAGCGCCGCGTCGACGCCGATCCAGCGCAGCAGCGGCGCCGCGTCGCGCGTGCACGCCCAAAAGAGCGCGCCGGCCACGAGCCCGAGCAGAATCCCCGCTTGGGCGTAGCGCACCCCGAGGTGACTCCGTCCGTCGCCGGCGGCGTGTGCGACGCAGACCTTCACGCCGCGCATCAGCCCGAACACCGTCATGTACCCGACGAAGGCGATGGTCATCGCGACGCCCACGCCGCCGAGCGCCGCCGGACCCAACCCACCGACGAGCTTCGTGTCGACGAGGCCCATCACGGTTTCGCCGCCCATGGCGGTCGCGATGGGCCAAGCGAGCGCCATGAGCTCGCGCATCGTGGCCGCAAACCCGGCGTCTCCGAACCATCGCCCGCCCGCGCCTCGCGTCGTGACGCGGAGCGCGTGGGCGATGCCCCGTTTCAATCTACCCCGCCAGCTCATCTTCATCTCCTCTCTGGGAGCCCCCGCCACACCAGGCGACTCGGGGCTCCCGAAAGGAGAACGTCGGCTGGCGACTACGCCCTGGACACCTCGCCGAACAGCGGCTTCGCAAAGCCGCGGTTCGCTAGCGCAATAGGCGCGTCGGTCGGGAGAGGCATCGCCGCCATCGTGGCGGGTAACGTGACTCGAAACGGGGGGAGCGTCAAATCGCAGGGGGCCCGGAGCTCACGCGTACGTGGAATGGGCCCGCCCCGTCCGCGCTCCCACCGGAGCATTTGCGGCATTGGCGACGTTGCGTTCACCGCAGCCGTAGCGTTGCGCCACGCGGCTCGGCTTTTGAGTCGCCGGTTGCGGCGACGCGAGGGCCTCGTCGAGCAGGGCTTGGGCGCGGAGAAATGCGGCGTGCGAGCCGCCCGGGCGGTCCGGGTGGGTGGCGAAGGCCAGCCGGCGAAAGGCGCGTTTGACGTCCGCAACCGTGCAGGGAAGCTCGATCCCCAGCTCCTGGGACCAGGGAGCCGCGAGGGCGAATCCATCCGCGCTCCCGAGGGCCGCCAAAGCGCCCTCGAACATGCGCAACGAACGTTCGAACGGCGACTCTGCGGGCGCCTCGGGCTCCGCGCAGAGGGCTTCGTCGAGCAAGTCCGCGAATTGGCTCACACCCCAAAGAACGGCAGGAGTCGCGCGAGCTTGAGCGAACCCGGTGTCACGCGGCGGCGTGGCTGCGGTGCAGCTTGACGGCGACGGTGTGATGGCCGCACTGCGGGCACGCAGGGTTGCGGTGCCCGCCGAGCTGCTCTTCTTCCGCCTGCTTCTCTTCGTAGCCGCGCTGCACTTCCATGAGCAGCGCCGGGAGCTCGACCGGCTGGACGCGGGTGGCGGAAGCCTCGGCCCAGGTGCCACGCCATGTGCAGACAGTACAGCGGAGCGCTTTTTCCATGCGCAGCATTGTGATCCATGACGCGGCCGCCGGCAAGCGCGTCGAGGCAATGGTTGGCTCTCCCTCACGCCCCCCGTTCGGCCAACCCCTGCGCCCTACCGTCGCGCAGCGAGCATCAGCGCACAGGCTGCCCGCACCCGCACCCCTGCATCCCCGTCCGCCAACAGCGGCGCACCTCGCCCCGCCCGTCCCATCGCCGCGAGCTCCGTCATCGCGGCAAGGCGCACCTCGGGGCGCTCGGCGCCGAGGTCTTGCTCGATCCAAGCCTGTACGCGCCGGTCGCCCGAGCGCGCCAGCGCAAAGCGAGCCCGCTCCGCAACCGGGGATCCGGCCCGCGCAAGGGACTCTAGCTCGTCGATCGCGCGCGCGTCCTTCGTCTCGCTCAAGCGGGCGAGCGCGGCAGCGCGCACCTCCACGTCGTCGCTGGTCGCGGCGTTCCGCACGACGGCCAGCAGATCATCGCGCTCGAGCGGCGCCTGGGCCAGCGCCTGCAGCCGCGTTCGCAGCGGACCGCTTTCGATCGCTCGCTGCATTTGCCCTGCGGCCGCGGCGACCACCTCGGCGTCCGCATCGCGGCGGCGCAGCACCGCGGCGGATGCTTCGACGATCGCCGGACCATGCCCGGAGGCGACCAAGAGGCGCAGCGCGTCGCGCCCGCCCGCGCCCCACAACGCCGGCCCGGCCCACGCGATGGCAATGTCTTCCCGCAGCCCGTCGTCGCTGGACTCCCAGAGGTCGCGCAAGACGCGCGCGACACCAGCCGCGGACACGGCCGAGAGCGCAGCGAGCGCGCGCACTGCCTCTGTCTGGACGATCGGTGCCGGATCGACGCGCGCGGCCTCCGCGAGGAGAGCCAGATCCGCCGGATCCCTGGCGTCGCGCGCGGCCCGGGCGGCTTCGCGACGGATGAGCGGCTCCGGATCGACCAACGCCAGCCGCCGTGCATCGCCGTCTTGCGCGCGCACGAGAGACCGCGCACCGACCGCGCGCCAGCGGGGATCGGCGTCGCCGGCGAAGACACGCGCATCGTCCGGGCGCATGCCGCCGCCGTCGATGCGCGCGAGCGCCGCCTGGGCGCCGGCCGCGTCGTGAACGAGCATCCGGGTCGAGAGGGCGTCGTCCAGCTCGTGGGCGCACGGGCGAGCGTCGCGAACGCGCTCGACCGCCTCGGCCCCTGACGCCGAACGCAGATCCCGCTCGGCGACGGTGCGGGCCAGGTGCGCCGCGTCGTCGTTGGACAGGTCACCGCGTGTCTCGTGGGCCGCGATCACGACCCGCAACGTCGCAAAGTCGCCGCGCGCGCCCGCCTGCTCGGCCGGTGAGGCGGCGCAGGCCGCGGCGCCAATTGCGATCGCGGCCACGAATGTGGGTCTCCAACGCGCCAAGGCGGCTCGCCATGGTAGCAGCAACGGAACCTCCCCGCGCGGTGGCAACCCCATGACCGTCGACGTCATCGTCAATCGCAACACCCATCGACTCGCGACGAGCACCGCCCTGCGACGAACGCTTCTGGCCGCCGCGTCGCGCGGGAAGGCCCGCCTTCACGAGACCGAGACGTTGCGGGACCTCGAACGCGTCGCCCGGGAGATCGCTGCGCAGTCCACGGAGGGCGTCGTTCTCGCGGGAGGCGACGGGTCGCATATGGCGGGGGTGAGTGCGCTCACGCGCGCATTCGGCGGCGTGCTTCCCCCGGTCGCGCTGGCGCCGTGCGGCACCGTGTGCACGATCGCTCGAAACTTCGGAGCGCGCGGAACCGCTCGCGCATGGACCGAACGCGTCGTTCGGGCAGCCTGCAGCGGAGCGGCACGAATCGAGCGCCGGATGACGTTGCGCGTGCGCGACGATGCCGGCGGCCAGCGCGTCGGCTTCGTATTCGGCGCAGGGCTCGTTGCGCGGTTTTTCGACGTGTATGACGCGGCGCCCGCCCAAGGGCTCGCCGCCGCGGCGGGCATCGCGGCGCGCGTGTTCGCCGGCTCTTTCGTCGGATCGGCGCTCGCCCGGCACATCCTCGAACCCACGCGATGCGTAGTCTCCGTCGACGACGTCCCGCACGCCGCGGACCACTGGAGTCTGCTGCTGGCGAGCGTCGTGCCCGACCTCGGGCTTCACCTTCGGGCAACCTACCGGGCGGGGCAGACGCTCGACCGCTTCCACGTCGTGGCCAGCGGCCTGCCCGCGCGCGCCCTCGGGCCCCAGCTGCCACGTGTGATCGCCGGTCGCGCGCTCCGCGGCGAGCCGCACATCGACGCCCTGGCGCGCTCGCTCCACCTTTCCCATCGCGGTGGGCTGGGCGCGTATGTGCTGGATGGCGACGTCTTCGCCGCCGGCGAAACCCAGGTCGACGTGGGGCCGGAGCTCCGGCTCATGCTGCCATGACCCGTCGGCGGACACGCCGTCAAGCGGCGCGCGGCAATGCGCCGGTCGAATCGAGGCGCACCACGAGGTCGGCCACCCCGAGTGGCTCCGAGCGGTGCGTTACCAGCAGCACCGTGCGGTGCCCCCGCAAGCGCGAGACCGCTTCGAGCACTCGGCGCTGCGCTTCCGCGTCGAGCCCGCTCGTCGGCTCGTCGAGGAGGAGCACGGGTTGGCGTGTGGCAATCGCTCGAGCCAGCGCGATCCACTGGCGCTCTCCCCCCGATACCGAGCGCCCCCCGGCGCCCAGCCGGGCGCCGTCGAGCGCCGGCACGAGGTGCCCTGCACCAATCGACTCGAGCGCCGCTCGCGCAGAGCTTGGCGGTGCGCCGCGCGCGCCGAGCGCGATGTTCGCGTCCAGCGTGTCCGCGAGCAACGGGGCATCCTGGGGCACCCACGCGAACGGCCGCGCGTCGAGTCCCGCCGGGGCATCGCCAATCGAGACGCCGCCGAAAAGGAGCTGCCCACCCGCGGCGGGCTCAAACCCGAGGAGCGTCCGCAAAAGCGTGGTCTTGCCCACGCCCGTGGGACCGGCAATGGCCACAATCGATCCCGGTTCGATTCGCAAGGTGAGCGGCCCGCACGTGCCGCGGACCAGGCAGAGCCCGCTGAGCTCGAGGGGAGAAAGGGGCCACGGCCGGCCCTCGGCGCCAGGGCCTCGACCGCACTCCGGCAGAGCCGCGGGCTTTCCGTCCCCGATCTCCCCAAGCTCCCCGAGGCTCTCCCGGAGCGTCGGTCGGAGCTCATCGTACGCCGCTGCCGCCCTCGCCACCGCCAGTCGCGCGTCCGCCAGCTCTCGGATCGGCCGATACGCAAGGAAGAACGCCATGGCAAACGCGAGAAGCGTTCTGCCGTCGGGAGCGGCACCGAACCGGAAGACCCTGGCAGCTCCGATGGCGACCGCGAGCGAGAGCGCCCCCAGCACCTCGTTCGCCCCGCTCATCGCCGCCGCGCGCGCATCGAGTCGCGCCGAACCCCGTGCCATCGCCTCTCCGAGCGCCCTCACGCTGGCGCGCGCCTTCGCCTCCGCCCCGTAACTCACCCAGAGCTCTGCGTGGCGGACGGACTCGTCGGCAGCCTCGAGCAGGCGAGTCCGCTGGCGCCCTGCTCGGGCGACCGCCTTCCGGTAGACCGACCGGGCCCGGCCGAGGAGCGCGCCGAACGAGAGCAAAGTCAGCCCCGCCAGCGCAGCGGTCCGCGCGGATAGCGCGACGAGAACGCCCACGAGCGGGACCAGCTGCGCAATCGCTCGCGCGCCTCCGAGGAGGCCTTGCTTCAATCCGATCTCGACCTCGTGAACGTGTTCGGTGAGGACGGCGACACCGTGCGCCGTTGCGGAAGCTTGTGCCGCCCCCTGATCCTCGTGTCGTGGTCGGCGCAGCCGGTGTGCGGCGAGGAGCGCATCGAGAAGCTCGAGCCGAAGGGCCGATCCCACTTCGCCGGAGAGGCGCCCCTGAACGTACGTGGCGTAGACGCCCGTTGCACACTTGACGAAGGCGACGCCGAGACCGACGAGAGACCACAAAAAAGCCTCGCCCCACAGGAGGTCGCCCACGCCGCCCCCCGGCGCGCTGCTCCGAGGGATGCGCGCGACGCCAACGCTCTGGACCAGCGCCACGGCCACGGCGCCAGCGACGAGGGCAAAGAGTGCCTGGCCGACCGCATGCATCGTCGACGCCAGCAAAAATGCGATGCGACTAGGCCCCCGTAGAATTCTTCTTAGGACTGTGACGTAATAGGAAAGGATGGCCATGATTCGCGTTGGGTCGCGGTCGGGTCACTCGGCTCGGATTGGCTCGCGGGGAAGTGGTTCCGAATGGGCGAGCGGGTTTCATCATCTCACGTTTGGATGGCTGGTTGGCCCGTGACGGCTTTTGGCGAGATCGCCCATCAAGCAGGAGGTAGGCAGTCGATCGATGACGAATTCGAAACATCGCTCTTCGAGACGACGCAGGGGCTTGCGGCTACCTGCCGCGGGCACTCGGGTCGCGCACCCCGAGGGGCTGGCGTCCATCGAAGATGGCGAAGTGCCCGACCTCGTAGCGCGGGCGACCACGTGAAGAAGGAACGGAACATGCTTTCTTCCGCGGAGGCCGCTTGAGCTCGAAGCCCTCTCACGACACCAATCCTTTGAGCCGCGGGCGTCGTGCGGTGTCTGGCACGCCCGCCAGGGCCAAGCGGCCCTCCGCCCCCAAGACCGTCTCCAAGAACGAGACGGACCTACCTCTCCCATCCCCCCACCCGCCCGCGAGCGAGGAAGCACTGGTCATGAGCAAGAGCAAGAGCAGCGCGGCCGCCATTGCCACGACACGAGGGGCACGAAGCGAGGGGGGACGCCTTCAGTCCGTGGGGAAGCGATCCGCCGCGGCCTCCGCCGGCGACGAGCGGCGGGGTGA
Organism: uncultured Polyangiaceae bacterium; assembly: GCA_964531095.1. GTDB lineage: Bacteria > Myxococcota_A > Polyangia > Polyangiales > Polyangiaceae > Palsa-1150. The sequence continues at coordinate 23,826 of CAZHED010000049.1, read as the reverse complement.
CAGAGCCGTCGACGATGACTTCGAGGGCGCGATGCCTTCGATCGGGCCGGGCGGGTCGAGCACGGCGATCGATTTGGTCGAAGAGGAGTTCGGAATCGAGCCTGGACCCATCGACGCGCCGCGCGGCGAGACAGATTCTCTCGCGCCGCCGAAGGGACCCAGCGACAAGGAAATCGAAGAGGGCGGCGGCGACTCCATGCTCGCCCGCTATTTTCGGGAGATGGCGACCCACCCGGTCATGGGCCCCGACGAAGAGCTGCAGACCGCGATCGAAGTCGAGCAGGCGGAGATCGACCACTGGGTTGCGATCTTGTCGTACTGCCCGGCGTCGGACCATGCGCTCGATTCGCTCGAAAAAGACTTGCCGACCACCGAGGAAGAGAGGCTCGAGCTTCCCCAGATCGCGGAGCTTCGGAAGCTTCTCAAGGCGTTCCGAAAGCAGCACGAGAAGCTGACGCGCGACCAGGAGAAGAAGTACCGCACGTGGTGCGTGTCGCTGGCCAAGGCGATCCGCCTGGCCGACAGCGATCGCCTCTGGATCGCCCACGCCGAAGACGTCGTTCGCAAGCTCGGCGAAGAACGCGACGAAGAGGAGCAAGACAGCGTCCTCGATCGCGAGGAGGGCGCCGAGCCCACCCCCTCGAAGCCCCACCTCCCGGCGACGCCGAACTACAAGAAATTCACCGTCCAGATCGGCGAAGCCGCTGTGCACGCGCGCATCGTGAAGAACAAGTTCGTGAAGGCCAACCTGCGCTTGGTCGTTTCGATTGCTCGCCGATACAACCGAGGGCGGTTGCCGCTCATCGACCTCATCCAAGAGGGGAACATCGGCTTGATGAAGGCGGTCGAGCGCTTCGACCACACGCGCGGGTATCGGTTTTCGACCTACGCCTCCTGGTGGATCCGGCACGCGATCAGCCGCGCCCTGGCCGACAAGGGTCGCGCGGTGCGCATTCCTGTGCACATGCTCGACACCCACAACCGTATCCAGCGCGCCACGCAGGCGGTGCTGGCTCGCACTGGGCGGGAGCCGACGCTCGGAGAGCTCGAGCGCGAGACGGGGATTCCCGAGGAGAAGCTCGACAAGGTGAAGGGCTCCTGGGCCGAAACTCCCTTCTCGCTCGACCGGCCGGTGGGCGACGAAGACGGTCGTAAGTTCATCGACTTCTTGCAGGACGACGGCGCTCTTTCGCCCTACGACGCGCTCGCGAGCCAGAAGTGGAACGCGGAGGTGCGCCGCTTGCTGACGACGTTGACGCCGATCGAGTCGCGGATCATCCGGTGGCGCTTCGGCCTCGACGACGAGGACGAGCTCACGCTCAAAGAGATCGGCGACAAGTACAACCTGTCGCGCGAGCGAATCCGCCAGCTGCAAGAGCAGGCTCTCGGCAAGATCCGCAAGCACATGCGCGACTAGGGCGCGTCTCAGCGCGTCTGCTTGGCGATCAGCTCCACGAAGCGGTCGGCGGCGTGCCGCGCTGCGTCTTGCTTGCCCCCGACGCGATTGAAGAGCATCGAAAAGGCGATCGGTCCCTTGCCGCCGTCGCGGAGCACGTAGCCGCTCAGCGAGATCACGTCGTCGAGCGTCCCGGTTTTGGCGCGCACGTGGCGCTTCGTCAACTCTCCACGGAAGCGCTTGTGCAACGTACCGTCGACCCCCCCAACGGATAGCTGCGCGACGAACTCCGGCTGCACCGACGGGTCTCGCCACGCCCACCGCAGAAGCTCGACCGTGCTCCACGCCGTCACGCGGTTGGCGTCAAAGAGGCCGGATCCGTTTTTGATGACGATCCCCGGCTCGCTCGCTCCGATCCGATCGAGCCACTTCGTGACCACTTCCGCGGCCTCCGCGCTCTTGGCCGGGCGACCTCTTCCCTCACCGCCCAGGCCCTTGAAGATCATCTCGGCATAAAAGTTGTCGCTTTGCTTGCCCAGCGCATAGAGGAGCGACGACAGGGGTTCGGAGAGGTGCCTCGCGAGCACGTGGCCGCGCGCCGTCCCCAGCGCTACGTCGCCGGACACTTTGACGTTCGCCCGTTCGAGCAGCGCTTTGAGCGCGTATCCGGCTAGGAGGCGCGGATCCTCCGCACGCCGCGTGTAGCGCACGACGCGCGCGTCACTGGCCACCGCGCCGCTCACTTTGGCCGACATCCGCCCGCCGCTCGGCGACAGCGCGAGCTCCACCGTGTCCGCGCCCGCTCCTTCCGCCGTGTGGACGCTGCCCTCGACGTCGACGAAGCCCGGCGGATCGAAGTCGACCCGTGCGGCGGCCCCTGGCGACGAGGGGCGAACGGTCAACGTGATGCAGTTCTCGTCGATCGCGACGGCGCTCACCGGCGCACGGAAGCCGGCCCACTCGTTCGGCTGTTGGTCGAAGGCCGGCGGCGTCGTCAGCTCGTCGAAGAAGCGCTGGTCCACGACGACATCGCCGTCGACGCGACGCACGCCGAAGCCCTTGAGCTCCTGGACCATCGACGCGAGGTCGGCCGTCGTCAGCGACGGGTCGCCGTATCCGCGGATGGCGAGCGGTCCGGAAACCGCCTCGCCGTCGAGCTTGCCGGTCAGTGTGGTCTCGTAGCGGTGCTCGCCGTGGAGTGTCGCGAGCGAGGCCCCCGCCGTGTATAGCTTCGCGTTGGAGGCAGGATTGAGCGCGGTGTGCTCGTCGACCGCCGCGAGGACGCGGCCCGAGTCGACATCGATGACGGCGATTCCAACGGACGCGCCTTCGAGCGAATGGCTCGATGCGATGGCGCGTGCGGACGCGTCGAGCGAGGGGATGCGGTCGGAAGTCGGACCACTCTGCGAGCTCGCGCTCGCTGCGGGGGAGACGGGGGCTTCGGAGCGGACGTCCGATGCGCTGAGGGCCAGGGCACCGGCCAGCGCCACCCCCCCTCGCCTTGCAGGTGACCAGGAGAGCATTCGCACCCCCGCTTTTAGATCGCGCTGCCGGCACTGGGAAGCGGTGGTGACGTTGCTCTGGGCGGCGGGCTGCGTGCGACACCGGTCGCCGGGCGAGACGCGCCCGCTCGAGATGATGATCACCAACGATCCGGAGACGCTCGATCCCCGGTACGCGACGGACGCCGCGGGGCTGCGTGCCACCCGCCTCGTGCACGCGGGGCTCGTTCGGCTCGACCCCGATACCCTCGTGCCGCAGCCCTATCTGGCACACAGTTGGCGATGGCGCGATCCGATGACCCTCGAGGTCGACCTGCGCAGCGACGTGCGGTTCCACTCCGGGGCACCCCTGCGCGCCCACGACGTCGTCGAGACCCTGCGCGCCTTCGCCTCGCCCGCCGTCGCTTCGCGGCACGCGCGCGTCGTCGAGGCGATCGCGGACGCCCGCGAAAGCGGCGAGCACCGGGTGATCGTGCATCTGGCGCGCCCGCACGCCACACTGCTGACCGACCTGGAGCTCCCTATCTTGCGCGCGGACCAGGCGACTTCGCCCCCCGCCCCCGACGGATCGCTCGACGGCCTCGGTCCGTTCCAGGTTGCGCGTGCCGAAAGGGGCGACGTGCTCCTCGTGCCCGCCGAAGGAGGCGCGCTCGCCCGACCGACGCACGCGATCTCGCTGAGAACGGTCCACGACGAAAACGCGCGGGCGCTGCGCCTCGAGGCCGGACGCGCGGATGTCGCGCTCAACACGGTGTCGCCGATGCTGCTGCCCGCTCTCGCCGGTCGAGCTGGTCTGGCGGTCGCGTCGCGGCCGGGCGCCAACCTGACCTACGTCGTCGTGCAGCACGAGCGTCCACCGCTCGGTGACCCGCGGGTGAGGCGCGCTCTATCGTTCGCAATCGATCGAGCGACCATCGCGCGGTCGCTCTTCGAGGGACGCGCGAGCCCCGCGGGGGGTCTCATCGCGCCCGCGAACTGGGCCCACGCGGGGGAACCGCCGCTCGGGTTCGACGCGGTCGGGTCGAGAGCTCTGCTGGCCCAAGCGGGGGCGCAGGGCATGCACGTCACCGTGCTCGCTTCGACCGACCGGCTGCGCGGCGACCTCGCTCGGTTTCTCGCGCAAGAGCTGGGTGACGTCGGGGTCGTCGCGGATGTCGTCGCGCTGGAGCTCGGGACGATGATCGCCCGACTCAACGCGGGCGACTTCGACCTGGCGCTGCTCACGCTTCCGGAGATGAGCGAGCCGAACGTGCTTCGTCACTTTCTGCACGGCGCATTCGTGCCTCCCGCGGGTGCCAACCGCGGGAGGGTCCGCGACGCAGAGCTCGATGCCCTGCTCGATCAGGGCGACGAAACGGTCGATCCCGACGCGCGACGCGCCATCTACGCGCGGGTCGAGGCACGCGAGCGGGACGAGATGCACATCTTGCCGCTCGTTTACGAGGATCAAGTCGTCGTCACGAGCGAGCGTGCGCGCGCCTTCATCCCGAGCGCCGAGGGCAGATGGCTCTCCTTGGCCGAAGTGCCGTGAAGGACCGGGAGAGCCCATTAGGCCTTGAAAAGGCCGCGAACGGTCACCATAACACGAGCCGGCTCTCCCGCGCTGCCTCGCACGTCAGGACTCGGTGTGCTAATCGGCGCGGCTAATTGGTCACGACGGCACGATTGCGCGCCCTAACAGAGAGCGCGCGCGGAGGCGAGGCGAGATGAGCCGCAAACCCACCAAGTACGTGTTTGTCACCGGCGGAGTGGTGTCGTCGATTGGCAAAGGGCTTGCCAGCGCGTCGGTCGGCGCCCTGCTCGAGGCGCGCGGCCTCCACGTGACCCATGTGAAGCTCGACCCATACATCAACGTCGACCCGGGAACGATGAGCCCCTACCAGCATGGTGAGGTGTTCGTGACCGACGACGGCGCCGAGACCGACCTCGACCTCGGCCACTACGAGCGGTTCACGACGACGCGGATGATGCGGCAGAACAACTTCACGACGGGCCGCATTTACGAGAGCGTCATCTCCAAAGAGCGCCGAGGGGAATATCTCGGGGCGACCGTGCAGGTCATTCCGCACATCACAGACGAGATCAAGGCGCGGGTACGCGACGCCACCGAAGGAGTCGACGTCGCGATCATCGAGATCGGCGGCACCGCGGGGGACATCGAGTCCCTGCCCTTCTTGGAGGCCGTGCGTCAGATGAAGATCGAGGCTGGCCCGCAGAACGCTCTCAACATTCACGTGACGCTCGTGCCGTACATCCCGACGGCAGGCGAGCTGAAGACGAAGCCGACGCAGCACTCGGTCAAAGAGATGCGCGAAATCGGAATCCAGCCGGACATTCTCCTGTGCCGGACGCAGATGCCGCTCTCGCGGAGCGTGAAGGACAAGATCGCGCTCTTCTCGAACGTGGCGGTCGAGGCGGTTATCGCCGCGATCGACGTGGGCTGCATTTACGAGGTGCCGCTGATGCTCCACGAGGAGGGGCTCGACGAGCTCATCGCCGAGCGGCTCAACATCTGGAGCCGAGCGCCCGATCTGTCGACGTGGCAGCGCATCGTCGCGCGCTTCAAGGAGCCGTCCCGCGGCACGATCAAGATCGGCATCGTGGGCAAGTACGTGCACCTCAAAGACTCGTATCGGTCGCTTCACGAGGCCCTCGTTCACGGGGGGCTCTCGAACGACTGCCGCGTGGAGCTTCAGTACATCGACAGTGAGCAGGTCGAGCAGCAGGGCCCCGAGCTGCTTCTCGCGGGCCTCGACGCGGTGCTCGTGCCCGGTGGATTCGGCGACCGGGGGACAGAGGGCAAGATCGCCGCGATCGCCTACGCGCGTACCAACAAGGTCCCCTTCTTCGGGATTTGCCTCGGTATGCAACTCGCGGTGGTCGAGTTCGCGCGCCACGTGGCGGGCCTCTCGGGGGCCAATTCGGTCGAATGCGACAAGGACGCGCCGCACCTGGTCATCGACCTCATGCCGGACCAGCGAGGGGTCCGCAACAAGGGGGCGACGATGCGCCTCGGCGCCTACCCATGCGTCTTGGCGCCTGGGTCGCTTGCGGCCGACGCGTACGGCCTCACCGAGATCAGCGAGCGGCACCGCCATCGCTACGAGTTTGCGAACGACTACCGCGAGCGACTCGTCGAAGCTGGGCTCGTTCTCGGCGGAACGTCCCCTGACAAGCGCCTGGTCGAAATGGTCGAGCTACGCGATCACCCGTTTTTCGTCGGCTGCCAGTTTCACCCCGAGTTCAAGAGCCGCCCCGCCGCACCCCACGCCCTCTTCGCACGCTTCGTGCGCAGCGCGCTCGAGCGGCAGATGGCGCGATCGAAAGCCGACGCGCGCAAGCAGGCCGAGAGCCAGCCGGCGATTCATTGACGTGCGGCTGTCTCGTGCAGCCTCCGACTCCGCCCCTCCGGCGTGGCCTAGCAGAGCGCGGCCGCTCCCCCCGACCCCCAGCCGTCAACGCGGCGTACGCCTGGCAGAGCGTGGCTGCTGCGGCCGCTCCAGCGGGGTGACGTTAGGCACTCACCAGCACTCCCTCCGCGCACGCCTGGTCGAAGGCGCGGGCGTTGCTGGAATGGCCAGGTCGCACGGCGCTCACGCGCCCGAGGGGGGGCCCGCCCCGAAGGTAGATATCGCCGACCAGGTCGAGCAGCTTGTGACGCGCCGGCTCATCGGGGGAAAATGGGCGGCCCGTGTGGTGGATCGCGTGTGGAGCGATGAGAACGACGGATGCCGGATTCACGTGGCACGCAAGGCCTTGCCGTAGGAGATCGTCCACTTCATGCGCGAACGCGAATGTCCGGGCGGGGGCAATTCGAACGTGAAAGTCCTCGGCGTCGCCGCGCCAACGGGCATCGGGCGAGATCCGTGGATCGTCAATCTCGAGACGCACGTCGACTTCCACGGCCGGGGATGGGGACAGCTCGTAGCGGCTCCGCCCCACTTCGATGACCGCATGCCGGGTGACGCGAAGCCGCGGCCTTCCGCAAGGCACCTGCAAGTCCCTCACCGCGTCGCACCACGCGGCGGCCCCCCCGTCGAGCAATGGCATTTCAGGCCCGTCGATCTCGATGGACACGCCGTCGTAGACACCGAGGCCCCCGAGCGCCGCGAGCACGTGCTCGACGGTGCCCACACGGAGCCCGCGCGCCTCGACCGTGGTCGCCCGAGCGGTCGACGCAACCCTCAGCTCGTCCAGGGCAACCTCGATGCCGCGCGATGAGAACCGCACCGACCCCTCGCGAGCCTGGAGGACCACACGAACCGGGACGCCCGTGTGCAAGCCTGTCCCCGTCACAATGACCTTGCGTGTCACCCCGACTAGTCTCCTAAAGTTGCCGTCGCGCGACCGATTCGGTACGGGACACTGTAGTCACCGCAGAGCCCAGTCAACATGACGACAAAGCGAGTACAGGTCATCGTTCGCGGACGCGTCAGCGGCGTGTTCTTTCGCGCGGCGACCCAGCGGGAAGCGAGGCGTCTGGGCATCACGGGCTGGGTCAAGAACCGCCCGGATGGCAGCATCGAGATGGTGGCCGAGGGAGAAGAAGAAGCCATCAAGGAAATCATCTCGTGGGCCCACCATGGGCCATCGGCCGCTCGAGTCGACGACGTCGACGTGCGCTGGCGTGGCTATACAGGGGAATTTTCGGATTTTCGCATCGTGGACTGAGACGAAACCCGCATGGTTAAGACCTGGATGGCTCGCCGCCGCCTCGGCCCGGGGATCGCCGAGGCCTCATGGCTTCTCCTGGCCGGCCTTCTCGTGGTCGGCGTTCCGGTTCGGGGGCTCGCGGCCCAACTGCCCGCTGCCGATCTCGGGCGGCTCGGCAGCTCCTCTGTCGACGAGCGACGCGCGGCCGCGGAGGCCATCGAGTCTCTCGGCTCGTCGGGGCCTGCCGCGATTGAGAGCATCGCGCAGCAGCTGAACGACCTTCGTCACTCCGGCGACGCCCGCACGCCGAGCTCGATGGGCGATCTCCGCGCGGGTGGGGGCAAGGAGGCGGACAGCGTTGACCTTCTCGTTCACCAGAAGCCCGATCCGTCGGTCGTCCGCGCCCTCGCTACGGTATCTTTGATGCGGGCCCTCGTCCGCATCGGAACGACCCCGGCCGTGCGCCAGCTGGTTCAGGTGGCGTCCGACGCGGGCGGCGCGTTTCGCCCCGAGTTGTTTCGGGACCTCAAGCTCTTGGACGAGCGCGCCAGCGCGGCTCTGATCGAGGCGCGCGGCGACCCCTCACCCGAGATCCGCCTGTGGGCCAAAGACACCCTTGATGCGCTCGGAAAGCGCACCCCCGGCGACGCGGTCCAGACGACCAGCGACCAAGTCCTTGTCGACGTTCTCCGGGCCTATGCCACGATTCGAGACGTCGATGCGCTCCCGGTCGTTCTGTCGTTCGTCAACTCGGAGCGGCTCCCTGTTCGCGCCGCGGCGCGCGAGGCGACCTTGGCGTACGGCCAAGACGCCGTCGGCAAGGTGCGCGCGACGTACGCCGCTCTCACGGGCGAGCGATCTCCTGACGACGGAACGGCCGCCGAAGTCGACCAGAGGCTGTTCGACGCCTACGACCGGCACCGGTTGCGCGATGTCTACGCCCGGCTGGATCAAGGACTGACGCGGCAGCGCCGCGGTGACGTCGATGGTGCGATCGCCGACTTCGACAACGTCCTCGCACGCCAACCGGTACTCGACCGCGGAAAGGAGATCGTCCCCGCATACGTTGCGTACGCCGAAGCGATCGAGCTAACCGACCGGGCTCGCGCGAAGGATTACCTTCGGAGGGCGCTGCGTCTGGAGATGGACGATCCCGGGCCGACGTCCAGCCACATCCAGAGCGAAATCCGATTCCTCGAAGGCGCCGACCTAATGTCGCAAGGCATCGTCGACACGGTGCCGTTCGAGCAGGCGCTGGCTCTCGATCAAACGAACGCGCACGCTCGCGCCCAGCTCGACCGCTTGCGCGCCGACGCAACCTCTCGTCGCACCCGAGAAGGACGCATCGCGGCCGCGGTCGGCGCGGCCGGGCTCACCTTCCTGACGGTCGGCCTGTTCGCCCTCGGAATACACCGCCGCCGCTACGGAGCGCGCAGTCCTCGGTGAATCACGGCGCCGCCGGGCTGGCGTCGACGACCGGCTTTTCGGCTTCGCCCACGAGTTCGATGAGCGATATCGGCGCATTGTCCCCGCGCCGCGGGCCGAACTTCACGATCCGCGTGTAACCGCCGGGGCGCGTGGCGTAGCGTCGCGCCAAATCCAGCAGGACCTTCTCCACGAGGTCCACGCGGGCGGTGCCACCTCCCGCTTCGACGCGTACGCCGAACCGGGGAATGTAGGCGGAGATGAGCCGTGACGCCGCAAGACGACGTGCCCGATCCGTCGGCGAGAGATCCGACTGCGGCGTGTACGCGACGGAACCGAGGCGCCTCGCCTTGGTGATGAGGCGCTCGGCAACGCGTCGAAGCTCCTTGGCCTTTGCGTCCGTCGTTTCGATTCGTTCGTGAAGGATCAGATTCGCGGTCAGATTGCGGAACATCGCACGCCGGCTGCTCGTGTTCCTGTCGAACTTTCGACCCGAGTTCTTGTGACGCATGGCTTCCTCAAAATCGGTCGTTCGGGGCGAAGGCCCCACGGGTTACGGAGCTCGTGAGTGCTAGTTCTGCTGTTGCTGCTGCTTCCAGCGCTCGAGCAGCTGCGGCCAGTTGTCGATCTTCATCCCGAGCGACAGCCCCATGTTCGCCAGGATTTCTTTGATTTCCTTCAGGCTCTTGCGGCCGAAATTCTTCGTTTTGAGCATGTCTTGCTCGGTGCGCTGGACCAGCTCGCCGATTAGCTGGATGTTCGCGTTCTGCAGGCAGTTCGCGCTTCGCACGCTCAGCTCGAGCTCGTCGACGCTGCGAAACAGATTCTCGTTGAGCGGCTCTTCTTCGGCGCCGGAGGGCGAGTACTGCGTCTCTTCGGTCTCTTCGAAGTTGATGAAGATCGAGACCTGCTCCTTCAGAATCTTCGCCGCGTAGGCGACGGCATCCTGTGGCTTGAGGCTTCCGTTCGTCCAGACCTCCAAGGTCAACTTGTCGTAGTCGGTCTGCTGACCGACGCGGGCGTTGGTCACCGTGTAGTTCACCTTGCGGACGGGCGAAAAGAGCGCGTCAATCGGGATGGTTCCAATCGGCATCGTGGGCGTCTTGTTTCGCTCTGCCGGCACGTAGCCGCGGCCAACGCTGACGGTGAGCTCCACAACCAGCGGGCCCTTCTTGTCGAGCGTCGCGATGACATGGTCGGGGTTGAGAACCTGCAGGCCGTCGACCAGCTGAATGTCGCGGGCATGGACCGTCCCCGGCCCCTCCTTCTCGATGCGTACCGTGTAGGTCTTCGCGTTTGCGGCCTTGAGGACGACCTCCTTCAAGTTCAGCACGATGTCCGTGACGTCTTCCACCACGTCGGGAACCGAAGTGAACTCGTGAAGAGCGCCTTCGATACGAACAGCGGTGATCGCCGCACCCTGGAGCGACGAGTGGAGAATGCGCCGGAGCGAATTGCCGATCGTGATGCCGTACCCGCGCTCGAGGGGCTCTGCGGTGAACTTGCCGTAGAAGTCCGTGAGCGTGTCGCTCTCGATGTGAATGCCTCGGGGCCGAATGAGATCACGCCAATTGCGAGTGGTGATGTTCGATGCGGTCATTGCTCCATCCTTCACTGTCTGCCTACGTTCACGCGGTGATCCCGGCGCGCCTTCGAACCCGCTCTCCAGCGGACGCCCGTCGCCTGCCCGTGTTGCTTCTCAACTTGCCAATGTCATCGCGAATAATATTCGACTACGTACTGCTCGCGAATCGCCGGCTCGTTCAGCTCCTCGCGCGCTGGCGCGCCTTTGAACGTGCCCGAGAAGCTGGCTTTGTCCAGCTCGAGCCACGAGAGCTGCGGCCGCTTGTCCACTTGCGCCAGCGACGCCAGCACTTCTTTGATCTCCCGGCTCTTCTGACGAATCTCGACCTTGTCGCCGGGACGCAGGATGAGGCTCGGGATGTCGTTGCGCTTGCCGTTGACGAGCACGTGCCCGTGGCGCACGATCTGCCGCGCCTGCGCGCGGGTGAAGGCGAACCCCAGGCGCTGAACCACGTTGTCCAGCCGCGACTCCAGAAGGCCGAGCATCTGCTCGCCCGTGCGACCCTTCCGACGCGCAGCGTCGAAGTAATACTTCTGGAACTGCCGCTCGAGCACGCCGTAGATGCGACGCACCTTCTGCTTCTCTCGAAGCCGAATCGCGTATTCGCTGAGCTTGACGCGCGCCTGCCCGTGCTGTCCCGGGGGATAGGGGCGACGCGTGTACGAGCACTTCTCGGTGTAACAACGCTCGCCCTTGAGGAAGAGCTTCATCCCTTCGCGACGGCAGAGCTTGCAGACGGGTCCATGGTAACGAGCCATTCGTTCTTCTTTCCTTGGCCCCAACCCCGGGGCAAAAAAACCGGTTTACGCGCGGATGCGCTTCGTCCCGGACCAGCGCGCCCGAAATGGGGCACGCCGGGACTTCTTTCGATCAGACACGACGTCTCTTGGGCGGCCGGCACCCGTTGTGAGGCACGGGCGTGACGTCTCGAATCAAAGTGACTTTGAAGCCCACGGCCTGCAGCGCGCGAAGAGCACTCTCCCTCCCGGCGCCTGGCCCCTTCACGAAGACGGCGATCGACCGCATCCCGTGCTCCATCGCTTTGCGAGCCGCTTCCTCCGCCGCGAGCTGCGCCGCGAACGGCGTGCTCTTGCGGGATCCCTTGAACCCGCGCGATCCGGCGCTGGACCACGCCACGGTGTTGCCGTTGACGTCCGTAATCGTCACGACGGTGTTGTTGAAGGTTGACTGGATGTGGGCAATCCCCGTCGCCACGTTCTTTTTGACCCGCTTCTTCTGAGCCTTCGGCTTCGGGCCTGCGCCGGCGGGGCCGGTCGTGGGAGAGGTACTGGTCTTCGCCTGCGACATGACGTGTTGACTCCTGGGCGACTAGGTCGTCGGGCTCTTGCGCGCACGCGTCAGGATGCCCTTGCGGGGGCCCTTCCGCGTGCGAGCGTTGGTGTGCGTACGCTGCCCGTTCACCGGTAGGCCTCGCCGGTGACGGAGCCCCCGGTAGCAGCCGAGGTCCATCAGGCGCTTGATGTTCATCTGCACCTCGCGACGCAGATCGCCCTCGACCTTGTAGTCCGCCTCGAGCGCCTCGCGGATCTTCCGGATCTCCGCCTCGGTCAGCTCTTCGGTCATCTTGTTGGGCGGGATGCCGGTCTTCTCGCAAATGCTCCGCGCCGCGGCCTTGCCGATCCCGTAGAGATACGGCAGCGCGTACACGATGTGCTTGTGGCGGGGGAGGTCGACGCCTGCGATGCGGGCCATTGGTTCTCTCTTCTCTAGCCTTGCCGCTGCTTATGCCGCGGGTTCTCGCAGATGATCCGCACGACACCTTTGCGGCGGACCACCTTGCACTTGTCGCAAATCTTCTTGACGCTCGGCCGAACTTTCACGGGGCGATTTCTTTCTTCCCGGGCTCACTTGTGACGGTACGTGATGCGCCCGCGGCTCGGGTCGTAGGGGCTCACTTCGACAGTGACTCGGTCGCCGGGGAGGATCCGGATGTAAAACTGCCTCATCCTTCCGCTGATCGTCGCGAGGACCACGAGACCGTTGTCACACTTAACGCGGAACATCGCGTTGGGCAGCGCCTCTTGCACGACGCCGTCGAACTCCAGCTTGTCGCCCTTGGGCTCCTTTCGCTCCCGACGCTCAGCCATGGAAGGAAGGTCCTTCTCGCCTCGCTCCTCCGGGGGTCGATTCCGTTCCTGCGAGCGCTTCGAGAACGCGCGCAGTGACCTCTTCTAGAGTTCCGCCTCCATCGATTCGTCGCAGAATTCCACGCTTCTCGTAATAGGGTAAGAGCTCGGCGGTCATGGCTTCGTACGTGTCGAAGCGCTTTCCCACAACCTCCTCGCGGTCATCCGCCCGGTGCTCAAGGTCCGCACCCGGGGGGGGAGGGTTGTACTTCAAGTGGTAAATCTGTCCAGTACGTTTGTCGGTCCGGCGGAGGACTGCACGCTCGATCAGGAGCTCACGAGGCACCTCGAGCGCGAGGACGCGATCGAGCTTCATCCCGCGGGCCGTCAGCATCGCGTCCAGCGTTTCGGCCTGGGCCATGGTTCTCGGGAATCCGTCGAGCAGGAATCCAGCGGCGGCGTCGGCCTGCCGGGTGCGCTCGTCGATCAGCCCGATGACCACGTCATCGGGAACGAGAGACCCGGCTGCCATGGCGGCCACGAGCTCCAGCGGCAGCTTTCCTTGTGCCTTGGCTGCGCGCAGCATGTCGCCGGTCGAGATCTGCGGAATCCCGTACTGGCTGCAGACGACCTTCGCCTGCGTCCCTTTCCCCGCCCCGGGCGGCCCGACGAACACGACACGCATCGCTGGCGTCCTAGTCTTTGCGCACTCGAATGCGTGAAGTGCGTCCGCCGCCGCCCGAGAGGCCCTCGTAGTTGCGCGTAATGAGGTGCGCCTCGATCTGGTTCACCGTGTCGAGTGCGACTCCCACGACGATCATGATCGAAGTGCCACCCCAGCGAAACGGCACGTGAAACTGCTGGCTGATGATGCTCGGCACGATGCAGACGACGGCGACGTAGAGCGAGCCGCCGAACGTGATGCGCGTGAGTACGTAGTCGATGTAATCGGCGGTCTGCTTGCCCTGGCGCACGCTCGGGATGAAGGCCTGCTGCTTTTTCAAATTGTCCGCGACGTCGACCGGCTGAAACGTCACGGCCGTGTAGAAGTGGCAGAAGAAGATGATGAGGAGGACGTAGAACGTATTGAACGCCCAGTCGCCCCGCTGCAGCATCGACTGCAGCTGCGCCATCCCGGGCACTTTGAAGTTCGCGAGCGTCGCAGGGAACATCAGCAGCGAAGACGCAAAGATCGGCGGGATGGTCCCGCTTGTGTTCACTCGGAGCGGAAGGTGCGCCGTCTGGCCTCCGTAGATGCGCCGGCCCACCGTTCGCCGTGCGTAGTAGATTGGGATGCGACGCTGGGCACGCTCGAAAAACACGATCGTAGCGACCGTCGCCAGGACGATGGCCAGCACAGCCGCGAGGTTGAGCGGCTGAATGTTGCCCTTGTTCGTCGCGAAATAGCCCGCGATCCCATCCGGAATTCCGTCGACGATCCCGGCAAATATGAGGAGGGAAATCCCGTTGCCGATACCCCGCTCTGTGATCTGCTCGCCGACCCACATCATGAAGGCCGTGCCCGTCGTCAGCGTGAGCATGCTCATCAGGCGAAAGCCCCAGCCCGCGTGCGTCACGACGTCGCCCACCGCGGCCGAGTCCGAGAGATCCCCGTTGTTCATCGCCTCGAGGCTCATCGCGATGCCGAAGCCTTGAACGATGGAGAGGACGATCGTGCCGTAGCGCGTGTACTGATTGATCTTGCGCTGCCCCTGCTCGCCTTCCTTCCGCAACTCGTCAAGTGGCTTGAAGACCATCGTCAAGAGCTGAAGGATGATGCTCGCGCTGACGTAGGGCATGATCCCGAGCGCAAAGATCGAGAGATTGCCCAGGGCCCCGCCGCTGAACATGTTGAAGAGACCGAGCAGCCCGCCGCCCTGCTTGTGGATGACCGCGTTCATGACCGTTCGGTCGACGCCCGGGATCGTGACGAACACGCCGATGCGGTAGACGGCCAGCAGAACCACGGTGAAGAGGATGCGCCTGCGAAGCTCCGGCACTTTGCCGATGTTGGAGAAGGCCGAGAGGGCAGACATGGCGGCAGACTCTACGACTGCTCGCTTCCGAGCAGAACCACTTTGCCGCCAGCCTTCTGAATCTTCTCCGCCGCGGCGCGAGAGAACGCGTTCGCCGACACTGTCAGGGCCTTGTTCAGCTCCCCGTCGCCGAGAATCTTGATGCGATCGAATCGGCCCTTCACGAGGCCGCGGGCGCCGAGCGCCTCCGGGTCGACGATTGCTCCGGCGGCGAAAACAGCGAGATCGCCGACGTTTACTTCGGCGACAATCGCGCCGAACGGATTGCGGAATCCGCGCTTCGGGAGCCGGCGCTGAATGGGCGTCTGCCCGCCCTCGAAGTGCGGCTTAAAGCCGCGCACGCGCGCGTATTGCCCCTTCTGACCGCGGCCGGATGTCTTGCCGAGGCCCGATCCGGGACCACGCCCGAGGCGCGTCTTTCCTCGCGTGCCGGCGGGCTTCGCGAGGTTGCTCAACGTATCAGCCATGGTCGACCTCCTCCACCCGAACCAGGTGAATCACCTTCTTGATCGCGCCACGGAACGACGGCGTATTGCCAACGACCACAGCGCTGCCTGGTCCCCTCAGTCCGAGCCCGCGCACGATCTCGCGTAGGGCGTGCTGCTGCCCGATGGTGCTTTTCGTTTGGGTCACACGAAGGTTCCTGGTCATGGTCCCTCTCAGCCTTGCGCCGCGACTTGCGGGGGCTTAATCGATTTGCGATCGACAAGCTCCTCGGTCTGTTTGCCGCGCTTTTGCGCGACCTGGTCCATGCTTCGCAACGACTTCAGGGCCTTGACCGTTGCTCGGACGACGTTGTGCGGGTTCGAGCTTCCGAGGCACTTCGTGAGGATGTCGTGGATGCCTGCGCTCTCGACCACCGCGCGCACGGCCCCGCCCGCGATGACCCCCGTCCCTTCCGAGGCGGGCTTGAGGAACACTCTGCCGCTGCCGAAATGCCCGAGGGTCTCGTGGGGAACGGTCACGCCGTTGAGGGGGACGCGGAAGACGTTCTTGCGCGCTTGGTCGTTCCCTTTGCGGATGGCCTCGGGAACCTCGTTGGCTTTTCCGAGCCCCACTCCTACGTGACCGGCCTCGTCGCCAACCACCACCAGAGCGCTGAAGCTGAACCGCCGGCCACCCTTCACCACTTTTGCGACGCGGTTGATGTAGATGACGCGTTCCTTGAGCTTCTCTTCATCGATCTGGAAAGCATCGAACGGCATGGCTCTTCTCCAACCTCAGAATTTGATACCGGCCTCGCGGGCGGCGTCGGCGAGCGCGCGAACGCGCCCATGATAGAGGTACCCGCTTCGGTCGAAGACGACCTTGTCGATCCCCTTCGCGAGGAGCAGCCGCGCGATGGTCTTTCCTACTTTCTTTGCGGCATCGAGCTTGTTCGACTCGCTTAAATCGCCGCGCACGTCGCGCGACAAGGTCGACGCGTGGGCCAGCGTCTCGCCGGCGGCATCGTCCACGACCTGCGCGTAGATGTGCCTGGCGCTGCGAAACACGCTCATGCGCGGCCGCTCCGAAGTCCCGCTGATCTTCCGGCGAATGCGCAGCTTCCTGCGCTCTCGGCCAACGATTCGCATCGCCATCACTTACCTCCGCCGGCTTTGGCAGCCTTGCCCGCCTTCTCGCGGACCTTCTCGCCTTGGTAGCGCACGCCTTTGCCGCCGTACGGCTCGGGCGGGCGGAAGCCCCGAATCTTCGCCGCCGCCTGCCCCATCACTTCCTTGTCCGAACCAGTGAGGATCAGAAGCGTTCCCTTCGAATCAGCAGGGATCTCGCATTTGACCCCTTTCGGCACGGGAAACGCGATCGGGTGCGAGAATCCCAGGCTCAGGTTGATCACCTGTCCCTTGAGCTCGGCGCGATAGCCTGTCCCGACGAGTTGCAGCGTTTTTGTGTACCCCTCGGAGACGCCGGCGACCATGCACCGGATGAGCGCCCAGGCCAACCCCTGGTACCGCGCGCCGTCTCGGCCTGCGATCGTCGGCACGACGAGAACGCTTCCGTTCTCGACCTTGAGCTTCACCCCCTCCGCCATTTCGCGGCTGAGCGTTCCCTTGGGCCCCTTCACTTCGATGGATCGGTCCCCCTTGACGGTCGCGCTGACCCCCTTGGGAAGGGCGATCGGACGCTTGCCGACGCGCGACTGGCGCATCCCCTCTGCACTGCTCGTTTGGGCCTGGTTCGCCATGGCGCTCACCATACTTCGCAAAGTAGCTCGCCGCCGACGCGCTGACGACGCGCCTCACGGTCGGTCATGACGCCGCGGCTCGTGCTGAGAATCGAGATGCCCATGCCCGAGCAGACGCGCTGGATCCGGTCGTGCGGCACGTACACGCGGCGACCGGGGGTCGACACGCGCCGCACGCCGTCGATTGCCGACTGGCGGTCGCGGCCATAACGCAAAACGAGGGTGAGCACCTTCGGCTCTTCGCCCTCGCTCTCGCGCACGTCGTCGAGATACCCCTCGGACTTCATCACACTGGCCACGCGCTCCTTCAGGCGGGAGTGCGGCAGCTCGACGCGGTCGTGCCGCGCCATCGTCGCGTTGCGAATGCGCGTGAGCATGTCTGCGATCGGGTCGGTCATCATGGCGTCACCAGCTCGCCTTCACCACGCCCGGAATCTCGCCACGAAGGGCGAGGAGGCGGAAGCAGATCCTGCAGAGCTCGAACTTCCGATAGTAGGCGCGGGGGCGGCCACACACCTTGCAGCGATTGCGATGACGCACGGCAAACTTCGGCCGGCGATTGAGTTTGGCAAACTGAGAAGCACGGGCCATGTTGGATCCTGGATGAGGTGGCTACCGCTCACGGGTGTCGGGGGGAGCGACCGCGCTACTCCCGACGGTTATGGTCATGTCGCGCGGAACGGCATTCCGAGCTGCTTGAGAAGCGCGCGCCCTTCCTCGTCGGTTTTCGCCGTCGTCACGAGGCTGATGTTCAAGCCTTTGACGGCGTCGATCTTGTCGTAATTGATCTCCGGAAAGATGATCTGCTCGCGCAGACCGAGCGTGTAGTTTCCCTTTCCGTCGAACGCCTTACGCGAAACGCCTTTGAAATCGCGAGTGCGGGGCAACGCGATCGTCAGCAGGCGATCGAGGAACTCCCACATGCGGCCGCGCCGCAACGTCACCATCGCCCCGATGGGGATCCCTGCGCGAAGCTTGAAATTCGCGATCGCCTTTTTGGCGCGCGTGACCACCGGCTTCTGACCGCTCATCGCTTTGAGCTCATCGACCGCGGTGTCGATGATCTTCGGGTTCGCGACCGCCGCACCGAGGCCCATGTTGACGACGATCTTCCTGAGCCTCGGCACCTGCATCGGATTCTTGTAGTTGAACTGCTTGGTCAGAGCGGGGACGACCTCGCTCCTGTACTTGTCGAGCAGTCGTGGCGCGACGCCGTCGGTCGCCGACGCGGGCGGCGCCCCGGACGGGCTGGCCATCGCCGTTCGATCGACGGCGCCCCTGCCCTTCTTCGGACCCTTTTCCCCTTTGCTGGGCTTGTCCCCCTTGGGGGCCTTGTTCGGCGAGTCGCCGTCGGCCTTCTTCCCGCCCTTCTTCTCGTCTGCCATGGGCGACTACTCCGCAACCGCAGGGATCTCATCCCCGCTCGTTACCGCAACACGAACTTTGCGGCCGTCTTCCAGCGACTTGAAACGCACTCGCGTTCCCTTGTTGGTCTTCGGGTCGACGGGCATTACTTTGCACGCGTAAATGGGCTGCTCGCGCTCGAGGATGCCGCCCGAGGGGCTGCGCGGCGTCGGACGCATGTGCCGCTTGACGAGGTTCACCCCTTCGACGACGACTCGGTCGTCCTCGACGAGGACGCGCATGACCTTGCCGGTCTTCCCCTTGTCTTTGCCGCTGATGACGACCACCATGTCGCCCTTGCGGATGCGCGAGGCCATCAGAGAACCTCCGGCGCCAGCGAGATGATCTTCATGAACTTCTTGCCGCGGAGCTCACGGGCCACTGGTCCGAAGATGCGCGTACCGATGGGCTCCCGCTCCTTGTTGATGAGCACGGCGCTGTTCTCGTCGAAGCGGATGTAGCTGCCGTCCGGCCGCGACATCTGGTGCTTCATGCGAACGACGACCGCTTGAGCGACCTCGCCCTTCTTCACTTTGGTGCCCGCCAGAGCCTCTTTGACCGAGACGACGATCACATCGCCCAGCTCCGCGTAACGACGCCGCGAGCCGCCCAGGACTTTGATGCACTGGACGCGCTTCGCGCCCGAGTTGTCGGCCACTTCCAAGATTGTGCGCATCTGGATCATGGCTCACTCCTCCACGAACTTCTTGACGAGCCGAATCACGACCCAGCGCTTCTCCCGGCTGATCGGCCGATGCTCCTGGATCTCGACTTGGTCGCCCGCCTTGAGCTCGTTCTTCTCATCGTGCGCTTTGTATCGCGCGCGCGACCGCACGTACTTTCCGTACAACGGATCACGCCGGTGAGTCACCACCTCGACGACCACGGTCTTCTGCATCTTCGCACTCACGACCCGACCGACCATCTTGCGACGGAAGCCGTGCTGTTCGTGTGCTTGGCTCGCTTGCTCTGCCGGCGCGTTCTGCGTCATGGCTACTTCGCCTCGCTCTTCTCAGTGCCGCTTGCGACCTTGAGCTCACGCTCTCGCAGCAGCGTTATCACTCGAGCCAGATCGCGCCTCGTCTTGCGAATCGCGCTCGTGTCGTCGAGGCGGTTGGTGAAATTCTTCAGCCGGCTCTCGAAGACGTCGTGAGCGAGCGTCTTCTGAAGCTCGCGCAAATCTTCGGCACTCTTCTCGCGCAGATCGGAGGCTTTCATGCGATCTCTCCGCGCATGAGGAACTTGTACGCGACGGGCAGCTTGTGCCCCGCCAAGCGAAACGCCTCCCGCGCCGTTGTCTCGTCGACACCCTGCAGCTCGTACATCACCCGGCCAGGCTGAATCTGAGCGGCCCACTCCTCGACCGCCCCCTTGCCGCCGCCCATACGGACTTCGAGCGGCTTCTTGGTCACGGGGCGGTCCGGGAATACGCGGATCCACAGCTTGCCGGCGCGCTTGACGTGGCGGGTGATGGCCATGCGCGCGGCCTCGATCTGGCGAGAGGTGATGCGACCGGGCTCCGTCGCCTGCATCGCGAAATCGCCGAACGACACGTCACTACCCCGGTAGGCAGTGCCCCTGTTGTTGCCCTTCTGCGCTTTGCGGTATTTGGTGCGCTTAGGGGAAAGCATGACTCATGCTCCTGCGATCTGGGGTCGGCGGTTGCGGCGCTGAAGAACCTCGCCCTTGAAGACCCACACTTTGACGCCGATGATTCCGTACTTCGTGCGGGCCTCGGCCGTGCCGAACTCGATGTCCGCGCGCAACGTGTGCAGGGGCACGCGCCCCTCGCGGTACGTCTCGACACGGCTCATTTCGCTGCCCCCCAATCGACCGGAGCACCGCACGCGAATCCCTTTCGCGCCGAACTTCATCGCCGTGGTGAGAGCCTTCTTCATGGCGCGGCGGAACGCGACGCGGCGCTCGAGCTGGGTCGCGATGTTCTCGGCGACGAGCTGCGCCGCGGTCTCGGCCTTGCGGACCTCTTGGACGTCGATGAAGACTTCGTTCTCGGTGAACGACTGGACCCCGGGGAACACCACCTCGCCTTTGGCGGCCGTCTTGACGTTGCCGATCTTCAGCGTCTCGATCCCTTTGCCGCCCTTGCCGATCACCATCCCGGGGCGGGCCGTGAAGACGATGACCTTGCACTTGTTGGCGGCGCGCTCGATCTCGACGCCGGCGATGCCCGCGTTCTGCAGGTAGGCCTTGACCGCGCGCTTGACGCGGATGTCCTCATGGAGCCACTTCGCGTAGCTCTTGTCCTCGAACCACTTCGAGTTCCACGTCTTGATGATCCCGAGACGGAACCCGTACGGATGGACTTTCTGACCCATGCGTCTCGTCCTTTATCGTTCGCCGAGGATGATGGTGATGTGACTCAGGCCTTTTTGGACGCGTGTCGCGCGACCCATGGCCCGCGGACGCCAACGCCGCATGTGCTTGTTCGGAGCCTTGTCGACGAATGCCGTCTCGACGAAGAGGCTGTCTACGTCGACGCCTGGGCTCTGCGTCTTGGCGTTCGCCACCGCGCTCTCGATGAGCTTCTTCACGATCGGCGCTGCCGCTTTGCGCGTGAACTCCAGCAGCTGGAGCGCCTCGCCCGCCTGACGACCGCGGACGAGATTGACGATGACGCGGGCCTTGCGCGGACTGAGCCGCGTGAACCGAACGCTTGCCTTGCTGACCATGATCGGAGCCTCGTGGCGGCCGTCGTACCCACTCGCATCGAGCCTTGGTGCTCGCGGCGCGGACCGTTACGGACGCCTGAACTGTTCGAGAGCGGCTGAGATAGAGCGCCCCGCACGCCGCTTAGGGGCGGCACACGGAGGCGCGTAGCTTACGCGCGAGGGCGCGCTTCGCAAGAGAAATGTTTACTTTCGGGCCGGAGCCGGCGCCCCTTTGGCCGCGCCGCCTGCCCCTGCGCCTCCCCCGGCAGGCCCCGCGCCGGCGCCGCCGCCGGCCACTTTGGCCTTCTTGTCCCCGGAGTGCCCGTGAAACGTTCTCGTCGGAGCAAACTCGCCCAGCTTGTGCCCGACCATGTTCTCCGTGACGAAAACCGGAACGAACTTGCGCCCGTTGTGCACGGCAAAGGTTAGCCCTACCGCGTCGGGTGTGATCGTGCTGCGGCGAGACCAGGTCTTGATGACCTTCTTGCTTTGAGCCGCCTGCGCTGCCGCGATCTTCTCGGCGAGGTGACCGTCGACGAACGGACCCTTCTTGACCGAACGAGCCATACCCAGTTCCTAACCCTTCTCGCCGCGGCGCTTGATGATCATGCCGTCGGTCCGCTTGTTGTTGCGCGTCTTGAGCCCCTTCGAAAGCTGACCCCACGGCGAGCACGGATGACGTCCTCCCGACGTGCGCCCCTCGCCTCCGCCCATCGGATGGTCGACCGGGTTCATTGTCACACCGCGATTGTGCGGGCGGCGCCCGAGCCAGCGCGACCGACCGGCTTTGCCGAGCGATATGTTCGCGTGCTCGATGTTCGAGACCTGCCCGATCGTCGCGTGGCAGTCGAGGTGCACCATGCGCACTTCGCCGGACGGAAGGCGCACTTGGGCGTAGTCCCCGTCTTTCGCCATCAGCGCGGCGGCGACCCCCGCCGCGCGCACGAGCTGCGCGCCCTTGCCCTTCTTCAGCTCGATGTTGTGGATCATCGTGCCGAGCGGGATGTGCCGGAGACACATGGAGTTGCCGGGCTTGATGTCCGCGTTGCGGCTCGACACGATCTTGTCGCCGACCTTCATCCCGTCGGGCGCGAGGATGTAGCGCTTGTCTCCGTCGACGTAGTGGAGCAGGGCGATGCGCGCGGTCCGGTTGGGATCGTATTCGATCGTGGCGACCACGGCCGGGACCCCGATCTTTTCGCGCTTCCAGTCGACTACCCGGTAGCGTTGCTTGTGCCCACCGCCGCGGAACCGCGACGTGATGCGACCGAAATGATTGCGGCCGCCGGTGCCCGTTTGGTGCTCGACGAGCTTGCGCAGAGGCTTGACGTCCTTGGTGACCTCCTTGAAGTCGGACACCGAGTAGAAGCGCCGCGCTGGTGACGTCGGTTTGAAGTTCTTGACTGCCATCGTTGCCTCTTGTCGCTCGTGCGAGCTCCGGTTTTCAGCTCGGCTCGCTCGTCTCCGCAAAGAAGTCGATCGAGTCGCCTTCCTTGAGGGTCACGATCGCCTTCTTCCAGTTCTGCGTCTTGGAGTAGCCACGTCCCATTCGGCGATCTTTGCCGCGGAGGATCATTGTGTTGACGTCGGTCACGCGCACTTTGAAGAGCCGCTGTACGGCGTCTTTGATCTGCACCTTGTTCGCTGCGCGCGCGACCTCGAACACCACCTGGTTGTCCTTCTCGCGGAGGGCGTTGGCTTTCTCCGTCAGAATGATGGGCCGCCGGATGATCTGTTCGGGTGTCATTGCGCACCTCCGCTCGCGCGCGCATCGCCGGCGTCTGCTCCGGCGAGATCTCCGCGCGAAGCCGCCTGCTTGAGGCAGCGCTGTTCGAGGGCCTTGGCCGCGTCCTTCGAAAGGACGAGCGTATCGTGCCGGAGCAGATCGTAGACGTTCACGCCCTCGGGGGGCAGAAACTGGTGATCCTTGCAGTTGCGGATCGAAAGACGGAGCCGCTCGTTGTCGTGCGAGTCCACGACCAGGGTCTTGTCCGCCGCTTTGAGCGCGCCTAACGCGGCGACCAGGGACTTGGTCTTGATTTCCGCCAGCTCAAAGCGGTCGACCACGACGAGGCGCCCCTCTTTGCCGAACTTGGAGAGAGCGCTCGTCAGGGCCTGGGCGCGGGCGCGCCGCGGAGGCCGATAGCTCCAGTCGCGCGGACGGGGGGGGTGCGCCTGCCCGCCGCCGACGAACACCGGCGCGCGCAGCGAACCGTGCCGCGCTCGGCCGGTTCCCTTTTGCTTGAAGAGCTTCTTCGTGCTGCCGCTGACGGCAGAGCGGTTCTTGGCGCACTGGGTGCCCTGGCGCTTCGAGGCGAGCTGGGACTTCACCACCTCGTAAAAGAGATGTTCGCGCACTTCGGTGCCAAACACCTCGTCGGCGAGGTCGATCGAGCCGACCTTCTCGCCCTTCATGTTGAGGACGTCGAATTTTGCCATGGGCTGCCTCCGGTCTAGCTCCTGATCTCCACGTCGACGCCCGCAGAAAGGTCCAGCTTCATGAGGGCGTCGAGCGTCTGCTGCGTGGGATCGAGAATGTCGAGCAGCCGCTTGTGCGTGCGGATCTCGAACTGCTCACGGGATTTCTTGTCGACGTGCGGACCGCGGAGCACCGTGTAGCGCACGATATGCGTGGGGAGCGGAATTGGTCCCGCCACACGCGCGCCCGTGCGCTTCGCCGTTTCGACGATGTCGTTCGTCGACTTGTCGAGGAGCTGGTGATCGAACGCCTTCAGGCGAATGCGGATCTTGGTGGTCGCGGCCATTGATGTGATTGTCTCCGAGGTTGGGTCCGCTTTCGCGAGGGTTCGAGCCGCTTGCCTCTAAGCGAGGATCTTGGTGACGATGCCCGCGCCGACGGTGCGGCCGCCTTCGCGGATGGCGA
>CAZHED010000048.1:0-42889 GCA_964531095.1 uncultured Polyangiaceae bacterium | reverse complement strand
CGCTGGTAGGTGCTCCGGTCGACCAGGGACGTGCGCCTCCCTCGCTGGTAGGTGCTCCGGTCGACGACCAGCCACTTCAGCCGCACTGGAATGCCCCCCCTGACGAGCGGATTGTCGCTGCGACGCGGCAAGGCCGCCAAAGGGCGTGTTGAGTTTCTCTCTCGCTCCTCCGCGTCCGATCCGGCTAGGCTGCGCGCCGCAGCAACCCCAAGGGGGCGGCGCGCGAGCTGTCGGAAAGCCGCAAGGAGAGCACCATGGCGTCGTTCGGAATCGCAGTAGATTCGCCAGTCGACGAGAAGAGCGAAGAGCGCCGCATCATTTTTGCGTCGTCGTTGGGAACCGTCTTCGAGTGGTACGATTTCTATATCTACGCAACGCTTGCCCCATTCTTTGCTGGGCTGTTCTTTCCTTCTGGCAATCAAACGGCTGCGCTCCTGGCGAGCTTCGCGACCTACGCCGCAGGGTTTCTCGTCCGGCCATTCGGCGCGCTCGTGTTCGGCCGCATCGGCGATCTCGTCGGCCGCAAATATACGTTTCTGGTGACGATCATCGTGATGGGACTCTCGACGGCATCAGCGGGTCTTCTGCCCACGTACGCATCGATTGGCATGTTGTCGCCTACGATTCTCGTTCTGCTGCGGCTCGCGCAGGGGCTCGCCCTAGGCGGCGAGTACGGTGGCGCCGCGACCTACGTGGCCGAGCACGCGCCGGACAAGAAGCGCGGCCTCAACACCAGCTTCATCCAGACGACCGCCACTCTCGGGTTCTTCCTTTCGCTCATCTTGATAGGCGCCTGCCGCCTTGGAATGGACGAAGCCTCGTTCAAGAGTTGGGGTTGGCGAATCCCGTTCCTCGTCTCCCTCGTGCTCCTCGCCGTCTCCGTCTACATCCGACTCAAGCTGAACGAATCGCCGATTTTCTTGCGAATGAAGGCCGAGGGAAAGGGAAGCAAGGCGCCCCTCCGAGAGAGCTTCGGCAAGTGGCCGAACCTCAAGCTCGTGCTCATCGCCCTCTTCGGGGCAACGGCCGGTCAGGGGGTCGTCTGGTACACGGGGCAGTTCTACGCGCTCTTCTTTCTGCAGGGCACTCTGAAGATCGATTGGAAGACCGCCTACCTGATCCTCGCCGTGGCCCTCGCCATGGGCACCGGCCTCTTCATCTTTTTCGGGTGGCTGTCGGACAAGATCGGCCGAAAGAAAATCATGCTCGCCGGGTGCCTGCTGGCCGCGGCGACGTACTTCCCGATTTACCGCGCGATGACGCATTTCGGAAACCCCGCGCTCGAGGCGTTCGCGGCGCACACGGCCATCAGCCTCAACGCAACGGACTGCCAAGTTCACCTATTTCCGAACCCGAAGACGCAATATAGCGAGTGCGATCGGGTGGAAGACTTCCTGTCGAAGCGGAGCCTCTCGTACACGACGACCGAAGCCGAGCCCGGGGCGAAGCCGATCACGCGCATCGGCGAAACGCAGGTCACCGGATGGGACGAGGCGAAGCTCACCGCGACGTTGAAGTCCCTAAACTACCCGGTGAAGGCGAATCCCGACGAAGTCAACATTCCGATGCTCATCCTTCTCGTGTTCATCCAGGTCGTCTACGTCACGATGGTCTACGGGCCAATCGCAGCGTTTCTCGTCGAGCTATTTCCCACCCGGATCCGGTACACGTCGATGTCCTTTCCGTACCATATCGGGAACGGCTGGTTCGGCGGCATGCTCCCGCTGACGACCGCGGCGCTCGTGGCGGCGCACGGAAACATCTACGCCGGCTTGTGGTACCCGGTAATCGTGGCGGGAGTGAGTCTCGTGATCGGCGCGATCTTCATCCGAGAAGAGAAAAATCACCAGTTTCACGTACTCTAGTAGGGATGCTGCAGCCTCCAGGTAGCGGCCGTCGCCTGGAGGAGGGGGATGCGCAGCCCGGGGTTGGGATGGGTGCGCAGGAAGCCCAGCCAAGGGTTGGCGCCTGAGGCACGGTCGAGGCGCGCGAAGAAGTCGAGCAACGTCAGCCCGCCCTGTTCGGTCCACCGATAGGCCGAGGGGGCACGCGCTCGGGCGGCGTCGAGCAAGTTCAGGCAACCGTTCACGTCGGCGGCCGCTTCGTTGGGCTGGTTGACGAAAGGCAACACGGACGACGTCAAAAGGCCGAGCTGCGCTACCGTTGGGCCAATCCCGCCGGCCTGGCCGTTGGCGCATCCGGTGTGCCCTAGGTAGTGGTGGGATAGCTCGTGCCCGAAGGTGAATGCGACGATCTCGTCGAAGATCTCGTGAGCACGCGAAACCCGCCGCGCGTCGATCCAGGCCTGCGGGGGAACTACGCCAACCGGCAGAAGCGCGCTTCCACCGTCTTTGGACACAAGGCGCGGAGCCACGACTCCCGCGTAGGCGTCGTAGCTTTGGGTGCCATAGAGTTCGTCGCTCGCCTTGGTCTGCGAGATCGCATCGATGGCTTCGAGCAACCCCTCGGTCGCGGCGACGAACGGAGCCCCCGAGTCGTCGCAACCGGCAAATGCATTGACCTCGTTGGGATTCGGGTCGAACACGAGGGGAATCGACGCCACGCGCGCCTGATTCTGCGGGCTGAGGCTCCCGACCAGCTCGCGGGCGACGGCGCGCGCCTCCGCCTGCCACGCGGCTGGTCCGACCAGCGGGCCAAGGAGCGGCCGGGAAGCAGCCGGGGGGAAGGGCTGCGCCTGTGATGGTGGGGGAGGCGCCTGCGGCTGGGCGTAGGGCGGCGCCTGCGGCTGGGCGTAGGGCGCTGGCTGCGGCGGGGCATAGGGCGTCGGCTGCGGCGCGGCATAGGGCGTCGGCTGCGGCGGGGCGTAGGGCGCCGGGTACGCGTACGGAGCATTCTGGGCGGGCTGGCCCTGCGCGGCCTGCGGGGGCGGGCTCGGGGTGTTCGCACAGGCGATGAATCCGATCGCACACGCGAGCGCCGTCGGAGCGTGAGCGGTCCGCGCCATGACTTCTCTATCTTCCCCCGCCCGGGCGGGCCTTTGGCATCGAGCCCTCGACGTCCGCCGGAATCGAGACCGCGTCGAGCAACGACGGGTCGAGCCCCCGCACCTTGCTCGCACGCAACCCCGCGACCAGCTTGTCCGTTTCGTCCTTCACGCGGCCCTTCCAGAGCGTGTCTCGAATTTGCGCCGCGACGTCGGTGACGGAGCGCCGCATCGGTGCAATGGTCCCGCGCCGCCACACGACCGCAAAGTGGTCTCCCTCGGCGATGGGCTCGGGGACGAGCGCCCCGTCGCGCACGGCCTGCGCCGCGCGGACCACGGAGGGATCGATGCGCAGCCCTGGCTCGCGCGAATTGCCATCGGCGGTGACGAACCCCAGGTTGCCACCGCGAAGATTCGTCGCCTTGTCGATGCTGTGGTCTCGTGCGAGCGCGGCGAAAGTCGCCGGTGTGGGCTCCTTTTTCGTGGCATCGAGCACGGACTGCGCGTCGTCGCGGGTCTGGCAGAGGATGCGCCAGAGCTGATAACGCTCCGGCGCTTCGTAGCGCGAACGATTCTCGTCGTAATAGCGCTGGACGTCATCCATCGAGATGGTCGCGGCCGGACCGATGCCCGCGCGGATGGCGCGGATCGTGGCGGCCGAGAGGGCTCGCTCGATCGAATACGCGGCCGACGGCTGCTCCGCGAGTCGGCTGCCTTCGGCGCCGACCGCAAGGAGCTCGTCGCGCAGGACGACCTCGGTCAGGAACCTGCGGCGGACGCCGTCGACCGTGTCGCCGAACATGGCGCGTTGGAACGGTGGCATGGTGGCGATTCGGTCCTCGAGCTCACCGACGGTAATCGCCCGCGCGCCCACGCGGACGACGACGTGCAGCCGGCGCTCGGTCGCCGCGGCATTGTCGGCGCGCGAATCGCCATCCGCCGCGAGCGCGCCGGCGAGGGTCAGCAAGACGAAGAGCGCTCGCGCGCGTCGTGGACGGCGAGTCACGCCGCCCGTTTGCGGACGCGCCCGTGGCGCGCCGAGTCTGCGCTCAGCACACCGGCGCTCCGAAGGACATCGTCGCCGACGCCGACGAAGCGATAGCACTCGAGTCGGAAGCCATAGGCCCTATGCAGTCGCCCCACCACTTCGACCATGTCGTCGGGCGGCACGGTA
Organism: uncultured Polyangiaceae bacterium; assembly: GCA_964531095.1. GTDB lineage: Bacteria > Myxococcota_A > Polyangia > Polyangiales > Polyangiaceae > Palsa-1150. The sequence goes on along the minus strand of CAZHED010000048.1, from coordinate 38,771 downwards.
CTCCGGCGAAACTTGGCGACCTTCCGAATGGACCGCAGCGGCTCCCCGAGCTCGAGCAGCTCGTGGACCCGCTGCAGCACGTCGAGGGGCTTGAGTGCGCGCGCCCCGCGCACTTTCCCCGATTCGAGCTCGCGCATCAATCGCTGGCGGCGCTTCTCGGTGCGCCCGTCGCCCTTGTGCGGGCCGCCGCCCCGCCCCCCGAGTACGTCGTTGAAGAGACGCGCCGCCCGACGCTTTTCGATCGCCTCGGGGCTCCCTCGCCGGTTCTGTGCTTTCGGAGTGGTTCGGCTAGCCTTCGCCATGCGCGATTTTCCCGCGACCAACCCAGGAACGGGGCTGACGATAGCCATAGGCCCGAGCACTGTCGAGGTCCGGGAGGGTTGAAGGGCCGCGGCGTGTCTGCTCCTATGTCGCACGTGGCGTTCGCCGTCGTAACGGGTGCGGGAGGCGGCATCGGAAGGGCGATCGCGCTCGAGCTCGCCCGCCGCGGTATGGACGTGGCGCTCGTCGGGCGGACGGAGGCCACGCTGCGCGCCACGGCCTTCGAGGCAGCGCGCGCGGGCGTGAAAACGTTGGTGGCGTGCGCCGACGTTTCAGTGGACGCTCAGGTGCGCCGGGCGGCCGCCGAGATCGAATCGGGGCTGGGCATTCCGCAGGTGGTGGTCAACAACGCGGGCGTCGCGGGACGCGTGGCGCGAATCGAAGAGACCACCGAAGCGGAATGGGAAACGGTGCTGCGCGCAAATCTCAATGGCGTGTTTCTCGTGACGCGCGCGCTCTTGCCGTCGATGCGCGCGGCCGGGCGCGGGCGGTTCGTGACGATCGCGAGCATCTCGGCGACGTTGGGGACGGCGGGCCTCGCCCCGTACTGCGCGTCGAAGTGGGGGGCAGTAGGGCTGACCAAAGCGCTGGCCGAAGAACTGCGGGGCTCGGGACTCCAAGCGATGTCGGTGCTCCCGGGAACGGTGGACACGCCGATGGCGAAGGTGGGCGGGTTCAAGCCGCAAATGTCGCCCGACGACGTCGCGCGTGTGGTCGCGTTCGCGTCGCTCGACGCGCCCGACGCCATGAACGGTAGCGCGATCGAGTGCTTCGGGTGATCGACGGGCGCAGGGGCCGCGGGCGTCACCCAGGTCGCGCCTCGTGCTCTTCGGGCTCGATGCCGAGTCCTCGCACGATCGCGCCGTGCAGAGCGTAGACGGCGGGCGTCAGGGCCACCGCCACGGCGAACTTGATCATGTACTCGCGCCCGATCTTGGCGCCGATGAACCCCCACGCCCAACCCGCGGTCACGCGTCCGAAGATGACGTTGATGGCGATGGTGTCGACGGCCTGGCTGAAGATGGTCGACCCCGTCGACCGAAGCCAGAGGTGACGCGATTGCGTCATCGCCTTCCAGAAGTGAAAGACGTGAATGTCGAGAAACTGGCCCACCAAGTACGCCACCATGGACGCGACGAAGAGCTGCGCGCTGCCGCCGAACACCTTCGCGTACTCGGCTTGCGTGTAGTACGTCGATCGATCCGCCGGCATCAGCGTCGTGAGCTGGAGCAGCGCCCAGGCGACGAGGGCCATGTAAAAGCCGAGCAGCGTCAGGAAACGCGCCCCGCGGCGACCGTAGAAGTCGTTGACGACGTCGGTCAGAAGAAAAGTGACCGGAAACGGGATGATGCCGACCGAAATAGGGCCGAGCGGCGTGCGGATGATCTTGCCACCGATGATGTCGCCGAGCAGGAGGCACGAGACGAAGACGGCGCCCAGATAGATGAAGAGCTTCTGCGAGGGAAGGAACCGGGCGAAGGCGCCGATGGAACTGGGGTCGCTGGGGATGTGCGCGTCGGACACGTCCATGGATGGACGCGCAGCATGGTCGATACGGCGCAGCCGGACAATCGCTAACGCGAGCTGAGCTTCATGCACGCCACCAGGCCGTCGGTCGACCGCGATGCCATTCCGCAGTGGTATCTGGTCGGCGTCAGGCTGTAGAAGCACGACTGCTCGAAGCGGTCGAACGTGCCGCGCTTGGCGAGCTCCTCTGCCCACCCGTCGCGGAACGCCACGCGCTCCTGCCGACTCATGGCGATCCCTTCACGCGAGACGTATTCGCTCGCATAGAGATCGACGATGTGATCGCGCAGGTCGAGACAGGCGAGAAGCTTTTGCTCTTCGGTCACGAAGGCTTGTGTGTGCTGGGGAGCGCTGGCCTGGGTGCCGCTGCGCGACGCGCAGCCGGCGAGCGCGCCGACCAGAACGAGCCCCAATGTTGTGTGGCTTGCGTGGCGGATCATCGACCGAATCCACCTGCAAACATTGTGCACCGCTGAAGACGCGCCTGCCACGCGAGGCGATCCGCGCTTATCTGCGTCAACCCGATGACAGTCGGCACGGCGCCAACGCGGTACACGAGGGTGAGCACGCGGGCAGCGATCTTCGCAGAAGTGGCGGCCCGCTCGCCGGGTACCCGCCGTGTGCGAAGGCGAGGACGAGAATGAGCGCGAGCGGCGCCTTCGCGCTCACACCGAGCCCCTGCCGTGCACCCCTTCGGGGATGGCGACCCCAGCGCCCCCCTCGAATCGCGCAGCACGGACTCCGCTCGAGGACGATAGCCGAGCTTGTCGTGGAACGAGTGTTGCGACCCTGCGACGTCGATGAAAACTCGACCGGCGCGCGCACTTGCGGTCATCGGCCTCGGATCCGCATGCGGCGCGTGCGCCCGTCCGCCGGCGCCGGTCTACTCCGCCGCGCCCGCCCCGGACGTCGTGAACGCGAGTGATGTCGTCGCGGCGGACGCCTCCGACGCTCGCGTCGCTTACGTCCTCATCCGCGAGCTCGACCGCGAGCCCATCTTGAGGGCCGAGCACATCCACGTGAGCATCGATCTCGGTATCGCGGTGCTGGACGGTCGGGTCGCCGATCGGCTGGCGAAAGACCGCGCGGTCGAGCTCGCGCGCGTGGTCAGGAGCGTTCGGGCGGTCGTCGATCGGATCGACGTGGCCCCGGTGCGGCGGCCCGAGGGCGACCTCGAGCTCGTGGTCGCCGGCGTCCTCTCCAACGACCCGGTGACGGCGCCCCAGCGGATCGTAGTCCGAGCCTCGGAGGGGGTGGTGCACCTGTCGGGCGACGTCGACTCGATGGGGACGCGGCGCATCGCCGAGCGCAACGTCCTCGCAATTCCCGGGGTGATCGAGGTCCTGGACGATCTCGCGGTTCGACCGCAGCGCCTGTCCGACGCGTGGGTCGTCTCCGCGGTCGAGCGGATCGTGCACGATGACCCGTGGCTCGACGCCTCGGCCTTGCGAGTGTCGGCCCGGGGAGGGGTCGTCGAGCTCGCCGGTCGGGTGGCGAGCGGCGCGGAGCGCGCGCGCGCGGAGGACGACGCACGCGAAGCGTCACCCGCGGATGTGGACGTCTCGGCATTGCAGATCGAAGACGTTTTCCACGACGACGGTACGCTGCGGGCCACTCCCGGTTGGACGCCGGGCGACCGCGATATCGCCCAGGCGGTCCGTGATGCCTACATCATCGACCCCCGCGTGCGCTGCGCCCCGACGGTCCAGGTGCGAGACGGGGTCGTCGTGCTGACCGGCGTAGCCCCGACTCGGCCGGCGCTGCGCGCGGCAGAGGAAGACGCGCTCCACGTGACCGGGGTCGCCAGGGTCCGAGACGACCTGAGCGTGCAGCGGACGCGGGTCGCGGAAGACGACGGCGCCCTCCGGGCCGAGGTCGCTGCCCTGATCGCCGGCGACCCGCAGCTCGGCACGCTCCACATCGCGGTCCAAGCTCTTCGCGGACGCGTCCTTCTGCGCGGCTCGGTGCCAACGGAGACCGATCGGATGCGGGCGATCTCGCTCGCATCGTTCGCGCCCGGGACGATCGACGTCGACGATGACGGCCTGGCGGTCGTGCCCGCGCGGCTGGCCGCTATTCCGCGCGCAGATACGACGCCTTGATCAGCTTCAGGACAATCTCGGCGGTCTCGAGATCCGTCGCCAAGCTCTTGTTCAGAACGGTGTCGAAGACGCCGTAGTTGTGCGCGAGCTGCAAGACGTCGAGCTCGTCGGGCTTGAGCTCGCGAAGCGGAGGGATGAGCGGCGCGGGCACCGATACGCGAGCCGGAAGCGCCGGGAGCTCGCTCCGAATGCGGTTGAACTCGTCGAGCTGCCGCATCCCCTCCATGAGAAGCTCTTGCACGCTGGCGTGCATCTCGTTCGGGAACTCGCGATCGTCGGGGGGGTCGAGGTCGAAGAGTCCCTTGGACCACGTGAGCATCCGAAAGAGGCTCTTGGTCGGTTGCACGTCGTCGAGGTCGTTGATGAGCGCAAACGCAACGACCCCCTTCTTCAGGAAGATGCGGCCGATGTCCTCCTCGGTTCGGATGACGAGGACCCCGCTCTTCTTCGACGTACCGAAGAGCTGGAGCAGGTCGGGAAGCGGCACCTCCTCGATGCTCCCGCTCATCGTGCGCTGCTGGCTCGTGCGGCGCGCCTGCGCGACGTTCTCGAGGTCGCGCTTCGCGTCTTGCGCGTCCCTCGGCGCATCGCTGGCCATAAGCTTGAGGATGCTGGTCCCGATGAGGACCCGGTCCCCCTCCTTCAGGCGGGCGCGTTTGATCTTTTCTCCGTTGACGAACGTGCCGTTGGTCGAGCCCAGGTCCTCGATCCAGATCTGGTCCCCCTGCATCGAGATCCGCGCGTGCTTGCGCGAAACCATGTCCTCGACGAGCACCATATCGAGATCGCTCGAGCGGCCGATGATGATCGGCTTGTCCGGGCCGATCGGAAACTCGCCCCCTTGGTACTTCCCGCTTATGAAGCGCAGAATGAACGACCGCACCCCCGGGCGCGGCGCGGGCACCGTAGGCACCTTGGGGGAGGAATCTTGCATCTCTGTTCTAACGGGGACGTCGGTATTCATGCCGCCCTGAGCCGGTGCGGCTGCGCCGACTGGCCGACTGCGAGACTGGGAAACGCGCGCGCGGGTCGCGCTGGGTAGAGAACAACGCCGAAACGCTCGCAAAATTAGGTTAATGGGTGCGAAGCTGAACGGTCAAGTCGAGGGCCAAATGACGAGCGACCTGGAGCGACCGCTTGCACCGGGGGGAGACGCGTACGGCACCCACAGAGTGGTCGACCCGCCGGGAGGCCTTCCTCAGCAGGCGCTGCGTCTCGACAACGACTTCACGCGCATCTTCGAGGGAGAAGTGCTCGTCTCCGCCGAGACGCTGAGCATCGACGCGGCGAGCTTCGCCCAGATTGAGCAGGCGGCCTCGCGGGCCGAAGGCAGCCTCGAGAGCCAGATCGCGCACACCATCCTACGGACGGTCGGCGACCGGGGAAAACAGCACAACCAGGTCACGGGCTCGGGCGGGATGCTGCTCGGGCGCGTACTGCAGATCGCGCCCGGCCGGCCCGGCGAGCGCCTGGCCGTCGGCGACCGCATTGCGACTCTGGTGTCGCTTACCCTGACACCGCTCCGGATCGACCGGGTTCGAGCCGTGCGACGGGCCAGCGCGCAAGTGGACATCGACGGCGAGGCCGTCTTCTTCGCGAGCAGCGCGTACGCGCAGCTTCCGGACGACATTCCGGAGCGGCTCGCACTGGCCGCCCTCGACGTGGCAGGAGCTGCGCCGCAAGTCGCCCGCTTCGTCAAGCAGCGCGACGTCGTGGTCGTCCTGGGTGCGGGGGGGAAGAGCGGCGTCCTTTGCGTCGCCGAGGCCCGCCGGTGCGGGGGAGCCGCAGCGTGCATCGTGGGCGTCGAAGCCAGCGCCCGCGCGGCAGACGACCTCCACGCGCTGGGCGGGTGCGACGCGGTCTTGGTCGCAGACGCGCGCGACTCCGTCGGGGTGCGGCGGGCCGTGCTCCGGGCGACCAACGGGCGGGAGGCGGACGTGACCTTCTCGTGCGTGAACATCCCCGACGCCGAGGCCGCCGCCATCTTGTCGACCCGCGATCGCGGGATAGTCTACTTCTTCGCGATGTCCACGAGCTTCACCAAGGCGGCGCTCGGTGCGGAGGGGGTGGGCAAGGACGTGGACCTCTTCATCGGCAACGGGTTCGCGCACGGACACGCGGAACACACGCTGGCGATGCTGCGCGAGATGCCGCAGCTTCGCGCGCTGTTCGAGCGTCGGTACGGGTAGCGGGCTCGTATCGGATTGGTCGCATGAAGACGAGCGCAGTCAGGCCCGGCAGCACGGTCTGACCGTGGCAGCGCCCCTGCCAAGCATCCAGGCTACGCGAAGGCCAGGCATCATGAGCATGTTCCGCGTCAACCTGGTCGCGGCCGGGTGAGCCGCGAGGGCAAGCAGGCGCGGCTCAGAAAATCTGCACCGTTTGCCCGTCCGACGTCGTGCATTTGCCATCGCTCGACGGGGCGCCCACCGTGCGAAGGACGTCCGCAGGATCGGGGCCGGTGTAGCCGCTCGTGAGCTCTAGCAGGTCGTCCGTTCCGCTCGCTGACACTGGATACAGACGAATGTTCGCGGCAAGCGTGTCCAAGATGGCTTGCTTCATCGCTGCCCCCCGTTGATCGTGGTGTGGCGCGTCGCCTACCCAGAATGCGAGTCGTGCGACCGAGGGTCCTGTGCGCCACGCGAGCTGGGGGAGCTGCTCGAGGCCGAGCTCCGGGGACTCGGGATAGTCGCCACCATTGTTGGCCGTCTGTTACCCGGACTGCTGAGAGCCGGCTCCGGGGCCGCGCCGCCGATGGACCCGGACGAACTCGGGCTCGATCTGCACCCGACAATACCCAACAACGCCATTCCGCCGAGCAAATGCTTTTTCATGGCTGCCGCTGGAGCGCGCCGAACCTATCTGGCAACGGCACCTGCATGTGACACAAGTCGCGTCAAAGTCGCGAGCCGCGCTGGCCGCCACGGGCATGACGTCCTAGACGGTGCTCTCATGTCTTCCAACATTCGCGCTGTGCTCGTCGATCCAACCGCGCCCGGCCATATTCGCCTCGGCGAAGCTTCAGCGCCCGTGCCGCTCGCGGGCGAGGCCATCGTCCGGGTGCATGCCATTTCGCTAAACCGCGGTGAGCTCCGGAGAGCGGCTTCGGGTCCAGCGGGGCGGCGAATCGGATGGGATTTCGCGGGCGCCGTCGAGAGACCGGCCGCGGACGGCTCGGGCCCGGGGGAGGGAACGCGCGTCGTCGGAATGCTCGGAGCCGGGTCTTGGGCAGAGCGAATTGCAGCGCCGACCGAGGCGCTCGGCATCTTGCCCGACGCGGTGCCCTTCGATCAAGCAGCGACTCTTCCGGTCGCGGGGCTCACGGCGCTCTACGGCCTGGAGAAGGCGGGGTCTCTGCTCGGGCGCAAAGTGCTCGTCACCGGCGGGACGGGTGGGGTCGGCCACATGGCCATCCAGATCGCTCGCACGGCGGGGGCGCGTGTCGTCGCCACGGTGCGCGCCGAATCGAAGGCCGGCATCGTCCAGCGTGCGGGGGCGCAAGACGTCATCGCCTCGGAGGACCCTGCCGCACTGCGCAGCCACGCTCCGTACGATGTCATCCTCGACGGAGTGGGTGGTCCTGCGCTCGGCGTCGCTCTGACCAGTCTCGGCAAGGAGGGCACGTGCGTGGTCTACGGGTCGACCGCCGCGCCTGAAGTCACCTTCAACGCGTCCGGCTTTTACCCGATCGGTGGCGCGACGCTGTACGGCTTCATCCTCTTCCATGAGCTCGACCGGAGGCCCGCAGGCTCGGGGCTCACTCGGCTGGCACAGCTCGCCGCCGACGGGAGACTTCGCCCGCTCATCGAGGTCGTTGCTCCGCTGGATCGGATCCCCGACGTCGCCAAGGCGCTGATGGACCGAGCGTTCTCCGGCAAGGCGGTCATCACCTTCTGATTGGCCGGTTCTCGATCCAACCGAAGGTAGGTCGCGCGAAGCTGCCGTAGCGCAGGACACGGCGCTGAAGGGCGCTGAATCAGATCTCGACTTGGTTGGCCCCGGAGGCATGCAGCGGGGTGTAGACAAGCAAGGAGAGGCCGGCATGCGCCCGAGCTAGAATGTCGTCGTGAATGTCCCACCCGTCCCCGATGAGGTTCTCAGGCTCTTCTGGGACGTCGACCCCGCCTCGATCCTCTTCGACCGTCACAGCGATTACGTCCTCGAGCGCGTGATGACCCGCGGCGGGTGGGTCGCGATGAAGTGGCTGCGGGCAACCTACGGCCCGGAGGCCCTCGCGGACTTCCTGCGACGCAAGGGCGCCGCGCTGCCTCCTCGCGAGCGCGCTTACTGGGGGCTCGTGGCGGGCCTACGCGTAGAAGCTGGGCCGGGCCGCTCCCGTCCGGGGTGGGCGGGCGAATGACCGAACCGCTGACGCCGGGCCAGGCGCGAGCGCTCGACGTCCTGGCGCCAACGCTCGACGCCACGTTTTACCTCGCCGGCGGCGTCGCCGTCGCCCTGTACCTTCGTCATCGGTCGTCCCACGATATCGATCTCTTCTCGCCGACCACGGACCCGACCGCCTACGCGGACACGATCGCGCAGACCCTCGCGGACGCGTGCATCGTCTCGCGCTCGACGGGAACGCTGCACGTCGAGATTGGAGGGGTCCCGGTGAGTGCCATACGCTACGGATATCCCCTGCTTCGTGCGCCCGCGCGAATCGACGGCTCGCCCATCGCCGTGGCATCGACGGAAGATCTCATGGCCATGAAGCTCTCGGCCATCGCGGGCCGGGGCGCCGCGCGAGACTTCTGGGATTTGCACGCGCTCCTCCGCGCCGAAGGCCGTGGCCTCGAGTATGGGCTCGATGCATTCCGGCGCAAGTACGCCCGCGAGGACATCGGCCACGTCGCGCGCAGCCTGGTCTACTTCGCTGATGCGGAAGCCCAACCGTTGCCGCGGGGGATGACGCAGGAGTCGTGGGCGACGATTCGCGCGGACTTCGAGGCCTGGGTGCGGAGCGCCTGAAGCGCGGTTCGCGCGAATCCCACGCCACCACTCAGCCAACGTGACGTTGGGGGTCGCCACGACCAGGCCCCGCTCCCGCGCGTGGGTGTAGACCTTCATCGCGCGGTCCTTCCGGCGCACCGGCCCAGCTCAACGTGTCCATCGTCGCACGACGAGTCATGGAAGCTGGAGCTCCAGCGCGGTGGACCCCAACCGCCAGCGGCGGCTTAGACGCTCTGCCCTGCGAGTGCGTCGGCGGCCGTGGGTAGGACAATCGTGAACGTCGTCCCCGCCCCCGGCTGCGATTGCACTTCGATCGTGCCGCCCGCATTCTGGACGATGCTCTGGCTGATCGCGAGCCCGAGCCCGGTTCCCTGCGTCTTGGTGGTGAAGAACGGAACGAAGAGGTTGCGCAGCACCTTGGGCGATATCCCCGGACCCGTATCGCGCACCCCCACCTCCACGAGCTCGATCTCTTCGGCGAGCGAACGACGCAGCGACGGGCTCGAGGCGTCTTGCGGTGGCACGCGGCCGCGGGCCGAACGGCGCACGGACGTGGACACAGTGACCTTGCCCCGACCGTCCATCGCCTGAATGGCGTTCTGCATCAGGTTCATCAGAACTTGACGAAACTTCTCCGGGTCGATGTGCGCGCGCGGCGGCCGGTCGGTCAGGTCGATCTGCACGTCGACACCCTCGTTGGTGATGATCTGACTCGACAGGATCTGCACCGTGCGCCGAACCGCGGCGTTGAGGTCGAGCGGGACGGGGTTTCCAGCGTGCGGCCGCGCGTAGTCGAGGAAGCTGCCGACCACCCGGTCGAGGCGATTGACCTCTTCGAGGATGATTCCGACGAATTCGCGTGCTCCGTTGTCGTGTGTCCACTCGCCGTCCTCCTCGAGCAGCTGCGCGGCCCCTTTGATGGCCCCGAGGGGGTTCTTCACTTCGTGCGCGAGGCCCGCCGCCATCGAACCCAGCGCCGCGAGCCGATCGCGCTCCTTCATGCGCGAGTACATGCGGCTGTTGGCGACGACGACACCGATCTGCGCAGCGACGGTCTCGAGCAGCGCGACCTCCTCCGGAGTGAACGCGTCGCGCACGCGATCGTCCGCCACGAAGAGCAGCCCTACGTGGCCGTCTTCGTCGCCACGCACCACCAGAACGACGGCGCTCTGGAGGACGCCGAGCCCCGCCGCCGCCGCCAAGACGGGGGCGTCGGCCTTCTCGCGCGCGAGCTCTTCGAGCGTCACCGACGCGTTCGCATCCAGCCGGTCGAGCAGCGGGCGTGCACCGAGCGCTTCGACGCGTTTGGGTACGGCGACGCCGATCGATCCCGCGAGGTCGAAGCCGTCGCCGTCTTGGTCGCGCAGGTAGAGCGCCGCCGTGGTGACGCGCCGCGACCGCTCGAGGCCGTCCATCAACGTCGCCACCATCTCGTCGATCTCGAGCACGTGGGCGAGCCGTTTTCGCAAGTCGGCGACGCTGGTCTCCAGGTCGTATCGCTCGCGGAACAAGAACTGGTGGATGCGCCTCTCCACTTCGGTCTGCAGCGGCTCGAAGAGCACGAGGAACACGATCGCCGCGAGCACCGCATTCAAGTACATCGTGTCGAAGCCGCCGATGACCATCACGAACATGTAAAAGATGCCGGCCAGACAGAACGCGAGCGCCGTGAACACGAGCAGGCGCCCGGCCATCTCGTAGATGTCGGCCAGGCGCGACCGAGTGACCGATTCAGCGAGCACGAAAAGAAAGACGATCGACAGAACGGCGCCGATCGGCGGCAAGTGCACGCCCAGGTACGAAAGAAAGTCGCCCAGCGAGAAGGTCGTCGCTGCGGCACCGACGACCACGAGGAAGCGGACGCGATCGCGTACCGCGCGAGACGGGCTACGCTGGCCGCGACGCGCGAGGGTGATGAGCGCCGCCGTCAGCAGACCGAAGACGTAGGTGTAGACGGCGCCGAGCACGAAGGGGCGCTCGTGGTACGGCGAGACCGACAGCGCAAGCACCGGTATGCCGACGAATGTCGCGAATCGCGCGAGTCGCGTCTTGGTGCTGCGCACCTCGAGCGGGATGACGTTCTGGAAGAGGTGAATCGCAAACTGCGGGAGAAGGACGGTCAATACCCCCGTAATTCGCTCCCAGATGTCTGCTCGAAAGAACCCCGCGAGTGACTGGCTCGCGTACCAGAGCGCGACGTCCGTCGCGAAGGCAGCGAACAGCCAGTGCGCGGACCGCCGCCCGCGGAGTAGCACGCTGAGGGCGATCGCGAGCGCCAGCACGGCGCAGAAGAGAATGGTCTTGGGACGGAGGTCCACGCTCGCCAGTGTCGCCCCGGATCCCTGGCTCGCGCAAAGACTTGCGCGAGAAAGGCGCCATTCACGCTCGCGCTTGCGCCTCGTCGACTACCCGCGCGATCGCGTCGAAGCCCTCCGGGGGCGCGTCGCCGATCGCCCGCGCCAGCGGAAGTTGGGCCTGCACGGCGGCGAGGTAAAGGCCCACCGCGTTCGGGAGCTTGGCGCGCAGCGTGGCCAGGTGCTTCTCCACGCCGGCCACGTCACCGCGGCGGACCGGCCCGGTCAGCGCGTCCGGAAAGGCGAGCCCCTCGACATTGTCCGCCACGCTTCGCAGGAGGGGTCCGAGCATCCTCGGTGCGACCCCGACGGGAACTCCGGCGCGAGCAAGAAGCTCCGCGCCCACCGCCGCGAGCGCCGCGCAACCATTCGCAACGAGCCCGGCGGCCGCGTGGTAGGCGACCGTGTCGATCCCAGGCATCGCCCGCGGGGTCATCCCGAGCCAGCGCGCGATCCGGCGTGCCCATGCCACCGCGCTCGCGTCGCCTTGCACCAGGACGTTGCCGCGCGCAAGCCCGGGCGCGACGCGCGTCGATGCGAACGAGATCATCGGGTGCATCTGCGCGACCCCGGCACATATGCCGCGGAGCGGCGCGAGCGGCTCGGCGTCGAGCGCGCCTGCGACGTGCAACACCACGGCGCGCTTGGGAACGAGCCTCATCTCGGCAAGTGACCGAGCGACCGGCCCGAGGTCGCGGTCGCGAAGAGCCAAGACGACGACGTCCGCGTCGATCGCGCCGGGCAGTCCCCGCCGCGAGGCCCGCAAGGTCGTCTTGACACCGTGAGCCCGGAGGGCGCGGGCCAACGCGCTTCCCACCTTGCCCGCGCCGTAGACGAAGATACGGCCACGGTGCTCGAGGTCACTCCGGCGCGCCATACAGACCCCGCGCGCGAACATGCGCCAGCACCGACCGCGGCACGAGCCGTGACGCTTCCTCCCATGCGCCCGAGCTGATCGCCGCGCGCACCTCGGTGCTCGATACGTCCGGCAGAAGGACCCTTCCCCCACCGTTCGCGCTCATCCCGGCGCGCCCGAGCACGATCGGCGGGGCGAGCTTCTCGATCGCGTCGAAGCCAAACCAGCGAGGCGCCTCCACGAGGACGTCCGCCCCGATGACCAGGCGGAGATTCCACTCGCGGTGCACGCCGGCCAGGTGCTCCAGCGTGCGGAGCGTCCGGCTCTCGCCACCGAGCTCCTCCTCGACGCGCGAGACTTCGACACGGGGCATCCACGCCATCGCGAGCTCGCACATCGACACGCGATCGTCGAAGGGAGCGAGCGGCTTCGCGAACGGGTGCAGGTACGCCGGCACGACCAAGAGCCGGTCGACGTTCTCGGTCGACAGCACGAGCGCGCACGCGAGCACGTGGGCGACGTGGGGGGGGTTGAAGCTGCCCCCGAAGACCGCGACGTTCATCGAGCCGCCCCTACTGCCGAACGCTCAGCTTGGGAGCGCGGCGCGCGCTCAAGATTTCGGAGCTCGTCGCGCGGCCGTCGGCGTCGTACAGGGTCGCGACGACGTCGTCCCCCGAATCGTCGAGCACGGCGGCGCCGCCGCCGCCGCCCTGGGGGTCGACGGGGCCCGGCGTCAGAAACCAGCGGGGGCCTATCTTCTTGACGAGCGGCCCGGCGCTGCGGCCGTAGACGAGGAACGTGGCTGAAAAGATGTCTTCTTCGTCGAGAAGCGCTTTGTCGTGGATGAGCACGGCCACGCGATCGCCGAACATCTCGACCGTCCGTAGCTCGTCCGGCGGCAGACCCTCGAGCGACTTCAGCCGCAGCCTCGCCCGCTCGGCGCGAAGGAAGGCGTCGATTTGCTCCGGCGAGCCGCCGGCCGCCGTGACGAGCGCGCGCTCCCAAATGCCTTCGTCGCTGGGGTCGGGGCCCACCAGAGATTCGGCCCAGAGCGCTACGGTCTCTTCGAGCGCGGCGTCGGCGCCGAGGTAAATGGCGCGCGTCACCCGGGCTTCGTTCAGGAGAAACTCCGCGCAGCGCGCCAACGAGGCCAAGTCGCCGTTCGCCGGACCGAGGAGGCCCAATCGCATCGACGCTACTGAACCGCGCGGCCGGCGCGAAGTCAAAGGCTCGGCTCGACCGGAGACCCGTCCGTGCTTAGCTTCTGGTACCGTCGTGCACGTCTCTCCCCCGGCCAAAGCGGGTTCTCCCGGCCACCCGACGTTTATGGAGCCGGCCGCAGCGGCGCAGGCGATCCAGGCAAAGGTCGATCCGCGCTCGCCTCTGACCGTGGCCGACGCGGCGGCGAAGGCGGGGTTGGCGCTCCGCGACGCAGAGAGCGGTTTGACGTGGCTCTCGAGCGAATACCGCGGGCAGCTTCGCGTCACCAGCGGGGGCGAGCTCGTCCACGTTTTCCCCACCGGGTTTACCAAGCCTTGGGAGACGCGCGACGCGCTCCGAAGAGGGGGGCGCGCCGTGGCCCGCGGCCTGGCCGGCGCCGTGCGCTTCCTCGTGCGCGCTTGGGTGACCGTCGTGCTCGTCGCGTACGCGGCCATCTTCGTCGCGCTCCTCCTCGGGATGACGTTCGCGCGACAGGGCAATGACTCGCGCCGCGACGACGGCCTCCCGGGGGGTGCGATCGCCTACGCCTTCTTGCGGGTGGTGGGCGACGCGCTCTTCTGGACCTTCCACCCGTGGTCCCCCTTTTCCGTGTATTACGCCCCCACCGCCTGGAATGCCCGCGGAGGGTCGGCGTACGGGCGACCGGCGCGCCGCGATCCGCACGAGGCGAAGGTTCCCTTCTACGAGCGCGTCAACCGCTTCTTCTTCGGGCCCGCGGAGCCGCCGGAAGACCCGCGCGCGACCCAGCTGCTCGTGCTCGCGGCAATCCGGGCGGGAAAGGGGCGGATCGGCCTCGCCGATGTGATGCGCGTGACGGGGCTGCCTCGCGAGCAGGCCGATCCGATGATGGCCCGGCTGATGCTCGACTACGACGGCGACGTGGCAGTCAGCGAGGACGGCGGGATCGTCTATCGCTTCGCGGCGATGCGCAAGACGGCCTCGAACGCCGCGGAGCCCGAACCGCCCCCGGCGTGGTCGCGCCTCAAGCCGATTGCGCCGCTCACGGGCAACTCCGCGGGCGCGAACTTTCTCATCGCCGCGCTCAATGCCTTCAACCTCTCGATGGGCCTCTGGGCCGTCGACAATGGCATGACGATCGAGCGCGTCACCCACCTCTTCGATCGCGTACCACACCCGATCGTCGACACGGGAGTGCCCATCGCGCTGGGCCTGGTTCCACTCGTTTTCTCGGCGCTTCTCTTCGTCGTCCCCGTCGTTCGCGCCGTCGCGCGCCCCTGGCGCAAGCGCGCCGCGCTCGAAGAACGCGGACGGCTGGCCGTGCTGCGCGAGGTGCTCGATCGCGTGCGCGGCAAGAAGCCGGTCACCGACGCTGACCTGGCCGCGACGTGGCGCCGGGCCACGGGCCGCGCGGCCCCCGCCAAGCGGATCGATCGCGAGCTCGTGGCGCTCGGGGGGGACGTGGCCATCGAGCCGAGCGGCGAGACCCGCTGGCGTTTCGCCGACCTCGAAACCGAGGCTTCGGCTGTCGAGGCCGAGCGCGCGGCGGCCGCGGACGAAGAAGCAAAGCTGGGCGAGATCGTCTACGCCACCGACGAACATTAAGCTCTGCCGTTGGGCTGCCGCATGGGGCGGCACGATCGAAGTCACCCGGGAATCGAACCGGGCGCCCTTTGTTCACTCGCCGTGGGAATCGAAGTGACCCGGGAATCGAACCGTTCGCCGTTTGTTCATAGGATTACCATGACCGCTCGAACCCTCACGCCCGCTCTGCTCGCGCTCGTGTTCGCCATGGCCGGCTGCCACTCGGCCTCCGCCGAAGCGGCCTCGCCCCCGACCGACTCGCCGCTGCAGGCGCCGGCTCCTTTCGCAACGCCCCCCGTGCTGCCGGGCACCCCGGACATCGCGACGTTGGTGGCCAAAGTGAAGCCTTCCGTCGTGAACATCACCACCGTGCAGGAAGTGAAGACACCGCGTGGCGAGTTCGGCTTCCCGGGCTTCGAAGACATGTTTCCCTTCTCCTTTCAGGGGCCAAACGGCCGCCACCACGCGCCGGGCAACGAAGGCGGAGACGAGAGCCTGAAGCGCCAGGCCTTGGGCTCCGGATTCATCGTGGACGGCGACGGGCACGTGGTCACGAACGCGCACGTCATCGACGGCGCGGACACGGTCAAGGTCAAGCTGGCGGACGACCGCGAGTACCGAGCGAAGGTCGTGGGCAAGGACGACCGGCTGGACGTGGCCGTCCTGCAGCTCGAGAGCGCCCCTCACGATTTGCCCGTCGCGGCCCTGGGCGGGAGCGACGCCACGCGCGTCGGCGAATACGTCGTCGCCATCGGCAACCCGTTCGGCCTCGGCAACACGGTGACGATGGGCATCGTCAGCGCCAAGGGGCGGACGATCGGCGCCGGCCCGTACGACGACTTCATCCAGACCGACGCGAGCATCAACCCCGGCAATAGCGGCGGCCCGCTCTTCAACCTGCGCGGGCAGGTCGTAGGCATCAACACCGCCATCAACCCCCAGGGCAAGGGGATCGGCTTCGCCATTCCGATCGACGCGGTCAAGATGGTACTGCCGCAGCTCGTCGCGACCGGCCACGTCTCGCGCGGGCGGCTCGGGGTGGTGATCCAGGGGATGGACGAGGACTTGGCCAAAGCGCTGGGGATGGATCGGGCGCACGGAGCCCTGGTCGAGCAGGTGGAGCCCGGCAGCCCGGCAGAGAGAGCCGGGATCAAATCGGGCGACGTGATCGTCGCGGTCGACGGACAAGACGTGCCGCACTCGGAGGACCTGCCGCGCATGGTCGCGCCGCACAAGCCGGGGACGCACACGCGCGTGACCGTTCTCCGCGACAAGCAGACGCAGAACGTCGACGTGGCCCTTGCCGCGCTCGAGGATCAGGGCGAGCACGGCTCGGGCTCTTCGCAGCCGGGGCCGGGCGCCGAGCGGGGGTCGTCATCCCCGCTGGGCCTGAGCGTGGGCGACGAGAACGGCCAGGTGGTGGTCGACCGCGTCGCTCCGGACGGTCCGGCGCAAGGCAAGGTGCGGCCGGGCGATGTGATCGAGTCGGTCAACCAGCAGTCGGTGACGACCCCGGGCGACCTCTCGGCCAAAGTGCGCGCCGCGCCGGGCGATCGGCCGGTGCTCCTTCGGGTGAAGCGAGGCGACCAGTCGCGATACGTGGCGATCGAGCGGCGTTCGCATTGACGATTCGAGGCTCACGCTCACCAGAGCGGGTCGACGGACCCTCCGAATTGCTCTCGATGACCCGTGAACGCGTGGCTGGAAAGCTCCCGCCTCGCGCGGGATGACACGTGGTGTCGGTGCTCTCGGCGACGGCAAACACCATCGCCGTCACGCGCGGGTGGTGACACGCGACAACGGCTGTACTAGCTTCGCCGCGCCCCGATGGCCCAGACACGCACAGCACCTCGCGACAACCCCGGGCGCGAGGCTCGCATTGGCAGCGGGGCCCGCGTGCGCGGTCGCGTGCACGGCGACGGGAACCTCATCATCGAGGGACATGTCGAGGGAGAGCTTGCGATCCGAGGCGACCTCACAATCGCCGACGGTGCCAGCGTCACGTGCCAGGCGGTCGAGGCGCACGCGATCACCATCGGCGGAGCGCTCGAGGGCGACGTCGCGGCCACCGGCCCGGTGCGCCTCACTGCGGGAGCGCGGGTGCGGGGCAACCTGCGCGGCACTGCGGTGTCGATCGAAGACGGCGCACGATACTCGGGCCGGCTCGACTGCGAGTTCGACTTGCCGCCGGAGCTCGGCGGCGCTTCACGAGGCGAGACGCGCGGTCGCACGCCGGCGCGACGCTAAGAGACTACGGAGAGACCCATGGCGAGCACTGTCATCGGGGCGGGTATCACGATCGAAGGCGAGATCACGACCGACGAAGACGTCGTGGTGACGGGCACCGTGCGCGGCAAGCTGTCCGCGAAAGAGACGATCACGATCGAGCCCGGGGCAAGCGTCGAGGCCGACGTCGTCGGCGGCTCGCTCGTCGTCGGCGGAGCGCTGACGGGGAACGTCACGGCGACCGAACGCGTGGACCTGCAATCCGGCGCGCGCGTGATCGGCAACGTCAAGGCGGCCCGGGTGACGATCGCCGACGGCGCCCAGTTCAAGGGCAACGTCGACATGGACGTATGACCCATGGCCGCGAACACTTCGGTCATCGGAAGAACGACCCGCGTACACGGGCGCGTGACCGGCGCGGTGGACTTGGAGATCCAGGGCTTCGTCGAGGGCGAGGTCGCCGTCGGAGGTGATGTGACGATCGACGCGCACGGGATGGTCGGCGCCGGCGTCCGCGGGCGTCGGCTCGTCGTGCGCGGCGCCGTCAAAGGGGACCTGGTGGGCGAAGAAGCGGTCTTGCTCGAAGATGGCGCGCGAGTCGTCGGCGACATCCGAGCCCCCCGTGTGACGATTGTTCCGGGTGCGTTCGTCCGTGGCTTCGTGCAGACGGGCGAGCCGGGTGAGGCGCCTTCGCGCGCGGCACGACCGCAGGTGGCAGCGCGTCTCGCCCCGCCGCCCGCCCCTAAGACCGTGCCCGCCGCGGTCACGAGGGCGGCTGCTGCCCCTCCCCCGATGCCTGCCCCTTCGAAGCCCGCCAAAGCCGAGGTGGCTCACTCGGTTGCGACGGTCGGCAGCTCTACCGCAAACTCGGCTCCCCGGCGTCCCCCGCCCCCGGTCGTCCCTGCGCTCAAGAAGGCGAAGGGGCAGATCGCGAAGCGGAAAGAGCGCTGAGCGGCCGCATCGCTGCGGCTCGAGCGGGGCGGCCTTCGGCGCGCGGTGCTGTCCGATTCGCCGCCCTTGGATGCCCCCGGAGCGCTATGCTTCCAGGGTCTTCGCCATCCATTTGGGAGAATTCCGTTTTGGATACGCAGCGCATCGACATTTTGAGCGACTCGACGGGGGAAACTGCCGAGAAGGTCGTGCGCGCGGCGATGCTGCAATTCCCCCAGTCCGGTGCCCATATTCGCCTCCACACCAGGATGCGCAGCCGCGAGGTCATCCGGCCCGTTCTCGAGAACGCCGCCAAAGACGGGGCGCTCGTGGTCTTCACGGTCGTGAGCCCGGCGTTGCGGGAGTACATCCACGCGCAGAGCTACGAGCTGAAGGTCGAGGCGGTCGACCTCATCGGAGCGCTCATCGGCAAGCTCGCCCTTTTCCTCGAGCGCCAGCCGATCAACATGCCCAGCGGCATGCTTCCGCTTTCGGAAGAGTATTTTCGTCGCATCGAAGCGGTCGAGTTTGCGGTCAAAAGCGACGACGGCAAAGAGCCGCGCAACTTCAAGAAAGCAGACCTCGTTCTGTGCGGGGTGAGCCGAACGTGCAAGACGCCGCTCTCTACCCTGCTCGCGCAGCGCGGACTCAAAGTCGCAAACCAGCCGATCGTTCTCGGCGTGGGTGTCCCGCCCGAGCTCGACGAGGCGATACAAGACCGGATCGTGGGCCTGACCATCGAAGCCGACCACCTCGTCGAGATCCGCAAGGCGCGTCTCAAGCAGCTCGGCATGCCGGCCGACGCTGGCTACGCCCTCCGCGAGCAGATCAAGCAGGAGCTCGACTACGCGCGGCAGGTCTTCGCCAGCCACCCCGAGTGGCCCGTCATCGACGTCACCGGGCGGGCGATCGAAGAGATCGCCGTCATTGTCCTCGAATCGATCAAAGAGCGCGACGAGAGGACCAAGAGGGCACGCGCGGCTATCGTTTAGTTTCGAGTACCGCCCGGCAGCGGGGCGCTGACCCGGGCCCCCGAGCCCTGAACACGGCCACGCGCCACGGTAACCTTGCCCGCTCAGGGGTTCGTACGATGCGCGGCGACTGCCCTCTCCTCGTTTTCGTCGTCTGCGTCGCCCCCGCGTGTGGCGACAGCGGCTCGTCGGTCGTTCATCCGGGAGCCGGTGACGCCTCGGGCGGCGGGGCCGGTGCTGGTTGCTCACCCGGCGTCACTCGGTGCACGGGCGCCTCGGGCGTGGAGGTGTGCGACGCGACGAAGCAGTGGAGCGAGCCTTGGACGTGCGCCACGGGCACGTGCAGCGGCGGCGCATGCACGGGTGCCACGACGAGCGCGACAAGCTGCCAGGCGAGCGGCGACGGATTGACCACGTGTGGAGCCAACCGCGAGAGCTGCTGCACCAGCCTGGAAGTGGCCGGCGGAACGTTCTACCGGACTTACGACGACGTGAACTATATCGACGGGGGATATGCGCCGGCCGCCGACGGCGGCCCGTCCGACCCGTCCGACCCGGCGACCGTCAGCGGATTCCGGCTGGACAAGTACCTGGTAACCGTGGGGCGGTTCCGTCGGTTCGTGTCCGCCTGGGTCGCCGGGTACACCCCCTTGCCAGGGTCGGGAATGCACGCGCACCTGAGCGCGGGAAGGGGGCTCGCGGGGACGGCAGCGGGCTACGAGCCAGGCTGGGTCGCAGCAGACGACACCAACGTCCGGCCCACCGAGGCGAACCTCGGGTGCGGCACGGTCGATACGTGGACCCCAGCGCCCGGGTCCCAGGAGAACCTTCCGATCAACTGCGTGGTCTGGTGGGAGGCCTACGCGTTCTGCATCTGGGACGGCGGATTCCTGCCCAGCGAGTCGGAATGGGAGTACGCGGCGGCCGGCGGGAGCCAGCAGCGGGAGTATCCGTGGGGCAGCACGGATCCGGGGACGCTCAACCAGTACGCGATCTACGGCGACGGAAACGGCACCGGCAACTGCTACTACCCGACCGGCGGAGCCTGCAGCGGCGCAGCGAACGTCGCGCCCGTGGGGACGGCGACGCTGGGGGCCGGGCTCTGGGGTCAGGTCGACATGGCGGGCGACCTGTTCGAGTGGAACCTGGATTGGTACGCCCCTTACGTCACTCCGGCGGTGAACAGCGCCTACATGGCGCTCAATTCCGCCATGATCGCCGATATGGCCGATGCCTCCCGGGTGATCCGGGGCGGCGCATTCTTCTACACCTCCGACTTGGCGGCGCCGTATCGCAACTTCGGCGCTCCGTCGTA
Source organism: uncultured Polyangiaceae bacterium (assembly GCA_964531095.1). GTDB lineage: Bacteria > Myxococcota_A > Polyangia > Polyangiales > Polyangiaceae > Palsa-1150. The sequence goes on along the minus strand of CAZHED010000048.1, from coordinate 18,456 downwards.
CCGCAGCACCTTCATCGGATTCCGGTGCGCTCGGACTCCGTAGCAGCCGCCCTTCCCTCTACATCTGCACGCCGGGCGTCCGGCTACGGAAGGCGTCGCTCAGGAGCACAGTGCGAATGATGCTGGCCAAGCTCCCGTCGGTGGTCTGCGCGCGGGCCGTCAGATAACCGATCCACGCCCCGTCGTTCGGCTGGTTCAGAAGGCGGCCGATCGCGAAGATCATGAACTTCTGCGTCACGCATTGCGGCAACCGTGCGTCTTTGGCCAGAATGCCTCCGAGCTGGACCGCCCCATTGAAGGCCGTACCGTCCGGCAGCACTCCGCTCGAGTCCACCGCGGCCCCGGAGTCCGTGGTTCGGAAGGCGCCGACCCCGTCGTAGTTTTCCAGACCGAAGCCGATCGGATCCATCAGGTTGTGGCAGCTGGCGCACGCCGAATTGGCGCGGTGCGCCTCCATGCGCTGCCGCAGCGTTTGGCCCGTCACGACCATTTCGCTCAACTGGGGCACGTTCGGCGGGGGCGCCGGAACGTCGTCGCACAGGAGCCGTTGGAACACGTACTGCCCGCGACGCACCGGAGAAGTGCGATTGGCATAAGACGTCGTCGTGAGGAATGCCCCGAGCGTCAGCAGGCCCTGTCGCTGGGTGCCCGTGGTGTCCACTTTGATCAGATCGGTGGCGTTGGTCGCGCCCGTGCGGGTGAGGCCGTAGAACGTGGCGAGATTCGCGTCGACGAAGGTGAACCGCGAATCGAGCATGCGCGCGACGTTGAGCGGGTTGTGCAGGAACTCCTGCATGTACCGTCGGGCTTCCGCCTTCATCGAAGTCTCGACCGCAGAGCTGTAGCTCGGGAAAATGGTGGGGTCGACGTCGTGGGAGTCGAGGCTCACGAAGTCGAGCCACTTCGCCGAAAAGTTGTCGAGCAACGTGTCGGCGCGAGGATCGGCGAGCATTCGGGTGATCTGCGCCGTCACCTGATCGTCGGTCGCGAGCTGCCCGGCGTCCGCCGCCGCGGAGAGCGTGGCGTCGGGCATCGTGCTCCAGAGCGAATACGAGAGGCGGGTGGCGAGCTCGTACGGATTCAGCCTTCGCACGGGTCCCGTCAGGGGATTGGGATCGAATTCGATCTTGTAAAGGAAGAAGGGCGAGATCAGAACGCCCGTCAGCGCGGCTTTGAGGCCGTCGACCGGTGTCGCGCCGAGCGTCTTGGCCGCGGTCACGGGTCCCATCAGCGCTGTCGCCTCGTCCGTGGTGACGGGCCGGCGCCATGCTCGACGCGCGAAGGCAGTGAGGATCGTCTGGGCGCAGGCGTCGCCGCCCGTGGTCACGTCGCATGTGACCACCGTCTTCTGCCGCGTGGCGTCGGCGAAGAGATCGTTGATCAACGTGGTCGCCGCGCCCTCGTAAGCGATGACGTATTCGGGCGCGAGGCTGAGAGCCGAGCCCACGGTATCGAACTCGGCGCCGAGATCGTCGCCGGGGAACGTGTCGGCCGGCGTGAGCGTGGTTCCGAGCAGGTCGGCCACGGTGTTGTTGTATTCGGGCCGATTGAGGCGGCGGACCACCATGTATCCGGGGCTCTGCGGCGCCGTGGCGGGCACGGTGATGGGGCCCGGGCCACTCGCCGTTGCGGCCGAACCGGCAGCGGCACCGTTCGCACCCGCGGCAGCTCCGGCCGCCCCCGATCCGGTGGACCCCGCTTTCGAAATCGTCCCTGTGGTGGGTCCTCCACCGATCTTCGCCGTACAGCCCCACGAGAGGAGGACGGCGATGCCGACGCCACCAAGCAGGCCGCGAATCGCGCGGCCGTTCATCACGCGTTCCATGCGAGCGCCTCCTTGCCGTCGTTGCCGAAGGCGGTCACGTTCACCCCGTAGAGCTTCATGAGCCCAATGAAGAAATCACCGTAGGACTTCACGTTCGTGTAGTCCGTGCCCGTGGCGTTGGGGTATTGGACGAGCCGGTTCGGCGTCACGAGTCCACCGAGTCGCCCTGCGATCAACGTCGGGAGATTGTCGTGGTTGTGCCTGTCGCCGTCGCCGATCTCGCTCGTGATCATGACCAGCGAATTGTGGAGCAGATCGTTTCCGTCGGCGTCCGTCATCCCCTTCAATTTGCGGATGAAAGTGCTGATCCACTGCATCTTGTAGAGGAAGATCTGCCGGTACACCGCAGTCAGCGGGACGTTGGTGCCGTGGTGCGAGCTCTGGTGATCGGACGTCGCGCCGCCCGCGGCCGGCCCTAGAGCGGCCACTTCCGGGACGAAATTGTAATTTCGACTGGTGACCGCGTCGGACAGCATGAAGGTCATGACGCGCGTGATGTCGCACTGGAACGTGACCGCCATCAGGCTGTGCATGAACTCGACCTGGTTCACGAAGTCGACGCCGGTGAGACCGTTCTTGTCGGTCGGATTCACCGCCGCGCCGGGAACCGTCGGCGGCGTACACGACCCCGGAGCGGGCGCGGACTGCAACTGCTGCTCGAGCGTGCGAATGCCCGTAAAGAGCTCGTCGACTTTGGCGTTGTCGGCGGCGTTCAGGCGATTCTTCAGCGAGTCTTGGTACGGAAGAACGCTGTCGAGCACGCTCTTGCGAAGCGCGAGGCGCATCTGCGCGTCGGAAGCGCTGGTCGAGGGGCTGGTTCCCATGAACAGCCGGTTGAACGCGGTCTGCGCGTCGATCTCTTTGCCGAGCGGGGTCGCCGCACCAACCGGATAGGACTTGGTTCCGTCGGCGTTGGTCGTGACCGGTGCGCGCCAGGAGATGTTGCGCGTGTAGAACGTTCCGAACGAGTCGGTAGGCCCGCCGTTGCCCGTTCCGAGCTGGAACGAGTTGATGCCGCGACAGCCCGTCAGCGCGTCGCCGAGGATCTGGTCGACCGACATGCTCATCGTCGTCGCGTTCGCGACCGGAAAGCGCGCGGTCAGCAGGGCCGCCGCACCGATCGCGTGGTCGCCGGTCTGTCGACGGCGCTGTTGGTTCTCGAGGCCGGTGATGAACGTCAGCTCCGGCTTGAGGTCCGTCCAGGTCGGCATCGTCGGGGGCAACTGCCAGTTGTCGCCGCTTCCGGAGCCGGTCGGCACGTGCTCGATCATGTGGTGGCCGTTCGGGAAGTGATAGGCCAGAAAGCGCTGGATCGGAGCGCACGTCGCCGCTTCGCCCCGGCGCGACCACAAAAGCGACGGCAGCATCGGCAGCGTCACGGTGACACCGGCCGACGCGATGAACCGTCGCCGCGAAAAACGTCCTTCGTACATTCCCGTCTCCTCGAAGGTGTTGGGTGGATGGCCGCTGGCGGGGGATCTCAGAAGCGGTTGTCCGAAGGACCCGGGCCTACTTGATAAAGGGGGACTCCGGGCCGAGGCTTGCTCGAACCGGTCGATATCTCGGCAATTTCAGACAAAAAGGGAAACATCCACTCCAGGCGGAACGCGCGTCGGGCGGATTCTCATGAGCGCATAAAGTTGTCGGGGCATGGCCCGTCGGGCCGGCGGCCCTGTTCCCTGTGCCTTTGTCGATCGCGGGCCGGTCGCGTAGGCTCTAGAAATCGAGAGTGCGCGTCGACCGCGCTTCTCTATGATGTCCCGCTCGCCGGATGTGCCCCGACATCCACGGAAGGCCACGCCATGAGCACTCGCCAACATCTACTCGGCATCGTTGTCCTGGGCGCCGGCATCGCTAGTGCTTGCTCGGGAGGCGGCAGCGGAACCATGAGTGGAGGCGGGGGCTCGTCCAGCGGCGACATTCCGGGCGGCTCGTCGTCCACGGGCGGATCGAGCGGCGCGGGAGCAACGGGGGGCCAGGCCGGGAGCGGTTCGGGAGACGTATCTGGTTCGGGTGCCGGCGGGACGAGCAGCAGCGGCTCGCCGGGCGGCGGAGCCAGCGGTGCGGAGGGTGGTCCCGCAGGCTCTTCGAGCGGCATGTATGCTGGAATGACCGGTTCGGGGAGCTCGAGCGGGGGCGGCAGCACGTCGAGCTCGGGCGGCAGCGGCGGGCATTCCGACGCCGGCGGCAGCTCGGGGTCGAGCGGCGCGACGGGCCGCAGCGACGCGGGCGGTGTCGTGGGCTCTTCGGGGGCGGCCGTCGCATTTCCGGGAGCGCTGGGCTTTGGAAAAAAAGCGACCGGCGGCCGAGGCAACGCCGTTTACCATGTCACCAACTTGAACGACACCGGCGCCGGCTCCTTCCGCGACGCCGTCAGCACGGGCGGCCGCATCGTCGTCTTCGATATCGGCGGGTACGTGAATCTTCAGACCGCCGTGTCGGTCAAGAGCGACCTGACTATCGCGGGCCAAACGGCGCCCGGCGACGGCATCGGTTTCATGGGGCGCGAAGTCTCGTTCAACGCCGCGTCGAACGTGATCGTCCGTTACGTGCGGTTCCGACAGGGCCTGCTCGATCCCGACGCCAAGAAGAGCGGGATCAACCTGCTCAATGCCACCAACCTCATCTTCGATCACATCTCGATCGAGTTTGCGCAGTACAACAACGTCGACGCGGTGGGGGCGACCAACATCACTATACAGAACTCCATCGACGCGGACCCGACCGGACAGCAGTTCGGCGCGCACACCGAGATGACCGGGGGATTCTTCACCTGGTACGGAAACCTCTTCGCCAACGCGCATGGCCGGTGCCCGCTGGCGAAGTCGAATACGCAGTACGTCAACAACGTTGTCTACAACTACCAATATGCCTATGCCGCCGGCGACACGAGCGGCACGTTCTGGCACGACATCGTCCACAACTACTTCATTGCGGGCCCGTCCTCGAACAGCCCGGGCGATTATTTCTACCAGATGAACGTCGGCCAAACCGTATACATCAACGGGAATCTCGCGGATACCAACGCGGACGGCACGCTCAACGGAACGGACGCGGGATATCCGGGCAGCACGACCCACGCGGCCGCGGCGTCATCACCGGACACGGCCAGCTTGCCGACCACGAGCGCGGCCGCGAGCTTCGCCGCCGTGGTGGCGAGCGCAGGCGCGTCCCTTCACCGCGACCAAGTCGACGCGCTGGTGATCGGAGAGCTGAACTCGCTCGGGAAATCGGGCTCCCTGTGGACGACCCAGACCGCCACGGGCCTCGGCAACAGCGGCTACGGTACATTGGCAAGCGGAACCGCGCCGACCGATACGGACATGGACGGCATGCCGGATGCGTGGGAAACGAAATACGGCCTCAATCCCAACAGCGCGGCCGACGCCACCGGAGACTTCGACCACACCGGTTACACCAACGTCGAGAAATACATCAACGGAATTGCGGACGGCCTTTACCCGTAGTCCGTCACGTCGCGCGGGCCTGCCGCTTCGTCACCGACGGGGTGTCACTTGCCGAGCTCCAGCAAGGTCACACCGTACTGGTACTGCGGGAACGTCACCGACCACGAGCTCCCCGAGACAGTCGCTGTCGTCTCGTAGTAGCAAAGCTCCGCCGCGTCGCGGAGCTGCGTCCATTGCGCTTGGGTTGGCCTGCCGGGACGGTTCATTGCGATCCAGGCCGTGTGTGAATTCGCATGGGTGTGGTCGACAGTATAATGCCGAAGTCGAATCGACCCGGGGGCAAACGGGATATTGTCGACGGTCACCGAGACGAGGGCGGACTGCGTCGGATCCACTTGGGGTCCGCTGTGATGGTTGTACACGAGGATCTGAAGCGCGCTCCCGTCGGCAGAGACCGTTGCCGTGGCGTTGACGCCCTCGGTCGTGTCGCCGCCGGTCGCCGAAACCTGGGTATCGCCCATCATGTGCAGAAGTCGAAGCGCGTTGAAGGCTGGCTTGGCGACGTCGAACGATTCCGGAAATCGCGGATCCCCTTTGAGCATCAGACCGTAGTTGAACTCGCGGAATGCCGTTCCGGTGCTCGTGTTGATCTCTTCGTAGAGGTCCGACACGGCCCAATAGGCATAGCTCCATGGGGGGGCAACCACCGGGTCGGTGCCAATCAAATGGATCGTCTTCGCGACGAAGCTCGCGCTTGCTTCGGTGTCCCACGCCGGAATGGACGCCGTCCCGGGCCCGAACTCGTCGTTGAGCAGCGTGCCGGTGTAGCCGCTGTTCTGGAGGGCGGTCGCCATGGTTTGATGGAACGCCTGCATCCCGTTTGCATCGAGCTCGACCCCGCCGTTGTCGCCGTAGCGGTGATAACTGATGAAGTCGAGCTTCCATTTCCCGGCCTGTGCCAGTCCAATCAAGTCGGGGACGAGAGAAACCGACTCGCCGGCGGAGCCAGCGGGCCCCCCGACCCGAACCGCGGGATCGCCCAGCAGCAGTCCTGCGACGGTGAGTCGGTAGAGCGTGCTGTATCCGCTGTCGCCCATGGAATACATCCACGAGGGCTCGTTCCAAACTTCGAAGTACCAGTTGCTCCGCACTTCGTCGGCGCCGTATCTCTGTTCGAGATGCGTCACGATGGCGGCCATCAAGCCCTTCCATTTGGCCCAGTCCTTGGGCGGGCTGATGTTCGGTGAAGCGCCTCCGTACCAGAGCTGCGTCTGAATTTGCGTGGCATCCGAGGCGAGCGCCGACGGCATGAAGCTGATTTCGACGATGGGCCGCATCGAGGCGGCGACGACGGCGTCGTACACGCGGTCGAAGCGCGCCCAGTCGTAGACCGGCGCGCCGCTCGCGTCTTCGGAGTAAACCCCGATATCGTCGTCGAGCACGCCGTGAAAACGCGCGTATTGCAAGCCCGCCTGGGCGTGCGCTTTCCGGAGGGCATTCTGGATATTGCGGCCCCACACCGTGCACAAAAGAGTGTTCGCATGATCGGAGGCGACGGCCTTTTCGTAAAATCGATTCCATGGTGCACCGATGGCGCTCGCGTCGACGGTGATCTGGACGTCGGGGGTGCCGGTGGTCGTCCACGGCGGCGTGTCCGTGCAGGGGCCAGGGGTCGTGCTGGGGTCCGCGTCGGCGCTCCACGGAGTGGGGTCCGAGCAGATCAGCCCCGCGTCGACTGCGTTGTCCACGGAGCCATCCGTGTCTTGCGCGACGGCACCCGATGCGTCGCTCGCGGCTTCGGCGGAAGCATCGCCTGCGGAGGCGGCCGACGCGTCTGCGGAGTTGGTCGTGTGGGGTGAGCCGTTGCCTGTCGAGCAGGCAACGAGGAGGGCTTCTACCAGCGTTGCTGCAACGGCCCTTGTGGACACACGGCTCCTTGGGCGCTCAGCGGGGGGCGCCTTCCTTTTCATGGGTGCGCCATCCTAGCAATGTCCTTCCACCCTCGCGCAGAGCAAGGGCGCGTCTCCCACGAGAGGAGCATGCGCGTGAAGTGACACGCCTGCAGGAGCGCCTCAGCCGGGTAGGTCCCAAGCGATGAACAGCCTCTCTCGTGAGAAGGGTCCCCGATGGGGCTCGACCGTGGCGCCTTTCCATCGATACCGATGGCTCTCTCTCGTGAGAGGCACGCTGCTCTCTCGGGAGACTGATCGTCGCGTCCGGCTGTCGGACTGCTTTGGTCTGGCTGGCGACCACCCCTACCCCGCGACCGGCAGCCGCCTTTTCCCGCCGGGTCCACCGCTGCGGTCGATGGTCGGGCCCGCGTCGTCGTCGTGCGCCTCTTCGCAGAGCGCGACGACGCGCTCCGAGATCGCGCCGAACGCCTTGGCCACGTCGCTCGCCGGCGCTGCCTGCACCACGGGGGTTCCCTTGTCGCCCCACTCGCGAACGGACGGGTCCAGCGGCACTTGCCCGAGGAGCGGAGCCTCGGCGAACGCCGCGACCGCCTCCCCGCCGCCCCTGCCGAACAGCTCGTGGCGCACCCCCGCGCTGTCGATGAACCAGCTCATGTTTTCGACCACGCCCATCACCGGGATGTTCACCTTCTTGCACATCGAGACCGACTTGTAGACGTCGTCGGTCGCCACGGCCTGGGGGGTCGTCACGATCACCGCGCCGGTCGCCTTGACGCGCTGGGAGAGCGTGAGCGCGACGTCGCCCGTTCCCGGCGGCAGGTCGATCACGAGAAAATCGAGCTCGCCCCAGCTCACGTCTTTCATGAATTGCTGGAGCGCCCCGTGCAGCATCGGTCCGCGCCAGATGATCGCGGCCTTCGGATCCTCGAGCAGAAAGCCCATCGACATCAGCTTGACCCCGAAGCGGGCGAGCGGCTCGATCGTCTTGCCGTCCATCGAGACCGGGCGCCCCGCCACACCGAACATCGTCGGGATCGACGGTCCGTAAATGTCCGCGTCGAGAAGCCCCGCGCGATAGCCCGAGCGCGACAGCGCCATCGCCAGGTTCGTCGCGACCGAGCTCTTGCCGACGCCCCCTTTGCCGCTCATCACGAGGACGATGTTCTTGACCCCCGGGAGGGGGTCGTCGGGTCCGACGGCGCGAGCGCGGAGCGCGCGCGGTGGCTGCGGGGGTGTCTCGTTGTCGGCGACCATGGCAAACGACGGGGTAGGCCGGCACGAGGGGCCCGTCAACCTTCACTCGCCTTCGTGAACCACCAGCAGCTTGCGCTCGGTCATCTCTTCGATGGCGAAGCGCACCCCTTCCCGGCCGAGCCCTGAGTCGCGCGTGCCGCCGTACGGCATCGAATCGACACGGAACGTGGGAACGTCGTTGACGATGACGCCGCCGACGTGGAGCTTGGCGAAGGCCTCGGCGACGCGCGCGCGCGAGTCGGTGAAGAGGCCGGCTTGCAGGCCGTAGCGCGTCCCGTCGGCCATCGCGATCGCCTCGTCCCACCCGTCGTAGCGGTGCACCGTGAGCACCGGCCCAAACACTTCTTCGTCGACGACCTTCAGACCGCGGCCGTCGCCGTCGAGCTCGAGCACGGTCGGCCAGTATCGATTGCCTTCGCGCCGTCCCCCGCAAAGCAGTCGCGCCCCCGCGCCCACCGCCTCGTTCACCCACTGCTCGACGCGCTTGGCGTTGGGCTCGTCGATCATGGGGCCGCAGAGCGCCGCTGGATCGAGCGGCGACTTCGGCTCGATCGAGCGCGCTCGCTCGACGAGGCGGGCGATGACCGCGCCAGCGATCGGGCGGTGCACGTAGAGGCGCTGCACTTTGATGCACACCTGGCCCGCGTATCCGAACGCTCCGGAAACGACGCGCTCGACCGCGCGCTCGAGGGGCGCGTCGTCATGCAGAAGGACCGCTGCGTTGCCGCCGAGCTCGAGCAAGACGCGCTTTTTGCCGGCGATCGCTTTGAGGCTCCAGCCGACTTTGGCGCTGCCCGTGAACGACAGCGTTGCGAAGCGGTCGTCGCGCACCAGCTTCTCCGCCACGGCGACGTCGCACGGAAGGACTTGCACCGCGTCGTCGGGCGCCCCCGCGCGGCGGATGTGCTCCGCCAGCAGAAGCGAAGAGAGCGGCGCCTGCGGCGGCGGCTTGAGCACGACCGAGCATCCCGCGGCGATCGCGGGGGCGATTTTGTGCGCGACCAGGTTGAGCGGGAAGTTGAAGGGGGAGATGGCGATCACCGGTCCGGCCGGAACGCGCACCCACGCCCCCGCGTAGCCGCGCGTCGTCGCCGTGATGTCGAGCGGCATGACTTCGCCGATGATCCGCGTAGCTTCTTCCGCGCCGATCTCGAACGTGGAGACAGCGCGCGCCACTTCGGCGCGGGCGAGGGCGATCGGCTTACCCGCTTCGCGCGCGAGTAGCTCCGCGAACCTCTCCGCGTTCGCTTCGATCTCCCGGGCGACGCGCTTGAGCACGGCCTTGCGCTCGTAGCTCGTGCGCACGCGCAGGCGGTCGAAGGCTTGCGTGCTCGCAACGACTGCTTGCTCGGCACGCGCCTCGTCGGCGAGCACGACATTCCCTACTTGGGCGCCGGACCATGGCTCGCGCACCGCCCACGTCGGCCCGTCGTCGATGCGACGCGAGGCGACGTGGAGGGCGCCGTCGGGGGCGATCGGAGGCATCCCGACTATGTAGGCCGAGAGCGGTCCGATGGCGATGGATCGCGCGAAGCGCGGGTGGGACCGCCCCCTCGCTCAGGAGGTCGGACCGCCGCAGGACCCGCTCACGCTCGCGCTGGCCATGATCGACACGCTGACGCTCACCGACGCTTTGGCGGAGGCAGAGACCGCCGTCGTCGCGCACGCAAACGCCTTGCCGCCGAGACTGCCCACGCTCTGCACGACGGCGCTGCCGGTCGTTCCGACCGCTTCGGCCGCCTTGGTCGCCAAGGGGCCCTGCGTTTGCACGGCGGCAACGATCGCGGGAAGGTTCGTCTTCACCGTCGCGATGAGCTTCTGCACGTCGGCGTCTGCCGTCGCGCTCGCGCTGCATTCCAAGGTCGCCGCCGGCGGATCGCAGTGCGCGGTCGCATCGGCGTGGGCCTGGCAGCTGCCCTTGCAGTTCACGTCCGCGTTGCACATCGGCGGCGTGACCTGTCCCTCGCACTTGGGCGCCGTGGCGGTGCCCGTACAGCCGCCTTTGCAGCTCACGTTGGCGCCGCACATCACGTTAGCCATCGCGTCGATCTTGCAATTGCCGGTGCAGGTGCCCTTGCACGAGCCTTCGCAATGCGCCGGCTTGCCCGGGGTGTACGCACACGCGGCGTCGCACCGGCCGCTGCAGACGCCCGTGCAGTTGGCCATGCCGCCCGCGGGGGTCGCGGTGCCGTCGCACGTCCCCGTGCACGTTCCCATGCAGGTTCCTTCGCAGTGAACGCTCGGCGCCGTGCCGGGGGTGCACGTGCCGTCGCAATCGGCCTCGCAGCTGCCCTGACACTGTGCGGCCAGCATCGCCGTCCCTTCGCACGTCGCGCTGGCGTTGCACGTCCCGCTGCACTGCACGCTGAGCTGCCCCGGATCGCACGCGACCGTGACGTCCGGCGGCGTGCAGGTCGCGTCGCCGCTGCACTTCGCCGTGCAATCGGCCTGCGCGTTGATGTCGACCTGGCACCCGCCGCCGGTGATGGCCAAGGTGCACGTCGCTTGCGCTTGCGCTTGCGTGTCGAGAATCGCTTTGATCTTGGTCTGGGCTTGCGCGCAAGCCTCCTTCAGCTTGTCGTCGGCGCCCGCCTTGGCGGTCCACGTGTCTGGAACGCCCAGGTCCGTGTCGATGTTCGTGCACGCGGCCAGAACGGAGGCCTCCATCGCACCCGACACCGCAACGAGGTCGGCGCTCGCCTGTACGAACGCCTTGGTCTTGACGTCGATCGACAGGCCCGCCACGCCACCATTTTGGAACTCGTCGCAGCCCTGGGCTGCCTGCCCGAGCGTGCTGGCCGCGCTGCATCCGCCGTTGGTCGCCGCCAGCGAGGCAACGGCCAGCGCGACCACCAGCCCCGGCAAGTACTCGAACATCGTGCGATTGGTCATGAGCAAGCTCTCCTTCGGGAATCGAGACGCTTCTTCGCCTGGGGCACCCCGACCGACGATCGACGGGGGAAGGCCCGATTCGATGCAATGCTACGGCGCCGGTGCGATCCTTTGAAAGGTGCGGCCCTGTCGGCAAACGGGTCTTTTCGCTAGTGGGCCGAAAAGCACCCCGCCACATACACGACCTGCCCCTGCGACATGCCGAAGGGAACTTCACCCACGCACTGGTTTGCGGGAGCGAGGCTGCCGTCTGCAGAGGTCGTGCAGCCAAAGCCCTTGGCGCTCGCGTTGGCGGGGAGCTTCGGACACGTGGTCGACGGCGGCGCGGCGGTGGCGGGGCACGCGACCCCCCCGACGGTCGCCGCGCTGCAAAAGCGCTCGGTCGAGTACTGGGCGTTGACGCAGTAGCCGCCGTTGCAATCGGCGTCCGAGCGGCACGGCGAACAGAACGTGCCGTCGCCCACGCACCCTCCCGCCCGCGGCGTGCACACAGACAGTGGCACGCAAGCCTGGTCGCCGGTCGCCGCGTTGCAATCGGCCGAGGTCGAGCACTCGGGCGTGCACGCGCCGCCGTTGCAGTGCTGAAAGGTTCCCGCGGCCGGCGGGCAATCGTCGTCGCTGGCGCAAGCCTTGGCGACGCAAGCCCCCGCCTGGCCGCAGTGCTGAGGCGCGCCGTTCGACGCGGCGCAGTCCGCGTCTTTCTTGCAAGGGAGCTCGCACGCACCCCCGAAGCACTTCTCCGCGCCGCCGTTCGCCTGGCAGTCGGCGTCTTGCTTGCACCCCGCCTGCGCGCACACGCCCCACTGCAGTTGGCAGACCGCGTCGAGGGGGCAGGTCGCGTTCGATCCGCATTGCGGAGCGCAGAGCCCGTTGCCCGCCGCGTCCTGTTGCACGCAGTGCTGCTGGGTACCGTCCGCGGCCTTCGCGCAGTCGTGGTCCATCCGGCAGGTCGCGCAGTACTGGCGCGGCAGGCACCAGGCGCGCGTCTGGCCGTCGAACACGCGTCTCACCGTGGTGTGGTTCGGCGTGAGGTTGACTGTGGCGCACCACCAGCCCCCGGGGCAATCGCTGTCCGTCGCACAATCCGGCATCGTACAAAACGCGTTCGGATCGGTCGGCGAGACGCCGTAACAGTCGAAGCCGTCGCCCGTGTCGCAACCGGCCGGGCAAGGGGCACCCCACTGCCCGGGCTGTTGGGGAACCGGGTACGTGCTCGGCGCGCACCAGCTGCTCGGCTGCGCGTCGTTGCAGAATGAATTGATCGGACAGTCGGCCTGCTGGGTGCAAGCCTTCTCGCACTTCTTGCCCGCGCCCGAGCCGTCGTCGACGCACACGCTTCCGGAGGCGCAGGCCGGGGACCGTCCGCACATCGCCGTCGGCGAGGAGGAGCACCCGATCGCAAGGACCAAGGCGGCCCAGCCCAAGAGCGCGATCGCGCCTGCGGTACGCGTGATGGTACGCGCGATTGGGTGGCGCCCGAACGGGTCATCCCTCCGGGCGAGGCCGTGTTCCATGAATTGTGCTCCGCTCACAGCCCCATTGTCCATTTCGGCGGGAGGCGACTCGGACGACCCGCTCGCGGCCCGCCGCTTGACGAGGGGCGAACGCACGATACGCTCTCGACGGGCTCGCGTGTAGCATGCTTTCGACGTAGGGCTGGAGGGTTCACGATGAGAAGCGATCGCGGAGCTCCCCTTGCGTACCTCGGCCTCGTGGCGGCGCTCGCAGCCTGCAGCGGCGGAGGACACGGGTCGACCGCGCAGCCCCTGAACCCCGGCGATTCCACGGATAGCGGCGGCGCACCGTCGCCGACGGTCGGCACCAACCCCGACGGTATTCCCTATCCGAGCCCGGCCACCGGCTATGGCCGGAGCACCCGGAGCGGGAAAACGCCCGGGAGCATCATCGCCAATTTCAAATTTAGCGGGTACCGCAACGGGGTCGTGTCCCCGCAGCTCGACACCATCGCCCTGGCGGATTTTTACGACCCTTGCGGCGCGCGGTACAAGCTCATTCACTTGACGGTCGGGGCCTTGTGGTGCCCGCCGTGCAACCAGGAGACGGACGCGATCGTTGCCGCCAAATCGGATCTCGACGCCGAGGGGGTGGTCGTCGTTCAGGCGCTCGAAGACGGCAACGTGCAGAACGTCGGCGCCACGCAGCTCGACATGAACCACTGGATTGCCAACCACCACGTGAACTTCACCGAGATGCTCGACCCCGACCCCAACCCGCAGCTCGGCATCTTTTTCATGCAAGCGTCCATCCCGTGGAACGGCGACATCGACCCGCGCACGATGGAGATCCTCGATTCGAGCCCGGGGTGGACGGGCGACGTCGCCTCGGAGCTGGCGCCGGCCCTGACGGACGTGCAGGAGTCACCGAACTACCCGCTGCCCGCCGCCTGCAGCGATCTCTGAAGGGACCGCGCGAACCGATGATGGCGCCGGGGCGACTGCTGCTCGTCATCGCGGCCACGCTGTCGGTCGCGTGCGAGAAGGCGGGATCACCCAACCCGGCGTCCGCAACCGACCGCAACGCCGGCTCGGCGGCGGGAACGGTCGCGCCCGATTTTACGGCGCGCGACATGGACGGCAACACGTTCCGGCTGAGCGACCACCTGGGCAAGCAAGTCGTCCTGCTCGACTTCTGGGCTACGTTCTGTGAGCCGTGCAAAGCGGAGCTCCCTCACCTGCGCGCGATGTACGATCGCGACAGGGCCAAGGGGCTGCTGGTCGTCGGGGTTGCGATGGACGGGCCCGAAACGGCCGCGGACGTTCCGGCCTTCGTCAAGCGCTTCGACGTGGACTTTCCCATCGTGATGGACGACGACTCACGCATCGCGAGCCTGTACAATCCGAAGAAATCGATGCCCCTCAGCGTGATCATCGCCAAGACGGGGCACATCGGCGTCGTTCGCGAGGGGTATAACCCTGGCGATGAACGGCAGGTCGCGTCCGACGTGGCCGAAGCGCTGCGGGCCGGTGGCTCGACGCCGTAAGCTCGGGTTGGGCCGGGTCTCGTGCGCGGCGGCGGCCCTTTTGTGGGCGCAGCAAGGGCACGCCGCCGACGTGGGAAAAGTCGCGGGCGACCCGGTCGAGCTCGACGTGACCGAGACGAGCGTCGCCGTCCAGCACTTCGACACGCGCGACAACGAGCTCCCGCAGGACAGTGGGTGGGGCGCGTGGCTCAACCGCCTCAACGCGGCGCTTCGGTGGGGGAGGTGGACCGCAGGGATGCGCCTCGACTCGTCGGTGTACTGGCGAAGGCCGGTGGACAACCCGAATTTCTCGGACTTGCCGTCAGGTAGCCAGCAGCAGATCCGGTTCGACAACGAGTCGCGCTACGAGAACGCCGTTTACCCGGCGAAGCTGTGGGTGACGTATTCGCTTCCGTCCATCGAAGTCACCGCCGGCGACGCCTATGTGCAGTTCGGCCGCGGGCTGACCCTCTCGATGCGCAAGATCGACGAGCTTGGGATCGACACGACCGTCCGCGGCGCGAAGGTGCAAATCCAGAAAGACCCGTTCGCGCTCACGATGGTCGCGGGGTTTGCCAATCCGTCCCGCATCGACGAGGCGACCGGGCGCGGCCTCTTTCCGACCCATGACCTCGTCGCGGGCGACCGCGCGCTGCCCGTCTTCGGAAGCGACCGCATCGTCGGGATCGAAGTCCAAGCCGGGCGCGGCCTGCCGGTGACGTTGTCGACCCACGTGACCCACTTCACCCGGTGCGCTCCGTATCACTACGACTCGGGCGGCGAAATCGTCACGGATCCCTGGCAGTCTCCTTCCAGCGTCACGTTCGGCACGTGCGATCCCGTCGACACGGCCAGGTGGTCGCAGCAGATTGGGAACACGCCGCCGCCGCTCGGGGACGGAGACATCACGATGGTGGGGCAGTCGCTGGAGGTGCCGAGGCTGTGGGGCCACGGCAAGCTCTACGTGGAAGCGGCCGGGCAAGACCGGCGCAACGCGATCGCGAGCCAGAACGGCAACGGCGAGGGCAACGCGATCTATGGAGCGTTGTCGTTCGACGTTCGGCCCGTGACGGCGACGCTCGAAGTCAAGAGCAACCGCAATTTCTACGCGGTGCCTGCGAGCGCCGACCCGTCGCGCGCGGGCGAATTCTCCGTGGTCACGTATTCG
Source organism: uncultured Polyangiaceae bacterium (assembly GCA_964531095.1). GTDB lineage: Bacteria > Myxococcota_A > Polyangia > Polyangiales > Polyangiaceae > Palsa-1150. Next base: position 3,017 of record CAZHED010000048.1, on the reverse strand, counting down.
TTTTTGCCGCCCGCAGAGACCTTCGACATGGTCGACACGGAGGGGACGGGAAATTTCAACGCTTGCGTCGACGGCGGGCGCTTGCGCGCCGACCTGAACGTGACGCGCAATCTGATGGTGTATGCGCAGGGGATCTACGCGTATACGAAGTCGGAGCAGACCGGCGGCCGCTGCGATCAACTCGGCCACACCCTCGCCGCGGTGGCAGCCAATCAGGTACAAGACGAGGTGTGGGACGGGATCGCCGGTCTCGAGTGGTATTTCAACGAATCGCAATCACATGTCTACGTGTGGGCCGGGGCGCGCGACGATACGAAAGAGGACGGCGGCGTTTCATACCGCGAGCACCACATCGAGTACTCGATTGCCAAGTACATCCGGGGACCCTGGTCGATCGAGATTCAGGGGCGCCACCGCCACAGGCGAGAGGCCTACCAGAATGCGGACGCGTGGTGGGTCGAGGGGGAGAACTACGTCGCGCTCAAGATGGCACCCAAGTGGGTTCTCACGCAGGGCTTCGAGTACACGACGTTCGTCGGTCAGCCGCCTTTGTATTTCAACGGCGCGGTGCTCTACAAGTTCACGAGCAGCTCGAACGTGCGCGTATCGGTCGGCCAGCAGCGCGGGGCGTTCCGGTGCGCGAGCGGCGTGTGCCGGTATTTTCCGCCGTTCGAGGGCGCGCGTGCGGAGCTGACGTGGAGGTTCTGAAGCCTTTCCCCCATCGCTTGGCTTCGGGGCGCTCGCTCGCCTTCTCTCACTCCGCTGGAGCGGTTCGTTCTTGCTCACCTCGGGAAAGCTGCTGCATTGCCGCCGTCGACCGCGAGGATGCACCCCGTCGTCGAGCGCGCCCCGGCCAGGTACAGAAACGCGTCCGCAACGTCGTCCGCGGTTACTTCGCGCGATAGCAGGTTGGTGCGGAAGTAATCGTCGACGCTCTGCCCTCGGGCCTTCGCACGAGATTCGAGCGCTCCGTCCGCGACGAGCTGCGTTCGAACCCGATCGGCGTTCACGGCGTTCGAGCGGATCCGGCGCGACCCCAGGTCCACCGCGTATTGGCGCATCAACGCGAGAAGCGCACTCTTGGCGACGGCGTAGGGTCCCAGGCCCGGAACGAGATTGAAGGCCGCCTGGCCCGCGTTGAAGCAGAGACAGCCGCCGCGCCCTTGGGCCGCCATCACCGCGACGGCAGCCCGCGCCACGCGCGCGTGCGCAAGACAATTGAGCTCGATCGAGTACCGCAGCATCGCCTGACCGTCGGCCGTGTCGAGCTGCCCCTCCGTCGCGCCGCCGGCGTTGGATACGAGCAGATCGACTCCTCCCCAGAACGCCGTCGTGCGAGCGAACGCCGCGCTCACTTGCTCGTCGTCGCGCACATCCGCCGCGATCATCAAGACGCGATCCTTGTGCGCCGACAGGCGGCCGACCGCGCCCCAGAGGGCATCGAAGTCCTTGTCGACCATCGCAACGTGCGCCCCTGCGGCGATCATGCGCGATGCGGAAGCGAGCCCGATGCCCCGCGCCGCGCCCGTCACGAGCGCCACGCATTTGGAGAGCGTCGCGGGCGCTTCGGCCTTCGGCGGGTCCAGGCTTCCGTACTCGACGTCGAAGAGGTCCGAGCGCGCGCAAGGGGAATAGGTCCCGATGGCCGCGGCGTTCGTCATCACGCCGATCGTGTGCTCGTACGTGTCGAGCGCGAGGTCGGCCTCGTGCGCAGTCGTACCGATCGCACACGCGCCGAACCCCGGCAGAAGGACGATCCGCGGCAAGGGGTCGCGCTTGCTTCTTTCGACGCCCTTGGTGCGGCACATCTGTTCGAAGTAGGCATCGTATTGGCGGGCATATTCTGCGATCGCCCGCTCGAGCTGCTGGGAGAGCTTGGGCGGATCATCGCATGCGGGGCTGGGGACGAAGAGCGCGGTGGGCTTCGTGCGGTGGACATGATCGGGCGTGGCGCAGCCTTTGCCCACGAGCTCCGCGGCGTCACGGCGCTCGAGGAACGACAGAATCGCCGGCGTCGCGCGAGTGCGCACGATTGGCCCTCGCTCCAGGGCGTCGCCGGCCAGCTTGGCGAACGCCCCTCGCAACCGCGGAAGGACGTGCGCGTCGTTCGTGTGAACGCGCGCTGGGGCGGAGCTGGTCGACGTGCGGCTCCGGGTCGCGATGTAACGCTCGGCGCGAGAGACCGCGTCGATCGTGCATTCGTAGCTTTCCTTTGCGGTATGTCCCCACGTGAAAAGGCCGTGCTTCTCGAGGACCATGACCGCCGGCTGGTCGCGCGCGGCGACCTGTTCGAACATGCCGATGCAGCGCTTCGCGAGGGCGAACCCCGGCAAGGTGTAAGGCACCCAAACGGCGCTGGTGCCGAACAGATCGGTAAACACCCGCTCGCCGTCCGGCTGGTCGCAGAGGGCAAGGATGGCGTCGGCGTGGGTGTGGTCGACGAACCGTGCCGGCAGAAATGCGTGCAGAAGGGTCTCGATGCTCGGGCTCGACGCGCGGGCATCGAGCAGATTCGCGCGGAGCTCGTTGACCATCGCCGCGTCCGACATCGTGGCCAACGCCCGCAGCCTCCGGAGCGGCTCGAGGCGCACCGCGGGCTGCCCCTCCGGCTCGAGCGTAGCCAAGTCGTAGCCCGCGCCTTTGACGTGGAGAACATCGATCGCCTCGCCGAGGACGGTCGACGCCGTCGCCTTGACGGATGTATTCCCCCCGCCGTGCAGAACGAGCCGCGGGTCGCCGCCGATCAGGCGGGCCGTGTACGTACGCAGCGCGAGGGTTTCTGACGCTCGCGGCGCCAGCTCGTCGACCATGCGCGCGGCTGCGTCAGGGTCGTAACGGCTCTCCATGAAAAGCGTCCTCCGTCGGGTGAAGACGCCACGGTACCATCCGCACGCGGCGAGGAACCGAAGGCGGCGCCCGGCCGGGCGGTTGACAGGCGAGGCGTCGAGAGGCTACCTACCCCCGCGGTCGGTTAGGCGCGTAGCTCAGTGGTAGAGCACTACCTTGACACGGTAGGG
>CAZHED010000047.1:0-44125 GCA_964531095.1 uncultured Polyangiaceae bacterium | reverse complement strand
ACTCGAACCCGCGACCTACGGATTAAAAGTCCGCAGCTCTACCGACTGAGCTATCAGCCCAAGTTGTTGAAACCGTTTCCTTTTCGTCTCGTTCCGTTATTGCTCAATTCGCCCGCTGTGTCGTTTTTGTACCGCTGATGTTGGACGCTGGTCTCAGGAAGGGCGTTCGTATACACGGATCGGCTGCGGTCGGACACCCCGAAGCCGCGGCTCGGGCAGTCGAGACGACCATGGCGATATATGACGCTATGTGACCAGTATGGCGACGCACGCTGGCGCCGCAGGCCTCGGGTGCTAGGGAAACGGGTGCGCAGAGGGCATCATGAAACTCAGCACCTTTAGCGACTGGCTGAGCGCTCACGCTCGCCGTGACGTCGATAGGGTCCGCTTCGCACTCGCCGAGGTCGGCAAGCACCCCTACCGTGGCGCCGTACGGAGCACGGACGCCCAGACCCGCCAGGTGCCGGAGAACGATCACAAGCTACGCGAGGCTCGGATCGCGCACGTTCCCGGCACACGTGAGGAATTCTACGTCTACTTGGTCGAGGGGCAGTGCGAAGACCGTCTGACCATGACGCGTGCAAGCATCGGTCAGCAGACCAGCGAAGAAGGTCTGTACCGTGCCCTACGTGAGATCCTCCGTGACCCGCCGGGCTGGCCGCGAATCGGGTGAAGGCTCCGATGCCCGATCGAGATAGCTACGCCATCGTGCTCGAATCGAACGGTTGCCTGCATAAGGTCACGAAGATTGTGTTTCTGAGTGACGGCGGATTCGCCATATTTTCTCCTTACCATAAGGCTCAACAAGGTTATTTGACTAAAATGCGATACTCTGGTACGATAGGTTCTTTCCACCAGAGTCCGCTAGTCGGGTATACCGCCAACGACCGAGTGAAGATTTCGATTCACCGTGACGGTTTCGTACAGTTTTCGGGCGCCGGATCTGGCAGGATAGTGTCGGGTCGTGATTTGGTCACGGGACAACCGAAGGGGCTTGGGATCTTCGCCAGGCCTCTCACGAACCCTGTCCAAAGCGGCCCGACCGCGGCTCTCACGATATGGGGACTTAGCGACTTCGATTTAGCCGGGCGGCTTTCGTCGACCGATATAGTTTTTTACGAGAGAGACCACGTCTATCGAAGGACGACCGCTAGGCAGTGGAACGGCGGTTACATTCTTGAAGTTTTCGTATTCAAGAGGAACGAGATTTCAGGGGTTTTATACAAGACGCGCCGCGGCCGGCTCGAGCCAACGTATCCTCGCAGGATGCCCCAATTTGAGGTACCGAATAGACTCTTCGAGTGGAAAGTAGTACCGACCCCCTCGAGAGACTATTTCTTAGGTGTTTACGTGAGCCGCGTTCGGATTGGAATGGAAGCGTCGAGCGGCTTTTTCCTGGGCGGCCCCGGCGGCGAGACTATCGTCGATGCCAATGGTAAACGGCTATCGTCCGTCGGTCTCGTAGCCCTGTATCCGAGACCCGACGGTGATGTTGCGGCGCCGAGTCTCGATTACCAGCCCTCTGACCAGAGGCGCCCAACCGCACCATGTTCGCCTACGCGGTCGCGGACGCCGGTGGCTCCCGACGAGCTAGCGCCCGCCGACGTCTCGGACGGCCATCTCGTCCCACCAGCGGCGCGTGCGGCCATGACCACGTAGACGACGGACCCTCGGGAACGCCGGCCCCATGGCTGGCGAAGAACGGGAGCCAGGAGCTTGCCTTCGCCGCGATCGTGCCGGACGATGCTTACGTGCCCCCGCCCACCGTTTGGATTCTAGGCTCGGGCTTCAGCAAACCGCTTGGCGGCCCCCTCTTGGACGATCTGCTCTCCGACGCGACGAACGCGCTTGTAGACGCAATCTATCCCACGCTCATTGAGCCTTCTCGCCCGGTCTCCGCGGAGCACGCGGACGCCGCGGCCGCACTCCAGGTAGTGCGCACCCTGTTTTCGACCCACGGCCCGGTTGCGAGGGGTAACTACCATCAACGCTTTTGGTCGGACGCAGAGGCGTTTCTCGACTACGTGGACGCGGCAGCGCAGTCTGGCGTACCGGCGAACATTTTCCTGGATTCCGTCGCGTCACGAGTCGGGGTGAGGGATGTCAGGGTTGACGGCCTAAGACACGCGGGTAGGCGGCTTGTCGCTGCCGCGTGCTGCGCATTCCTGCACGCCGCAATCCCGATGCAGGAACGTTGGAAGCCGTACCGATCGTGGGCCGAGGCGCTCAACCCCTCAGACACGATCGTGACCTTCAATTACGATCGCGTTCTTGAGCTTTTGAAGGCGTTCGACATCTTTGTTCCGGGCGAAGCGCGGCCCGACGGTGCCCGGCCGGTAGTGTTCAAGCTGCATGGCAGCGTCGACTGGGCACGCAAGAAGCAGGGCGATGGTACCTTCGTCTATTCGCTAGGTCGCGGTGACGCGGAGGGCGCTCCCGTGGACCCCGAATTTGCGTTGACCTGTCCTGTTGAGGAGATCGGAATCGCTACCCCCGGCCCCACGAAGGAGATCTCAACGGAAGAGTTGGGCCCAGTTTGGCGCCGAGCGCTGGAGCGGATTAAGACTGCGGAGGTCATCGTTTTCGTGGGCTACAGGTTCCCGCCGAGCGACGCCGAAGCGCGGGAGAAGTTGCTGGGCGCGATACGCGAGAACGCGAATGCTCGCATTGATGTGCACACGGTCCTTGGCCCGAGGCAGCACGCGGATGATGTGGTGCGGCTTGCACAAATGCTCAAGGCGGTTCTTCGGCTGGCGGGGAGAAAGGAAACCGCCGTGAATAACGCGGCGCCCAGCTATTGGGTGGCGACGCACGCGCTCTACGCGGAGGACTTCTTCACGGTTTGGAACCGAGATCTACTTCGGCCGTATGACCATCGGGGGAACCAATAGCGGCAAGTCCCAGCGTTTACGCGCCCCGCACGCGACGCACTCCCCCCAGCCCTCCGGCCAGCGGATCCACACCGACCGCCCGCATTCGGCGCACCGCACGACGGCGATCAGGTGCGGCGTGCGCCAGACGAACAGCACACGCGCCTCTGTCAGCGCGTCGTCGCGGGAATTGCGCCGCCGCGTCTTGTCGCGTCACTGAACGTGTGCTCAGTCTCTCGCCATGCCCTACGAACGCCCCTCGCGCCCTCTCGACCTCACCCTCGGCGAGCGCGCCTTCCTCCGCGAGCTGCAAGCCCTCGCCGAGGCAAAGCAAGCCCTCGTGCGCGAGGCGCGCGTCGCCGTGAAGCGCAACGCGGCGGGCGACCTCGTCTTCGCGGTCATCGTGCCGGCGGTCCGCATCGGGGCGCATTGACGTCGAGGGCCGGGGCGCGGTGCGCCGCGCTCGCACCAGGCGGCTGTCCTAAGACGCGCTCGCGTCCGCGACGAGGGCCCTCTCATCCCCCTGGGAGTTGCGCGAGGGTCCGCAGCCCCCACGGTTCCGCATGCGCGTTGTGGAGCGCTAGGAAGTTCTCGCCGATCTGTCCGAGCGGCAGGAACGCGCGGGGGTTGCAGGACCCTGCCTTGAAGAGGGCGATGACCAGCGCATCGATCTTGTCGGTGTCGGCCGAGTACAGCGCCACCTTCTTCCCGTCCGCGCGAATCGCCGGCGCGTGCGGCCCTGGTCCCACGCCGATCAACACTCCGCCCTTCTTGCCGCTCTTCGCGTGCTCCCTCGCGGCTACCTCCGGGTAGCGCAGATCTTCGAACGCATCGAGCGCAACGATCGTGTCGCTGAAGGCATCGAGCTGGGGATCCGGTACGTGATTCCGAAAGGTGAGCCAGCTCTGTCCGAGGTCATGGCTTAGCGCTCGCCTCTCCTTCTCCGTTACACCCGCCTTCACCAAACAGCCCTTCAGCAACATCTCGACGGCGTGGTGAAAAAGGTTTCCCGCGACGGGCACCTCATTGGCGTAGTGAGCGAATCGCCCGGAGACGTAATACGAGGTTCCAAGCCGGAAGTATTCAAGCCGCATCGAAACGGGATCCATGGCCCAACCCCCTACCTCAGGGGCACTCACGCGCGCACCGGTGCGGGCGAATGCGCGGGCCAGCCCATGCGCGCCAAGGCCCTGCACCATGCGCGCAAGTGCGCCGCCAGATGGGGCGCGGACGGGAAGGTCGGCCCGGGAATTAGCGCGCAGTCTTCGCCCCCAAGCTGGGCGCGGTCGAACGGAATTTTGATTGCCATCCCGCGACTCCCACACGGCTTCGCCCCGGCCGCAAGCCCCTCCCAGGCGCCCCGCCACCGCATCCGCGCCCGCGAAGGCATCCTCGCCCGCGCTCGCGCGGCTCAAGTCGGCGTTCGCGGGCCGGACGAGAGCATGCTTGACCTAACCCCGCGACCCTACGATTCTCATCAAGATGAGCGACCATGCCGAACTTGCGCTTTACGAGAGCGCGCGGGCGCTGCCTGAGGCACGTCGCGCGGAATACATGATGGCCTACAACAGCCAGAAGAAAGACCGGTCGATGGCCTTCGTTCTGAGCCTGTTTCTAGGTCACTTCGGGATCGACCGTTTCTACCTTGGGCAAATCGCGCTCGGGCTCGGAAAGCTGTTCACGCTGGGATGCCTCGGCTTGTGGTGGTTTATTGATCTTTTCCTCATCATGCGAGCGACGGATCGGCGTAATGCGGGCGTCGTGGCGAAGCTCGGAGCCCTGTATGCGCCTGCACCCCCTGAGGATCCGGCGTACCGGTAAGGTGCCCTGCTTGCCGATGCTTTTGGTCAGCACGGCCCAGCGTCGCCGCGCACTGGTACACTCACCCACGTGAGCAAGAAGATCGTGATCGAGACCTTCAAGGACGAGCCTCGCTGGTGCTTGGACGGCGAGCCGCTCGATGGCCCCGTGTTCATGCTCCGCGGCGGCGTCGAGATGATCGGGCTCTTTGACACGGAGGGCGACGACCCTCCCGGGAAGCCAGTCTTCCGCTCGCGTGTCTCGGGTGAAGAGCACGAGCGCCGGACGGAAGTCGATCCGCGCCGAGACGAATTTCGACGCCCCTCGGCCGACGAGGCGAAGCGCACCCGCTTCCCCGTGCGCTCCGATATTTCCTAGGGCGCCCCCGGCCCTCGCCGCGGCCGCAAGCCCGGGCGATTGACGTTCTCGCCGGCGTGCGTTCCCCTAAAGCATGAACACCGACCAACGGCGGTTGCTCCGAAACGCCTGCTACGTCTTCGCGGGCGCGGCCGCGCTTGTCGTCGTCTTTGCGGTCCTCGGCCTCGATCTCGGGCCAGGCCTCGCGGGCCTCGCCGCCGCCGTCGTGCTCATCTTCGCCGGCAAGTTCATTTGGGCCGGGAGGGATGCGTCTCAACCCTCAGGCAAGTAAACGCCCTGCGGACGGCCTTTCGGCCGCCGAGAAGCGCATCAGTGGGCAAATGTGGGCGCGCGTTCGAGCATGCGCGCAAGGGGGCTCGCCTCAGGCCGCCCGCTCCCGCTCGACTCCCCAAGGGGTCAGGGTCGGCGCGCCGTTGAGCAAGGCCCGTTCGGCCTTCCACGCCGGGGCCGGCTTGGCGATCGCCGCCGCGGCTGCCTTCGCGCCGCTCGCGTCGAGCCTGAGCGTCGGCTTGTCGCTCTCGGTAGGTGGGGTCGGGTCCCCCGCGTCTCGGGCCGGCTTGATCGTCCCGTCTTCGATGAGCCTCTGTCTGATCGTCTGGTGCATGGTCGTCGCCTAAATCCTATGTCCGCGCGATTCCGTCGGCTCGTCATCGGTTCTAATCGTTGCCGTCGCGGCGGCCGCGGGCGCTGCGCCGTTGAAGCCGAGCCGAGTATCAATTGACCAATTCCAGAAATCTTGCCGCACAACGCGCTTCTCCGGCGAGCCAAAGCGGTATCGGGCGTTCGCCTCGCGGACCGCGAAGGCGTAGAGCCGCTGACTTCCGTCCGCATCCGGGGGATCGAGCCGATTGATTTCGGCGTGCATGCGGCCATGCGCGGCGACCGCCTGCTCGGGGTGCGTCGTTCGCAGGCCATCGACATGACGGAGCCAGCGAAGGAAGTACTCAACCCTGCGGCTGTCCTCGGGGGTCAGGCCCGCGGCGCGCCGGCGGTCCGCAGCCCATCCGGCCTCCAAGCCTTCCCAGTGCGCCTCGCGCACGCTCTGGGCGCGGACGGCGGCTTCGTGCGCCAGCTTTGCGCTCTCGGCTCGGATGCTTGCTTGGGTCTTCAAGAGTTCGTCGTGGTAGGGGAGCATGATCGTCTTTCAGCTGAAAGTTCCGTCGACCGAGATGTTCGTCGTCGCCAGAGTGGCTATCTGCAGCGAGGAAACAGGGAGGTTGACCGTCCCGACGGGGCTGGGAGCAAACCCGAGGGCAAAGGTCGGGATATCGCTCGCGAGGCCCGCCGCGACTCCGCCGAGCGCTGCGGTGCGGAGCGGCAACGCAATGACGTCGACGCCCAGGTTCAGATTCGCGACGGCCCAATCGCGGAGCGCCTCTCGGATGAGGGCCCTCTCGGGCGCGCCGATCGTCTTGTTGGGGGCGGGGGTTGTCGTCAACGTCAGATAGAGAGGCTTCTCGTCCGCCCGATCAAACTGGACGTCTTGCTCCGCGCCCGTCGAGTCGTGCGCCTCGAAGGTCAGGTTTCCGAACGCCTGAATGCCCGCCGGCTTGTTGTCCCAGATGAGCTGCGCCAGGACGGCCGTATCCTGCGGAGCGCCGGCGCCGTCCCAGTAGATGCCCCTGAGACTTTTGCCCGGCAGCCCGTTGGCGTCCGGGCCGACGGGTGTCTTATTCTGGAAGACGAACGCCTGCTTTATGTCCGGAAGCTCCAAGATGCGGGCGCGGATGGCGTCGACGTTGCTCGTTCCCTCGCCGGATAGCTCCTTGACCCGCTTGGCTCGCAAGCTCGGGTCGTCGTCCGCCGCGAGCCCATCCACTGAATCGCTCGCGTTGGAGACCGCGGTCCAGCCGATCGTTGGGGTCTGGATGACCGTCAGCGTCGTTGCGCCCGCGCGGAAGATGCCGGGGAGGGTGGACTGGAAGAGCCCGTTGACGGGTTGCGTAGACGTCTCGGGATTGACCGCGTCCGAGGTCAAAACCCAAGTGTTCGTCGGATCGCCCGCGACGGCGGCGACTGCGCCCGCGTGGACCGTCGTTGAGGGCCCGAGGGTCAGGGTCCCGACGACGGTTGAATGCGTCGCGACTTGCGGCCGAGTTCCCGAGAGCGCGCAGAGGTTGACGAGCAGGTTGCCCGAGGCGTTGTTCGGGTCGATCCCGTCGTAGACCGCCTGCCCCAGGTCGTTCAGACTTTGGAGCTTGCCCGCAAATATCGCGATGAGCTGGCCGAAAGGGGTCCCGTCGCCGAGGTCCAGCGCCGGATCGACGTCCTTCCAGATCTCATCCTTCAAGCATTGGATTTCGTCCGCCAGGGTCCTTGGCGCCCATCCGCTCGGCCGCAGGCCGCCTCGATCGCAACACGCCAGAAAGAAGTCGACGCTGGGCGATGCGATGCCCGTCGCAGTTGAGACGAGCGAGTGAACCGTCGTGCCGCTCACGACTGCCACCCCCCTAGCTCGCCGGGCTTGCCAAGGGAGACGCGCAGCGGACCCCTCATCGAGTCGAGGCCGTCATTGAGCGGCGGAGCCGCATCGCCGGGCTCAGGAGCGGGGATGGGCAGCTTCCCGTCCGGGCTGGCGCGAATCCACAAGCGCGCTCTGCTGCCATCGTCCAGGCGCTTATCAACCTTGCGGAAGCCAAAGACGCTTTCGAGTAGGGACGATATCGCGCCGCGGACCGGAGCCGAGGGAGTTTCACTATCGATAACGTCGGCGTCGAGCAATCCACGCCAGATCTCTTTGGTAGAAACGCTCGCCTTATCGCCGACGACCTTGCGGAGGATCGTGGTCACGAACGAGGGATCGAGCTGGAGAGCTACGGCGCGTTTTTCTGCGGGGGTTGGCGCACGCAATCGCTCACCCAATGACCAACAGGGCGGATCTTCGCTCAGCAAGGTCTCATGCTCGACGCGCCCGCGGATCGAGGCGAGCGTCGGCCAACCCATCGGCCATGCGACGGGCGAATCGTCCGGGATTTGCTGATTTCGATCGTTGTAGACGGTCCGGTTTCGGACGAAGTTGCGATCGAAGTACGACCGGAGCGCTTCTTCGATTGCGAAGGTCGCGTCATCAATACTGACCAGGGGAAAATACCCCAGCGCGATCCCATACAGGCTCTTCTCTGCGAGCACTGCGCCATCGCCGCGGAAAGCGGTCAGCAGCGTCTTGACCAAGCGCTCCACATGCGCGCGAAGGAGCTGGAAAGCGAACGCGCGCTCCGGATCTCTGCCATCCCCGTCGAGGTCTTCAGCCGCGATCTCGTTCCGCCTGCATGATCGGCATCGCTCGTCCAGGATGGCTGCCTTTAGCGGTTCCGGAATTGGCTCTCTCGTTGCATCGTATTCGGCCTGCGTTCCCGTGAACGTTCCTGGCCGATAAATTGAGCGGCCGAATCCGAGATAGATCGGTTCCTTGCTTACAGGCAATCCGCCTGCGAGGAAGTAGTAAGTCCCCTCCGGCATGGTGCGAAGCCCGAGCACCTGATCGTGGAATTCCGCGTCCCCATGGCTGCCAGCGGGGCGCCGCTCCTGTCGGAGGGCAGCGAGATCATCGTCGATCCAAATCCTGACCTTCTCGACCTCGGCGCGCTTCTCCTGCACCGCAGCGGCGAGGCGGGCGGCCGTCGCGATCTCCTGCTCGAAGCTGTCGATCTCGTCCGCCGATAGGAGGCCCGCGGTCGCGAGCCCGCTTTGCCGAATTCGGGCAAACGCCGCCAGCGCGATCGCGGGCGTCTCCCCGCTCGAGTGCAGTCCGAGCAGCGCCAGGACCGTCTTGGCAGGAAGGCGGCCGGCCCTGAGGTAGAAATCCCGGGCGCAGTCAAGCCACTGCGCGGCCCGGTCAAAATCCTTGGGCTTCTGGCCGGACATCCGAGCGCAGCGCTCGACGATTCGAGCAACGCACGGATGGGACTCCTCCAAGGCGTCGACCGCGGTGTGGTCCTCCGGGAGCGCGGCCCGGATGACTTGCCAGAGGCGGCGAGGGCAAAGCTGCACGTCGGCCTGCTCGGCGGCCGTCAGCGAGACGACCTCCAGCGCGAAGGCAGCGAGCCCCTCGCCGCCCCGGATAACGCCATCGGCAGGCGCCTCGATAAGCGGAAGAGCCATCGGCCGATGATCATCGGCAACCTGCCCGGACATGTGAAGCCAAGAGCCTGAGCTAATTTTGACAAAGATCATCAGCGCACCGCTCGGCCCGTCGCCGCGTGGAACATTGCGCGCGACGCGGCGGCCACGCGCGCGCTGCCCCCGGACACGGCGTCGGTTCTGAGCTGCGCCGTTTGCGCGGCCGCGGGCAGGCTCGCGGGCGTTGCTTGCGCGGGCAGGCTGTCACCTGCGCCGACTTGCTTCCACGCGTCGCGCATCTTCTGTTGTGCTGCAATTCGCATAGCTCCGATGTTGGTGGATCGAGTAGTCATGTGATCGTCTCCTGTCGGTAGTTTAGGGCTTTCGTTCGGCCCCGATTCCTGGGAGCCGATTCTTGGCGCGGCATTAGCGGCTTCGCGGCGAATATCGGGGGACGGGCGCGGGGGGCTCGACGGGCGCCGAGATCCATTTGCTATTCCAAAGTCGGCCCTCTTCCTCATCGGCGCCAAGCGGCTGCATCGCGCGCGGCACGGTGAAGTTGCTTTTGCAGCTGGCCAGGTGGCCCGCCTTCACCGGCAAACCGCAAAGGCTGCATCGGATTGCATGCCCCCCCGCCCGGCGCAGGGCGGCCGCGCGCTTGCGTTCGAGCCGAGCCGCGCGCCTCGCCGCATGCAGGGCGAGCTTCGCGTCACATGCAGCAGCAGCCTTGGCCGCTAGGCCGGCCTCGATCCGGTCCAGCAGCGATTGAGCCAGCTTGCCCATGCGCTGGACGCCGCGCGGCGCGCCGGCCAAGGCTGCGGGCAAGGGAGCCTTCGCGGCCTTCAAGACGCGCCGGAAGGGCCGCCTCGGGCCAGTGCGGGGCCGTTGCGCATCATCGGCCAAAGAGCCAGGCGAAGACCCGGGCGAAGAAGCCGCCGCGTCGTCCTCGCCGAGCGGGCGGGGCGAAGCTGAGAAGAGGGGAAAGCCGGCCAAAGGCGTCGCAGACCTCGAACGCGGCCGTAATCACCTTTTCGGCCTGGGCGTGAGCCACGTCGGCGCTCGCCTGGGGATTTCGCTCGGCCCACTGCTCGGCGGACTGAACGACGGCCAAGGCCCTTCGAGCCCGATCGAGTGCAGCGCGTGGCGTCTCTTCGGGGTCCGGGCTCATCGCGGCGCTGGGCGCTTGCGGCCGCGGGCGCATTTGCCGCGGGCCAGCATCGACACGTATTCCGGCGAAACAGCAATGCCGAATTCGGCCTTGACCATGCGCGCGGTCGCCGCGTACGAGCTACCGGGGGCAAGCTGGAGGATCCTCGCGATCGCCGCGTCCGGGATCGAACGCGGACGGCCGGGCGATCGGGGGGCCTCGAATTCGTGTGCAGTCGTCATGGGAGCCTCAAAAGGATGGTGCGACGCGAGCCCGCAGATGACCCTGCCGGGGGAGCGTGGGAACGGGCTCGCATCGCATAGAAAGGTTAGGCCCGCGAAGGCCCGCCGAATCCCTCGGACTCTCGCGCTAGTTTGCAAATGTCCGGAATCGTTAGGCTTCTTTTTTGCGCGCGAAGGTTTAGTTGGGGCAGGGACTTGGGATTCTATTTTGCCAGCGAGGGGGTTAGTTTGGACAGCTAAGTGATTTTTCATTTTGATCCAAGCTGTCCGAGAGTGCGGCCGGTTTGCGGCCCGCCGGTTTATGAGACTCTATCGCCTAAAAACTCGAAACGCGCGGAAAACGCAAAAGCCGAATTGTTGCAAACGCAAACAGCCGGCTAATTTTTTATAGAAATAGGGAACTACACGTAGCCCATGCGCCCATGCGCCAGGGGGACCATGGGAAAAGCCGGCGTGGCGACGTCCGGCAGGCCCCCGACCCGAGGCCCGAGGTGCCGCGTCTAGTGCCCGTTATGACCTCTTTCGTTGCCTTGGCTTAGGCAAGATATGGACCGTCACGAGGCATGCCATCGCGCGCGAATCATCGGATTGTAAAGACTCCGATCCTTCCTGGCGCATGCACGATAACCGACTATTATTACGCCTTATGAGCAACGTGAGCGCGGCAATCTTAGTGCGGAGTCTGGACGCTGACCTAGTTGCCAGATCGGCAGAGGCGGGAAGCGCGCCAGCGAAGGCGAGCAACACGGTCCGCGCCTACGCCAGCGACCTCGCGCGCTTCGAAGACTGGTGCCAGGGGTACGGGCTTTGCTCGCTCCCGGCGAGGGAGGACACGATCAGGACGTACCTCGTATCGCTGGCCGATGAAGGACTGAAACACTCGACGGTCGCCCGCGCCTACGCGGCCATCCGCTCGCAGCACGCGAGCGCCGGGGCTCGACTGCCGACGCTCATCTCGGTGACGAACTTCCTCAAGTCGCTAGGGCGAGCCATCGGCGTTGCCCCGCAGCGCGCAGAGCCCCTCATGGCGAGCGCCCTGAAGTTGGCGGCCAGCGAGGCGTCGCCGAGGGACGCGGCCATGCTGCTCGTTGGCTTTGCCGCTGCGCTGCGCCGCTCGGAGATCGTGGCGCTCAACGTCTCGGACGTGCGCTTCACGGAGGACGGGGCAATCGTCACAATCCGCCGCAGCAAGACCGATCAAGCGGGCGCTGGGCGCGAGGTCGCGATTCCGCACGGCCAGGCGGTTCGCGCGCTTCGCGCATGGCTCGCGGGGAAGACGACGGGCGCGATCTTCACCGATGCCAAAGGATGCAGGCTGGCGCCGCAAGCCGTCGCCCGCATCGTGAAGAAGACGGTGGGCGCAGAGTACTCGGGTCACTCACTGCGCGCCGGGCTGGCCACGTCGGCCGCCAAGGCGGGCAAGTCGCTCGCGTCAATCATGAAGACGACTGGCCACAAGAGCGAGCGGGTTGCCATGACGTACATCCGCCACGGGTCGCTCTTCGATGACTGCGCTAGCGAGGGATTGCTATAAGGTATTTGCCAGACGAGCCGTAATAAGTAGTGTGCGGGCGCGATTGGCGTCGCCCCGCACGTGGCCGAAACCCTGGACAGAGGATTCCGACGATGAGCACCCTATCAGAAACCCTTCTCGTGACCCCCCTCCCGGCGCTAGCCATCATGTCGGCCGCGCAGATCGCGCGCATCATTCGGACCGCGCGCGAGTCGACGGCCGCCGTCGAGAGCGCGGACAGGGTGCTCGCCGCGGTGCGCCAGGCGCGGAGGTCGACGTGATCCCCGTCGTCGCGGCGGTCGTCCTGGTCAACCTGATCCGATTCTTCTTCTCCTCGTGGGGGGCAACGTGAGCGGCCCCGTCGACCGCCAGGACGAGACGCGCGACGCGCCCGAGGCGATCGACGCGCCGATCCCCCGAGGCGAGGCGCGGGCCAGGGTCGCAGCCGCATTTTCGAACCTGACCTCGGCGATTTTGGAAATTGAATCGATCGCCATGGCCCTCGCCCGGCAATTGGATCGGGAATAGGACGCGACCGCGAATAACCCCCTCTGGCGGGGACGGGGACCCCCAGGGGGGGGGCGTCCGCCAGGGGCGGAAAATGGGCTCGGGGGGGGCATACTTCGATAAAAGTCGAAGCAAGGCGGGGGAGCGGGCGGCCGGCTCGGAAAGGGCCGATTCTCGGGGATTTCTGGCGCGGCGCTCTAGTGTAGGCCATTGTCGTACCTAGACGAATGACTGAACAGCGGCGGAAGGCGGCGAGACGGGGGGACGGGCGAGGCGGGGGACGGCGGCCGATTCTATTCGCCAGCGCGCCTGGCTGGCCTTCAGGAGCGCCTTGCCGCCCCCGGCTGCCCCCGGGCCAGTCCCGCGCTCCCGACGCGACTGGAGGGCGGCCAGCGGCGAGGGCGGCGAGGGCAGGAGCAATCGAAGCATTCCGCTCGGGGAGCGCGGCGGCCGGGGCCCGGAGGCGGTTGATTCTCGATCTCTCGCCCCTCTTGTCGCGGTCTGAAAACGAAGGGCGCGATCGTCTCTGCGATCTCTAACCCCCCACACGCTAAGGGGCCTCTCCTACGGAGGGCCCCCGCTTAGTGGTGTAAAGGGAAAGCAAAAACCCTCCCCCAAAGAAGAGTAATAAGTTCAACGACTTACGGAGGTCGTTGTCACCCGTTTTCCGTGACAACCGCCGTGACAACCGTGACAACCGCCGTGACAACCGCCGTCGCGCGCCCGGCGAAAAGATCGCAAAACCCTGCAAAACAAGGGGTTTCGTGCGTGACAACCGCCGTGACAACCGCCGTGACAACCGTGACAACCGGTAAAACAAGGGGTTTCGTGCTGTCCGCAAAACGACGAAGGCCGGGCACCTTGGGGGTGTCCGGCCTCGCTGCGGGGCTTGGGGTTTTTGGTCTCTAGTTGGCGGGTCGAATTAGTCTCCCGCCCCGTCGGTCTGGAAAAAGGGAGCCTTCTTCCAGCCGTAGTCCTTGCAAAGAACCCCCCAGATCTCCGGAGCAAACTTGGCCGGGTCCGCGGCGACGTCGTGCTTCACGGAGTATTCGTCGCCGCCGAATTCGAGCCAGCCTTGCTCAACGAGCGCGCTAATTAGCCCCTTCGGGATGCGCGTGCTTTGGGCGAATTCCTTGGCCGTACCGCGGTGCCGGGGGCCCTCAATTATCCGCCCCATGCGCGACTCGTCGCAGTCGGGGTAGCATTTGCCTTTTGCGTTTTTCCTCGCGACGCCCGCGATGAGCATCGCTTTCAGCTCCCCCCTGACGGCGGCCGAGGTCGTCCCGTCGTCCTTCAATAGGTGGATGATGTCCGCCTCCGTTGCTCCCTTGGCCCCCAGCGCGTTCAGGATGGCGGCGCGAAGGTCCTTTGCCTTGTCGACGGCGGTCTTTGGCGCCTCCGTCTCGGTGAACAAGAGCCCCTGACCGTCGATTACACGGAAGGTCAGGTCCGGAAACGGTTGCCCTTCTTTCTGGCGATCGCACCGGACCGTGCTGCAGTCGCCCTTGGCGGAAACCTGCATCACTACCTCCGCCGCGGCGTAAATTGCGTCCGAGCCGCGGACGGCCGCGCGCCCCTTCGCGTCGCCCTTGTTGGCGTGGTGAATGAAGAGCGACGTGGCGCCGACCTTGGCCCCCAGGGTGGCCGCGAGGTCAAGCGGGACCGACATGCGGGCATCGGCGCTTTGGTCGCGGACCTGGCCGGACGCCAACATGCCGCGCGACAGGGAGTCGACCACGACGAGCACGGGCTTTTCGGGCTCTAGCCAATTCCAAAGCTCGGGCGAGTCGAGCGGCATTGTTGGATTGATATACAGAAGGTTGCTCTCCCCTTTCGGCGTCAATCCGCCAAGGGTCGCAATACGGCGTTTGATCTTGATCTGACTCTGCGCTTCGTAGTCGAGAATGATGACCTTTCCGGCCATGACCGGGCGGCCGTTGAATGGGAGTCCCTCGGCCATGCAGCGTATTAGCTCAAGCACGAGCCACGTCTTGCGGGCGTTCGGGGGCCCGAAGATGAGCCCGACCGAAGCGGACACGAGAATGCCCGGGACAAGCCACGCCACGGGAGGAATCGGTTGCGACATGTCCAAGCGCTGGGCAACGATTGGCGCAGCCGATGGCAGGAGATCGCGAAGCGCTTGGAGCGTGCCGTCGACCATGCGCGCGTGAACGGCGAGCGGTTGCCGCGACCCGTCCTTGTCTGAGGTGGTGTACAGCTTCCCGTCGAAGCCCCAAAGCATGCGGCGCAGCGTCTTCTCGGCGGGTTGTCCGTCGAGCCGCAGATCGTCGCCCTTGATCGTGAGCCGATCGCCAAACTCTCGCATGATCCGCGAAGCCAGCTCCGCTTCGCCTCCTTTGCGTTCGAGCATGAACGGCGCGAGCGCGTGTCGCGTGTCTACCTCCGCTTCCGCCATCGTGAGGATCGCCGCGTCGTTGGCTCCTCCGTCGCGTCCGTAGCTGCGGCCGATGCGCTCGACCTCGGCGGCGATCTCCGCGGCCCGCGCTCCGGTCGGGTCGCTTGGCTCAGAGGGCCCGTTGTCATTCGCGATTTCGCCCGTGCTCTCCCGTGGTCTGGCCGGCGGGCTCGCGTCGCCGCGCGAAGGCGCCTTCGCGGGGCCCGGGCCGCCCGCGAAGTCCTTGGGGAAGTTCCCGCACGGGAAGGCCCGTTGCACTGCCGCATGCAGGGCGGGGAATTTCTCTTGAAGCGTTCGCCAACCGGTGACCTCGCGGTCGCCGGCGGCCATCTTGCGCACCGAGTCCTCCGCGGCCGCTCGCTTGACGTCGAGCTTGCCAAAGCCCGCTTCGCGCGCAGCCGCCTCAACGAAGGCCGCAACCTGCGCCAATGGGGGTAGCGTCGGTCGCGCGAGGTCGCCATGTGCCAGCGCCCCCGCGAGCGCGAAGCAAGCCGCATGACGGCCGCCTCCCGCCCCGACGGCCGGGCATTGCTCGCGGAGCCCGCCGGCAACGATGGCGACGGCCGCCAGGTGCCTCGGTTCGAGCCCCGCATGCTCGCACGGGGGCAACGGCGCCGAGGGCTCGCGCGCGGGCCGGGCGGGCGCAGCTTCCGGCCGCAAGTCGAGAGCGTCCAGGTCGAGCGGTTTGCCGCGAACGTGCTCGGTCCTGAAGGTCCGCCCCTCGATGACGCCCGGGCCGTACCAGAACCGCGAGGCATCCTGCGCGTTCTCGTCGGCGCGGCCGCCGCATTTGGCTTGGAAGATCTGCCAGACCGCCGAGTATTCCGCGAACGTCGCGGGGCGGTTGAAGAGGACGAAGACTCGGAACCGCGTTCCGTCGATGTCGTTGAACGTCGAATGTATGAGGGCTTCGAGCCCTTCGCTCTCGAAGAACTCGCGCGCCTCGGGCATCGTCCAAGTTCCGTCGAAGTCCAAGCCGAGCGCGTAGGCGCCTATAACGTTCTCGCCGTTGCGGCGTTTCTCCTGCTTGTCGTTCTCTTTGAAGCGCGCAAAAGAGAAGCCAGCGAGCCCCGCGGGCTTATCGTACTTGCCGTTGGTCTGCGCCAAGCCTTGGGCCTCGAACACGTCGGCCGAGGCAAGCCCCGCGCAAACCGTCCCCCACGTGATGATGTGCTCCGTTCCTCGGATCGCGCTGGGGGAGCCGAAGCGCGTGCATACGACCTCGCGCTCGGCGACATTGGCGGGCGCCGCTGCGGGCTCGGCGCGCCCCCATACGGCGTCGGCGCGAGCTTGCGCGACGGACGGAGGAAGGGGCGCGGGGGCGCCCGGGAGCATGGCGTTCAGGCGTTCGAGCGGGGTCATCGGCCACCCCCATTCGATCCGTTCGATCCGCTCGGGGGCGCTGCGGTCCTGACGTAGACCTCGGCGCCCGTGATCGAGAGGGGCGGAGGGGGGAGTTCGACTCCGAGCAATTCGCTCAGGACGAAACGTATTGAGCGGGCCTCCTTCCTGGCGCGCTTGTTCGACTGGTACGCGGTTGCCTCAATGTACTGCAATCGCTCGATCAGGGGCACGAGCCGCGCTAGCTCGTCATGGTCAAGACCTTCGTGGTCGAGGACGGGGACGGGGGCGACGGGCGGGGAAAGATCTGCGGTCGACATGGGGGGCTTCCTTTCAGTGTGCCGACCGCGTTGTGCGTCGACCGTAAGTTTACGGCTGGCCTAATGGGCTAGACACGCCGCGGGAATTCGATTGTTGCCGCCGTAATTCGCTTGTTGTGGCGGCTGAGACCACTGCCGCTTACGGGCAAGCGGCGGGCGCTACGATCAAGGCGCGAAAAGAATCGTGCAAGAATCAACCGACGCTTAGACAGCTGTCTTTCTCAGTGGACACAAGGCCAGCGCGTCGTCTTCGTGCTTGTTTTCAAGGTGTTGTGGTCTAGCTATCCACAACAATCGCCCCGGGTAGAGGGCGGGCGGAGCGGCCCGGGGCGATTGCGTGGTCACGCCGCGCGCAAGCAGGAGAGAAGGGACGTCCCCTTGTGAATCGGGACAGAGACGTGGATGAATTGCCCGGACGCTGCGACGAATTGAACGGCATAACCGTGCGACCAAGAAGTGGGCGCCGTGTGTGCGTAGAGAGGTTGCAGCTTGGCCAGGGTCCCCGGGCACCATGCGCCGAAGCCAGCCGAGGTCACCGTTCGCTCGTTGACCGATTGGATCCGGTGGATGTGCCCGAAGACGACGTTCGCTCCGAAGCGCGCTAGGTGCGTCGCCGCCGCGTGCTTCGAAGCGGAGACTCCGTGGACGAAGAAGCATTTCCCGAGCTTGATCGCCCCGGGAATCGAGAGGCCCATGTATTGCGTCGAGCGCTTGAAGTAGCGAATCCCGCGCGACTTGAGCTTCAGAACGGCTTGCGGGCCGTAGACGTCGAGCATGCCGCAGGCATCCTTATGGCTGAGGAAATTGCGCGCCGCCCAGCGCTCGACGTGCTGCTCATGATTCCCTTCCAGGTAGTAGATCGCCGCCCTCGGCGCGCGGCGCTGGATCATGTCGAGGAAGCGATTCGCCGCGCGGCAATCATCGGCGTATGACTCGGTCATCTCGTTCGTATAGGAGCGCTGGTGCGTCGAGAACGTTCCTCCCGCGTCGAGATGATCGCCGAGCATGACGATCTCATGCGGGTTGAGCTTCGCGATGTCGTCGCAGCACGCGTCTCGCGCCGCGACGTCAATATGCTCCCCGTGCGAATCGGGCAGGATTACGCGAACGAGATTTTTCATGGCTTGCTCCCGGCGGCGGAGACCGTGAGGCCCAACTCGCGGGCGACGGCTACTACCGCCGCGAGCCTGATGTGCATTGGGACGCCCCATCCGTGCGTGTCCGAGTCCTTCAAGTCCCGGACGGTCTTGATCAGACTCAGGACGAACGGGCATCCGCCGTCCGTTTGATCGACCCCGGCGCTCTTCAAGGCAAAGGGCACGTCGCTCTCTTTGAAGAGGGCAGTCAGCTCGGGATCGTCTTTGAAGGTCTCAAAGGTCGTCCTCGTGTTGCAGAGACTCTCCGTCGGGTCGTAGCCAATGGTCAGCAAGCCGGTCTTGACGGCTGCGCGGCGCGTTGTCGTCTTCATGTCGACACCAGGCCTTCCGTTGGCAGGGCGGAGCGAGGGCGAGCCGCAAAGACTTCCGGCGCAGCCTGCGAAGCGCAGCGACGCGGGCGCGGGGTCGGGTCAATCCCAAGGCACTCGGCGAGCACGTACTTGATCGCGCGGGCTTCCGCGGCGCGGAAAGCTTTCAACATCATGTCCCCGCCGGACTTGTTCTCGAGGTGGCGTAGGAGGCCTAAAAGCGCCGCGCCGTGTGCAAGTTCGATCTCGTCGCGTTCGACGTCGTCCAAGTCTCGCTGGTCTGTCTGTTCGTTCATCATGGTCATTCTCCGTCGTCGGTCAGGGGAGCGAATCGCGCCCTTCTAACTCTCCTGCGCATAAATTGGCTCCGGCTCCTCCTCAATTGGCTGCGACCCGACGAAAGTCATTTTATGCGCGGGGGAATGTGAGCGCCGACGGACGGGGCTCCGAAAGAAGGAGCCCATGAATAAGCCCCCGAACGGAATTGAGGCTTTCAAGCCGTACAGGATCGAAGGCCCGGACGGCGTGCGGTACGTCGACGCGTTGAACGCGGCGCGAACGAGTTGGACAGTCCGGAGGGAGAGCCGCGCCAACGAGGGGCCTGCGGACGGTCCGGTCTTCCTGTCTCTCCGGTTAGCGATCGGCGCGGCCCGTCTACAGGTCGGGCGGTTGCCGTGAGCGGGGCCCGCTCGGCTCTTGGGACCGCAGCATGAGCGCCCCGAACGACGATCGCAGCCTGACCGTCTCCGACGTCATGCGGCTCTTGTCCGTCTCTCGGTCCTTCGCTTACGACATCATGCGCGCGGCCGGCGCGGAGCAGCTCGCGGCCCGCTGCATCCGCGTGCGCGCGTCGCGCCTGGACGCTTGGCGGCAATCTCGTACGCTTGAGGCACCATGCGGCTCTACAAGCGCGGCGCATTTTGGTGGGCACGGGTCGCAGGGGAGCGGCGCTCAACGAAGTGCACGGACAAGCAAGCGGCGACGCTCGTCGCCCAACGTTGGCAGCGAGAAGCCGCGGATCCGGCTCACGCATCCGCGTACCAAGCCACGATCGCCAGCGCCGCCGAGCGGTTCCTAGAAGAGCTGCGAAGCGAGGACATCTCCGCCGGGACGCTCAACATGTACGCGTGCAAGACGGGCCACGTCGTGCGCCTGCTTGGCGACGTCCGCCTCGCGCGGTTCGAATACGCGGACGCGAAGGCATTCGTCGCGCAACGCGAGGCCGAAGGGGCGCACACGCATACGGTCCACCGGGAGCTGACCGCGCTCCGGCGCATCCTGAAAAGCGCAGCCCGATCCGGGGAATTCTCGCGCGACCCGCGCGCGGTCCTTCCGAAGTACTCGGCGGGCTACGTCCCGAGAACGCGCTACCTCGACTGCTTCGAGTTTGCCGCGGTCCTCGACAAGCTGCCCCCCGGGCGCGCGGCCTTCCTGGCCTTCATCGTAATGACCGGCTGTCGACTCAAAGAAGCCAAGTCGGCCCAGCGCGCGGACATTGGGGCGACGTCGATCCGCCTCCGGGGGACGAAAACGGCGAAGGCCGCGCGCACCGTGCCGATCATCAGCATGTTCCGGCCGATGCTGCTCGCACGCGTTGAGCGCGACGCGGACGGCAAGGCTCCGGACCTCTTCACACCGTGGACGAACGTCTTGCGCGACGTCGCCAAGGCATGTGCCAAGGCGGGATGCGAGCCGTTCACCCCCAACGACCTCCGGCGGACGACCGGGACGTGGCTGCTACAGCTCGGGGTGCCGATCGAAGTGGTCGCCAAGATCCTCGGCCACGCGTCGACGGTCATGCTCTACCGCGTCTATGGGCAGCTCGGCGCCGAGGACCTAGGGCGCCTCGTGGAAGCGCGCCTCGCTGTCTGACCTGGCCGTCCCCCGTCGCTGGCAATTGTGCTCGTCTTGCGGTGTCCGCGACTACCCGCGCGGTGTGTCGTTTTTGTACCGCACGATGTGCTTCTCGGGATTTTTGTGCGGACTATGCGGACTCGGGACGATCACCGTTTCGCGCTTGTTTTCTCGGGGTTCGGCGCGTTTTTAGGCGATTGGCGAAATACGCCGGGACGGATTAAAAGTCCGCAGCTCTACCGACTGAGCTATCAGCCCTTCTTATAACTCGTACCCTTACGCCAACCTCGCCGTGTCCTCTACCATGCTCCACCGCCGCGTGCGCCTGCGCGATTGAACAGCGGCGGCGGATCGCGCTTCTACCACGCTCCGGAACCGAACGGGGTTGCTGCCGACGAGCAAGCGCTGCTCACCGCCGCGAGTGCATCGCGCGCACGCCCGGCGCGAGATACGCCTCGAAAGCGCCGTCCCAATCGTACTCCGGCTGCCAACCCCAATCCGCGCGTGCAGACCCATCCTCGACATCGGACGGCCATGACCCCACGATCTTCGCGCGGGCCGGATCGGGCCGGTAGTCGATGGACGCGCCGCTGAACGCGCGGTGCACGCGGTCGCCGATCTCGCCGGCGCTGACGCTGAACGCACCGATGTTGTACACGCACGACGAGAGCGCGCCCCGGTCGGCGCGCGAGAGCTCGAGCAGCGCGCGAACGGCGTCGGGCATGGCCATGAAGGGAATCGTCGCTTCTGGCTCGACGAAGCACCGGTACGGCAAGCCTTCGGCCGCCGCGTGAATCATTTCGGGACCGAAGTCGCTGGTGCCTCCGGCGGGCACGGTCTCGGCCGACATCAGGCCGGGAAGCCGCAGGGCGCGGAAGTCGACGCGAGCGGCCGCCGCGAGCGCACCGAGCTGGCCCGCGTAGAGTGTGAAGTACCGGCCGAGGTGCTCGCAGTAGAGCTTGTTGCAGCCATACATCGTGATCGGCACGTTCCACTGTTCTTCGCGCACCCTGCCGACGGCGGCTTTCACTTCGAGCGACGGCAAGCCATACACCGCAATCGAGCTCGGAAACAGCAGCCGCACCGCGAGGCCGGAGCGCGAAGACTGCTTCTGCGCGACGCGCAGCACGTTGAGCGTCCCCTCGACGTTGACGTGATGCGCGAGCTCCGGATCGCGCTCGCCGCGCGTCGAGAGGAGCGCCGCCAGATGAAACACCACGTCGAACTCGTGATGGGCGGCGAGCTGATCGAGCAAGTGCCGGTCCATGATGTTGCCGACGTAGCTCGCGGCAACGAGCCCGCGCAGTTCGACCGCGAGAGGCGTCAGGTCGAGGGAGGCGACTTCGTAGCCGCCGTGTTGCGCGAGCGTTCGAAGGAGAGAGCGCCCGATCTCGCCGTTGGCCCCCGTCACGAGCACGACGGTGTTGGGCATCGAACCGAAACGATAGCACCGCGTGCGGGCTACACGAGCCCGTGCTCCCGTCCGACTTGGACGAACGACGCAACCGCGCGATCGATCATCTCGGGCGTGTGCGCCGCGGAGAGCTGCACGCGGATGCGCGCTTCTCCTTTCGGCACGACCGGGTACGAGAAGCCGATCACGTAGATCCCCTCGGTCAGCATCGCCGCCGCCACGTCTTGCGCCAGGCGTGCGTCGCCGCCACCGTCGGCGCGCGGACCGGTCATCATGATGGGCACGATGGGGTGGAACCCCGCTTTGATGCGGAAGCCCGCACCGGTCATCGCGGCGCGGAAGCGCCCGGCGTTGTCCATCACGCGGCGCATGGGCTCGGTCGTCGACGAGAGCAATTCGAGGACGAACAGGCTCGCGCCGACAATGGCGGGCGCGACCGAGTTCGAGAAGAGGTAAGGGCGCGAACGCTGCCGCAAGACCTCCACAATCTCCCTCCGTCCGGTCGCAAACCCACCCGCGGCGCCGCCCAGAGCTTTGCCAAGCGTCGACGTGACGACGTCGACGCGTCCCATGACGCCACAATGCTCGATCGAGCCGCGACCCCTTTCGCCGACGAAGCCGGTCGCGTGGCTGTCGTCGACCATGACCAGCGCCCCGTACTCGTCGGCGAGATCGCAGATGCCCGCGAGCGGGGCTACGTCGCCATCCATCGAGAAGACCCCGTCGGTCGCGATGAGGCGAATGCGCTTGCCTTGGGTCCTTTTCAGCTGCTCCTCGAGCGAGGCGAGGTCGGCGTGCGCATATCGATGACGCTCGGCCTTGCAGAGGCGCACCCCATCGATGATCGAGGCATGGTTGAGAGCGTCGGAAATCACGGCGTCCGCCTCGTCGAGCAGCGCGTCGAACAAACCGCCGTTCGCGTCGAAGCACGACGAATAGAGAATCGTGTCGTCCGTCTCCAGAAATTCGCTGATCTTCGACTCCAACCGCTTGTGCGCGTCTTGCGTGCCGCAGATGAAGCGGACGCTCGACATGCCGAATCCGTAGTCGTCGAGCGCCTGGTGCGCGGCCTTCGCGACCCCAGGATGCGAGCTCAACCCGAGGTAGTTGTTCGCGCAAAAGTTGAGCACCGGCCCGTCGCAGTGGCGCACCCGGATCGACGTCCCTTGAGGCCCGAGGATGAGCCGTTCGCTCTTCTCGAGGCCGGCGTCGCGGATGTGATCGAGCGCCTGGCGGAAAACCTCGTTCGCGCGTCGGTTCATGACGATATCGTAGGCCGACACGGCCGGCTCAACGAGCTTGCGTCGCAGGAGCCGGCGCCTCCGACAGGTGGCTCGAGGGGGCCACCGTCGCGTCGTACCAGAACGCCGCGACCACGACGACGATGAATCCAAGTAGGATCGTCCAGCTTGAGCTCATGGTCCTCCTCCGCGCTGGTTGCGCTGGTTTCCCAAGCGCTCCGCCGCACGTTGCAGTTGGGATGCCAAGCGCGATCGACGCCCAGCGCCTCCGCCGAGGGATCGGGCGGGGCAGAATGGTCACGTTGGCCGCACGAATTGCACGCTGCTGCCGAGCCGTCCTAGCCTCCGCGCCTCGAGACAAGCAGGCGATCCGGGTTCGACGAGGCGGCAGTCGTCCGGGCGCGCCTCATAGATTCGGCAGGGGTAGCGGCCCGGCACCGAGACATCGAGCGCGGCGCAGCGCTCGCCCGTGTTCTCGAGGAACCGCCAACCGGGTGGGCGCGCGTCGAGGACGGTGAGCCGGCGCAGAATAACGGCCCCGCCGGGGTGACGGAGGACGCGGGCGTCGTCGGTTTCGAGCAGGTGCACGGTCCTCGGACCGTGATGGCAACAGCGGCCGCAAGCGACGCAATCGCTGCCGCCCGGGTCGGGGAGGCCCTCGATGGCTTCGAGCGCCATGCTCAGCCACCCCCGAGCGGCCACGGAAGGAGCGCGAGCTCGGGGGCGATGCGCGAAAGCTCTTTGCGGACGGCGGCCGCGGTCGGGCGCTCGCCGGGCCTCCGCCGGAGCGTGGAGAAGAGCAGCTCGGGCAAGCTTGGAATGCTGATCGACTTGGCGAGCATCCGCAGCGGCAGCGGGAATCCGTCGTGCGCAACGTGGAGCGAGACCTGCGCGATCTCCGTCTCCGCGTCGAACAGAACGCGGCCCGTGAGCGTCTCGAAGGCCACACAGCCGAACGCGTAGACGTCCGCCTTCGCGGGCGAGGCCCCAGTCTGCCCGGGCGGGTCGTCTGCGGCACCCCAGACCTCCGGCGCGCCGTAGGGTCCCGTGGCGCAGCCAGGACGGATATGCCGCCCCGCCAACCCGAAGTCGACGAGAACCGCCTCTTCGCCGCGTCGCAGAACGACGTTCGACGGCTTGAGATCCAGGTGGCCGACGCCGACGGCGTGCATCGCCTCGAGCCCTCGCAAGACGTCGTCGAGGATGCGCAGGGATCGAGGCATGTCGAGGCCTCTCGTCTCCAGAAGCCTTTCGAGCGTCATCCCCTCGACGAGCTCCATCACGAGGATGGGCTTGGGCTTGCTTCCCGCGTCGAATGTCACGAAACGGGCGAGGTTCGGGTGCAGCGGCAGCGTGATGAGCGCGCCTGCCTCCTCACGGAACATCTTCAAGAACTCCGCTTCCGAGAGCTGGCTCGCCGCGTTCGCGGAGTACTCGGGAACTTTGAGCGCGAGCTTTTCCGCGTGCGCATCCCCCTTGTCCTCATCGCGCGTCACGACGAACACGGACCCCGCCGCCCCCGCGCTAAGCGCACGGACGACGTAGAAGCCGCCCATCGTGCGTCGCGGCGGCAGCCACGTCGGGAGCGCCTCGGACACATGGACCGCCGGCACGGGGACCGATTGGCTCGCCGGCCCGTCGACCGGCAGTTCGGCGACGCGCCACACCAGACCCGCGACGAGCTTGGCGATCGCCTTCGGGACTCCGGCCAGCAGCTCGTCGAGAGCCGCGGCCACGGCATGATCGCGCATCGCGGGGTCCGCACCGGCCAGCACGCGCGCGACCGACACGGTGAGAGGACGAAATCCGGAGCCGCTGCGCGCCTTGGGAGCGCGCTCCGGATCGAAGCGCGCCCGCGCGCCGATCGCTAGCTGGGCGAGAGACGAGAGCGCTCCTTCCAGCTGCGTGACGGCCTCCGGACTGGAGTCCGCCGCCAGTGTGCGTAGCGACGTCGCCGAGGCAAGCGCGCCGAGCGCCCCCCCGAGCCGCACGAGAACGGCTCGCAGCGCCTCCGTGCGCCCGGATGCATCCGGGGCAAGCTCGCGCGTGAGCTCCTCGTAGGCGGGAAGCGCTCCCTGCGCGTCGCCGCCGACGGCCTTCGCGAACCGCGCATAGCGCTCGAGCACGTGAACCAAATCGGGGTTCATCGACGCCTCGGCGAGGGTCTCCAGGTCCGAGTGGTCCACGGCGTGGCGCGCGACGACGAGGAGCACGTCCACCACGTCGCAGGCCCCGGCGCGGACGAGCGCATCGAGGGCTCGCGCGAGCGCCGCGACGATGGTCCGGCGAACCGGCGACGGCGGGCCCCGCTCGAAGCGCTCGAGCAATGCGCGCGCGACGCGGAGCCAGCGGTCGCGCAGCCGGGCGGCGCGCTGCGGGTCCGCGTCGTCGCCGTTCATGTCGCTGTCGACCAGGTGGAGCAGAGCGCGCAGCCGGCGGAGCGACAGCGTGGGGTGTTCGGGGCGGCCCACCCCACCCTCCGCGGCCACCAGCGGCGTCCGCTCGCGCGCCAGCAGCCAATCGGCGAGGCGGTCGCGAAGGGGATCGAGCGCGTGACGCTCCGTCCCCGTTCCGGCGCCCAGCGAAAGCAAGTGCTCGAGCACGTCGCGCTCGAGCAAGCTCACGTCGAGATCGCGCAAGACGGCGAGCGACGCGCGGCGCGCCATCGACCCGGCCCGCCCCGAGGCGCCATCCTCCTCCGGCGCGACGGCCTCGAGCGCGTCGAGCGCCCCGTGCGCAGCGGCAAGCACGTCCCGAACCCGCGCGTGCGCCTCCTTGGCGCCGGACGTCGCGAACGCGAGAAGCGCCTGGGCGATCTGGTCTCGCAGAGGGTCGTCGTCGCGCGCGGTGCCCTCGAGATCGCGCGTCACGTCGAGTGCGAGGCCCTCCGCCCCGTCGTCCCGCACAGTCTTGTCCCGCCTCGATAGAAGGTCGAGGCCGCGCTTTGCGGCCCGGTCGGAGAGCGGCGAATCGCCGAGCTCCATTCGCAGCTCGACCAGCGCTTCACCAACTTCGGGGGGAGCGCGATCGAGCACCCGATCGAGCAGCTCCTGCGCGGCCTCGCGCTCGACCTCGGCCGCGCGCGGCAGGCCCCAGATAAACGCCGCCGCCGCTCCGGGATCGCGCTCGAGCAGTCCTTGCGCCAGCGCCTGCTGTGCGAGCGCCAACGCCGCTTCGGGCGCGACGGCGACGTTCGCCGCGACCGACGACGACGCGCGCCGCCATTCGGTCGGTGACATCGACGGGTCCAGCCCCTTGGCGACAGCGCGCCCGAACGAGGGAATCCACGGCGCGAGGAGCCCACGCGCGACCGCCACGTGACGCCACACGAGTGACTCGCGGTCTCCTAGCAACCGCTCCCAAGCCGGCAGCACCGCGTCCGATTGGAACGCGCGCAGGCTATGATCGTCGCCGTACGCCGCTCGCCGTGCGGCCTCGCGCGCCGCCCGTTCCAACAGCCGCGCCGCGAGACGCCGCGACGGAAGCGACCCGATGGAGGGCAGGGCGATCCACTCGCGCGCCAAATCGCGGCGCGACACGATGGCGAGCGCCAGCGGACCGTCGGCGATGCCGAGGCCGATCGGGAGCTCGGTGACGAGCGCGACGCGCGCGCGAATCCCCGGGCTGGCGAGTCCCTTGCTCGGCCCTAGCGCCATGCGGCGGGCGACCGCCACGAAGGTCGCCGCGTCCGCTGCCAAGACGCGCGCGAGGACGCGCCGACCGAGGTCTCGCTGCTCCGGTCCGAGCGGGAGCGCGGAGGCCAGCTCGTACAAGGCGGATCCCGCGGCCGGAGGCGCGAGCCAGTCGAGATCGTCCACCAGCCCCGACTGGAGCGCGGCGCGGACCCCCGCGACAAGGGCAGCCGGATGGACCGCTTCGAGCGGCCCCGGCCCTTCGTCCGCCGTCGCTCGCGCAAGGGCCGCCATGCATTGACGCCATGACGCGCGCCGCTCGGCGGGGACGCTCAGCTTGTGAAGCTCGAGCAGACCGTTGACGTAGTAAGTGGGATCGCGCAAGGGCAGGGTGCGTCGGGCGGCCAGAGACGACGACTCATGGCAGCATAAGACCACGGCGCCTCGGGGGGCTACTCGGCGTCGGGGGCCTCGGGCGTTTGCGAGCTCCCGTGCAAGTACATTCTGCCGTTTCCCAGTCTGCGAGCCTCGCGGAGCGCGTCCCCCGCGCGCCGAAAAATGGCCTCCGCGCTCTGCCGCGACGGGGGCACCCAGAGCGCTCCGCCGATCGAAACCGTCACCGTCCGCTCCGACGCCACCGGCAGGAGCGGCTCCGGCAGCCGCAAGGCGCTCTCGTCGTCGGGTGCCCACGCAGCCACCGCCGAAGACGCGACGACAGCAAACGCTTCGCCCGCCACCGCCTTCCTCATGCGCTCGCCGACCGCGCGCGCGGCGACGGCATCGGCCCCGGGAAGCAGGACCCCGAACTCGTCACCCTCCAGCCGGGCGAGGACGTCGTACTCGCGCACGCACGTCTCCAGGCGCCTGGCGACCTTCTCGAGAACCTGGTCCCCGGACAACGTGCCGAACTCGCCATTGATAGCCTTCATTGCGTCGACGTCGATGCGAAGCAGCGCGTAGCTGTCCCACGCCCGGGTGCTCCTGCTGTGCTCGCGCCCGAGCTCCTCGTAGAGGCGGCGCTGATTCAGCAGACCGGTGAGGTCGTCGAAGGGCATCAGCGCGCGCAGGCGAGCGCGCAGCTGGCGCGCCGAGCTCTCCGCGGCGCGCTCCAGCGTGACGTCGCGAACGAAGACGACGCGTCCGGGGTCGGGCGCGCCGTCGAGCGGGCGTGCCATCGCGATCGCCCGGCAGAGGACCGTACGAGCGAGCGGCCGGCAGACGTCGATTTCAGCCGCCGAGGACCCACCCCCGAGCGGTGCTGCCGCGGCCCGCAAGAACGCGTCGGGCTCGTCACACGCGTCGGCGAACGCTTGCAGCACTTCAGCGCCCGTCTTGCCCGCGCACGCCGCTGGCTCGATACCGAAGATTTCTCCGGCGCGCCGGCCGATCATGCGGCATTGCCCGCTCCCGTCCACGACGATGTACCCCTCGTCGGACGCGTCGAGCATCGTCAGGAGGGTGCGGTGCAAGAAATTCAAGTCCGAGTCGTCGCTAGACAAGCTTGAAGCTCTCCTTGTCGATGGCCTTTTCCAGGGCCGTCTCCTGGGTAATCTCTTTCGCCCGCACGAGACGCTCGAGCGCCATGTCCATCGTCTGCATCCCCTGGGCTTGACCGGCCTGCATCAGGCTGGGGATCTGGAACGTCTTGTTCTCGCGGATCATCGACGAGAGGGCGGCCGAGCCGACCAGGATCTCGTGTACGGCCACTCGCCGTTTGGCGTCGGCGGATCGAACGAGCTGCTGCGCGACGATCCCGGCGAGGCACTCGGCGAGCATCCCGCGGACTTGTGGCTGCTCGTCGGCCGAAAAGGCGTTGACGATGCGATCGATCGTGGCGGCAGCGCTGTTCGTGTGCACGGTCGCGAACACCAAGATACCGAAGCTAGCGAGTTGCAGGGCGAGCTTCATCGTCTCGTTGGTGCGAAGCTCGCCGATCAGGATGACGTTGGGGTCCTCGCGCCCGGCGCTGCGTATTGCGTCGGCGTACGTCGACGCGTGCGCTCCGATCTCGCGGTGCGTGACCTGCGCCTTCTGCGGCACGTGCACGAACTCGACCGGATCTTCGATCGTGAGGACGTGGCACGCGCGTGTCTTGTTGATGTGGTCGATCATCGCGGCGAGGGTGGTTGACTTGCCGGAGCCGGTCGGGCCCGTCACCAGAACGAGCCCCGATCGTCGATCGGCAAGCTTACGGATCGCCGGCGGACAGGCGAGTTCGTCGAGCGTCAACACCCGCGTCGGGATCGTGCGAAAGACCGCCGCGAGCCCCGTGGCTTTGTAGAAGTAGTTGGCGCGAAAACGCGCCTTTTGGCCGTAGTCGTAGGCGAAGTCGAGGTCGAACGTCTCGACGATCGTCCTTTTCTGCTCGGCGCTCGCAATCTCGAAGAGAAACGCCTCCATCTCCGTCGAATCGATCGGCGTCGGGCGCATCGACACGAGATCGCCGCGAAGGCGCATCATGGGCGGATGGCCAACCGCGAGGTGGAGATCGCTCGCGCCGGCCGCGAGGAGCGCATCGAAGAGCGGGTCGATCCGCGGCATCAACTTCTCTTTCCGAAGGGGGGCGCGGGAACCGCGGCGGGTCGCTTGCCCGAGAGCACCGCGTCCAGCTCGTCGGGGTTCTCCGCGACCGCCAGCGCGGCGGCGCGGTTCACGCGCCCCGCTCGCACGAGCTCGGCCAGCGAGTCGTCCAGCCGGACGATGCCAAACGCTTTGCCGCGCTGCTGAAGGCTCGGGATCTGGAAGGTCTTGTTGTCGCGGATGAGGCTCCAGAGAGCGACCGAGCCCGGGAGCAGCTCGACCGCCGCGACCATCCCAGAGCCGTTGGCCGCTGGAAGCAAGCGCTGGCTGACGATGAGGTGGAGCCCGCCGGCGAGCGCCATGCGCACCTGCTGCTGATCCGCCGGTGGGAAGAGGTCGACGAGGCGGTCGATGGTCTTGGCCGCGCTGGGCGTGTTCATCGTCCCGAGGACGAGGTGGCCCGTTTCGCTGGCAGCGAGGGCCATCCGTACCGTCTCGGTGTCGCGAAGCTCGCCGACGACGATGACGTCGGGATCCTCGCGCAGCGACGCTTTGAGGGCACTCTGGAACGAGCGCGTGTGCGACCCCACCTCGCGCTGACTGACCATCGCTTTCTTGCGCGGGTGCACGTACTCGACGGGATCCTCGACCGTGATCACGTGATGAGTCGTGCCCGCGTTGATGATGTCGACGATCGCCGCCAACGTAGAAGTCTTGCCGTGGCCCGTTGGGCCCGTGACCAGCACGAGGCCTTGATGGTGGTGGGTCGCGCGTTCGATGTCCGGGGGAAGGCCGAGCGACGCGAGCGTTGGCACGGAGGCGGCGATGCACCGGAAGCACGCCTTGAGGCCTGTGCGCTGGCGTGCGACGTTGACTCGGAATCGCCCGGTGGCCCGCTGAATGGCGAAGTCGCACGAGCCCCGTGCCGCGAGCGTCGCGCGCGCGTTCTCCGGCAACAGCCCCTCGACCATCGCTTCGACCGCCCCCTCGTCGAGGGGGGACCCCCGGGGCAGGAGCTCACCGCCGAGGCGTACGAGCACGGGACGCCCGGCGACGATGTGAAGATCGCTCGCAGCTTCTTGTCGCGCCAGCGTGAGCAAATCATCGAGCGTCGACGTCGAACCCGCGGTCACCGCAGCAGCCGGTTGCACGACGACCGCGCGCGGCGGGGGCTCGCGCTCGAGCCCCGACGGCACGGGCGCGACGCGGGCGAGACCCGCGCGCGCCACGTCGATCGGCTCGGCCGGCTCGACCGGCGGCCGCCGCACGACCGCGAAGCGCGCCTGCACGCGGCCCGCGCGCATCATGGCGGTCACGCCGACCGTCCCCACCCCTTCGACGCGCGTCGTCCATTGTGCCGGGCTCGCCTCGAGATCGTCGACGTAACTCCGGCCGCCCGCTGCGACGAGCATCTCGACGATGGCGCGGGTCGACCGCGTCGTGTCGTCAATCGGCTCGTAGCTCCCGCCCACTTTCACGCAGGGAAGGCGATCGCTCGCAAGCGCGAACTCGGCGACGTCCGCCCGGGTCAGCTCGCGCAGCATCTGATGAATCGTCTTCATTGTCGCGAAGCCATGGAGGACGGGGGATACGCGGGATGGTTCAGACTACAAGGAGCTCGAAGCGAAGCGAAGCAGATCGCGTCGGCCGGCCGGGTGACGTGGCGACGACGCGTCGACGAGACGAGGCGACGCGCGACGCGCTCGCGCCCTTCGCTCCCCGCGCCTCTCGCGCCTCCCCCCGCGCTCGCCATGCTATCGATACCGTGTGCACTCGACCGTCCCCAGCCGGCCTTTGCGGGCCTACGGTGACCGCCATGACGACGGTATGGTGCAGCTCTCGTTCGTCCTCGAGCTTCCGCCGAGCGCGCGCGCACGAGAAGCCGCAAAGCGCTTCGTCGAGCTCCATGGCTTGGTCGACCCGGTCGTCGCGACGATGGAAGCCTGCGCGGAAGGGTTTTCGTTCTTCGTCGTGTACGGTCGGTCGACGGTCGCCGTGGACAGCGCGGCCCTGGACGTCCCCGAGGTCCGATCCGAAGCCCTGTCTCGCGACGAGATCGAGCACCAAATCAAGTCGCGGCTCGGGCGAAAGATCGTGGTCGTCGGCGCGTGCACCGGAAGCGACGCGCACACGGTCGGTATCGACGCCATCTTGAACTACAAGGGCTATGCTGGAGACAAGGGACTCGAGAGCTACAAGGGCTTCGACGTTCACAACCTCGGCGCCCAGGTCGAAAACGACCAGCTCGCCGCGCGCGCGCGCGCACTGGGCGCGGACGCCATCCTCGTCAGTCAAGTCATCACCCAGCGCAACTGCCACAAGGAAAACGGCCGAGCGCTGATCGAGCTCCTCCGGCGCCAGGGCTGGCGCGACCAGGTGGCCCTTCTCTTCGGAGGACCGCGCGTCGACCAGAAGCTCGCCCTCGAGCTCGGCTTCGACGCCGGCTTCGGCGCCGGGACCAAGCCAGGTGACGTGGCCTCCTACCTCGTGGTTCGGATTTGCGGCGCGACCGTAGACCAAGGGCCGGGAAAATAGCCGCCGCCCGGGGTCGGGCGCGATGCATCGGCCCCTGCTGCTACGAGAGACTGGCCAACACCGGGCTCAATTTCTGACTCGATCGATCCACCATGGCCTCGATCATCTTCTCCACCGGCGCGGTAGAGTCGGCAAAAGAGGTACGCCGCAGCCCGTAGCCGTCCGGAGAAAGCGTGTGCAGAATCCTCGTGACGAGGCTCCGGACCCGCAACAGCCTCGCTTCCGCGCGTTCATCGGGCCGTCGCGCCACCGCGTCGTTGAGCCGATTCAAGTCGGCGCCTCCCGTATGGCTCGCGAGAAGCACATGACGGATGACCTCGGCCTCGTCATCGACGAGCGTCAGGAGCTGGGCAATGAGCTCCGGGGACACTTTGTGGTTGGCTACCAGAGTCGCCTCGACCATGTATCGATGGAGCAAGTGGTGGAGGAATATCGATTCGGGCGGCGGCGGAGCGGGATCGATCGCGTTCAGGATCGAGAGAAGCCAGTCGACGAGTACCCGTCCTGCCGGCCCCAGCTCCATCCCGCAAGACGCCTTGATGTGCCTGCCCAGATACTGCGCGCGCTCGAAGGCCTCACGCCGGTGCGTCATTGCGGGAAGCGACGCGTCGGGGGCACCGAATCGCTTTACGAGCTCCGTCTTCCCTCGCTCGGCCTGCACGCACAAGACCGCAAGGTGGACATACACATGGAACGCGGCGACGGCTCGGAACGTATCCCACGCGTTGGACCGAAGGGCGCCCCCGACGTTCCAAATCGCGAGGACGCCGGCCGCGTCGTCCTTCGAGGGGGTCTCGGGCGTGAGGTCCTCGGCCATCAGGGAGTGGGTGTGGCGCAAATCGTATAGCTTCTGGTGAAGCGATTCGTGCAACAAATGCTCGGCCACCCACCACGGATTGCGAAGCATGTCTCGATTGAGGAAGATCGTCCCACTTATTCGAAATTCCGAGCATGAAGCCTTTTGCTTCCACGTGCCGACGTGAGGGACGATGACGACCACATGCGTGTGGCTGAACACGCTACGCGAGCACAAAGGCAAGAGCGTGCTCAGCAGCTTCACCCCTTTGGCGAGCCTGGCGAGATCGCCGGCGGAAGGCGTGCACATCGGCTCGCCGCGAAAATTGACCTGAACGATCTTTCGAAAAGAGCGGCTGAACACGTCGTCGCGGTGCTCCTCGCTCCAGATGGACCCATGGCAGGGCTCGGCGCCCAGGCGGCGCCCGCCGACCTCGCCGGACTCGAGCGGCCCATCGAGGTTGCCGCGCTGCAGGTGAGCGAGCGTTTCCCGAAAGACCTCCTCGTATTCGGCAAGTCCGGCGTCGTCTTGCGCGCCGGTCGAGACGAGGCGGAGGGCCTGGTGGGTGGCATAGCGGACGACGGGGTCCCCGATGACGCGATACCGGCTATGGGGAGGTGCTTGCTCGATGGCACTCCAGAGCTCGCCTGCGACGGGTAGCTTCTGCGCGATCTTGGCCAGGCGACTCTTGTAACGACTGTGCAAATGCTCGTGCAGGTAGTCGCTGTCGCCGAATGGTCTTTGTTGGGCGAGGAGCGCGTCGAGCGGATCGGGGACATGCCGATGCTGCAAGACCGCCCGTTCGTTCGACGGCGACAGCCCGCTCTGTTGGCCCTGCAGCCGCCTCATTTTTCGCTGCTGCGATGACCCCATTCGTCACGTCCCGCGGCTCGAGGCGACCCCTCCTAGGGGTCGATGAACGACTTGAGGTGCTGCGAGCGACCGCCGCGGCGGAGGCGGTCGAGAGCCTTCGCCTCGATCTGCCGTGCCCGCTCGCGAGTGACAGCGAAGTGGTCGCCCACTTGCTCGAGCGTGTGCTCGCCTTTCTCTCCGACGCCGAAGCGCATCCGAAGGACCTTTGCTTCGCGCGGCGTCAGCGTCTCCAGGAGCCGCTGCGTCTGGTCGGCCAGCCTCGCGTGCGCCGCCCCCTCGAGCGGCGAGGGCGTGCGCTTGTCTTCGAGAATATCGCCGAGCGTCGCGCCGTCGTCCGCGCCGACGGGTGCTTCGAGACTCACCGGCTGTCGCATGCAACGCAGCGCGGTCTGAACCTGGGCGACGGGGATCTCGAGCGAGCGCGCGATCTCGTCGACCGTCGGCGCGCGTCCGTACTCCTGGACCAGGCCGTAGCTCGCTCGCCGGACTTTACTGACGAGCTCGAACATGTGGACGGGCATTCGAATCGTCTGCGACTGATCGGCAATGGCGCGCGAGATCGACTGGCGAATCCACCATGTGGCGTACGTACTGAACTTGTAGCCCCGCTGGTACTCGAACTTCTCGACCGCGCGCATCAGCCCGATGTTCCCCTCTTGGATGAGGTCGAGCATCTCCAAGCCCCGATTCGCGTATCGCTTCGCAATCGAGACGACGAGGCGCAAATTGGCCTGAACCAGCTCGGTGCGAGCGGAGTTGGCCAAGGTGATCGCCTCGACGATCGCGGCGTTCGCGGCGCGGACCCGGATCGCTTCGTGCTGCGGCAGATTCTTGTAGGACGCGCCCCGCTCCATGCCCTTGAGAGCGCGGACGAGCGCTTCAACCATCCGCTGATTGAGCCGCATCGCGGTCAGCGCTTCGGCGATTTCGTCGACCCCTTTGCGCGTGGCAGCGGCTGGCGCTCGCCCCTTCGAGCGCTTGGCCGGAGGGCGCTTCTCTTCGACGCTCTCGCGCCGCGTAGCAATTTGCTCGACCGTCTCGATGAGCCGCAGGAGGCGGCTGCGCTCGGCCTCTTCCCAGTGACCGTCGCGATCTTCATCGCCACCGCCCCGCACGAGCTCTCGCGCGCGCACCGCGCCAGTGCGCAGCCGTTCGCCCAGCAGCCGAATCTCGCGCACGCCACCGTCGCAACCCGCCACGGCGCGGATGACGGCGTGCTCGCCGAGCTCGATGCGTTTGGCGATTTTGATTTCCCCCTCGCGGGTGAGAAGCGAGAGGTGACCGATCTGCCCCAAATAGGCGCGCACCGTATCGTGCAGCGCGGCCGCCTCCGTGGGCATCTACTTAGCCTCGATGCGCGAGCGCGCAGGGACGAAACCGACGATGAGAGACTTGCACAAGGGGGCCGAGCCTAGCACGCGCGGGGACCGGCGGCCCATCTTCGTTGGGCATCGGGCCCGGCGGGCGACCTTGCGCGTGCTATAGGGTCCGCCGATGAAAGATCAACGGCTCAAAGTCTTTCGGAGCGCCGTCGAAGGCGTGATCGAGTCACTCGACGCGCTCGTTCGCGTGTCCCGATGGAAAGAGGTAGAGGCGCCGCCCGAGCCGCTGCGTACCGCCGTGTCCAAGCTCGTGGATCGGCTGGGCACGGCCGATCGGCTGTCGTCCGGTGCATTCCTCGGATCGCCGGCCGACGTCAACAAGGTGAGCGCCATGTGCACGGCGATGAAGCGCCTCGACGCGGCCTACGTGACGTACCGAAAGAGGGTCCAGTCGGCGCCCGAACAGACCTCGGACGCCGCCTCGGCCCTCGAGGTGGAGATCGCGGAGACCACGGCCAGCTCTGCATACTGGAAGTAACGGGGCTCGCCCGACCAAGTCCACCCAGGAGGGGCGGGAGCGGAGCTCGCACGAGGACTAGAGCCTCGGTAGGTCCACGGAGAGCCATACGTCGACGCCGTCGCGGCCGATTCGGTGCGCGGCGGTAGCGCGCACGACGACGCAGCTGCACGGGTCGTGCAACTCGAGGGCGGCTTGTGCGGCGACCAGTTGGCGCGCGTCGAGGTCGACGTCGGCGCCGGCACGGGCGGTAATGCGCGGGCCGAGGGGCACACCCACCCTCGCTCCGCCCGTCCAGCCGGGCGTCGCGAGAAAGCCACTGGCCGGTTCGAGCGGCGCGTCCACGATGGCCCGGGCGAGCACCGGATCGACGCCGTCGCGCTCGGCGAGGTGGGCGGACACGTACGGTGCCGACGCCGCGCCGACGCGGGCACGGGCCACCAGGACGCCCCCTCCCCCATCGCGCCCCGGAACGAGCACGCGGGCAAAGTCGCCCTCCACCGCGAGCCACTCGCTCGCCCCGCCGCCACGCGCGCGCACGACGGGCCGGGCGTCGCGATCATCGCCGACCGACCCGCCCGAGACGTCAGCGTCCGCGGACGCGCGCGATCCCCAACGGCCGATCGCATTGTGCCACCCCACAGCCGCGACCCATGCGCCCCCGGCCGGCACGATCAGACCGCGCCCCGCCGCATTCGCCAAAACCTGACTCGCTTGGGTCGCGAGCGCCGCGGCCTCCAGCCGCGGTTCGGTTCGATGCACCCACGGGTCGCCCTCTTCGGGCGAGCCAAAGGCTCGCTCGAGTGGCAGCCCGCCGCTCACGCGAGCCTGCGCCGCTCCGTCGGTGCCGGTGCGCGCGCCGTCGTCCGCGACGTCGCCCACGGCGCGCAGCGCGAGGGCCACCGCGGTCGGGCCGAGGTGGGCAGCGAACAAGGCGCCCGCTTCCGCTCGTGCGAAGCTTGTGGTTCCCTGTCGCGCGCCGTCGATCGCCCCCCCCTCGAGCGTTGCGTCGTACGAGCCCGCGTGTCCGATTGCCTCCGCGCGCCGAGCCACGACGACCGGCCCACCCACACCGAGATCGAGGAGGTCACCTCCGCGAGGTGCAATCGCCCGCACCCCGGACGCGAACGTCCATCCGTCCGCACGCCACGACGCCTGCGCCTCCGCGCGATCGAACGGAAAGGCCGCCTTCTCGACGTCGGTCGTGGCTTTCACCGCCCGCGCGCCGCGCAGGGCATCCACCTCCCACGCCACCGAGCCCGGTCGGTACTCGCTGGCAATCGCCGTCGCTCCGTGAAGCGCGAGCGCGACGCCCGCGTCGCGATGCCACTGGTCCCATGACACTTGCGCCTCGCTCACCGACGTCCGGA
The DNA here is from genome assembly GCA_964531095.1 of uncultured Polyangiaceae bacterium. Lineage (GTDB taxonomy): Bacteria > Myxococcota_A > Polyangia > Polyangiales > Polyangiaceae > Palsa-1150. The sequence goes on along the minus strand of CAZHED010000047.1, from coordinate 7,993 downwards.
TGGCTGCTTGCACGGCCACGCCCCCATCGATGTAGGCGCCCGCGCGCAGGTCAATGCCGCGCGCGATGTCGCCGTTGCGCCACGGCATGTGTACGCCGCCGCCGACGAAGAGCCCGTCCGCGCCACGCCACGCCACGTCGGGGGGCAAGAGGCCCACCCGTCCCGGCGACCGCAACCAGATGGTCGGCGCCCACGCGATCGGCACGCCAAACACTTCGAGGACCGGATCGCGAAGGACGAGGTCGTGCGGCGGCGCGACGGTCGCCCCTCGGAAGCGCACGGCGAGAGGCGTCCCCAAGCAGGGGCAGAAGCCAACGGCGCCCTCGCCGTCGAGCTCGATCCCGATGGGTACGCGCCGCAGCCGGAGCCCGTCGCTGGTCAAGTGAAACGGCGGCTGGTCGACGTGAACGTGGCCCGAAGCGTCGAGTGTTTGTTCGCCCGGGTCGAGCCGGAGCTGGTCGGCGCCGAACGCTACTGGCAGGCCGGGCGAGGGCTCGCTGGCCATCGCACCGGTGGTCGCCGATCCGATCGCGAGAGTGATCCAGAGCTGCCGAAGGCGTGTCACCGGCCGAGCCCGAGAGAGCCTTCCCTATTCGACTATTAGCGCGAGCGCGCCGGGGGCGCGGCGGACGCGCTCCGTTCGGAAGGCGGCGGCGCGGTCGACTGGGCTTCGGCGGGCGCGGGCAGGTACTCGCCTTTCGGGAACTCGATGCGGAAGAGGCCGGCCCCGTCTTTCGTGGAATCCATCATGGCGGTCGGCTGTACGCTGGCGCGAAGGTCCACCACCAGCCAGACGTCCCGCCCATGTGGAGTGAGGCGAGCGCTCGTCACGGGGGTGTTGAAGTGGACGGTCACGAGCGGGTTCTGGTTGTTTCGCCGGTCGACGTGCGCCCCTTTGAGCACGTACGTGAGGCTCGATGGTCCCGCCTTCGTGTCGTAAGCGACCGGTTTGCTCAGCTCGACGAAGAGTCGCGTCGATCCGTCGGCGAGTGTTTCAAAGCCCGCCATGAGCGCGTCGGACCCAACGGCACCGCCATGGACTGTGCGCAGGTGGGGCCGCTCGACCCGGGGCGCCGCGGCGCCGCCGTAAGAATACCCCGTCGCCGGAACGACGGGCTTGGCCGACGCCGACGAGCCGGGGGGCGGGGTGTCCGCGTCGGTCGGTGGGGCTGCGGCGGTCGAGCTGACCGGCGTGGCGGGAGCTGGGGACTGGGCCGCCGCTAGCACGGGCAGGAAGGAGATGGTCGCGAGGAGCGCCCCCGCACGCGCAAAAGACCCCATGGTTATGAAGTAGAGCACGCCCCGACCCGAACCGGCCAGCCGGCCGAGGCTGCCGCCGATTTTCGCCGGCCCCGCTGGCGCCCCCGCTGGCCTCGCTCCCAAAACGCCGGGCGAACGGCCATGACACGACCCCGGCCGTCTGGTAGTCCCCTCGAACAGCCATGGACCCGCAGCTTCCGGCCACCGAAATCACGGCACTCCTCGGGCGAGGCACCCAGTTCGAGGGCAAGCTCCAATTCGAAGGGCGCGTGCGCATCGACGGCGTCTTCAAGGGGGAAATCAAGAGCGACGACACGCTCGTCATCGGCGAGGGCGCCGAGGTGCACGCGGAGATCGACGTCGCGACGGTCATCGTGCGCGGAGGCGTCGTTCACGGCAATATCCGCGCGACCGCCGCCATCGAGCTGCATGCCCCTGGCAAGATGGTGGGCAACTTGCATGCGCCATCGCTCTTCATCGACCGCGGCGTCGAGTTCCAAGGGAGTTGCCGCATGGACCCGTTCGATGGAAAGGTTGCCGCCAAAGCCGCTCCCGCGCCGAGTCCCCCCGCTCCGCGTGCGTGAGCTGCTCCCGCTCGCGCTTCTCGCGTTCGCTTGCAGCGCGGTGATGCGCCAGCCGCTCGGATGTGCCCGGCCCGCTCCCTCGCCACGCGCTCCGAGCGGCGCGGGGCACGCGGCCAGGCAGGCGTCGCCGGCGACCGCCACGGCGTTCGCGGCACTCGCGGCGCGCAAAGCCTCTGTCGCCCCAGGAATGCGCGAAGTGGCGCGCATCGAGAGCGCCGGCGACAGAGTGGAGATTGTGCGCGCCGAAGGACGCGACGCGTGCGTGCGGGTCGCCTTCGAAGCAAGCTCGCCGGTGGTGGCGAGGCTCTTGGACTCGGAGGGAGGAGTGCTCGCCTCGAGCGACGTTCCCGCGGCCGAAGGCGTGCTCGGACAACGCGGGCCGGTGTGCGTGCGCAGGGGCGACACGGTGAACGCGGAGGCCGGAGGGGCCGACGCGGCCGTGGCCACGGTGCGGTGGGTGGCCTGGGAGGCGCCGTAGCGCCGCGTCTCGTGCATGTTCTGTTCAGCCTGGCCTTCACTTCGCGGAAGGCGGCCGCCCGATGGCGCTCTTCGGCGGCTTGGACACGTGCGCGCTGTTCGCGTCAAAGAAACGCCACGGCCGATCGGCCCAGTCGCCCGCGTACCCCACGCCCACGCGTGCGGTCACCGCGATGCGCGGCCTCTTCAGCCTCTGGCAAAGATAGAGCGGCGGCTCGGTCAAGTCGTGCCCGTCGAACGTGCGCGTGATCCCCATGGCTCGGGCGAAGCGCCCGGGGCCGTCGAGGCGAACGCCGCGATCCGACCCGTCGAACCCATAGATCGGCTCGCCTGCCCGAACCAGGACGGCATGACCGCGCCCCTCCCCCGCGCAAGTGACGTTGAAGCAATCGTGCATGCCGTAAATGAAGAACACGTATGCGTGCCCCTCCGGCCCCAAGAGCACGCGCGTGCGCTTGGTCAGCCCGACGCGAGCGTGGCACGCGAGGTCACGCGGCCCTCGGTACGCCTCCGTCTCGACGATGCGCGACACCCGCGACCCGCGGCCGCCGGGCCCCTCATGAACGAGAAGGCACCCGATGAGGCTCCGCGCGCGAAGAACCGCGTCGCGCGCATACCACGTTCGCGGCAAGCGTGCAGCGCGAAGGCGATCTAGCGTCAGGTCGCGGGCGGCGGCGATGGGCATGGGGGAGCCGAGCAACGGTCCCCCTGGAAGCAGGCGGCCGCAGGCGCTAAATCTAGTAGCCAGAAGGGGCCAGGAGCCAGTTTCGCTCGGGGGGCGCCAGAGAACCGACATGTTCGATGAGTTTGGGATCAACGCAGGCTACGTAGAGGAACTTCACACACGCTGGCTCCAGAGCCCTCATTCCGTCGAAGAGGACTGGCGAAGCTTCTTCGAGGAACGAGGGGCTGCGCTGGGCACGCGGATGGGCGCGACAGCCTCCGCCGCGCCCGCCGTCGGCCTGGATCGGGCGGCCGTCGCCACGCCCGCGGGGGTCGTCGAGGCCCCACCGAAGAACGGCAACGGGTGGGTCGCTCCTGCGCCGGCACACGGAAACGGAAATGGAAACGGAAACGCCGCGACCGGCGCGCTCTACCGCGAGTCCGTGCGCGAGACGGTCATCGCCGCCACCGAGCTCCAGAGCCGCGTCGCGCAGCTCGTGAACGCGTACCGGGTGCGAGGCCACCTCTTCGCGGACGTCGACCCGCTGGGCACCCCGGTGACCGCCCACCCCGAGCTCGAGCTCGCGAACTTTGGCCTGTCCGAGGCCGACCTTGGCAAGACCTTCTCCACCGCGGGGATGAGCGGCCTGCCGGAGCGGGCAACGCTGCGCCAAATCGTTACGCAATTGCGCGAGACGTATTGCTCGTCGATCGGCGTCGAGTTCACGCACATCGAGGAGCCGGAGCCGCGCTTGTGGCTGCAGGAGCGCATGGAATCGACGCGCAACCACGCGTCGCTCGACCACACCGAGCTCTTGCGCATCCTGACGAAACTGACCGAGGCGGAGATCTTCGAGCAGTTCATCCACAAGAACTACGTCAACGCGCGGCGCTTTTCGCTCGAGGGGGCCGAGAGCGTCATCCCGATGATCGATCTTCTCGCGGAGTCCGCCGCGCAGCACGGCATCGAAGAGCTGGTCATCGGAATGGCGCACCGGGGGCGTCTCAACGTGCTCGTCAACGTTCTCGGCAAGAACGTTCGCGAAATCTTCGCCGCCTTCGACGACAAGCGCCCCGAACGGTTCTTCGGCGCGGGGGACGTCAAGTACCACCTGGGGTACTCGAGCGACGTCGTCACCCAATCTGGACGATCGCTGCACCTTTCGATGGCCTTCAATCCGAGCCATCTCGAGTTCGTCGACCCCGTGGTCGAGGGGCGCGTACGCGCAAAGATCGACCGGCGCAAACGCAAGAGCACCATGCCGCTGCTCATCCACGGCGACGCGTCGTTCATGGGGCAAGGGGTCGTCCCCGAAACGCTCAACCTCTCGCAGCTCGAGGGCTACACGACTGGCGGAACGATCCACCTCGTCGTCAACAACCAGATCGGCTTCACCACGCTGCCCGAAGACTCGCGATCGACGCGCTACTGTACGGACGTCGCGCGCATGCTGCGCGTCCCGGTCTTCCACGTGAACGGCGAGGATCCCGAGGCGGTCATCCAAGTGACCCGCCTCGCCATCGAGTTCCGCCAGCGGTTCAAGCAGGACGTAGTCATCGACATGTACTGCTACCGGAAATACGGCCACAACGAGGGGGACGAGCCTCGATACACGCAGCCGCTGATGTACGCGCTCATCGACAAGAAGCCGACGGTGCGCAACGTCTACGTGGCGCGCCTGGTCGAAGCGGGCCACATCACCCGCGAAGAGGCGGACGCGATCGCCCACGAGCGCCGTGCCACCCTGGAGCTTGCGCTCGAGGAGGCGCGCAAGGGCGACTTTCATCAGATGCCGGAAGCGATGGGCGGGGTGTGGGGCCCGTACCGCGGCGGGCCCGACGCCGGCGTGCCGGAGGTGTCGACGGCGTTCCCGAAAGATCTCCTCCTAGGAGCGCTCGACAAGCTGACCAAAATGCCGCAGGGATTTCATCCGAATCCCAAGGCGCTGAAGATCGTCGAGCAGCGGCGCGAACGCGCGGCGGCGGGCAATCCGCTCGACTGGGGCACGGCGGAGCACCTGGCGTTCGCGTCGATATTGCTCGAGGGCCACGGCATCCGGATGAGCGGGCAGGACGCCCGCCGAGGCACCTTTTCCCACCGGCACGCGGTGCTCTTCGACACCGACACGGGCGCGCCTTACACGCCGCTCGCACACCTCGGCGACACCAGCCCCGAGAGCCCGAACGCAGTCGCGCCCGCCCAGGTGGGGCGCTTCGAGATCTACGATTCGCCGCTCAGCGAAGCGGGGGTCCTCGGGTTCGAGTACGGCTACTCGCTCGACCGTCCCGACAAGCTCGTCTTGTGGGAGGCGCAGTTCGGCGACTTCGCGAACGCCGCGCAGGTCATTATCGACCAGTTCATCGTGTCGGCCGAAGACAAATGGGGGCGCCTCTCGGGGCTGGTGCTCCTCCTGCCGCACGGCTTCGAGGGGCAGGGCCCGGAGCACTCGAGCGCGCGCATCGAGCGTTTCTTGCAGCTCGCCGCCGAGGACAACATCCAGGTCTGCAACCTGACGACTCCCGCACAGTTCTTTCATGTCCTGCGCCGCCAGGTGAAGCGCCCCTGGCGCAAACCCCTGGTCGTGTTCACACCGAAGTGGCTGCTGCGCTTCGCCGAGGCCGCGAGCACGCTCGACGAGCTCGCGACCGGATCGTTCCACCGCGTCCTGTCGGACGACACGGTCAGCCCGAACAAGGTCAAGCGCATCCTCTTGTGCAGCGGCAAAGTCTACTACGACCTCGCGTCCGAGCGGCGCAAGCGCAAGCGGGACGACGTGGCCATCGTGCGCCTCGAGCAGCTCTACCCGCTCAGCGACGCCCTGACGACGGCGCTTGCGCCGTATGCTGCCGGCACGCCAGTGGTGTGGGTGCAGGAAGAGCCGCGCAACATGGGGGCGTGGTACTTCCTCAACGCGCGCAGGGCCGAGATCTTCGGCGCACGGCATCCGCTCGCGCTCGTGTCCCGCGAAGAGAGCGCAAGCCCGGCGACGGGGAGCACGGCGGCGCACGCCCTCGAGCAGGCGATGCTCTTGGCGCGCGCGTTCGAAGACTGAAGACGCGACGGTGCCGTCTGCGGCGTCCGGGTCGTCGATGGGCGTGCTCGATCTCCTGAACAGCTGGGGCTTCGCATTCTTGGGCGCGGGGGTCATCCTCGTCGCCTTTCTCGTCAACCGCTTCGCCCCGCAGAAGCGCCGCCGGCTCCGGCAGACGGTGCTGCTCTACGCGCTGTTCGCGCTGAGCATCGGCGCGTCGCGCGTCATGGAGCACGTGCGTTCCCCGACGCTCGAATCGTGGACGGATCACGTTCGCCTGTTCGGGGATCTCTTCTCCGCGTTCGCGTTCGTCAACCTCGTCACGCTCGCCGTGTTCGACGTGGCGCTTCCCGCTCTCGGCATCTCGCTCGTGGCCATCACCGGCGACCTTGTCGTCTTCGGGGCGTACGTGTTCGCTACGCTCGGCGTGATGAAGGCGTCCGGGGTGACGCCGTCGTCGGTGATCACGACGTCGGCGGTCGTCAGCGGCGTGCTCGCGCTCAGCCTGCAGACGACGCTCGGCAACGTGATCGGCGGCGTCGCGCTGCAGATCGACGGCAGCGTCCACGTGGGCGACTGGCTCCAGCTGCCTGACGGGCAGCAGGGCAAAGTGGTCGCGATTCGCTGGCGGCACACCGTCATCGAAACCCGCAACTGGGACACCATCGTCGTTCCCAACGCGAACCTGCTGGCGCAGAACATCGTCATTCTCGGAAAGCGCGCGGGCAAGCCCGTGCAGCATCGAATGTGGGTCTACTTCAACGTCGACTTTCGCTATCCCCCGTCCCAGGTGATCGACGCCGTGTCGGACGCACTCTCGGCGGGGCTAATCGACGGCGTGGCCGACGAGCCGAAGCCGAGCGTCATCTGCTACGACTTCGCCAGGGACGGACGCGACAGCTTCGGCTACTACGCCGTGCGTTACTGGCTGACCGACCTCGGGAACGACGATCCGACGAGCTCACGGGTCCGCGCACGCATTTACGCCGCGCTCAAGCGCGCCGGGATCCCGCTCGCCCGTCCCGCGCAGACCCTGTTCGTGACCCAAGCGGAAGACGATGCCGCGCAATCCGAGCGGCGAAAAGAGAGGCGCGTGCAGGCCATCCAGCGGGTCGACCTCTTCCGTTCACTGGCACCCGACGAGCAGATCTTCATCGCCGATCACTTGCGGGACGCGACGTTCACCGCCGGAGAGACGGTGACTCGACAAGGCGCGATCGCGCATCACTTGTACATCCTGTGCGACGGCAAAGTGCAGATCCGGCGCCACGCGGAGACCGCCCTTCCCTCGGATTCGGCGCGGCGCAATCCAGATCGGGCCGTCGGTCCGCTCGCCAAAGTGGTGGCGACGATCGAGGCGCCCGACTTTTTCGGCGAGATGGGCCTGATGACGGGTGAGCCGCGGACGGCCGACGTCATCGCCCTCACCGACGTCGAGTGCTATCGACTCGACAAGGAGGGGCTGCAGCGCATCCTGGAAGATCGACCGGAGGTCGCCGCGCAGTTTTCGAAGACGCTGGCGAAGCGTCGCGTGGACCTGGCCACGGTGGCGGAGGGACTCGACGAGGAAGCGGGGCGCATGCGCATGGCCACTGAAGAAACGCGCATCCTCGACAAGATCCAGGAGTTCTTCGGGCTCGCCCGGACTACGAAGGTGTGACGGTTCCGCTCCGGCCCTCGCCCGCATCGGCGGCGCCGGGAGGGGGCCGCGGCGGCTTCTCCGCGGACGCCCGCGGCTCGTCGTTCGCGGGCTGCCGCAGCAAGACGGCGATGACCCAGGCGACGAGCCCGACCACGACGACGGCTGTCACGACGTAAAGCACGTGGGGGTCGGGCATTGCGCGGGTCATGGTAGGCCAAGGCCGCGCCTGAAAGTAGGCCGTCCGCTGATTTCGGCTTTCTTGAAAGCGGGCATGGGCAGTGCGGGCACGGGCACGGGCACGGGCACGGGCACGGGCACGGGCACGGGCACGGGCA
>CAZHED010000046.1:0-44974 GCA_964531095.1 uncultured Polyangiaceae bacterium | reverse complement strand
ACGTCGGCCTCGTCCACCGCGGCGTGGACCTGCATGTGGCGCATATCCTGCGCGATCGTGAAAAGCGTGGGAGCTGTCAGGGTCGACGCCACGGCCTGGCCGACGTCGATGTTCCGGGAGATGACCGTTCCGTCCACTGGTGAGCGGATCACCGAGTGCTGGAGATTGAGCTTTGCAAGGTCGAGTTGCGCGCGCGCCTGGGCGATCTGCGCGACGCTGGATCGCGCCAGCCCGGCGGTCTGCGCAAAGAGCGCTTGCGTCGCATCCCTTTCGGCGTCGCTCGCGAGCGCGGCGCGCTCGAGGTTCACCGTTCGATCGCGCGCACTCTTTGCGCCGAGCGCCGTCGCCTGCGCGCTCGTCAGCGTCGCCTCTGCCTGCGCCAGCTGCGCGGTCGCGAGCGCCACGGCGTTCTCGAAGAGCGCCGGATCGAGCTCCACGAGGAGGTCTCCGGCTTTCACCACCGAGTTGAAGTCCGCGTGAAGCTTCCAGACAATTCCGGACACCTGCGCGCCGACGGGTGACGTGATGATCGGCTGCACGGTGCCTGTTGCGGTGACTTGCTCGGTGATGTCGGCGCGCACCACCCGCACCGTGCGAAACCCCGACGCTTGTGGGCGGCTCAGTCCGTAAGCGACCACGCTCGCCAGCGCGAGGAGAACGACGGCCGCGAGCAGAGCGATGATCCACTTGCGTCGCGCAGCCGTCGGAGACTTCTTCGAAGCCGCGTCGATCGAACCGGAGGACGCGGGGACAGGTAGCGGACCGACCGCGGTATGGCTTGCGACCACCCCAATCCTCCTACCGTCAAGAACGCACAGTACGTGCCAAGGCGGCTCTCGCGGTCTCAGGGCCTTCAGCGCGCCGCAACGTCAACTGAGTGCGCGCGAGCCCCGCGACGGACCAGTCAGTCCGTGCGCGACGAGTGCGCGAGCGATCAGCATCAGGGAGGCGCACAGAACCAGCGTCATGATGGAACCGACTTCCTGCAACGAATGGGCATCCGACAGCGCGCGATCAAGTCCTCAGGCCGCCGGCCCTTGGTGAATGCCCAAGAGCATTTTTTTGCATTCGTCGAAGATACCTCCGGTTTTCTGCCAAGAGAGAGCCCGTGCGGGCGAACCGCCGCGGTCGCAAGTACGTGACAGTCGTTGCAAACGCACCTGAGCACGAGCATTGCGTAAGGCAGGCGAGATGACTCCATCGAATGATCCCTTCGGCCTCGTAGGGAGGACGCTCGAGGGCAAGTACGACGTCCAGAGGCCGATCGCCGAGACCGACTTTTCCGTGGTCTATCGGGCGTATCACCGCATTTGGAGGCGCCCCGTCGCAATCAAGGCCTTCAAGGTTCCGACCCTCGCCGAGGACGAGCGACAACAGTGGCTCGAAGCCTTCGTGACCGAAGGCGCGCTGCTGATGGACTTGTCGGAGCGTGGCGCAGCGGTTTGCCAGGCGCGCGACGTCGCCTCTGTGATCACCGAAAGTGGCGACTGGCTGCCATACCTCGTGCTCGAATGGCTCGAGGGCGAGACGCTCGACGTCATGCTGATGCGCGAGCGGGCACGTGGAACCCCGCCGCGAACCGTGACGCAGGCCATCCGGCTGCTCGATCCGGTCGCGCAGGCGCTGTCGCTCGCGCACGAGCGAGGAATCGTGCACCGCGACATCAAGCCAGGCAACGTGTTCATGCTCGCGCACGCTGCGATCGACGGCTCGGCCTGCAAGCTCATCGACTTCGGGGGCGCCAAGGTCGACGGAAGGGTCGACAGGCCGCAGCGCGAAGGGGTCGTCAGGCAACTCTTCACGCCGGCGTATGCCGCGCCCGAGCAGTTTCTACCCGGGGCTGGACGACTAGGTGAGCCTGGTGCGACCGGGCCGTGGACGGACGTCTTCGCGCTCGCCCTGGTCTTTGTCGAGATCGTGACGGGACGCAATCCGCGGCCAGGGAACACCGTCCCAGCGCTGGCGCTTTCTGCGTGGAACCCCGCGGTGCGCCCGACCCCTCGTGCCCTCGGCGCGGACGTCAGCGACGAGGTCGAGCGCGTGATCGCTCGAGCGGTCGCCCTGAGTCCGAGGTTCCGCTACGTGGACGCTCGGGCATTCTGGGCTGCGCTGGGCGCCGCGCGCGATGCTCACGCGAAGGTGACACCGACCGTATCCGCCGCGCCTACGCGTCGACGTCCGTCGTCGAGGGCTCGCTGGGTCGCCCCAGCGCTCGCTCTCTTGAGCGCGGTGGGAGGCGGGACCATCGTCGCGGAGCAAGTCGCCCGCAGGCCACCGACGGCGCAGGCGCTGGTCTCTACCGCCGTCCCGGCACCCGCAACGCGCGTCCGATTGCCCTCAGGGCCACCCGCTCCCGCACTCGACTTTCTTGTGAGCGCCAGGCTATCGGTCGTGCCGTGAGCTCCCGGCCCTGCCGTTTTCGTTGTCGCGACCCGGTACTCTCACGCTTCTGTCGTCGATCTCGCTCGCTCACTCGTCCGCGGCGAACCTAGCCGCACACGGACTTCGATCACGCCGGTTGCGCGGGGGTCGATGCGGACGCTGTTGCCATCGAGCGACACGTCGTCGACCGCGAATGCCGCGATGCCCTGACTGACGGCGTTGGGATTGTCGACGACGACGTGGATCTGGGCATCGCCCGTGCGAACCCACGCTTCGAACCCTTTCCAATCGCGCGGGATGCATGGCTCGATACGAAGGTGGCCCTCCTCCCTTCGGAGGCCGAGAATCCCCTCCACGCCCAGGCGCCATGCCCACGCGGCAGAGCCCGTGTACCAGGTCCAACCGCCACGACCGATCCATGGTGCGCAGGAGTACACGTCGCCCGCGAGCACGTACGGTTCGACGCGATAGCGATTCACTTGCTCGCTCGTGCGCGTGGCGAGGATCGGGTTGAGGAGGCGGAAGATGCGCGCGGCGCGATCGCCGTCCCCGAGAGCAGCCCAAGCCCATCCGAGCCACGTTGCCGCGTGCGTGTACTGCCCGCCATTTTCGCGCACGCCAGGAGGATACGCACGAATGTATCCGGGGTCGTGGAGAATACTGTTGAACGGAGGCGACAGGAGGAGCACCAGCCGCTCTTGCTCGCGCACAAGCAACTCATCGGCCGCATGGAGCGCGGCGCGCGCCTTCGCCGGATCGGCTCCTCGCGACAGCACAGCCCAAGACTGCGCAATCGAGTCGATCCGACACTCGCGCGAAGCCGCCGAGCCGATGAGCGAGCCGTCGTCGTGGAATGCGCGCAGGTACCACGCGCCATCCCACGCACTCGCGTCGACCTCGACCCTCAGCGATTCGGCTCTGCTCCGCCACTCCGTCGCGTCTGCCCGCTCATCCACTCGGTCGCAAAGCGAGGCGAACCGATTCATCGTCGCGTAGAGAAACCAGCCCAGCCATACACTCTCGCCCCGACCGCCAGATCCCACGCGGTTCATCCCGTCGTTCCAGTCGCCGTCGCCCATCAGCGGAAGCCGATGGCTCCCTTGCGTCGCGGCGCGTTCGAGCGCTCGCCGGCAGTGCTCGAGCAGGGACGCGCCTCGTCTGGCGGCCTCGAACTGCGCGTACCGGTCGTGCTCGTCCCGCCGAAGCGGCTCACCAGCGAGAAACGGCGCCTGCTCCGACAGGATGTCGGCGTCACCCGTCGCAAAGACGTACTCGGCGGTCACGAAGGGGAGCCACGCGAGATCGTCGGAGCAGCGCGTGCGCACGCCGCGCCCGGACGGCGGATGCCACCAGTGCAGGACGTCGCCCTCTTCGAATTGGTGGGACGCTGCTTCGAGGATGTGAGCACGGGCCCTCGCAGGAGCCGCATGAAGGAGAGACATGACGTCTTGGAGCTGGTCGCGAAAGCCGAACGCGCCGCTCGATTGGTAGAAGCCTGTGCGCCCGAACAGCCGCGCCGCCGTGCTCTGGTACAGCAACCAGCGGTTGAGCATGAGGTCCATGGCCGGCTCCGGTGTCTTGACGCGAATGTTGTCCGTGAGGCCGCTCCAGAACGCATGCAACGCACTCCACGCAGCATCCACCCGCCTTCGATCACGAAAGCGTCGCACGAGCTCAAGAGCCTCCCCCCGATCGGATGCCTGTCCGAGAATGAAGTGCGTTTCGATCTCCTCACCCGGCGCAAGCTCCACGTGCACTTGCAGCGCGGCACACGGATCGATCCCAGCTTCCGTACGGCCGGCCAGGCCCCAGCGCTCGAGCGCTTCGGGCCGCGCATAGTCGCCGCGAGGTCCCAGAAACTCCATGCGATCGGCCGTGAACCCGTGCACGTTGGCCGCGGATGCGAGAAAAGCGACCCGCCCCGCAAATTCGGCGTTCCAGTAACATGTCGCCAGAAGGCACGCTTCCGATCGTTCGAATTCGGACACTATGTACGGCTGTTGCTCTTCGCGTAGAACACCGAGCACCCACTCCGCGTAGTACGTCGCCGTGATACGGCGGTGCCGTGCAAGCTTGTTCTTCAGGGTCAGGCGCGCAATCTTGAGCGACGCGTCGGGGGGAACAAAAATGGTGAGTTTTTGCTCGAGCCCCTGGCTCTCACGCGCGTAGGACGTATATCCGACGCCATGACGCACGAGCGTCTCGGCGTCGCGGCCCGCGGGAAGCGGCGTCGGCGACCACACCGCGGCCGTTTCTTCGTCGCGGAGGTAAAGGGCTTCGGATGGCCTGTCGAAGACGGGATCGTTGCGCCATGGCGTGAGGCGGTTCTCGCCGCTGTTGAGCGACCAGGTGCATCCCAATGACGACTCGCTCACCAGACAGCCGAACTCCGGATTCGCCAGGACATTGCACCACGGCGCAGGGGTCGTCGCAGTCGGCCCGACGGACACAACGTATTCGCTCCCGTCCTGCGAAAAGCCACCGGTGCCGTTGTCGAAAATGAGCTCGGGATGCGAGATCGGGAGCGCGACGCCATCGTCGGCCAGCATGGGCTCGAACCGAGGCAGGAGAGGCCGCCCCTCTACCGTCTTCGCCAAGCTCGCCGAGAGCGAGCCGTCGCGTGTGTCGAGCAAGACCCGCGCGCTCGCCTCGAGGTGACGACGCTCGTCCTCCGTAAGCTGGTCGGCGGGGACCACGAAGATACCTCCGCGCCGATTGAGCCAGTCGTCGGCGGCGCACTCGGCCAGAGCGCCTCGCAACGTTCCCGCCCCTTCCGTGATGTAGCCGGTCGCTTGCTCGTCGAAAAGAAGGACCTCCAAGCGCACACCACACGAACGAAGATAGCGGTGCGCCGCGACGACCTCACCGAGGAGGGGCGCCTCTGCATTGTGGATACGCACAAGCAGGATCGGGTCGTCGCCAGAGATCCCCCGCCCCCACAGGCGACTCTTGCACGGTCGCCCCGCGGCGATCACTTCCGGAGGGGCGCGCAGCGCGGGGTCACCGAACATGAGGGCCGACAGGAGTCGCTGAACGGCAGGCAGCGTCTCCGGATCGAGTCGCGCGCGCTGCAAGCGGCGCACGCTCGCCTGCTCGGCATCTCGGAACGCCCACCGAACGGCGTGCATCGACCGGTAGCGGCGCGCCAGATCCACCGCCACGGCGCGCGAGCGACCGACTGCGGTAACGAATGCGAGGGTAGCTGTCCCCTTCGGTTTCAAGTCGACGCAGGCCATCAAGCTCATGACTGGGTCGATCACCGCCCCGGTCTGTCCGTGATGGCCTCCCCGCCGGTTCGCCAGCGACTGGGGCGCCTCGGCCGTCGTGCAGCGCCCGAAGAAGGCGGCCCGATCCGTCTCGTAGCCCGACAGGCTCACCGAAGCGTCCTCGTGCACGAGGCAGTGCACCAGCACGGCAGGCTCCTCGTCGGTGGTGCGTAGCCGCCGCGCGAAGATCAACGCCTCGAGGTCGGCCACGAACTCAGTCTCGACAAACATCCGCGCGAAGGCCGGGTGCCTCGCCGCCTGCCCCGCCGCAAGCAGCACTGGTTCCGCCGCGGTCGCCACGGTCAGCCGCCGCCGACGACTCGTCTCGTTGTGGAGCGTGATCTGGCGCACCTCCACGTCGTCGGCCGGCGCGATGGCGACGCCGACGTGAACCGAGATCCCGTGCTCGCGCCGGTGAAACTCCGCCTTGTGGGTTGCGAAGGTCGTGCGTCCGTCGTCTGACACGGCAGGCCAAACGCGACCGTCCGCCTCGTCGCGAAGGTAGATCCAGAGTCCGTCCCCGTCGCGCGCGGGATCGCGCGCATAGCTCGTGAGCGCGAGCCCCTGCCACGAGAGCCCACCGGCTCCCGAGTGCGTCACCAAGCTCGTGAGCTTGCCGTTGCTGAGCACGAAGGCCTGTGGGCGCCCATCGCCGCGCGGTGACCACGGGGCCGGCGCGTTCGGCGGCGTCGTTCCCGCTTCGGCGTGCGTGGTCTCGCCACTCTCGGCAAGCGGCCACTCCGGAGGGGGCCCGGTCGGCGCTCGCTCGTTGAGCAACATCTCACCCGCCTCCACCGACGGGTTGGCATGGAACCGTTCGACCATCACTTGGCGGCTCAGAAAGTTGTCGATGGCGACGAGCAACATCCCTTGGTGATGGGCCATGTACGATCGTACGACCGAGTAGGAGCGCCCCGGCGGAGCGCGGTCGGGGTGCATATCGACGGCCTCAAAGAGCCCATACGAGCCGAGCAGCCCCATCGATTCGAGCTTCGACATGTTGTCGAGGACGGCACGAGGTCGGACCGATACGGCAAGCGCCGAAGCGTAGGGAGCCACGACGCGGTCGTCGTCCAACCCCCGCTTAAAACCGAGCCCCGGCACCCCAAACGACCGGTACTGGTACGTCTGCTGGGCGTCGAGCCTATCGTATGCGGACTCGGAGATTCCCCAGGGACCTCCCGTCTGGTCCGCGTACGAGATCTGCGCTTCCACCGCGAGCTCGCAACTCTGTGCGATGAGCGTTCCTTCTCGACTTCGCATGAGCAGGCTCGGCATCAGATACTCAAACATCGTCCCGCCCCACGAGAGCAACGCAGGGGTCCCCTCCACGCGGGTCATCGGCCGGCCCAGCGCGTACCAATGGGCTTCGGGTACGTCGCGTTTGACGATCGCGAGGTAGCTTGCCAGGCGCGCCTCGGAAGCGAGGAGGTCGTAGTGATGCGGATCGACCTGATCGAGTGTGACGTTAAAACCAATCGAGAAGAGCTTCCGGTCGGCGTCGAAGAGGAGTCGAAAGTCCATTCCCCGGACTTCCGCTGCGGCCCGCGCCGCGACGTCGAGCAGACCGTCGCGCAGAGCGCGGGCGCTCGCCTCGGCGGTGCGACATGCCTCGCGAAGCCGCCGCGACGATGCCTCGATCTCGGCCGACGGCACAGCATGGATGGCCCGGTCTCGGTCTTCGATGGCTGCACAAAGCTTGTGCGCGGCGGCCGGTATTTCGTCGAGCCGGAGCACGTGTGGTAGCTCGAGGCCATCGATGGCCGGTTCGTTCTCCCACCCCAGCCACGGGACGAGATCTTCGAGCTCGTGACGCATCTCTTGCAGCTGGTGATTGAGGCGGCCCATCCACGTCCGCACGGCGTGGAGGGCGTCGGCTTCGTGCCGGAGCGCCCCGGTGTCGAGCAAGGCGAGAAGCTCGCGATCGAGCTCGGCTGAGGTTTCGCCGCACAGCGCTCGAAGCGTGTCGTGGGCCTCGCTCGGAGCCTCACGCGCTCGTTGCATCGAATGGCGCATCCGGGCGAGGACTGCACGCAACGACGTGGCCGAACCGTTCCCGGTCGATCCGATCACTCCATCGAGAAGATCGAGGGAGTCGGTGAGCCCATCCCACGCCTCGGATCGAAGCACCGTCGCGTGCGCGACCTCCCTGCATCCTTGCTCGAGCGCCAGCAGGCAGCCGGCGAAGTTGCCGCTGTCGACGGTGGAGACATACTGCGGAAGGAGCGGCTGGAGATTCTTGGTCTCGTACCAATTGAGGAGGTGCCCCTGGTAGTGGGTCAGCCGTGCGATGCTTTCGAACGCGCTCCTCAGCCGCAGGGACAGCTCACGCGGTCCCAGGTAGCCGAGGTCGTAAGCCGCGAGCGTCGAGAGGAGCATCATCCCGACGTTCGTCGGAGACGTTCGATGCGCCGTCTGCTCGTGGGGGGCCTCTTGATGGTTGTCGACCGGGAGCCACTGGTCACCCGGCCCAACGAACGTCTCGAAGAAGAGCCAGGTCCTTCGCGAAAGTAGCCGCAGCCGTCGAACGTCTTCGGGGCCGAGAGGCGCGCCGCCGATCAAAACCGGCTGGCTCAGCCAGCGGGCGAGCTCGGGGGCAACCAGCCAGACGATGAGTAGCGGCGAGGCGACGATGATTGCGGAGGGTCTGGCCCAAACGACGAGAATAGCGGCCGCAGCCGACAGAAGGGGCGACCAATACATTTCGCGCCACAAGAGGAAGCGCGGCGGCGAACCTCCGAGTCCGCGCGCTGTGTTCGCGGCGCTGGTCCATTGGAGCAGGTGCTTGCGCGTGACGAACATGCGCACGAGCACCCGTGCCACCGCATCGACGACAACCGCGGTCTCGAAGGCCAGAAACGAAAGCTCGAGCGCTCCGCGCGCGAGATTGGCAGCCCGCCTCCGCCGCCCGGTGGCGACGGAGTGGATCATGGGCGCGAGCGACGCCCCGAGGAATCCCAAAGTCCAAATGCGGGGATCACCGGGCAGGGCGACCCAGCCGGCGACAAGCAGGAGAAGGAGCATCGGTTTTGCGAGGCTGCGGCGCAGGTTGTCGACGATCTTCCAGCGATCGATGAGGGCAAGCGGATTGGCAAGGGCCGTCCCCCGGGCCGAAGGGACCCAGGGAAATAGCCAGGGCAAGAGCTGCCAGTCGCCGCGCAGCCATCTGTGCATACGCCTCGCGTAGGCGGCGTAATGAACCGGATAGTCCTCAAACAAGACAATGTCACTCGCGAGCGCGGTCCGCGCGTGGACCCCTTCGAAGAGGTCGTGGCTGGCGATCGCGTTCTCCGGCACGCGCCCTTCGAGGCTGCGTATGAACGCGTCGACGTCATAGATACCTTTGCCAACGTAAATTCCCGTTCCGAAGAGGTCTTGATACGTGTCGGACACCGCGTGCGTGTAGATGTCGAACCCGACGTCGCCCGCATAGATTTTCGAGAAGAGCGTACGCCGCGACGTCGCGGGCGAAGTCTCGATCCGTGGCTGAATGATGGTGTATCCGGACACGACCTGTCCGGTCGCGTCGTCGAAAAGGGCGCTGTTAAGGGGATGGGCGAGGAGACCCACCAATCGACGCGCGCTGCCCATCGGAAGCTCGGTGTCGATGTCGAGCGTTATCACGAAGCGGATCCGCTCGAGCCCCTTCGGGTCGCCCACGTGGCGCGTGTAGCTTGTGCTCGCGTCGCCACGCAGCAAGCGGTTGAGCTCCTCGAGCTTGCCGCGCTTGCGCTCCCACCCCATGAAGCGCCGTTCGGATGGATTCCACCGGGGCTCGCGGTGCAGCAGGTGAAATGGCCCAGAGCCGTTCTTGCCGTGCTTCGCGTTGAGCCCCACGATTCCTCGTGCGGCAGCCTCCCGCAGCGAACTACTCTGTGGCTCCGTCGTAGAGTCTACTTCGTCGGTGAGCAGGGCGAGCTGCAGCCGAGGGTCCGGGTTGGCGATGTGATGTCGCTCGATCTGCCTCAGCATCTCGTCGACGTCCGTGGCGCGGCCTAGCAGCGTCGGCATGACGACGAGGGTTCGGGCGTCGTCCGGCAGGCCCGCTGAGAGGTCGAGCTTCGGTAGAACGCGAGGCGGGAGAATGCGTGCGAAAATCTGCTGCATCAAGGCAACCGCAAAGACCGATGCCGGCGCCAGCGCGAGCGCGATGGCCACGGCGATCCCAAGCGGATGTCCACCGGCATGTGCCGCATAGCCGCCAATCACGAGAAGTGGAACCGCGGTGGCGAGGGCGATAGGCAGCAGGTAAGCCGGCGTCGGCCACCGTCGAAGGATGCGCCGCAAGCGCTCCAAGCCCACAGGCCGGTATCGAATCTCGTGTTCGAGCACGGCACGGCCCTCGCCGACGAGATAGAAGCCCACATGTCCGCGTCGTCCGTCGGGGATTCCTGCACGGGCGAGCTCGACGGCACGCGCTGCAACGTCGGGTTCCGTCTCCCCGGCCGTCCATGCCAGCTCTTCGACTGCTTTGCGATAGGCGTCACAGGTCGCGAAATCCATTCGTCCGTAGATGCCCGACGGATCGTCGCGCAGAATCGCCTCGACGCGACTGTTCTTCTCGAAGAAAGTGCTCCAATCGATGTCCGCGAGAAGGCGGAGCGCGCGAATCGACTGCTCCACCCCCATAGCCGGGTCGACTGCAAGATCCCCCGCCGCTTCCCCGAGCGCATCGTCGACGACGCGCAGCTTGCGCAGACACCGAACCAGGCCATCGAGAACCGCGACACGCAGCATCATCGGCAGCGCCCAAAGCTCTGCTATCGTAAGTGGCGCGACCTGCTGATAGGCGTGGGTGAAGCGCTGCAGAAAGGCCGCGTCGACTTCGATCGTCTTCCCGACGACGAGCGCGCGAGCGAGCGCGTGGAGTCTCGGCAGGCCGCTCGCAGGACCGGCGGCGAGCACTGGGAGGCGCTGCACGAAGCCGCGCGGAAACTCTTCGGCGACCTGCCGCGCCACGCGACGGACCAAGTAGTAGTTGTCGAGGAACCATTCGGCCGGCTTGCGAAGGGCCGGGTCTTTAGACTGATCGGAGGCGAGGCGCCGCTCGGCTTGCGCAAGAGAGCGCTGGATGATCTGTGCGTCGAGAAAATCGACCGAAGCGCGGTGCGGACGCCGGATTTCCCAGTGGGCCGCCGCGAGAACGCGTGCCCTCTGCTCGAGGATCTCGGCCTCCGTCGCAAACCCCCCGAGATCTCGCTGGACCGCTGCCGTCAAGCTCCCCCCGCCGTGAAGCTCGCGCGTATTTCCGGAGCGGTGTTCTGGTCCTTGAGCGGTTGGGTCTCCATTGGAAGGTCTTGCAGAACCAGGAGCGGCAGCGACAAGTGGGCGAGCAGATGAGCCGTCACGCTTCCGAACGTAAGCGCGGGATTGCACGTGTTTCCGTGCGCCGAAAGCACGACGAGATCGACCCCCTCCTTGCGCGCGACGTCGAGAAGCGACTGCCGCGTGTCCGCGCGTCGAAGAACGATCGCCCGGACGAGCTGTCCTTCTCGACCGAGCTGATCGCGAAGGTTCTCGAGGTATCGTGTTGCAGTGGACTCCATGCGCGTCGCCAGATCGCGCGCGGCTTCGAGGTCGTCGTTGGCACGCAGCATGGCGCTCGCGCAGGGCTCGGGAACGACGTGGGTAAGGAGGATCTCGGCGCCATGCGCCTTGGCAATGCGTGCGGCGGTCGGCAAAACGCTTTCGGCGCGTAGCGAGCCGTCGAGCGGCAGGAGGATCCGCTTCGGTGCCCAATGGTCCGGCGCGCGCTCCGCCGACCGCGCGATCAAGACCGAAACTCGCGCCACCGCAAGGACCTGCTGGACGGTGCTCCCGAGGTTCCACGCCATCACGCCGGCTTCGCCGTTGCTGCCGAGCACGATGAGATCGGCCCCGAGCTCGTGAGCGAGCGAAGTTATTCGTTCAGCGGGATGGCCTTGCTCCAGCCTCCAGTCGACGCGTATTCCGGAGGCTCTCCTCGTCTCCGTCCCGAGTCGCTCGAGGTAGGCGCCCGCTTCCTGTCGAGCAACCTCCCAACTGCAGGCGTCCGTTGCGCGCAGCACCGCTGTTTCGTGCGCGGGTTGAAGGACGCAGACGAGTGTGATGGCGCTGTCGAAGGTCTTGGCCAAGGAGATCGCGTACCCCAGGGCCACGTCGGAAAAGGAAGAGCGATCGAGGCAAACGAGGATGCGGCGGATGCTGCCGTGCCGGGCCAGCGACTTTGCCCTGGTCTCTTCGCGCTGAGGTTTTGTGTCCAGAAGGTGACGTGGTTCGGCGACTCCCATTTGCCGCTTCACTATCAAGAAGCCGGCCAACATCATTCTGGGCCCGCAAGGGCGCGGGCCGTCGCTTTGATGGTCTCGTCAGTAGGCCCCGCACAGAGGGCCATGGGTGCACAAATCTCCGCCGCGCGCATCGCTTGCGGGTCATTCGAGGGAACCGGTATGGGTAGCGGCTCGCGCCTTGCACGCTCGTGTGGCCCGGCCGTCATTCCCGAGCAAACGCGCGTCGCGCGCTTCGGCGTACGCGCAGAATGCAAAAAACTGAGGCAAGATGACAATCTCACACGACTTTCGACGGTCGCGCCGGTGGCTGCCTCCGCTGTGGGATGCGCACGTTTTTTCGCGTGGCTCTCTTCAGGATTTCGAGGATGGTCCACGGGCGCTCGCGCACCCGCTGTGGCCGTCGACCGGGAAGGCCAGGGCGATCGCCATCGCGAATCGGCGAGCCGACCATTGGGAGTCCGGCGTATTCTCCGGAGGAGTGGTGGGGCTCGAGGCCTTGCATCAAACTCCCGCGGCGTGTGAAGCGCGCCGGCCCGGCTTGTCGGCGGAGGATGCGGAAGGGTGCGATCGGCGGCTGCCCGCGAGCCCCTTCCCGATGTGGATCTTCGATCCACGCACCGGGCTGATTGTCGCGGCAAATAGCGCCGCGGAGCAGGCGTACGGGTACACGCGTGCTGGCCTTCTCGCGTGTAGTGCGCAAGATCTTTGTCAGCCTCGGGATCCACACGACGGCCTTATGACTCTGTTTGCCAACGACGAGTCATTGTGGACCGGCACGGTCAAGCAGCGCCGTAAGGACGGTGCCGCGTTCGACGCCGACGTCGCGACGATCGGGACGCGGGATGCGGCGCGCCCAGCGATCATTGTGATCGTGAATCCGATTTCGATGTGACCATGATCCCGCAACTCGAGGCACGGGCGCTCGAGTCGCACATTTTCTAATTCTGGTTAATTGACCGAGGCTTCGCAATTCGCGAATGGGTGATTCGCCCGAGGCGCCTCGTCCCCGGAATCGCGGGCCAAAAGACCCGCGCCGACGGCGCGGCACCGTCCTTGCACCGGTCGGCTGGGCAGAACGCTGGAGTACGGCGTTCGAACAAACGGAAAGCAGAGACAATTATGAATTGGAGCCCGATCGCCATGTGGTGGCATCGATTGACGGGCGGCATCCAGTCGACTTATGGGCGTCTATACCGCGCTCTTGCGATGGACTGGCTGGCGAAGATCCAACTAAAAGATCATTACGCAGAACGGAGACCCCGATGAAACTAGGCATCCTCATTCTCGTATCCGTATCCTCGCTCGACCTCGGATGCGCAACGACATACCCCGTTCCGGCCCAGCATTTGGCCGACGCTCAAGCCGCAGAGCGCGGCGCTTCCGAAGTGGGTGCGGCCAGCCAGCCGAAGGCGCAGCTGCATCTCCAGCTTGCGCACGAGCAGATCGTCGAGGCGAACGCTGCCATCCGTGATGGCGACAACGAGAGGGCCGACCGACTGCTGGCGCGCGCGAAGTCCGACGCCGAGCTCGCGATCGCGCTGACGCGGGAGGAAGGTGCAAGAGTCGATGCGCAGGGCGCGACGACCCAATCGAACAACCAGCGAACCGTGAACGCGAACCAAGGGGCACAGCCATGAGAACGCTTCAATACACGTCCATCCTCGTCGCCCTCGCGACCGTCGCCGGTTGCGCTTCCACGCTGCCGCCCCAAGATCTCGTCACCGCCCGCGCCACATACGCCCGGGCAAGCCGCGGTGTCGCGGCGAGCTTCGACCCTGCCGATGTGCACGCGGCCGGCGAGTCGCTCGATGCCGCAGAGCAGTCGTTCACCGCAGACGGCGCTAGCCCTACGACCATCGACTTGGCCTACGTGGCTACCCGCCGCGCCGAAATCGCGGAAGCGCGCGGAGTGGCGTTGCAAGCCGCCCAGCAGCAGCAGCAGACGCTCGGAAGGATGCACGACGCAGAGACCGCGACGGTACAGGCAACCGCGGCCAAGCTCGGACGCGCGAACGTGCAGATCGCCATGCAGGGTCAGGCGCTGCAGGATCAAAACCAGCAGCTCCAGACCGAGCGCGATCGCCGCGAAGCGGCTGACAAACGCGCGGCACAAGCCGCCGCCGATCTCGCCGCCTTCGCGTCGGTGAAGCAAGAGGCGCGCGGCATGGTCATCACGCTATCGGGAAGCGTTCTTTTCGTAACGAACCATTCGGACTTGTTGCCCGGCGCTCAGGTGAAGCTGAACGAGGTGGCCGCTGCCCTGACGAAGCAGGACGCCGAATCGAAGATCATTGTCGAAGGTCATACGGATTCGCAAGGGGAGGCATCGTACAATCAGGACCTCTCCCAGCGGCGAGCGCAGTCGGTGCGCGACTATCTCGTCTCCCGTGGGATCGCCGCCGACCGCGTGACGGCGCAGGGGTTCGGTCTCACGCGACCGATTGCGGACAACGCGTCTCCCGAAGGGCGGGCCAACAATCGCCGCGTCGAAATCGTCGTGCTGCCGGCGGTCGCGTCGCCCTAGTAGGGCTGGACCGCGCGAGAGGCGTTTCTCAATTGAAGCCGAATGGCCTCTCGAATCGATCGCCTGCCGGCGGGAGCGCTTGTCGCGACCATCGCGTCGGCAGCGATGATTGCGCAACAAGTCGCCGGGAAGGCGACGCGCGACGCGCTCTTTCTTTCTAGCTTCAACGTGAGGGTGCTACCGGCGATGATGGCCGCGTCTGCGGTCATCTCGCTCCTCGCGGTGGTGTGGCTGTCGCGCCTGATGTTGCGGCACTCGCCCGCGAAGGTCGTTTCCAGTGCCTTCGCGGTGGGCTGCGCCACTTTGCTCGTTGCTTGGGCGCTCACGTTCTCGGCGCCGCGCCTAGGTGCGGTCGTTCTCTATCTCTACACGGCGCTCTTTGGCGCCGCAGTGGTCTCGGCGTTCTGGTCGCTGGTCAACGAGACCTTCGACCCGCACACGAGTAGGCGCTCGGTCTCGGCGATCACGAGTGGAGGAACTCTGGGCGGGCTGCTGGGCGGGCTTGCGGCGTGGCGAGCCTCGGCGCTGATCGACGTGCCGACGATGCTCCCGCTGCTGGCCGGGTTGAACCTCGTTTCGCTGTGGGGCAGCCTGCAGTTGAAGGGGCGGCAAGGCGTGGGGCCAGATTCGTCGGAGGTCAGCGACCCGGGAGATCAGGCGCCGTCTCCGGTGACCATCCTGCGCGACTCGGCCTACTTGCGAAATCTCGCCATCGTCGTCGCGCTGGGCGCCGTAACTTCGGGCCTCCTCGACTACGTGTTCAGTGCCGAGGCGACCAAGGCCTACGCGAGCGGGCGCGCTCTGCTCTCGTTTTTCTCGTTGTTCTGGCTCTGCGTGGGAGTGCTCTCATTGGCGCTGCAGTTGACCTGCGGGCGCATAGCGCTCGAGAAGCTCGGCCTCGCCGTGACGGTGGCGCTGCTCCCGGGGGTGGTCGTGCTCGGCGGGGCAATCGGCCTTGCGCTTCCGGGCCTTTGGAGTACCGCGGTGCTTCGGGGCGGCGAAGCGACGCAGCGGAACTCACTCTTCCGGATGGCCTACGAAATGCTCTATACGCCGGTCTCCCAGAGAAGGAAGCGCGCGATGAAGACATTCATCGACGTAGGCTTCGACCGGCTCGGTACCGTCACCGCGGCCGGGATGACGATACTGGCGATCACGCTTCTCTCTCACCGCGCTGAGATCGTTCTCTTGGTCGTCGCGATCGCCTGCGCGATGGTCAGCCTCACCCGGTCCCATGCGTTGCACACGGGGTACGTCGCAGTGCTCGAAGAGAGTCTCCGCAAGGGTGCCGAAGCCGTAGCCCAGGCGGGCCCCTCGCCCGAGAAGGTCGAAACGAGAGAGAAGATCGTGGAGCGGCTGGAAATTCTGTCGGTCGAGCCGCCGCGCGCGGGAGAAGTGGGGACAAGCGAGGCGACTGCAGATGCCGATGCGTGGCTCCCGGCGATCGCCGACCTGCGCTCGCGCGACGCGAACCGTGTCCGCCGGGTGCTCTCCGGCGGGACACTGCTTCCCCGCCCTCTCGTCTCGTTCGCGATTCTTCTTCTCGCGGACAAAGCATCTCATGCGCACGCGATCGAGGCGCTCCGCAAAGGCGTCTCGAAGATCACGGGGCAGCTCGTCGACGCGCTCTGCGACCCGGACGTGGACTTCGGCATCCGCCGCCGAATCCCGCGCGTCCTCTCCGCCTGCGCGACGCAGGACGCCGTGGACGGGCTGATGCTCGGCACGGCCGACGAGCGCTTCGAAGTGCGCTATCAGTGCGGGCGCGCGCTCACGAAGATTCACCGCGCGGACCCGAGCCTCGCGATTCCGGAAGCGGCAGTGATCGCGATCGTGAAGCGAGAGCTCGCCCTCAGCAAGGACGTGTCCGCAAGCCAGCCTACGGCCGACTTCGACGAGGATGAGAGCGAGCCCCCCGCGCTCATCGACAGGCTTCTGCGCGACCAGATCGACCGCGGCATCGAACACGTGTTCACCCTCCTGGCGCTCGTTTTGGATCGCGACTCGCTTCATCTCGCATTCAAGGCGCTGCACGAGGACAACCCGCGCATCCGTGGAACGGCGCTCGAGTACCTCGAGACGGTACTTCCCGACGAGATCCGAGACGCTGTCTGGCCTTTTCTGGGTGAGGCTCGCCCGATGCGTGCCGCCCGTCCGGCGGCCGAGATCCTCGGGGACCTTCGACGAGCTTCTGCTGCTCCGGAAAGCGATTTGGTCGCCCTCGTGAGCGCGTGAGGGCAAGATGCGACAGTCGGAACGTGGCTATCGGAATGCCAAGACTCGTTCTTCGCGCCGCTCTATCACGTAGACGCCGTGGGCCATGACGCGATTCCTTGCGCTGCACGTCCCGGCGACACCGTTGCCTTGGCGCGGTACTTGTATAGCAGTATTGCATGCCCATCGCGATGTCCTCGTGGAGAAAGCCGCTGGATGCCACGAGACGCTTCGCGCTCCTCGTAGAGGACGACCCGCGGCTACAGAGAGCGATGAGCATTGAGCTCGCACGGATGGACTTTCAAGTCCTGACGGCAGGCCATTACGGTGCCGCCGTCGACCACTTGGCAAATGCGCGAGCATCACTCGCTTGTATCGACGTCGGACTCCCCAACAAGTCGGGGTACGAGCTCTGCGAGCACATCCGCGGTTCGCTCGCGCTCTCCGGGCTGCGGATCATCATTACGAGTGAGCACGGAAGCCCGCAGGACAAGGCCTATGCAGAGGATGCGGGGGGTAACGCGTTTCTTCGCAAGCCATTTTCAATGGCGCAATTCACGCAATGTGTTGAGTCGTTGTCGCACGTGAGTCGCTGGAGTGTCCCGCTGGTTTCCGAGCTGCAAGCCGTCGGTTGGAAGCGGAGGTCGGCCCGATACTTCGCCAATCGACGTCTTGAGCTTGCGGACATCCTTGCCGCGTGAGTGCACGCGACTTGGAAAGCGGGCCCGCGACTTGCTGATGGTCCCTCGCAAGAGGTGCCCATGTCCACTTCCACGACGTTCTTGAAAGCCAGGGAGCTCGAAGCTCTCCCGGAGGCATTGGCGAGGCTTCGAGGCCACGCGGCGCTCGTTCGCACCCTCGTAGACGAGGTCGACCGTCTCGCCCCTCCGGTGAGAAGCTCAGAAGCGGCGAGGTTTAGCGCGGTCAGCGCGCAACTCGCCGAG
The DNA here is from genome assembly GCA_964531095.1 of uncultured Polyangiaceae bacterium. Lineage (GTDB taxonomy): Bacteria > Myxococcota_A > Polyangia > Polyangiales > Polyangiaceae > Palsa-1150. The sequence goes on along the minus strand of CAZHED010000046.1, from coordinate 27,375 downwards.
GAGTTTCGACGTCTCGGCTCTCAAATCCTGGAGTGCGCCGCCGCCATGAGCCGAGTGGGCTTGGAAGTCGGAACGGGGCGGTAGGATTTTCTCAAAGTGCCAGGCAGCGCTTGCAGAGTACCGCCGTCGCGGTCCCCCAGCCGCCCCTCTCCAGCGACGTCGGAATTACGACGTCGCGCGCGCGGACGCCGTCTTTCGCACGTAGGCGCGGCCGACCTCGATGACCCCGTAGGAGACGGCACTCGCGAGGACGGATCGCAGAATGCGCGAGCCCAAAAGGATGCCGGTCCCCATTCCGATCGCGAAGGCAACGCCCACGGCGGCGTATGGGGTGCGCTTCATCTGCGCGTCGAGACCCGAAGGAAATTCCGAGAACATGGCTTTCGCGCGGCGCCCGAACGCGCGGCTCCCCATGGGCGGGCTCCCGTTCGCGTGCGGCGGCGTGGGCTCGTTCGGATTGCGAAGTGGATCGGTTTCAGTTCGTTCGCTATTCATGATTCTTGTTGACTCGCAACACGCATGCCGCGTTCAACAGCGACCGAGCGAAGCGGTATGGAGTATGCACAGCCTCGCGACCATGAACATCCTAAAACTGATTTCTGGGCTCTCGTTTACCGCGACCGGGCTACTCTTCGCGTGCGGCGGCGCAAACCAAGGGCCAGCCGTAACGGGCACCCCGGAGAGCCAAGCGGGCGTCACCAGCTCGCAGAAGCACGCTGACACGTCGGTCGTCGACGGGCTCGCGTCCGCCCGCTGCGACCAAGAGCAGGGCTGCAAGAACGTCGGTCCCGGCACGAAGTTCGTATCGCGCGGCGTGTGCATGGACCAGATGCGCGGAAGCATTGGGAACGACCTCAACGCCTACAACTGCCCGCGCGGACTCGACCGCGACGCCGTCGTGCGCTGCACGGCCGCCATTCAAAGCGAGGAGTGCAGCCACCCCTTCGACACGCTCACGCGCTTCGACAAATGCCGCACCGGCGCGCTCTGCATGAACTAACCCCGCTCTAGGCGGGCGCTGGCGTGCCCGCGCGACCCCCATGAATCACTTCGGAGGGTCGACGCGGGCGCTTCATGGGCGCAGAGCAGCGCCACGACCGGCTGTCTCGAAACGGCGGCCTGCGCCGAATCGCTCGCTGCCCTCGCTCCGGCGCGCGTGCTCGCGCCCGAGGAGAAGAGCCATCGCCGCCCACGCGACCGAGAGGGCCACGTTCACCGCGAGAAACGCCCTAGCGCCCAGCGCCGCTCGTGTCCCGAACCAAACGAGCGCCGCCGACACCGAGTCGCCGGCGCGCATGACGAACGTATCGATCACTTGCTTCGCCTTGTACTTGGCGTCGCGCGACGTCACGAGCCACAGCGCCTGGCGCGTGGTGTTCGAGAGCGAATAGTCGAGCGTGCTCTCTGCCACGCGACCGACGAAAAGCACCCCGATCAGCGGCATCGCCAGGGCCGTTGTGTATCCGGCGAGGGATGCAAGGGGAACGAGGATGAGCGCCACGCGCAGCCCGGCGTACTTGATCACGCGTGAGACCACGAAAAGCTGGAGGATCACTCCGAGAGTGTTGATCCACTCGAAGTAACGGGCCTTGAACTCGCCGATGTAGCTGGCCGGCGCGATCCCCAGCGCCTCCGCCGAGGCCCTTGCGTGCGACACCAGCATTCGGTCGAGCACGTAATCGCCTGTCTTGGTGACCATATTCAGGACGAAGATGAGAATGGCGAAGATGAGGAGGTAGCGGTCGCGAACGATGAGGGCGAATGCGTTGTCCCGCCCGAGCGGCGCATCTTGCGGCTTCGTCGAATCGGTCGCCGCAAGCGTCGCGTTGCGTCGATGAACCAGGTACGTGAGGCCGACGGTCGAGACGAGGATTGCCGCCGCGACGAGCATGAGAAGAAACGGCGAACCAAGGCGGACGAGGGGTTCGGCGATCGTGGCGCCCCCCACGGCGCCAATCGAGCTTCCGATGCCGACAATGGGAAAGAGACGCTTTCCTTGCTCTTCCGTGTAGGTCTCGGCGGCGAAGCTCCAGAACTGCGCGACCGTCACCGTGTTGAAGACACCGACCCACAAGAAGAACGGCACCCCAAGGGAAACGCCGCGGATTCCCAAGGCCCAGAACACGGCGAGATTCATCGCGAAGAATAGGGTTACCGACGCAATCAGCGCCATTCGGCCCACGCGCGCCGAGAGCCAGCCGTAGAAGCTCGCCACGAAGACGAGCAGTAGGGACTGCCCGACCGAGGCGTAACTCTTCACCTCGGCGCCAGCGCCCAACAAGATGAGCGGTTCGCGCGCGACCTTCAACAGGTAGTATGCCGTCAGTAGCAGGAAGACGTTCAGCGTGAGAAGCAGAACCGTCGGCGCCTCCCCGGGCCTCACATCGGCGAACGCGCCGAGAAGAAATTCGACTGGATGCTCGCGAAAGCGCAAACGCGCTCGTTGACTCGGGGACTCGACGGCGATGGTCATGATCTCTCGGCTTCGGACGTGCCCCGCCGGCGACGCGGCGGCAGACGAGCGACGAACGTCGTACACCATTTGCGCACCAACTGCATGGAGCACGATGGTTGCTGAGCCGTGCGAGATGGGACTCCACTTGAAAGAACGATTCGTCCGGTGTGTGCCACTGGCCTTCGTGCTGCTCTACCCCTCGGTTGGCGCAGGGTGCTTTTGGCGCGAGGGGCGGGGCCGCGACGTTTACGTTGAGCGCCGTCACGTCGAGCACGAGCATGAACGGCGCGAAGAACGGCGGGACCACGATCGACACTGAGAGGGCGCATCGCGACGGCGGTCGCCTCGCCCCTGGGCGATTTGCGAAATGGTTTTGGATTTCGAGCGTCGCGCGCGTCCGGCTTGTGGTCCGCGGAGACGGCGGCTACCCGCGATCTGCGCCTTCGAACGGAGGCACGCGACGTGCACTAGACGCGCGCAATGGTCGATCACCGTCCTGCAACACTGCTCGGAGCCGCGGCTCTCGCAACGTTTCTGGCGGTGACGGCCCACACGGCTCACGCCTACACGGTAAAGAACATCTTCTCCCGAGGGTGCCACGAGGAGATCACGACCGCGGCGCTTCGGACCGTCCGCGGCGAGCTCGCAACCGCCGCTCCGCTCCCCGCGAGCGGCGATGAGCGAGCGCTCATCGGTGACCTGCAGTTTACTCCCGATTCGGACATGTCGGATCTGGGAGGCGCGACGCTGCTCATCGCGGTCCGCGACAATGATCTCAAAGGCCGCGCCTCGGAGGACGTGACCCAGCTTGCTGCCGTTCACGGCAACCCCGACGGACAACAAGAACACTGCCTTCGTAGCCAAGACCAGGACGAGCCGAGTGGTTCTGCCTCGGCCGTCGCGGCGTGCCGGGCATTCGTTCGAGGCCGAATCGTGGAAGCCCTCGACGGTCTCGATGCGTCGGGCGCGCCCGACGCAACCAAGCGAACGACGTTGGCCGTGCACCTGTCGCTTCGCGGTCAGGTCGATGCGCCGCTCCCCACCTACTACGTGAAGATGGGTCAGGCGATTCACGCGATCGAAGACAGCTTTACGCACACGTACCGAACGGCCGATGAAAGGCAAATCACCGTGGCTCTCAACTGGATCGACAAGGTCAACGGGACGCTGGTCGAATCGCGCGACGGCCCCGCGCACGCTTCGGAGCTCGACCGTTGCGACGACCCCGATCCGCTGAGGGCCACCAGGCGCGCGCTGGCCATCGAAGCCTCGAGTGGAGTGCTCCGCGAAACGCTCGATCCGGCGAAGTCGCCCGAAGAAAAAATGGCTGGCGTGGACGCCGTGTTGGACCAGTATCTGAGCTATTCGCCCGGTTGCACGTTCGGCAATGGCTGGTGCGATGCGCCCGAGCGCAAGTACGGGGATTCGGGGAGCTGCGGCTGCCGGGTGGGCAAAGTCGACGGAGGCTCCGGGGCGATGCTGGCAGGAAGCGTCTCCGCTGTATTCGTCGTCGTAAGACGCAGGCGTCGAAGGGCTTCGCCTGCCGCAATCGCAGGTGGGCTTGCGGTCGCGGGGACGCTCCTTCTCGCTCCCGACGCTGCTCGCGCACAATCGACGGCCCCCGCGACAACCACGACGACGGTCCTCGCGGGGTCTCCCGAGACGCCGCCGACGGTCGAGACGACCGTGAAGACGCCCACGACGACCACGACCACGGTCACAACGCCCACGGTGGTCGACACGCACGCTCCGCCTCCGCCGACGATCATCCCAGTCAAGGAGCCCGGGCCCCGCGACCCAAGCTCGACTGCCTGGGGCGCATCCCTCAGCGGGTCCGGGTCGTTCGACAACCCCGCGCTGGCGGGCGCAGCCGGCCTCCGATTGCATCTCAGCAAGCACTGGTCGTTTGGGTTGGATGGGGAGTGGAATCCGTGGCTTGCTTTGAATGGGACCACCGCCCGAGCCGGCGCCGTGAACGTGTTCGCTTCTGCGATGCTCCGGTTTCCGCTGGCGTACGAAAATTTCAACCTGAGAACCACAGTCAGTCTTGGTGCTTCGTACCTGCTCAGTAATCTCTACGGAGCCCCGTCGGGAAGCTTCGGGCCGTACGCCGGCGTGAGCTTTCTCGGTGTGGAGTGGAAGCTATCGCGAACGTTCTTTTTCGTGATCAATCCGCTCAACATTGCCGTGCCGGTGCCGCAAATTAAGGGCGTTCCGCTCTCGTATCCACAATACAGATTCACGCTAGGAATCGAAGTCTACCTGGGGTGATACGTGGCTCCCGGGACCGCAGGGAGGGAACGGAGCATCGCCCGGACGATGGGTGTGTTTCCAGGATCGAAACGTCGTCCGTACATCTACGAGGTTTACGAGAGAACCGACGGTTGGCACGGGAGCTGCTCTTGGATATTCCCTGAATAGAGAAGGAGCCAAGTCATGAAATCCAATTTTGGAGTCACCGCAGCCTCCGTGGCCCTTGCCGTCTCGGCGGCGGCGAACGCCTCGGCTCAGGAGAGCACGCAGTCCTACCTTGAGGACCACGTGATGGCCCCGCGGAATGCGCTCGAGCTGACCGTCGGAACCGGCTACACGCAGGGTCTCGGGATGCTCGAAAGGGGGGTCAACATGCCGGCCGTGGTGCAGGCGGGAATCGCCGCTGATGTCGGCGTCGGCTACCGGCTCGATCCGCGCTGGTCGATTGGCGCTACTTTGCAGTATCAGGAGCTTCAAGCGCAGCGCGCCGAGGGGGCGCGAGGCATCGCCACCGGGCTCCAAATCGCATACCACGTCAACCCGATGACCCGGCTTGACCCATGGATCCAGCTCGGTACCGGCTATCGATTGCTCTGGGAGGAGGGCAATGGGGCGGGACCCAATCTGCTGACGCACGGCTTCGAGCTCGCGCGGCTGACAGTGGGTGTCGACTTGAGGGCGACGCCGCAACTTGCCCTCGGACCCATCCTCGGAGCCGACTTGAACTTGCCGCTGTGGCAGAACCCAGGGGGCACCATTGAGGAGCCGCGCATCAACACGTTCGTATATGCCGGTGTCCAAGGTCGCTTCGATATCGGCGGCGAGACTCGTGGCGCAACGGAGGCCGCGGAGCTTCGTCCGACCCCTTACGAACCCCCAGGCATCGCCGCACCGCAGCCGACAGCGCTGCCACCGCCGGAAGATGCGAACCCGGCCAGCCCATCGATCGCTGTGTCGCAAGACATCGCTCGCGAGTGCGGCCTGGATCTGGACAACGTCGAGAAGGCCCCAAAGTTCGCCTTCGACGAGAGCGATCTGCTTCCCGCCGATCTTCGGATCCTCGAGGAAATCGCGGCCTGCCTCACGACCGGCCCCCTGAAGGGCAAGGGTCTTCGCCTCGTCGGACGGGCCGACGCGCGTGGTTCGTCCGAGTACAACATGAGCCTTGGAGCCCGGCGGGCCGGGGCAGTCGCCGCTTTTCTGAATGGCCGCGGCGTCGACGCGACGCTCCTCGATCAAACCTCGCGTGGCAAGCTGGACGCGACAGGTCACGACGAGACCACGTGGGTCGTCGACCGACGAGTCGATATTCAGCTCTCCCGCTGAGATAGGTCATAATGACAAGCGCTCGCATTGCGGGGGGCGCAGGCGCTGGCGACGATGAGCAGACAAGCAAGTCCGTTCTGCCTTCGCGGCTACCGGGAGACCGTGCACCACGGCACCGTCCTTGCTCAGTGTACCTTCACGAGGCCAAATCATGACCCTGCTGGAACTCATTGTGTATCTCGTCATCGCCGGCATCTGCGGAGCGATCGCTCGCGCCCTCGCCGGTGGCACCGGGGGCGGATTCGTCATCTCCCTGCTCGTCGGCTTCCTCGGCGCGTTCGTCGGCACGTGGCTGGCCCGCCAGCTTCACCTGCCGACGCTCTTCGTGGTCACGATCGGCGGGCATCCGTTCCCGATCGTATGGTCCGTGGTCGGTGGCATCGTGCTCGTTGCGCTCGCGCACTTGCTGACGCGACCGCGCTACACGGATCGCTTCGCGCCGTGACAGGCCCGGCCATCATCGCGGTGCGTTGGGGCGTAGCGGGGTCACGCAGGGCTTCGACTCGCTGACCCATGCACGCCGTGCGGTCGCCCGCAATTCGTGCGCGTTCACTGGGTGACGATGGCGCCTGTGTTGCGCGCTCCGGCTGGCGTCGGGTTTGCACACACTTGCGGTCATGAAATCCATCGGGTTTGGCATGACCCAGATAGGGGCCTCCCCGAGGGTGGCGCCGCTCGAGGGGCCTGCGCGGTCTTTCTTGAACCGAAGTCGCTGGCGAAGGTTCGCTGCCGTGGCTCTGGTCGCGGTCGCGATCGTGGCCATCTCCTATCTGGTCGCCGTCAACCTTCTCTTGCGAACCCGATTGCTTCGCAACGCGATCAGCGGTTCGCCGTTGAACTTCGCGATGGATGGGACTTCCGCGGCACTCCACCTCGAGTACGCCAGCGCGTACTCGATTGTGCCGGGCAGAGTGCACATCGACGGCCTGACGATTCGCGGCCGCGAACGAACCGTCGAGTGGTTCTTGTCCCTCGACCACGCGGATGTCGCCGTCTCTCTCGTTGACCTGTTGCGCCGCAGTTTCCACGCGACGCGCTTGCGATCGAGCGGATTCGCGATTCGGGCGCGGCTTCGGCTCGACCCGGTCGGGGCGACCCCCGAAGTCCTCGCTGCCCTACCACCCATCGCAGGACTCACCGATCCGCCCATCTTGGACATCGGCCCCTCCCCGCCGCCACTGACGGACGCGAACTATAAGCTTTGGATGGTCGACCTCGAAGACGTCGACGTGGAGCACGTGCGCGAGGTTTGGATCCACACCATCCGTTCGGAGGGTGACACGCGCGTCCGTGGGCGCTGGATCTTCCGCCCGGGTCGGTGGCTCGACGTGGGGCCGGCGGTGGTGGACGCGGAGGGGGTCGACGTCTCTTATGGAGAGCATCGCCTCGCCACCGGACTGCGCGGCTCGATTACGGCGACGGTGCACCCGTTCGACCTCAGGGAAGCGAAAGGACTCGCGATCTTCGACCATGTCTCGTCTATCGGCCAGCTGGGCGGCCGCGCCATCATTGCCGGCGCACTTCAGTTGCTCGCGCCAAGAAGCGGCGTCGAGTTCCGTCGATGGGAAGGCCCTCTCGATGCCCACGTGATCTTGGACCACGGAAAGCTGGGCGATGGGACGCATGTGCGAATCGACGCGCCGGATTGCGACATACAGGCCGTGGGGCTTGGGTTCGTCGCGCCTATTCGCACCGAATTCAGCGTGGGCCGCGACCTCGCGACCATCGACAATCGCATCTCCGGTCTTCGTGTCTCACGTCTCGGCGCGGAGGAGGCGCGCGTCGCTTCGATCACGGCGGCTGTCACCAGCAGTCACCTCGAGCTCGCGGGCGCCTTCGACGACGCGCGCTTCAACCTCGACGTGGGGGGCGCCGAAAGCAACGACGTCGGCCGCTTTCTCCCGCCGGATCCGACGTGGGTAGTGCGGTCGGGGGTCATCGCGGCCAGCGGCCACGCCGAAGGCTCGCTCGCTCAGCGCGGAGGGCGCGCCCGGCTTCAGCTCGCCGTTCGGCGTTTCACCGTGGAGCGGGGAAAAGACCAGTTCACCGCCGACGTGACGGGCCATGCACAGCTCGACGATTTCTCGCTTCCGGGCGCATGGGCGGCCGGTGCGGCAACCATCGCCGCGGACGATGTGGCGGTCCGGATCGGCGATGCCGTGGTCGCGGGCAAGCTCGACGCGCGCGTCGATCTACGTCGCTGGAGTTGGGCCGACCGGACGTTCGAATTCTCCGGCGGAGATGGCGATATCAGCACTGTCTCCGTCAAGTCCGCGCGGGACGGCGCGGCTCTCTTGGTGGTCCCGTCGGTCACCGCGATCGCAAAGCGCTTCGTGGTCGCACCGTCCGGTGTGGATGGCCACGTCTCGATCGACCTCCCTCAGGCCGAGCTGGTCGACCTCGGCGCCCTGCGCGATCTGCTCCCTCTCCCCGCGAGCCTGCGCGTCACGGAGGGCACTGGGCGAGCAAAGTTGCACGCCGAAGTCGAGCTGGGCTCGGGCGCAATGCAAGGCGCCGGCGCCATCGCCGCCCGGGGCGTCCGGGCCATTGCAGGATCGACCGAATTGTTCGGGAATCTCGATTGCGCGATCATCGCCAGGCGCACCGGGGACTCGGGGGGCTCGACGGAATTTTCGGGCAGCACGGTGGCCATAACGAACGGCGGCACGGGGATTGCGCCGACCACCCAAGGCGCATGGTGGGGGAACCTGGCCCTACGGGAAGCGACGCTTCGGACGAACGGTGGCGTGCGCTTCGATGCAAAGGCGCACGTCTCGGCGAAGGACGCCACCCCTGCGACGGTGCTCGTCTCGCAGAACTTGGGCGTTCCGAGCTGGGCCACCGACATCTTTCGGATGCCTGTCCTCGGCGCGGACGCCGAAATACGGATGGCTCCCGCGCTGCTCGAAGTGCGCTCGCTCGTCGCCCACGGGGGGAGCACGTCCCTTCGAGCGGAATACGCGAAGCGCGACGCCCATCAGGACGGGGCCGTCCTCATGGACCTCGGCTGGATTGCCTTGGGTTACGATCTGGCCGATGGCGCGACCGGCCTGGTGCTCGTCGGTCCGGAGAGCTGGTTTGCGCGCAAGACGGATGGCATCCGCAATGCGGCGGCTGCCGCCGAGCGCAAGACCGATGCGGAGGAGCAGCTCGCTCGGTTTGCAGCCATGACTCCGCGCGCGCGCAATAGCGAAGCGAGCGTTCTGGCCGCTCAGTGCGAAAGCGAAGTGCGAGCCTGCGATGCCACGGCCATCGAGAACCTGCTTGGGACGGCAGCCGACGCCGGCGAGCGCGATAGATTAAGCGGCATCGTATACGCGCCGATGGTCGCGGCGGGGGCGAGATGGGGAAGGGACGGCGCGGCCCTTGACCCATTGTTGATCGGGAGCCTGTCGGAGACCCTGAGAATTGGTGGCGAATCCACTCTCGACAATATTCCTTCGGTTGACCGCATCGTCGCAGCTCGAGACTCCAACTTGGCGCGCGGCAAGCTGGTCACCGTGTCCGGTCGCGCAGCGTCCGTTCGACGCGAGGGCTCGCTCTCCGTCGGCATGCTGACTACCGACGCGGAGTCCGTCTACTTCATTACGCCCTTCGCAACCAATCTCGTCCCTGCGACCCTCGCGCACTTTCACGGCGTTTTCGTCCAGCGCTACGACGGTCGGCCGCCATCGCTTGTCCTCGTGGGCGCGTTCGTTCCTTAGGGTCGGAGGTCGCAGCCGGCGCTCGAGAGGGGAAAACACGGCAGCCGCTACGGGCCTGGACCGGTCTCTTCGGGTCCCGCCTGACTTGCGCCGTTCTTCGGCGAATTGGCAAAGGCTCCCCCGCCCGCGGTGAGGCCGCAAATCGGTCGGAGCGCGAGCTCGCGCCCGATCGGCTGCACGGTTACAGAACGTCCCCCCAAGAGCGCCAAGCGCATTCGGGACAGAATGTCGTCCGTGGCTTTCGCCCGCCCGGCCTTCGGGCCCTCCGCAACGGCGACGAAGGCAAATCCGCGCGGACAGCCGGTGGCACGGTTCACAACGAGCTCGACGTGAGAGAGCCGCACGCCGACGCTGGCAAAAGCCGCATACACCTCGGGCTCCGTCGCTCCGTCTCCAATGCCGCCGACATACATGCGAAGTACGGAGCCAATACGCGAACATCCCATGTTGCCATGATAACCACCGGCGACACCTTTCGCTCCGAGCGGGCTTGAGCAGCGGGCCGCCCTGAATCCGCCGCTCTTTGCAGACTGCTTTGGCATCATGCGAAGAGGGGTCTCCCACCCCGGGCGAACTCTCGACAAGAGCTCCTCGCATGCACATTCGCCACCAGGCACGTCAATTGCGTGGGGAGAAACGCTGACTGATGAACTCCCATGGTTCGATACCGGGACCGCCCCGCAAGTACATCCTGGTCGTCGATGACGACGAGGGGATGCGCGCCGCTCTCGACATCGTGCTTTCTCCCAACTACCGAGTGATGGTGGCCATCGACGGCCTCGACGGATGCGCGAAGGCCAACGAGATGCCTCAGCCCGATCTGATCATCACGGATGTGTCGATGCCGAATCTGGACGGCATCGCGATGGTCCGTCGTATCCGGGAGAACGACGCGCTCCAACATGTCCCGGTCATCTTTCTCACAGGCCTGATATGGGCCGCGAGTCTCCTCGTGGACCTGCCCGTGGGCACGTTCGCATACCTTCGAAAGCCCACCAGCCCGGGCATGCTCGAGACAAAGGTCAAGAGAGCCTTGAGTCGCACTGAGCGCGATCTCGAGCCACGTGCGCCGGAGGTCTCTGCTTCACGTGGCTCGTGACGTGCATGGAAGGATCACCATGCTGATGATAATTCTCGTTGTGTTTCTCCTTCTCTCCCTTGCGGGGGGTGGTTGGGGCCATTCTCGCTACGGATACGCCGGGTGGTCCCCTGCGGGGCTGATTTTGCTGGTGATGATGGTTTTATGGTTCACCGGAAATCTGCACACTTAGACTTAGTACATCGATCCATACCCGCCCGGGGCCTGCTGGGTGCCCCGTTGCGAAGAGCTGTACTTAGTCTGCCCACGCAAAACACCATTCCGGTTTTCGCAGCGCAGCTCGTGTGCTGCGAAGCGTCCCGTTCAAGGAGACTTCCATGATTCGCTCTTCGATTTCTACCGCTGTTCTCGTAGCTCTAGCGCTCGCGTGCAACAACGCGTCGGACGAGCAGAAGAAGATGAACACCGCTCGAACGGAGGCCGACGACAAGATCGGCTCCGCCGTGAAGGAGTCCGATCAGAAGGTGCAGAATGCGCAACAAGAAGAGGACAAGAAGGTGGCCGAGGCCCAGGCCGGCTTCATGAAGCTCCGTGAGGACTATCGTCACACTACGACGATGAAGCTCGTGGAGCTAGACCGAACGGTGAGCGACCTGGAGGCCAAGGCGAAGCAGGCGAAGGGCAAGACAAGGACGGACCTCGACGCAAACCTGAAGGTAATCCACGCGGACCGAGGCACATTCGACACCGATTACAAGTCGCTCGACATGGCGACTGCTTCGACCTGGGACGCGGCGAGGGTTCGTCTGGACAACGAGTGGAGCCACCTGAAGACGCTCGTCGATAAGGCCTAAGGGCGACAACTCATTTGGGAAGGACATGGCAATGGACACCAAGAAAATCGACTCGAGGATCGACGACGTCGCCGACGATGCGGAGAAAACGGCGGGCAAGGCGGAGGACAGAGGCGGCGAGACCGACCGGAAGGGCACCGATGGCCTGCATGCAGTGGAAGCCCGAGGGGGCGGCGCCGCCAAAGTCGCAGGCGACCGCGTCGAGGAGGCCGCGGAGAAAGTGGGCCATAGAATCCAGGAGGCGGGTGCCAAGGCGGCGTATGTTGGGCACGCAATCACGCGGAAGGTCGTCCACGAGGTCCAGGAGGCGGCGACCAAGGTGGAGCATCGCGGCCAAGAGCTCGTCGACAAGGCAGCCCGCAAACTAAGGGGACACTGACCCGACTGCCGCCGTAGGGCGCACCTTGTGCGGCGGCGGCGTCCTTGCGTTCGGCTGAGAAGGCGTCTTCGCCATGACTCTCATCGACTTCGTCATATACTTAGTGGTTGCCGGAATCTGCGGTTCTGCGGCGAGAGCGTTCGGCGGAGGCACGCGAGGTGGCTTTCTTCTATCGATCGTTCTCGGCTTCGTCGGCGCATTTGTCGGCACGGGGATGGCTCGCGCGCTTCACTTACCAAGGCTTTGGGGCATCGCCATTGAGGGCCACCCGTTTCCCATCGTGTGGTCAATCATTGGGGGGATGGTCCTGGTGCTCTTCGCGCACGCGCTCACGCGGCGGTACGTCGTATGAGGCGCGTTCTAGGGGACGCGCAGACGGTTTCCTTCGCCAGGCGGACGCATTCACGACCTGCTCTGCTGGCGACGCTTCCGCCCTCAACCTTCACACCGATCCGGAAGTTCATTCTCGCAGTCGACGACGACGAGGGGATGCGCGCTGCGATCCATGGCATGCTCTCTCTCAAGTACCGCGTGGCCCTGGCGGTCGACGGCATCGACGGATGCGAAAAGGCCATCGCAGAGCCGCGACCCGACCTGATCATTGCCGACGTAGCCATGCCGCGGCTTGATGGCATCGCGATGGTCCGTCGGATCTGGGAGAAGGAGGCGCCTCGCCGAGTGCCGGTCATCTTTCTCACGGGGCAGATGTCGCCTGCTTGCCTTCTCGCCGGTTTGCCCGCCGGCTCATTCGCATACCTTCCCAAGCCGACGGATCCCGCTGTGCTCGAGATGAAGGTGAACCGTGCGTTGCGTGGCCCCTGAGCAACCCGCACCACGGCATTCCTTTTTCGCGGGGGGTATAGTGAGACGCCCATGCTCCACGAGTTTCTCTCCGCAAACAGGGCCGCCATCATCGCGCGGACACGCGCGAAGGTCGCAGCAAGGCGGGCGCCTCGTCCTACCGAAGCGGAGATCCAACACGGAATTCCGATTTTTTTGGATCAGTTCATCCGCGCGCTGCGTCTCTCACAACCATCCAGCGCGATGGCAGAGAGCGCCGGTCGTCACGGTCGAGAACTGCTCGACGTGGGCTTCACGGTCGCCCAGGTCGTCCAAGACTACGGTGGTCTATGCCAGGCGGTCACAGAGCTCGCGAGCGAAACGAATGCGCCCATCACGGTGGGTGAGTTTCACGAATTCAACCGGTGCCTCGACGAAGCCATTGCGCAGGCGGTGACGGAGTATACCCGCAGCCGTGAGCGATCCATCGCCAGCGAGGGCAGCGAACGTTTGGGGAATCTTTCGCATGAGCTTCGCAACGCACTTGGCGCCGCGATGCTGGCCTTCCAGACGCTCAAATCGGGAAACGTCGGGCTCGGCGGGAGCACCGCAGCACTCCTCGACCGCAGCCTGCGGCGGGCCAGCGCTCTCATCGACTCAGCGGTCGCTCAGGTGCGCCTAGAATCGGGGAGCCGTGTGACCGAGCGCCTCTCGATGCACGAATTCACGGAAGAAGTCGAAGTGAGCGCCTCGATGGAGGCGAGCGCCCAGGGTCTGACGCTAACCGTCACGCCGGTCGCGCCAGGGATCGAAGTGGAAGTCGACCGCCAGCTTCTGGCCGGCGCGGTCGTCAACCTCCTTCAGAATGCGTTCAAGTTCACACGGCCCAAGGGCCACGTCACCCTCACGACGTCCGCGACCCGTGACCGAGTGCTCATCGCCATCGAAGACGAGTGCGGCGGTCTGCCACCGGGCAAGGCCGAAGAATTGTTTCGACCATTCGAGCAGCAGAGCGCCGACCGAAGGGGCCTGGGTCTTGGGCTCTCGATCAGCCGCCGGAGTATCGAAGCCATCGGGGGCGACCTTCGTGTGCGCGACATACCCGGCGTCGGCTGTGTATTCAGCGTCAGGCTGCCCAGACATCCACCGGATCTCTGATAAGTCCGACCGTCAATCGCGCGGAGTTCGCAGCCAGCGGTAGAGCGTGGACAGGTCGATCCCCAGAATCTCGGCCGCGCGCGTCTTGTCGCCTCCGGTCTGTCCGAGCACCCACTCGGTATAGGCGTGGTTCAGGCGCCGCAGTGTCCACGGCGCGTGATCCATCGGGGGCCACGAGGGCGTCTGCGCAGGTGCGGTCGGCATGGGGGAAAGGTGCTCGGGGGCGAGAACCTCGTCGTTCGAAAAGACCACCGCTCGCTCAATTGCGCTGGCGAGTTCGCGAACGTTGCCGGGCCAGGCCGCACCGGCGAGCACGCGAAGCGCGTCGTCGCCAATGGATCGGACGGGCGTTCGCGAAGCGCGTTGACGGGCCTCCGAGAGAAAGTGCTGGGCGAGCGCGGGAATGTCGTCCCGGCGCGCGCGCAGCGGCGGAACAAGGATTGGCAGAACGTTGAGCCGAAAGTAGAGATCCTCACGAAATCGGCCCTCACGGACGAAAGTCGGAAGATCGCGATGAGTCGCAGCAATGATGCGGACGTCGACGTGATGCGGACGGTCGCTGCCGACCGGACGCACCTCCCCGAACTGAATCACCCGCAGAAGCTTCGCCTGCATCGCCATCGGCATGTCCCCGATCTCGTCGAGGAAGAGCGTCCCTCCGTCCGCCTCGGTGAGCAGCCCATTTCGCGCCTGCACGGCTCCGGTGAAAGCACCTCGCACGTGACCGAATACTTCGCTCTCGAACAGGTCTGCCTGAACCGCAGACGTGTTCACCGCGACGAACGGGAGACCCCGGCGCTCGCCTCGCGCGTGGATGGCCTGGGCGACGAGCTCTTTGCCGACGCCGGTTTCGCCCGTGATGAGGACGGGCGCGGTCGACGCAGCGACCTGGTCGATCGACGATTGAAGGGCGGTCATGGCCGGTCCCATCCCAATGAGCTGCCCCTCCGCCAGTAGGCCAGGGGGCGGCGTGCGACGAGCGCCCTTCTCGGCCAGAGGTCGGGATCGACCGCCGATTGCCTCTGCGACCATCGCGCGAAGCTGGTCGGCGTCACACGGCTTTGTGACGTACTGAAAGGCGCCGCGCTTGATCGCGTCGACTGCATCGTGAACGGCACCCGCCCCGGTCATCAGAATGAATGGCAGCGACGGCTTGCTCTTCTTGACGCGGTCGAGAAGCTCGAGCCCGCTCATTCCCGCCATGCGCACGTCGCAAACCACGGCGTCGAACGGCCGCCGGTCGATGATCTCCAGGGCGGCGGTCGCGCTCGACACGACGTCGCAAGTTTGGCCGTCCTGGGAGAAGACGGTCCCCAGCGCATCGCGCATATCGCGGTCGTCGTCGACAACGAGCACGCGCGGATTCACGTACAGTTGGGTGCCCGGCATCCGAGAGCGCCAACATAAGCATCGGCTGGACGTTTCGCTCCGGGAAGGCGGCGCAGCCGGCGACCGCCGGCCTTCCCGCTGCTCTCTGGCCAAGCAGCCAAGAGGGCGCCCCCATACCAGAAGTACGCGGAAGCACCGGTAAATTTCGTGGAACCGCACCAGGGGTTCGAGCAGCCCCCGTTCGAGTCGAGCGACGGCGATCGTTGCGAAAGTTCCACGGGGATGGCACGCGAAACGACTTCCGGGCGAAGTTCGCCGTTGGGGGGACAAGCCTCCAAGCTCATCAGAAGTCGGACACCCGGGACGAAGCGACCGGCAGCCGGCAAGAGCGTGGTCACAGCTCACCGCGGAGGGCCAGACCCTTCGCCGCGGACGCCCGTTTCCGACGTCTACGAATCAATCGTTTCGCCGTCCTGGAAGGGACGGATCCTATCCACCCTCGCCGAACGCCACGTCCAATCCCGAGTCGAAACCCGTTGCGCACGCCCCCGCCGGGGCCCCACTCTGGGGATCGACATAATAACAGGTCGAGAAAAGGCCATCCGTGCAATCGGATGAGCTGCTACAAGTGCGAAGAGGAGTACAGACGTTTCCATTGCCCGTTAGGACATCGGGAAGGCAAACCTGTTGTATGGGACCGCTCACATAGCCATCGCCTATGGACTGGTTCATGGGTGCCAGAACGATAGGGCAGCTTTGGGCGCCCGCGTCCTCGTCGCAAGGCGGGGCATAGAGAACACAAGTGCCATTTTGGCTCTGGTCTTCCAGGTAGACAAGAGCTCCGCAGGCGCTGGTCGTCGGGAGATAGCTGCTGCCCGGTGGGCACGCCAAACTACCAAAGCTCGCCAAGGGAACGCACTGCTCAAAACTGCACTGGTAGCCGGGCGGACAAGCGTAGAGACCGACACTGTCCCCGATATCACAGCGCAGCAGCTGAGTGCATGCCTTCCCAACGACGCAGCCATCAGACCCGATTGGGCAATTGTCCCCCACCCGCCCCCCCGTCCCAAGGTTCGTGCCCCATCCTGTTTCCAAGCAATACCGGCCCACAGAGACAGCGAAGTTCGCCCCTCGCACGCAGTTCCCGCAGAATCCCGGGCCGCTTGCCGCCTGACATACCTGACCGCTCCGACAGTCTGTACTCGTGGCACATGCTTGCGGTCCGCTGTCGGCCGACGGGGCTGCGCTGGAGCAAGCCTCGAGCCCGCTGGCAAGGGGAGCGAAGAGTGCGCAAACAAACCGGAGGGAGCGCACATGTCCGCCGACAATACCCATGGCCACCACCACAACGGCGTCCTACTCGGGAGCTTATGCCAGCGTGCCGCCTCCGTCGCAAGCAAGCGCGCGTTCCAGTGTCGCTGCAGACAGCAGAGCGTGAGCGGAAGCGCCGCGCCTTTTCCAAGTACCTTTGCGCTTCAGTGATGGATTCGGGGCACTACGAATCACAGGTACTAGACGAATCGACAAGCCGCGCCGAACGTCATCCCAGCAAGCGCCCATGCCAAATCAGTCAACCACGGAATTTTATGTTGTCGGCGGCGACAACCGAATGTTCTACGCTGCTTGCTGCTCATGAAAACGCGCGAATTGGCAGCCGGCTTGGCGGGAATGTCACCCGCAAGGCGCGCCCTGCATGTGTTCCGGCACGATGCGCCAGAGTCACAGTGTCACTACGCCTCGTCTATCGGAGGAGTGTTCCATGTGGACAAATAAGGACGGTTTCGGGCTTCGCCGCAGGTGGGGGACTGTCCTGCTGGTCATCGCGGCGGCATGCACGGGTGGTGTGGGCACTCTACCCGGCGGAACGGGGGTGGGCGGCAAATCCGCAGGCCCCGGTTCGATGGCTGGCGGGGGCGGCACTTCCGGCCCCGGCGGATCTTCGACCGCGGGCGGCAACGGCGCGATGGCCGGTGGGTCCGGTGGAATGGGCGCCTCGGCCTCGGGGGAACCGGGGACTCTCAACAACGTACCGCCGGGCCCGCTCGACAGCGGGCGCGTGGCGTTCCGGCGCCTGAATATCCGCGAATACGACAACACCATGCGGGACTTGCTCGGCACCAAGCAAACGCTGGGCGCCACCACCTTTCCCGGCGATAGCGTAGACGACGGGTTCGACACCGTCGGGCAGGCGCTGAGCTACTCCGACAAACTCGGGGCCCAGCAGTTTGCCGCGGCAGGCACCCTCGTCAACGAGCTCGTCTCGCGAACGGCGACCGACCCGCTGAAGACCGCGGTTTTCGTCTGCACGCCCACCGCGGCGAACATGGCGACCTGCCTGCCCCAGATTCTGACGTCGTTCATGCCGAGGGCGTGGCGGCGGTCGGTCACGGCCGCCGAAGTGACGACGGCTGCAGCGATTGGCACGGCCGTTCTCGCGGCGGCGCAGGCTTCCACCGTGACCGGCGGAGCCGACCCCGCGACCGCGGCTGTGACCGCCGCGCTGCAATACGTTCTGATGTCGCCGAATTTTCTTTATCACGTCGAAATCGGAAGTCCCGCGATCGTGCCGTCGTCGTCGACCGTAACGCCGTTGAGCGACTACGAAGTGGCTAGCCGCCTGTCGTACTTTCTTTGGTCGAGTATGCCGGATTCGGCACTGACGCAGGCGGCTGCGGCCGGCCAGCTCGCGAGCGGAAGCGGGCTCCCCGCGCAGGTGACCCGAATGATCGCCGACCCGAAGTTCTCGGGCTTCATGGACGGCTTCGTGGACCAGTGGCTCGGCGTCAACAACATTTCCAGTTTGGTCGCTCCCGATCCGACGATGTTTCCGAACGTCAGCCAGGCGCTGATCGCATCGATCGGCACGGAGACGGAAGCTTTTTTGACCAACCTGATCACCACGAAGGCGCCGCTCACCGACCTCTTGACCGCGAACTACACGTTCGCGAACGGTCCGCTCGCGCAGTTTTACGGGGTCCAGGGCGTCCCCGCGGCGCAGACGACCTTCACCAAAGTGAGTCTGGCGGGTACGCAGCGATTGGGCGGCATCCTCACGCAAGAGACCTTCTTGACGACGACATCGCTTTCGACACGAACGTCGCCGGTCAAGCGTGGCGCGTACGTTTTGGCTCAGATGGTGTGCGACCCGCCGCAGCCGCCGCCGCCCAACGTGCCCGCGTTCCCGGCGATCGCGACGGGCTCGGGTCAAACGGTGCGAGATGCGCTCAACGCGCACGCGACCACCCCCGGATGCTCCACCTGCCACAACGCAATCGACCCCATCGGCTTTACGTTCGAGAACTTCGACGCGGTGGGAGCGTATCGCACGAAGGACAACGGTACGGCGATTGACCCGAGCGGCAGCCTTTACGGCATCGGTGGAGCACCGGTCGACGGCGTGCAGGGTATGGCTCAAGCCATCGCGGCGGATCCGCGATTCGTGCAGTGCATTGTGAAGCAGGCGCTGACGTTCGGAACGGGTCGAACCTTCGACGCGACCGACGGGCTCGCGTACGTCGAAACGGTCGCGCAACCGTTGCAGAAGGGCGGCACTTGGGAAAGCGCCCTCCAAGCGGTCGCCACGAGCCAGGCCTTCCTGACCACTCGGGGCGGCAAATGATCTCGAACTGTGTGAAAGGCGGAGAAGTCAGATGAGCATCGGAGTCAATAAGTCGCGCCGGGTGTTTCTATCTGCAACCGGAGTCACGCTCGTGTTGCCGTTCCTCCCCTCGGCCCTCTGGTCGCGGCGCGCGGCAGCGGCCCCGACTGCTTCTGCGACTCCGCCGCGGCGGTTCTTCGGCTGGTTCAACCCGAACGGCATGGTCATGCCGAACTGGACGCCTGCGGCGGCCAGCGGGGCGCAATGGACGGCGACGCAGGGAACGCCGCTCGCAAACTCGGCTACAGCGACGTACACGACGACCGGCTCCGCGTCGATTCTGTATCCGCTGATCGCGGCTGGCGTTCAGAAAAAGACACTGATCGTCACCGGTCTCGATCACCAAAATATCGCCATACCTACTCCCGCATGCTCGACGGACACGGTGCCCGGCGGCCACGGTTCGGGAACGGGCTGCTTTCTCAACATGATGGGCGTCAATTGCGCATCGACGAGCCCGCTCCGCACGAGCCTCGACCAGCTCTTGCTGCCCGTCCTCAATGCGGGCGGAGCGCCGCTGTTGCCGACGGGCCTGCAGGTCGGCTTGCAGGGCGACAACGACATCTGCGACAACACCAACTGCAACTTTTCGCGGATGATTTCGTGGAACAAGGGCGCGGCCATGCCCAACACCTACGATCCGCAGCAGGTCTTTTTGCTGTTGTTTGGTTCGTCGCCCACGACCGGCGCGCCTACGCCTGCGTCCACCGCCGCGGCGGCCCAGCGCTTCGCGCAACAGAAGAGCGTCCTCGACGCGGTTCTTGCCGACTCGAATTCTCTTTCGACGAAGCTTAGCCCCGCCGACAACATCATGCTGCAGCAGTACCAGACGGCCATCCGCGATCTGGAGATGCAGCTACAGAATGTATCGACGGCGCAGCCGCTCACGTGCACCAAGCCCCCGGAGCCGGCAGCTGGGCTGGGGCCTTTGCCGTCGACCGGCGGGAGTCACGCCGTCATACCGAGCTCCTTCATTACGGGCAATACTCCCCTCCTCCTCCAGATGATGACCTTGGCCCTGACATGCGACATCACGCGGGCGGTCACGTTCATGTTGGGCAACGGAACGAGCAACAACGACTACCAGTTCCTCATGGGAAGTGGGACTGCCCACCACGGGACCTCGCATCACGGCGGGGCTGCGACCAAGCTGGCGGCGTTGACTCAGATCGATACCTGGGAAATCACGCAGATAGCGACGCTGCTGAAGTCGCTCGACAGCGTCATGGAGTCGAACGGGACGACCGTGCTCGACAACACGACATTTTACACGTCGTGCGACATAGGCGACGGAGCATCGCATAACCATTGGGACATGCCGGTGCTCATCGCGGGCGGCGCAAGTGGAAAGATGAAGATCGACGGTCGGCACATCAATTACTACACCGCTTCGCAGCTGGCGCTTCCGCGAGCACCCTCGGCCTACGCCGGACCGCGAAACCCGCTTCAGTCGACCGCTCAAGTCCACGAGTCGATCATGCAAGCCCACGGCTTGCCGTCGGCGACGTTCGGACAGGCCGGTACTGCCGCAGTCTATGGGCCTTCCGGGCCGCTGCCCGAGCTCATGGCATAGTAGAAGAAGGGGCCGACAAGGGTCAGCAAAGCGAGTCGCTCGGCGACAGAAGCGGGCGAGGGCTTCCAGAGGTTGGTCTTTCCCTGCCCGTTGTCGCCGGAAACGACATTGAACCGAGGACCCAGGACCAGGTCGACGCTGTCGATCAGGAGCGGCACCGATGGCGGGCGCCTGGCAGGAAGCGAACAAATACAAGCGTGTGATCAATCATCAATTGATTGAGATCCACGAGACGGAAAAGGGCCGCGGCATCTTTTCCACCGTCGATCACTCGAAGGGGGCGCCGGTCGCCGCCTTCGTCGGCCAGCACATTGCCATTCCTATTTTTCGCACGAAAGAAGAGGCGGACGCTTTCGAACGGTCCAAAGATGGGGAGTACGCGGTGACGTACGCCTGGGATCGCGAAAAGAGCGTCTATCGGGCGATCAGCCCCGATCCGGAAAAGATCGGAGGACACATCGCCAACCATTCGTGCAACCCCAATGCAAGGATAATGGAGTCGTATCGAGAGGCTCTCATATTGCGGGCCACTCGGCCCATTCACACGGGGGACGAAATCACGATCGACTATCATTGGCAGAGACCCGCGCCCATCCCCTGCTTATGCGGCTCCAATCCGTGCACGGGCAATATCGGCTTGACGTATACCATCGTCGACGCACCCGCTGCGGATGGCACGATAAGCACCTATCTCAATTTCGATCGTGCGCAAGTGATCAGACTTCTGCAGGTGGCCGAGGCGCATCACAACATCGATGCGTTGCGCGTTTTGCGAGTCAGGGATCAATGGATCGCGAAAGAACAGCTTTTTAGGTTCTTTCAAGATGCGTTCGGTGGGGGCCGCCGAGACGCGTGGCTGACGCAAAACTTTCACCAGCTCGCGCGAAACCCCTTGTCGAGCGCCGACGATTGAAAGCAAGCAGATAAGCCTTGGCCGGGTCTTCGCGGCAAGCTCGAGACGTCTCGTCGTCTAGTGTCATCGTGGCGCGAGTCGCAGATGGTTTCACCCGAGGAGCTCGGCACCTTGCCGACGGGGCGAAGGAGAGCCGTGGCGTTTCGGCGCGAGTCCGAGCATACCTTTGCATTCGGGACGAAGCCGTCGCAGTATCTTCGGGTTGACCGTTTTCTCTCCATGGCGGACGGGATCGCCTTGTCGTTCCGCGCGCCCCGTGCCTTTCGGCCGCTTCTCGGTCCGCGTGGGGTCCATTCTCGCCTTCGTTGCGGTCTCCCTTCTCTACCTGCCGCGCGCGCGGGCTAGGGAGCCGAGCTTCACGCCGTTCGATGTGCGCACGGTCTTCTACATCTCGAAGAGCGACGACAGGAATCGCGTCGACTACGGCATTCATCTTGACGCAGGGTGCGTGCCGTCGACGGACGACGCGGTGTTTCCCTATTGGCGCGAGTTCGAGAACTCGCCACCGGTCCGCATTCACACGCTCGGGATGTTCGAGTACTTCCCGTACGGCATCTCCGAGCAGCGGACCGTGAGCAAGACGCCGGCAGGCGTGGTGCACGTCATGACGCTCCGTCAATTCCGCAAGTGGCCGATCCGAATCCTCATCCGGAAGGAAGCCGACGGTCACTGCGAGGCGCACGCGCGAACGACCATTCTCGGAAAGGACGCCGAGCTCACCTTCGTCTACGTGCGGCTCGTGCGGGGGGGCCTCGCGCCGAGCGTCGACTCCGTGGAGATGCACGGCAAGGCCATCGATACCGGACAGGAGGTGCTGGAGCGCCTCCGGCGGTGAGGCTCGGGACGTGACGTGACCGTCCCGAGGCTCGCGGACGCGATAGGTCGCGGCAGCGGAGGGACCGGGACCATCCCTTGCCGTCGCGTAGGGCCTCCGCCACGCTGCCCGCACCCGCGGGTCGAGCGGTCGTGCCGTCCGTACCCCTTTCGCCGCCGCGACGACCGCCGTCAAAGAAGTGACTCACTTGCACGCGTCGCCGTCGATCCGCCGTCCTAGGGGCGCATCCAGCGGCGCGGCAGCGGAGCTCACCTTCCCCAGGTACGATACGAGGGCATCAAGGTCGGTCGGCCCCTCCTTCCTGTCCTCCCCGATCTTGAGAACGGCGAAGCTGTCCCCGCCGGCGGCTAGGAACGCCGGCACGGTAACCCGATAAGCCTTCGCAAGGTCGATCGGTCTGCCGTTCAGGCGCAGCTCCGACACCACGGCCCTTTCGTGCGCGCGGTCGTACGCGTAGAGATACGAGAAGCCCGCGGACACCTGGAGGATCCGAGGCTCTTGGCTGCTGCCGAACTGGCCTTCCAACAGCGCGAGTATCTGCGCTCCGCGGAGCGTCATCGTGATCAGGGGGTCGCCGAAAGGCTGAACCTCAAACGCGTCCCCGTAGGTGACGGCGAAGTCGGGACGCCCTTCGTGTGTCGTGACGAAGTCGGCGCGGATGCCCCCGGGATTCATGAAGGCGATCTCCGCACGAGTCGCTGTGCGCATGGCGTCGGCGATGAGGTCACCCAGGGGCGTCTCGCAGGACGCGATCCTGGCTGCTCGCGAGTTGCCAGTGACGGTCCTTTTCACGTAGCCAACGACTCGTCCGGTGACGCGGTGCACCTTGTCCTCGTACGCCTGAACGATCCGTGCGATCTCGGCGTCCGGCGGCACGTCGTGCGTGACGGGCACGTTCCGGGCGTGCTTCTCAACGACGCGATGGGCCGAGGGGTCGATAGTGAGGTCGATCTTGGTGAGGAGGCGCCCGTAGCTCGCGGCGCTCGTGACGATGCGACCCGCCAGGACGCAGTCGTAGGCCTGGTGGGTGTGCCCGCTCACGACCACCTCGATGGCAGGGCTCAGCTTGTCCAAAATTGGAACGATGTCGCCCGAGAATCCCAGGCATCCGTCGTAGGGTCCGCCGAGGGACTGCATTCCGCCCTGATGGAGGGCGAGCACGATGGCCGAGACCCCTTGCTTCTGCAGCTCCGGGACAAGCGCGTTCGCCGTGGCCGCCTCGTCGGCGAACGAGAGCCCTGTCACCGCGCCCGCCCTGGTGACGCTCGGCGTCTGCGCCAGCGTCTCGCCGATGAAGGCGATGCGCGCCCCGCCGAGGTCGCGGATGGCATATGGCGGTAACACGGAGCGGCCCGTCGAGTCGTCGATCACGTTTGCGGCGAGGTACTCGAACGACGCGCCGGCGAAGGTCCCGGAGTCGCAGTCGCCGAGCGAGCAGCCGGGCTTCTGGAGCCGCATCAGCTCGGGCAGACCGCGATCGAAGTCGTGGTTGCCCACCGCCTCCAGATCCAGACCCAGACGGTTGAGCACTAGGACGGAAGGCTCGTCCAAGAAGAGGTTCGAAATCGGCGGGCTCGCGCCGGTGAGATCCCCCGCCGAGATGAGGACGGTGGCAGGGTTCTCCGCGCGGAGGCGGGCGATGTGCGCCGCCAGGTACGCGGCCCCTCCGGCAGGCACCAGCGAGACGCCTGCGTCCGTGAGGCTCGCGTCCCGGGACGACGCCAGCGGGTCCCCAGGCGCGACAAGGACGACGCCGTTGCTCCCAGAGGGAGGCTGGAGGTGCCCGTGAAAGTCGTTGATGGCCAGAATCTGCACGTGAACGAACGGGGCTGCGGCCGCCGGTGACGGCGGAGTGGCCACGACGGTAGGGCTCGTGCCTGCGTACAGCAGCTCGGAGGGAAGCCGTACAGGCGCGCAGGCGAGGATCACAGCGCCCCCGCCCGTGGCGAGCGTCACGAAGGCGGCGATGGAGCGAGCGACGGTCCGGGTCGCGGCAAACATCATCACGGGGTAGGCGGCGAGGGCAACACGTGCCCCCCACCCTCTTTGGGCGATTTCTCGCGTTCTGAAACTTCTCCGCGCAAATCGCGTGGAGACAAAACGCACTTAATATAATTCAATTTTTCTAAAAATGCAGGTTGCCCGTCAGAAACAGCACGACCAGGATAAGGATGATGAGCCCCGCGGGTGACCAGCTCGCGTAGCCATAACGGGAGTGTCCCCATCCTCCGCCTCCGAGGGCGAACACCAGAACGACGATGAGAATGATAGTCAGCATGGGTTCTCCGATTCACCAGTAAACGTCTGCTACGACGTGAGCCCGGCGATGAGCGGCTCATCGCCACGGAAGAAGTCCCCGAGCCCGGATCCCCCACCCAGATCTCCGGGTGGCGCCTCCGTCACCGTTTCTATAGGCATTTACCGTGCCACGCACTTCGGCTCTGTCGGCAGGCACCACGACCGGCCGCCAGAGGGCTAGGGTCCGGGGGATCAATCAGTGAGTGCCCGTTCGTACCGAACGCAGCGATTGCAACTCTTCGCAGCCGGGCGGCTGCGACCTATGAAGGTCTGCGCATTCGTTTAAACTCGCGATGTTTGCCCAAAGACAAACTTCGTAGAGGTCCTGACGCAAATTGCGTCACCAGCGACGAGACACGTGCCGTGCGCGACGACGCAAGATCTGCGTGTTCGGCGGCGGCCCGCAACGGCGCATTCGCGCTTTCGCGGCCGCGCAACCAGCGGGCTCGCAATCGCCGGTCCGTCGTGGGCGAGAGTGGCGCGGCGCATGCATCGTCAGGCGACATGACACCATTTCGAGCTCTGTGCACGTTTTCGCTCGCGACTCCAGGCGCACTCCTTGGGTGCGGCGGCGCAAGTCAAGAAGCCCCTAATACCGCAAGCTCTGTCGAGAGTCAGCCCGCAGCCATCACAGGGACCTCTGTCGAAAGTCACCCTGGAGTGACGAGCGCGCAGAATGTCGACAAATCGGTCGTTCGCGATCTATCGACGGCGCGGTGCGACCAAGAGCAGACCTGCAACAACATCGGTCCCAAAGCGAAGTTCGCATCGCGCGAGGTCTGCATGGACCAGATGAGAGGAAGCATTGGCAACGACCTCAACGCATACAACTGCCCGCGCGGCATCGACCGCGATGCGGTGAATCGCTGCATGGCAGCGATCACGAGCGAAGAGTGCAGCCATCCATTTGACACACTCACGCGTTACGACAAGTGCCGGACCGGCGCGCTCTGCATGAAGTAGAGAGCGCCGCGGGCACAGGGTGGAAACGCTCCGCGCGCGGAGTAATCGCGCGATCGGAGCTCGGCCATCCTGCCACGCCTTCACCGCTAAATGCAACGATGGATCGAGGAGGATGAGACAATGAATCTGCTATGGGCTCTCGCCGTATTGTTCTTCGTGATGTGGCTTTTCGGTTTCGCCGCGTTCCACGTCGGGGGTGCTTTCATTCACCTTCTGCTCGTGTTGGCCGTCGCCGTGGTCATCATCAACATCCTTTCGGGTCGCCGGGCTGTCTGACCGGCGTGACGCTCGCCGGCGGTGCGATCGCAGGTCGCATTGGAGAAGCACGGCGCTTGGAACATATCGATTTTCCATAAACTTGGAGAACGATTGCAGTGAGTATGCACATGATTAGGAAACCGCAACTGCGCCTACGAGCGACGGGACTTGGCCTCGCTCGCGATCACCGCCGCGAAGCGCCTTCATTCAACTATACTCCCTGGAATCCAAACATCAACCACGACTGATTGGCCACCCAATCCGGGTATAGTGCCGTCATCCGATCGAACAGGTCCTGGTCGGACGTCGCGGTTTTCTGCACCCGATCGAAGTCCTCAAGGTAGCGCTTGGTGTCCTGGATCGCCGAGGGAGAGTCCGGCGCGCCAGGCTTCTTGTGACCGGTGACAACAATCGTCGGGTTGAGCGCTGCTAATCGGTCCAGGTCCGCGATCCAATTCTTTCGGCTCTCGGAGGTGGTGTCGCCGACATACATGCGGCACTGGTTGTACACCACGTCGCCAGCGACGATCAGGCCGATCGATGGAACGTAGAGAGAGGTCGAATCGCGACTATCCGTGCGACCCTGCTCGATGATGCGCAATTCGTGGCCTTCGAGAGTGAACGTGTCGTGCTCGTAAGGCTCAGGCGCGACCAACTTAGTGGCCACTTGCCCAGGAAACATACGGCGGGCTAACCGCTCCACTGGGGGAGTAAAAGACATCTGCATGGCGCTCACCGTACTGGGCGTCGCGATCGCCCGAGCGCCCGGAAAACGGTCGAGCAGAACGCTCAGACCGTAGAAATGGTCGAAGTGGGCGTGCGTTATATAGATGGTCTCCAGGTTGCGGTTGTGCAGAGCAATCCAATCCGCGAGGGCCTCGGCCTCAGCCACCGTCGTCATTGCGTCTACGAGCACCGCGTCGTTTTCGCCGAAGATTAAAGTCAACGTGATTGGGTCAAAGCCGAGCGCTTCGCCGAAGAGCTTTGGCCGCTCGCCGACCATGGCCTTTCCCGGGGCGGTAAAAACGTTCACACTAAGCGTGCTCGACGCGACAGGCGCGGTCACGCGCGCGGTCCCCTTCGGTTCAATTGCGTCGCCCATTTTGTACTCCTTTCGATGTCAGAGCGAGTGACCGCTTGAGGTGTGGGCTCTGGACGACGTATGCCGCTACATTCCCGTTCCATCAGGCCGGGCGTCGCGTACCGAGCGTCAACCGTACTTGAACTCCGGCTTGCTCTGTCCGACCTCGATAATATAGCCGTCTGGATCTCGGATGTAGCAGCGCGTCTCCCCGTACTTGTCCTTCGGCTCTGTGATGAACTTGGCCCCTCGACTTTTCCATAATTCATAACACGCATGAATGTCCGCAACGCGGATGTTCATGAAGCTGCTGATCTTATCCGCGTCAGCGAGGACGCTCAGCGTTACGGACGGCTTGTCGGGGGTCGGCCCGCCCCCGACGTTGACAAGGAGCCAGGTATTCGCGATTTGAATGTACCCAGGCGCGCCCTTGACGTCCCCCCTGCTCAGAACGCGACCGCCGAAGACCGTTTCGTAGAAGCGAAGCGATCGGTCGACATCGGCGACGGTGAGAAAATG
>CAZHED010000045.1:0-46188 GCA_964531095.1 uncultured Polyangiaceae bacterium | reverse complement strand
CGGCGATCGCCACGCACGTCTGGATGACGAAGTCGACGGCCTGCTTCACGGGCAAGGGTCCGCGCCGGACCCAGGTGCTGAGGTCGGCGCCCTCGAGGTACTCACGACTACCCCCATGCCACCCGCGCCCAGGACACGCTCGACCCGGTACTTGCCGGCAAGGACCTGGCCCTCCACGACCAAACCCATCTATGGGTGGGCCGCGTAGTACGCACCGAAGACCCCGACCACGTCCATCACGGCGGGTCCCGTCGTCGCGTTGGCGTTGGGCGCGTACTGCGGAGCTCCTCCGTTGCCGATGAAGTCGCTGCAATTGGGCACTTCGAAGTGAGGAGTCGAAAAGACCAGCCCGGGGTACTTGGCGGGCATCGCGTCGATCGCTTGATAGCCGTACGCCGGGATGATCGTCTCGGACGAGGCCGCTGCTCCGGGGCACAGCATGTCGCCCGGAGCGCAGGTGGACGGCATGAGCTCGATGCGTTTGACCATCGGCCACTTGGTCTGGATGTTCTTGATGATGCCGTCGAAATCGGCCTCCCACTCGGCTGCCGTGGTTTCGGACCATTGGGTCGCCATGAAGGCAATGCGATCGGGCGTCGCGGAGCCCTGGGCACACGGGTGGCTCACGGGCGTGCTCCACGCGGAGTCACCGGGGACGGCCCAGGCGTTGGTGTAGTGGTGGGCGACCATGATCAGCTCCCACCTGGTCGCGTCGATTCCCGGGTACGTCAGAAACCCGCCATTGAACCATTGGTACATGGGAGACGGCCCCACGAGCAGGTTGCAAGTGAAGGGCCCCCCTCCGCCGCTCGCCGCATCGCCCGCGTCGGAGTGACCGCCGCCGCCGCTGCTTCCGCTGCTCGCGGCATCGCCGGCGTCGTGGACGCCACTGCCGCTGCTGCTTCCGCTGCTGGCGGCATCGCCGACGGTGCCGACGCCGCTGCTGCTGGCGCTCCCCGAAGAACCGCCTCCCCCATCGTCCCCACCTCCGCTCCCGCCCGAGCTTCCACCTACTACGGCGCCGCTCGACCCGCTGGACCCGCCTGACCCGCCAGACCCGCCAGACCCGCTGGTGACCGCGCCGCTGGAGCTCGCCGAGGACCCATTCGAGCTCCCGCTCGATGAGCCCCCCGAGCTGGAGCCGCTTCCGCCCGTCTGCCCGGCCTGATCGGAACCACATCCCGCCAAGCCGAGCGCGAATACGGACGCTGCCAACCGAACTCTTGCCGCCGTGCTCATGAGCTTCCGTCCTTCCACGCATACCCCCGTTCCGGTAGTCATCCGACCTGCCAGGGTGGGTACTCCGTGGCGGCCTCGATCGAACGGAGCCACTCTAGCACCCACAACCTCCGGCCTGCGCAACCGTGGCCGGTCGCGGCGCCGAGCCTTACGGCACGTCGGGCGACGTCGCGGCCACTCCTTGCGAGCGCAGGATGATCCTCGAGATGCAGCAGGTGAGCCCGTCGCTCGACGTCGTCGGGGTCGCGAAGTAATCGTTGGTGCCCCGGACGTTCGGCTGGCATGACGAGGTCTGGGGCGCAGACATCGTGAGCGTCGTCGATGTGAATACCACGTCCGCGACGGACTCTTGGTTGTACCCCTCGATGGAGAAGATCGCCCAGTCCTGCGACTGGCCCAGCATGTCGATGTCGTAGGTCGCTTGCTTTCCCGTCTGCACGTCGACGACGACCTGCTTCCAGACTGTTCCTGTGAGGCTCATCGTGATGTCGAGCGAGTCGCCGGCGGCCACGTCCATCCCCTGGCCCCCGTTGCAGCCTGTATGACCCATGTATTTCGCATACGTATTGACGTATTGCGCAGATATCCACCAGCTCGCGAACGGATTGGACGGCGCGGTGGGCGCGCACGTGCCTCCCCACGTGAGAACGGGTTGCAGCACCCCGTTTCCGATCGGACTGAAGTTGGTGGACTTGGGAAGCGGCTGCAAGCCAGGCCACAAGAAGAGGGTGCCAGACGGGGGCGGTGCGGCCGGGACGGCGAGCACGGTGTGCAGGCCGAGGATCTGGGCCGCCGTGGGCACTTGAATTTGCACGCTGCCGTATCCCCGGACAGGAGTGGGTGACTGCGTGTCCGCGCTCGACCGGCCGGTCCACCCGCCGCCGCAGCCGGAGGCCCTCGCGTCTCCGCTCGCTTCGGACTTCTCGTCTGCAGCGCCATCATCGGGGGAACCGTCGCCAAGAGAGCCGGTGCGCGCGGACCCGACCGCGTCGTTCGGAACGACGATGGCTGCGTCGCGCGCCTGCGCGTCGCC
The DNA here is from genome assembly GCA_964531095.1 of uncultured Polyangiaceae bacterium. Classification (GTDB taxonomy): domain Bacteria; phylum Myxococcota_A; class Polyangia; order Polyangiales; family Polyangiaceae; genus Palsa-1150. The sequence goes on along the minus strand of CAZHED010000045.1, from coordinate 43,916 downwards.
CGAGGTCGACGCGGGTACTCCGGTGCCGGGCGACGGCTGGGGGTCGCTTTGCGGCGAGCCATCGGCTTCGCCCGTGCCCGGCGTCGTAACGTTCGCCTCCGGAGCCGCTGCCTCGGGCAGAGCGGTTGGCGGCCCGTCTCCGTCGCCGTCTGCGCCGACGACAGGCTCGCCCGCGCCGCTGCAGCCGGTCAGCCAAGCAACTAGGCAAACGGCCCCGAGCGAATGCGGACGCATCGATCTCCGTTGGGTACTTTGTCGACTAGCAGATTGTGCGTGCGTCGCACGGCGCCTCAACGCCATTTCTCGGAAAGAGTGTTGCAAGGTCGCTCGATTCTGCACACCAGCCCTCCGAACCCAACGTGCCGCCGACATGGTAGGATTTGTTCGGCAGGCCAGGCATGAGAGGCACTCGGACGGGCGTCACGGCAGGCGTGGTGGCGTTGTTGGCCGTGCAGCCAGCGCGCGCCGCGACGTACTACGTGGCGCCGACGGGCAGCGACGCAAACCAGGGCACGATGGCCGCACCCTTTGCCTCGTGGGCGCGAGCGCAAATGGCCGCCTCCGCCGGCGACACCGTGTACTTCCGCGGCGGCAGGTACAAGTATACGGACGCCACGTCGACGTGCACGAGCCCCACGGCGACCGTGGACGCGGTCGTCCTGACCAAGAGCGGCGTGCCCGGAAACACGATCAAGTACTGGGCATACCCCGGCGAGAAACCAGTCTTCGACTTTTCCGGCATTTCGGACCCGACCAAGTACGCCTGTCGCCAATCCGGCGTCCGCGTGGAGGCCGACTGGCTTCACCTCAAGGGCCTCGAGCTCACGGGAGTCTTGCAGGGCAACGGCGTGAACCACGAGTCCTGGTGCGTCTACGTCACCGCGGGAAGCAACAACATCTTCGAGCTCCTCGACGCCCACCACAACATGGGGCCGGGCTTCTTTCTCACCCACGGGTCGAACAATACGTTCTTGAACTGTGACTCCCACGAGAACGAAGACACGCTGACGTCCAACGGCGACGGGCAGAGCGCCGACGGCTTCGGCTGCCACCCCAAGCAAGCGGGTGACACGGGAAACGTGTTTCACGGCTGCCGCGCATGGTGGAACAGCGACGACGCCTGGGATTTCATCAATGCCCAAGAAGCCTGCACGGTCGAGTATTCGTGGGCCTGGTACCATGGATACAAGCCCGACGCGATCGTGAATGGCCAGCCGGTCGCACTCGCGGCCGGCAACGGCAACGGGTTCAAGGGCGGCGGGTACGGGGAGCCCCAAACGAGCGTCCCGACGCCGACCCCGCTTCACACGATCCGGTTCAACGTGGCTTTTTACAACAAGGCCAACGGCCTTTACGCAAACCACGAGATCGTGTCGCCGTTCTTCTACAACAATACGAGCTTCAACAACGGTACCGACGTCAACATGCTGGGGCTGAACGGCGCCACCGTGACCTCGGTGGGGACTCTGGTGAACAACCTCGCTTACGCGAACGACGGTCGCACCCTCCTCTCGAACATGAGCAATGGCGGCCCCATCACCGACAGCTTCGACTCGTGGGACACGAGTCTGAACCTGAAGATCACCGACGCGGACTTCCAGAGCGTCGCGTTCGCGCCTCCCGCGTCGTGTCCCGCACCCTACGCGCCCGGGGGCACGCCATGCTGCGCGCCCACGGACATGACGTGCTTCGGGGGGATGGCGAGCGCGCGTCAGGCGGACGGGAGCCTGCCGGTCGTACCGTTTCTGAGGCTTTCGGCGACGAGCGTCCTCATCGACCAGGGAACGACCGCCCTCGGCTTTCCTTACGCCGGGAAGGCGCCCGACTTGGGCGCGTTCGAGACTGGCCTTCCCTACGGTGCCAGCGATGGGGGCATCGCCGGCGGCAGCTCCGGGATGTCGGGTGGAAGCGGCGGTTCGGACGCCGGCGGTGGCTCCGGGGCGAGCGGCTCGGGCGGTGCCTCCTCGAGCGGCGGCAGCACCGGCAGCTCCGGCGGTTCCTCGAACGGAGGCATTTCGGACGGCGGATCGTCGAGCGGAAGCTCGTCGGGGGGAAGCGGTGGCTCGGGAGGCAGTGGATCGATCGGCGGAGGGTCGAGCAGCGGCGGCGAATCCGATGGGAGCGCCGCGGGCGTGGGCGGATCCGAGGACAGCGGGGCGGGAAGCTCGGGCGCTATCATGGCCGGGCAGGGCAACGCGCCTCCTGCGTCCGGGGGCTGCGGGTGCGGTGTCGGAGGCGCACGCTTCGGCGGCGCGAGCGGCCTGTCTTTGGCCGTCGGCGGGATGGGCTTGTTCCGTCGCCGGCGGGTTTCGAGGGCCAAGAGGCGAGCGGCTACGTAGAAGCAAGAGTGCGCGGCGTGCCCGCTACGAGCCCGGCGGCGCGATGGCTCCGCTCCGCAAGTAGGACTCGAGCGAAGCCGGTTCGTTGGCGATCGCACGGGCGGCGTCCACCGTGATCGCCCCGTCGCGCACCATGTCCGCAAGACAGCGCTCGAGCGGAAGCATGCCTTCGCGTCGGCTCGATTGAATGATTCCCGGAATCTGCTGCGTCTTGCCTTCGCGAACCGCGCACCCGACGGCGTGCGTCGCGCGCAGCACCTCGAGCGCCGCGACTCGGCCCCCGCCGCGTGCACGCGGCAGCAGACGCTGCGCGACGACGACGCGCAGAACGTCGGCCAACTGGACGCGCACCTGCGTCTGGCGTTCGGGGGGGTACGCGTCGGCGATGCGCTCGACCGCGGACGCGCTGCTGCCGCAGTGAAGGCTGGTGAGCACGAGGTGTCCGGTCTCGGCCGCCGTCAGCGCGAGGCTGATCGATTCGGCGTCGCGCATCTCACCCACGACGAGGATGTCCGGGTCTTCGCGGAGCGCGTCGCGCAGTCCGGCGGCGAAATCGCGCACGTCGCGGCCGATCTGGCGCTGCCGAACGATGGCGGCGCTGTCGGGGCCCGGGGTGAGCACGTATTCGATCGGGTCTTCCAGCGTCAGGACAGCCACAGGGCGGCGGCGCAGCGCCTCGCTCGCGAGCGCGGCCAGCGTGGTCGTCTTGCCAGAGCCGGTGGGGCCGCAGAGGATGACCAGACCTTGCGGCAGGTCGACGACGTCATCGAGTGCGACGGGAAGCCGCAGCGAGGCGAGCGACGGGGCGGCCGGAGGCAGGATGCGCACCGCTGCGGCAAGTCGGTTGGCGGTGCGGTACACGTTCGCGCGGAAGCGCCCGACGTCGGGAATGTCGAAGGCCAGGTCGACCGAAGCCCCGGAAGCGAGCCGGGCGCGTGACGTCGAGTCGAGACACCCGTCCAGCAGCCGCTCGCAGTCGGGCACGTCGTCCAAGTCGAGCGAACGCAGCCTTCCATCGATTCGCAGGGCCGCGCGCTCACCGGAGCACAGATGGAGATCGCTCGCTCGGGCTGCCGCCGCTCGGACGAGTACGTTGACGAGCTCCCGCCCTGGCGCCCAACCGCTGGGGCCTCCCGGCGAGGGCCCGGGGACGCCAGCAAGAGGCGACGAAGCGCGGTCCGCGTCGGACGCCTCATGCGAAGCGAGCGAGTCGCCCGGGGCGGCCGGGCCACGAGCGGACCTTTCGCCGCCGGACGGCGGGCGCGCGGGGACCTGCAGAAAGACCGCGTCGAAGCCACCTTCGCCCGGGCGCGGCTCGATGGCTGTCTGAAACGACCCAAGCGGTCCCGCGTCGTAGACGAGCTCCACCCGCTCGCCGGCGCGCAGCCCCCGCTCGCCTTCGGAGGAGAGCAATCCGCCGACGAGGTGCCACAGCTCGGCTTCGCTCGTCTCTCGCATGGTCAGGCGCTTCGGCGCTCCGTCGCGCAGGATGCGCGGCGCTCGTCCCGTCCCGACGCGAAGCTCGTTCGCGCCTTGCTGCAGCATGATCCCGAGGATCGCGTCGATCGCCGCGCCCATGGTACGGTCGGTTTACCGCGGGGTAGACCGGCCGTCATCCGGAACCGTCGCGATCCGATCCCGGACCTCGGTCCAGTCGGCAGCGAAGCTCGCGTGATACGCCGGATCTTCGACCGCTCGTGCCTCGCGCGTGCGCCGGAGCGGTTTTGCGCAGTCGACCATGACGGCCAGTTCGTCGGTGTGGGTTTTTCCGGGAGCGGTCTCGTAGGCGCCGGGATGCGGCCCGTGCGCGATCCCGGCGGGATGGTGCGACAGGCTGCCCTCGGAAACCCCGCGGCGCGAGCCGAACGCGCCGTTCGCGTAGAAGAGGACCTCGTCGACGTCGACGGACGAGTGGGGAAACGGGCAGGGGTTCGCCGCCGTGTGAAAGTCGAGCGGCCGCGGCACGAAGCTGCACACGATCGCTCCACTCGCCTCGAACGTCGCGTGCGCGGTCGGCGGAAGATGCACCTGACCGACGCGCGGCTGAAACGCGAGGATGGGGAAGACGAAGGGGTACACCGTTCCATCCCAGCCCACGACGTCGAGAGGTGGGTGGGGCGAACGAAATCCGTAGAACGTGTCGTCCCGCTTGACGACGACATCCCGTATTCCCTCGTCGATCGGACCCGCGAATTCGGGCCTCCGAAAATCGCGGTGCGAATACGGAGCGTCCATCCTCAGCTGTCCGATGCCGTTGCGGTACCGCGCGGGGATCCCCAGGCCGGCCTTGCACTCCAGCGAGAGCCAGGCTTGGGGAGCGCCCGGCGTGGGGACGAACCTGTGAAGGGTGCCCTTCGGCACGTACACGTAATCGCCGGCGCCGAAGGCACTGTCGCCGAACGCCGACCGCAGCACTCCGGACCCATGGAGAATGAAGAGGAGGTCGTCGCCGTCTGCATTCGCGAAGTACGTCGGCTCCGCGGTGGTCGGCCGCGAGAAGCCGATGCGGACGTCTTCGTTGAACAGAAGAGGCACTCGAGCCTCGATCGGCCCTCCACCCTGCGGGGCCAGGTCGAGGCACCGATAGTGACGGCGGAGCAGGCCCTGGTCGCGCTCGGCCACCGAGGCGCGACAAGTCCACGCCGTCGTCACCGGTTTCGCATGATGCGGCGGGTTTCGATGGTAGAGCATCGAATACGGGCCTTCGAACCCCGATCGCGTGATGCATTCTTCGTAAAGGCGATCCCCGGCCTCGGACGCGAAGACGATGTGCGGCTTGGGCGGCACACGACCGAAGCAGACGCGGTCGAGCATCAACGGCCCTGTCCGGCGACCTGCTGCCGCTCGATGCTCTCGAAGAGAGCTCGGAAGTTGCCGGCACCGAACCCGCGGTCGCCGTGGCGCTGGATAATCTCGTAGAAGAAAGGGCCGGCTTCCGGGCTCTCGTAGAGCCCCGCCGAGTCCTTGAGGAAGATCTGCAACAGATAGCGCCCTGGACCGTCGCCGTCGGCGAGGATCTGCAGCTCTTCGAGCGCCGCGAGCGGCTCGGACACGGTCCCCACGCCGAGCCCCTTCAGCCGCGCGGGGAGCGCCTCGAAGTAGGCTTTGGGCGTGCTCATGAACTCGACGCCGCGCATTCGCATCCCCCGCACCGCATCGACGATGTCCGCGACGGCCAGCGCCACGTGCTGCACGGAGTCGCCGCGATGCTCTTCGTGGAAAATGTTGATTTGCGAAGCTTTGAAGTTCGGCCGGCGGGGCTCGTTGTTGGCGAACTTCACTCCGCTGCCCGCGTCCCACATGACCGCCGACCGCAACCCCGAGCCCCCGTGGTCGGCGAGACGCGCCACGTCGTCGGTGTGAAACTGAACCTCCCAGAAGCGTTCGAACCCGAGGACGTGTTCCATCCACAGGAGGGCGGGCGCCATCGTCTCGAAGTTGCTCGTGACGTGATCGAAGCACGTGAAGCCGAATGCATTGTTGCCGCCGGTGGGCACGTCGTAGCGTTCGAACCCGGGGTACAGCGGAAACTCGCCGCGTCGTTCGACGAATCGAAACGTGGTATCGCCCAGCGGGGTCGTGATGACAAACGTTCGAAATCGACCGGAGTCGCACTCGGTCGTCCGAACGTCGTCGACCGGGGTGCCGCCCCGCGCCTCGACGTGCGAGAACGTCCGCTCGATGTCCTCCACGGCGAACACGATGCTGCCGATCCCGTCCGGATGTTTCTTGAGGTACCGGTCCGCACGGCCCCCCTCGCCGACCGGCGAAGAGCAAATGACGCGGCATGCGCCCGCCTGAAAAGCCAGTGATCGCTGGCGTCCTGCCGCGACCAGCGCTTCGCCGCTCGCGCCCGTCTCCCCGAAGTCGAGCCGTTCCGTGTAGAACTGCCGGCTGCGATCGAGGTTGCGCACGTAGTAGTGAATCGCCTCGATGCCGAAAATCCCGAGCGGCCCGGTTTGGCTCATGGAATGATCTTAAGAGCGGCGATGCCTGCGGACAAGGAACCGCGGGGTGATTGACGGGCCTCCGGTGCCGCGCTCTCGCGCGCACGGCTCACACGACGCGTTGGTGGATGGCCCCGCACACGCTGCGCCCCGCGCCGTCGAACGCCTCGATTCGGATGGTGTCGCCCCGCGTCATGAAGGGTGTCTGCGGAGCGCCGAGCTCGAGCGTTTCGAGCATGCGACGCTCGACCAAGCACGAGACGCCTCGGGCGCGATTGCGATTGGACACGGTTCCTCCGCCCAATAGGGTGCCCGCGGTGAACGATCGGGTCTTGGCGATGTGGGCAATGAGATCGAAGAACGAGAAATGCATTTCGGGCCCCGTCTCCGTATCCCCGACGATGGTTCCGTTGTAGGTGCTGCGCAGCCGAAGCAGCGGGCGCCCCTCGTGCCACGAGGCGCCAAGCTCGTCCGGTGTAACGGCGAAAGGGGAGAAGGCCGTGGCAGGCTTCGATACGACGAAGCCGAATCCCTTTTCGATCTCGGGCCGAACGAGGTTGCGGTACGTCACGTCGTTGGCCAGCATCAGCAGGCGCACGTACGGCGCCGCCCCATCGGCCGTCGTCCCGCGCGGGACGTCCCCCAGCACGACGCAAACCTCGGCCTCGAAGTCGAGCCCCCAACCGGCGTCGGGCAGCACGAGCGGGTCGCTTGCACCGAGCAGGACGCCCGAGCCGCCCTGGTACACGAGCGGGTCTACCTCCAGCCCCGGTGGGGGATCCGCGCCGCGCGCTTGGCGGGCAAGAAGAACGTGGTTGAGGTAGCTCGAGCCGTCGATCCACTCGTAGGCCCGCGGCAGAGGAGCCGCGAGGACAGCGGCGTCGAGCGGTTCGGTCACGAGGCCGCCGGTCTCGAGCTGGCGAGCGAGCTCTTGAAGGGCCGGGGCGACAGTGGCCCACTCATCCAAGGCCGATTGCAGATTCGCCGCCACGGGCCCGGCGCGCACGAATCGGCGCGCCCCGGAGTCCACCACGATGAGCGAGCCGTCGCGCGAGCCGTCGCGGAGAGTGGCGAGACGCATGAGCGATATGTAGCAGCGCGGCGCGGGCGCGGTCGGTGTGGTCGATTGGGCCGCTTCAGGCTACGATTTTCGCATGGATGACGTGGCGCCGAGAGTGCCCGCCCACCTTCGTCGTTTCGTCGTCGAACAGGACTACTCGCAGTACACGGCAGTCGATCAGGCCGTCTGGAGGTTCGTGCTCCTTCAGACCCATTCGCGCCTCGTCCATACGGCTCACCCCGCGTACGAGAAGGGCCTCGCGGCGACGGGCATTTCGATCGATCGAATTCCGAGCATCGCCGAGATGAACGACAAGCTGTCGCACTTCGGATGGGGCGCGGTATGCGTCGACGGCTTCATTCCCCCCCGAGCGTTCCAAGAGTTTCAGGCCTGCGGAATCCTGCCGATCGCGGGCGACATGCGAACGTGCGAGCACCTCGCGTACACGCCCGCGCCGGACATCATCCACGAGGCCGCAGGGCACGCGCCTATCCTTCCCGACCCCGTCTACGCAGCCTACCTGCGCCGCATCGGAGACCTCGGTCGAACCGCGTTCACGCTGCCGGAGGAGGACCGGGTATACCGCGCGATCCACGCGCTCAGCGAAGCCATGGAGAACCCCGGTCGAAGCGCGGGCGAGCTCGGGCGCATCGAAGGCGAGCTCGAAGCGGCCCTCGGCGGCGCATCCGAGCCGAGTGAGGCGGCGCGGCTCTCGCGGCTCTACTGGTGGACGGCGGAATATGGCCTCGTCGGCCAGCTCCACGATTACAAGATTTACGGAGCGGGTCTTCTGTCGTCTCTCGGGGAGAGCCACTCTTGTCACGGTGCGGACGTCGCGAAGCGAGTCCTCGACGAGGGATGTCTCGACGTCCCCTACGACATCACGCGCCCCCAGCCACGGCTATTCGTCACGCCGTCGTTCGAGGCGCTCCACGACCTGCTCGACCGAGTGGGACGGGGGCTCGGCGTCCAGATCGGGGGAGAGGTCGCGCTGGCTCGCGCGATTCGCAGCCGCGATCTCGCGACCGTGCACTTCTCGTCCGGCGCCTCCGCCATCGGCGTGCTCGCGCAGGCCGGCCCGAGCCTGTCCTCGCCGGCGTGGCTCGCGTTCGACGGTCCCGGGGCGCTGGCTTGGGACGGCTCGACCAGTGGTCCCCATTCGCTGCGGTGGCAAACCAGGTTTTTCGTCGTCCTCGGGCTCCTTTCGCGAGGCGCCGCGCTCGAGCGCCTGAGCGAAAGCGCGATCGACCGCCTGCGGGACCCCTCGACCGGGCGGAGCACGTTCGATTTCGCGAGCGGCGCTCGGGTGAACGGGCAAGTGATCCGAACGGCCCGACAGGCCGACGGGCGACTGGTGCATGTGGAGCTGAGCGACGCTCGACTCTCCCTTCCGGGAGTGCCGCCTCGCCACGTCGCGCGCTACTGGCTCGTCGCGGCCGGAGACGCCGTATCGGCGCATGCGGGCGCAGTCGACCCCGCGTACCAACCGGGTGTGGACAGCCCGCCGACCCGTGTTCCGCGGCCACGCGCGCGGCCGGAGAGCGAGCGACGGTTGATCGCGCTCTACGAGCGAGCGGAGCGGGCGCATCGCTCGGCAGCCCCGGAGGCCAACGTCGAATTCGGCCGAGTGGTCGCCGAGCTCGATCGCGATTACCCCGACGAGTGGCTGCTTCGCTGGAACCTCCTCGAGAGTCTGCTCAAGGCGAAGGCCGACGGTCCCGCCGCCCGCGACCTTCGCAGCGCCCTCGAGCGCCTGGAAGTGCGGTTCGATCACCGTCTGCCGATCGCCTCGGGCCTACGATACTTGCTTCGTCCCGCGGCGTGACCTTGTATCCCTGAGGTCCCGTGCCCGGTCCGCCGTTTTCCTCGCTCGTCGACGGCCTCGCGGCCGCGGTACCCTTCGTGCCGCCCGAAGCGTTGGAGCGGCGCACGGGCAAGGCCCTTCGGCTGCGTCTCGGAGCCAACGAGAGCCTCTTCGGGCCCTCCCCGCGCGCGCTCGAGGCGATGCAGGCCGCCCTCGGACGCGTCGCGTGCTACGGCGACCCGGAGAGCACGGAGCTTCGCGCCGCCGTGGCCAGTGTGCATGGCGTGACTGCGGAAAACGTCGTCGTGACGAGCGGCATCGACGACCTCCTCGGGCTCGCGGTCCGGGCTTTCGTCGACCCGGGGGTGGTCGCCGTGACGTCGCTCGGTGCGTACCCGACGTTCAACTTTCACGTGTTCGGCTTCGGCGGCCTGATCGAGCGCGTGCCTTACCGCAACGACGCGAACGACCTGCAAGCCCTGTCCGACCTGGCGCGCCGGACGAATGCTCGCGTCGTCTATCTCGCGAACCCCGACAATCCCACGGGGACTTGGCATTCGGCCGTTGCCGTGACCAAGCTCGTCGACAGTCTTCCGCCAAGGAGTGTTCTTCTCCTCGACGAGGCATACATCGAGTACGCGCCGCCCGGGACGGCACCCGCCGTCGATGGCGACGACCCGCGCGTCATCCGGATGCGAACGTTCTCCAAGGCTCACGGCATGGCTGGCGCACGGATCGGCTACGGGATTGCGTCGCCCGCGACGGTCGGGGCGTTCGACAAGATCCGACATCACTTCGGCGTCAACCGGATCGCCCAGGCGGGCGCGCTCGCATCGCTCGGGGACACGGAATACGTCGCCCGCCTGGCCTCCCTCGTGGCCGAGGGTCGAAGTCACTACGAAGCGATCGGAAGGAAGCTCGGCGTGGCGACGCTACCTTCGGCCACGAACTTTGTGACGTTCGACGTCGGAAGCAAACCGATGGCGCGGGCGATCGTCGCGGCCCTCCAAGATCGAGGTGTATTCGTCCGCACGCCCGGGGCGCCGCCGATCGACCGGTGCATCCGTGTCACCGTCGGACCTGCGTCGGAGCGCGCCGAATTCGCGGACGTCTTCGGAGAGATCTGGGCGGCGCGAGGGTCGTTGCGGCTCGCCCCGTAGCGAGAGAACCTACCCTCCTATCGTGCCCGTGCCCGTGCCCGTGCCCGTGCCCGTGCCCGTGCCCGTGCCCGTGCCCGTGCCGGTCTGGCGACGGGGGTCACTTGTTTTGCAGCGCCATCAAGCCGCCAGCTGCGCCGCCGGGTTGATGACGCAGCACAACCAGTGAGCAATATCAGACGGCACGCTTACCGGCAGAATCGGAGGAACTACCGCGCGTCGATATCAACCGGGCGCGGGCACGCTTACCGGCAGAATCGGAGGAACTATGGCACGTCGATTTCAACCGTCAGTTTGCCCGCCGCGCCCGAGCACGCGGTCGCCCCTCGCCCCCTGAGCGCGGCGACCAGGCACGCGCACGAGGCGCCGGCATCGCACCCCGACGGGATGGGAATGCATGCGAAGTAGTCGACGCCTGGCGGGGCCCCTCCTTGGATGTGCTCGCAAACCTGAGTGTGCCCATCGCACGTAGATGTCCCTCCGCAATCGAAGCTCAGTCCCGCTTCCGCCTCCGGCGACCCGCCTTGGCCGCAGGGACAGCAGGAAAGCGTGCCCCCGCCCGGTCCATCGGATATGCCTCGGCAGCCCGACGGTGGATCGGGCCACGGACCGGGCCCTGGCCCGCCGCAGGCGACGGCATACTCACCTGAGGTGCACTGGTCTTTGCACGCCGAGTAGGTCACGCCGACCGTGAGATCGGACCCGGACACCGGGTCGGATCGTTGCTCAGACAACCTTCGCCGCCGCCGTTGGACCCCTGGCACCAGAGATAGGTGCGCGCCGCAATGCATGCCCCGTTCGACGCGTCGACCGGATCGAGGCTCGGTGGCCAAGCGCATGCGGCCAGCGTTTCGGCGTCGTCCCCGTTTTGACTGCCCGTCGAACTGTCCGCGACCTCTTGTCCGCTCGACGCATCCCAGGTCCAGCCAGTCGGTGTCGACGCGCTCGACCCGTCCACCCACGTCGAGCCAGTCGGTGTCGACGCGCTCGACCCGTCCACCCACGTTGAGCCGGTCTGTGCCGACTTGCCACCGCACGCCGACACCCCGATCAGGGCAGCGACCACCAGTCCGAGCAAGCCACGACGAATCATTGGCGTCTCTCCTCGACCCGTTTCGCCTCGAGGGCGGCTGAAGCAAGGGCCGCGCCGCGCGTCGAAGAAGTTACCGCCGGCGCATCACTCTCCCAGCGCCCCGCGCACGGCGGCGGCCAGTTGCTCCAGCGTGTAAGGCTTGCCGACGAAGTGAATGCCTTGCTTGATCACGCCGTGCTTGACGATCACGTCCTCGGTGTAGCCGGACGAATAGAGCACCTGCAGACCGGGCCTGCGTCGCCGCAGCTCCTCGGCCAGCTCGCGGCCGTTCATGCCGCGCATCACGATATCGGTCACCAAGAGGTCGATCGGTCCTTCGTGGGCGCGCTCGCGCCGAAGTGCTTCCTCGCCCGACTGGCATGTGATCACCGTGTAGCCAAGGCGCTCGAGCGCGCGCTGTGCAAAGCGGCCTACCATCGGGGCATCGTCGACCACCAGGACGGTCTCCGTTCCGCCCCTCGACGTCGCCGGTCTCTCCTCCGTTTCGACCTCGCCTTCGGCCCGCGGCAGGTAGATCTTGAACGTGGTACCGCGGCCCGGCTCCGAATGAAGCTCGATCGAACCCTCGTTCTGCTTGACTGCCCCATAGACCGTCGCAAGCCCGAGCCCCGTGCCCTTGCCCCGGGTGGTGAAGAAGGGCTCGAACACCTTCGCACGGACCTCTTCGGTCATCCCCTCTCCGTCGTCGGTTACCGCGATCCGCGCGTGCGGGCCGGTGCCGACATTCGGGTGGTCGGCCGCGTACTCGGCATCGATGTCCACGTTGGCAGCCTCGATGAGGATGCGCCCTTTGCCTTGCACGGCGTCGTGGGCGTTGACGACGAGGTTCACGAGGATCTGTTCGAGCTGGCTCACGTCGGCGCGAATGCGCCAGAGATCCGGAGGAAAGGACAGGTCGAGGCTGATCGCCTGACCCACCAGGCGGCTCAACATCGGCTGCAGGCGGGTGAGCTCCGCGCCGAGGTCGATGATCCGCGGCGCGATCACTTGCTGGCGGCTGAAGGCAAGCAGTTGCCGGGTGAGGCTCGCCGCGCTCTGGGCGGCGTCCAGCGCTTCGGTCAGCAGCAGCCTCGGCTCGTCGTCCGTGGCGTTTTCGATGAGGTGGGCCGTGTTGCCCATGATGCAGGTGAGAAGGTTGTTGAAGTCGTGGGCCACGCCCCCCGCGAGGCGCCCGATCGCCTCCATCTTCTGCGCCTGTCTGAGCTGCGATTCGAGGCGGACGCGAAGTTGCTCGGCCTCCACCTGCTCGGTCACGTCGATCACGATCCCGACGACGCCCACCACTTCGCCCTGGGCATCCCGCATCGGCTGCACCACCACCCGGAGGTTGCGCCCGACGAACAAGTCGTCGAATGCGACTCGCTCGCCAGCGAGCGCCCGCTTGCACGAGACCACTCCGACGTGGTCGGGTGACCCGAGCATCTTGGCGAAGCTGCTGCCCACGAGCTCGTTCTGCCGCAGTCCTTGGGCGCCGAGGGCGGTTCCGCGCGACGAAGTGATCACCATGTCGCGGTCGAGCGTGAAAATGACCACCGGCAGTTGCGCCAGAACCAGCTCGAGCTTGGTGTCGGCGTCCGTCGCCTTCGGGGTTCCTGTGTCAGCGGCCGGCCGGCCGTCGTACAAGATGACGAGCAGGTCGTCGCCCTTGCCCGCGCGGCGGATGACCCAGCGCAGGTGCAGTTGTCGCGGCGGGTCGCTGATAAGGTGCACCGAGCTTCCGGTCCGCTCGAGCTCTCCGGGGCCGAGGGCGGCCGGCGGCGGCGCCCCCGCCACCAGCGGCGGCAGGAGGTCAGCCCAACGAAGGCCACGGCAATCGCCGAGCAAGCACAAGAGGCGGCCGGCCTCGACGTTGCAAGAGCGCACTCCGCCCGATGCGTCGAGCACGACCGTGGCTTCCGGGTGATGCGCGAGCAGCAAGTCGCCGGGGTCCACGCTGGACGGCGAAAGCACCCGTTCAAGCTATCGTCGGAACACTTCCGGCGCAATCATCGCCGCCCGCTGGAACGCGAAAGGATGACCGCTACCGCCGCGAGAAGCTCGGCCCGATCGAAGGGTTTCTCCAGCCGCGGGTTCTTGACGTACCGCAAGAAATCTTCCGCGCTCGGGGTGAATGTTCCGCCGGTCACGAACACGATGCGGTCGGCGCCCGCCGGATCGGTCTCCGAGAGGCGCTGGTGCAGATCCATCCCCGTCATGTCGGGCATCATCAAATCGCACACGATGGCGTCGTACGGTTCGCCCGCGGCGATTCGGGCGTAAGCCGCCCGCGCGCTCGTGTGCACCGTGACGTCGAACGTGTCTCGCAGCATGCGCGAGACGACACCCCCGATGGCCGCGTCGTCGTCGATGAACAGCAGCCGTGGCCGCGAGACCGACTGCCCGGCGTTCACTCGATCGGCCAAAGGAGAGCTCCCCCCACGCGGGCGCTTTGTAGGCATCCAGCCACACGGGCCTTCCGGCCGCCCCTTCTAAGCATCTTGTTCAAGCAGGCAACAGGTTAGCCCAATCCGCGGGCGCGGGGCGAGCAGCCCGGTCCCCCCGCCAGTCCCCAAACGGGGGACTGCCCGGATCGACGGCTTCCTGCTACGTGCGACGGAATGCCGCGAGGACGACGACGCACCGGCGGGGTTCGCTGGGCCGACCTGCGCGGCGATCGACGCGGCGCCTCCTCCGTCCAGTACATCGTCGTCGCCGGCGCCATCGCCCTCGCGGTTGTCGGAGCGTGGCGCCTGTTCGGGCAGTCTTTGGCGGGCATGGTCACGCGGGAAGGGCACGACGTTGCGACGCTGACACCCGAGTGCCTCTATTGCGATCGCTCACACACGGCGGGCGAGGGCACGGCGACCGCGCTGCCGGCTGCGGCGGAGACGGCGGCAAACGGCGGTCGAGCGTCGCCCTCGTCGAGTGGACCGAGCGGAGGTCCACCCCCGGCGGCCCGCCCGTCCGCTCCGCCCTGGATCGGGGGCGTTCTCAAGATCATGTGCCCCAAGGACAAGGCTTTCCTTCGACAACTGAAGAATAATGGCGTCCAAATCACCGCTTACGATCGAATCTATTTCGACGATCCGTACTACGACGGGCACACCTGGACTACCAAGCGCTTCGAAGCTGGAGGGACGACCGAGAACAAGAAGATCAATATGATTCGTTCGCCCAACGCCGCCGACAACGCAGCGACCATCTATCACGAAGGCGTGCACACCGGACAACCTCGTGGCATGGCGTGGCGCGAAAAGGAGTACGAGGCCTATACGAAAGAGGAAGCGTGGGCGATCTCGCACGGGCTGCCTGCCCATGACCCGAGCTTTCGCGCGGTCGACGCCTCCGGCCGGCCGATTCCGAACACGGCGGCGATCCATGCGTTCGTGGACAAGGAATACCCCGGCGTGACCTCCACCCCTTCCGCCGGCGGTCCGCCCGAGCAGATCGTCGGAGAGGACGCGAGCGGCCAGACGATCGTCGAGCGCCCCGACGGCACGCGGTATACGCGGCCTCCGAAAGCGGGCGACTCGTACCCAGCCGACGACGCCGTACGAGAACCCCCCGGGGGACTCCCGGTCGACATGTCGACGCTACAATGCCCCTGACAGACGCCAAAGAGTCGCGCCTGACGCGTACGCCTCCTTGCAAAGGCCGGCGTCACGGCCTAACAGAACACTCTCTTCGGCGGGCGGTCGCCCCGTGCCGGATGCCTCTCGTGCAGACAAGCATTTCATCCTGTCGGCGGGTCTGGTCCTGGGTGCTTCTTGCGCCGATGGCGATCGTCGCCTGCCACAAGGAGGCCCCGCAGGAGGTGCAGGTCCTGCCTGAGGTTCCCATGGTCGAATCGTCCCAAACCGGCACGAGCGCGGAGCCGAGCGACGGCTCCTCTGGCAATCCCGATCGAACCGTGATCACGCTGCCGACCGGGAGCGTCGAAGTGACCGTTCAGGACGGCGCCGTCCTGCGCGAGGCGCTGCTCAAGCGGCTTCGCGCGTCGGACGTACCCGATCGGGATGAGCTGCTCTTGTGGACGGAGCATGCGTCGGCCACCATCGGCCCGGACCGAGTGTTCCGCCTCGGCAGGTGGATCCTGGGCGATCATTTCGGGGCGCTCGCGCTGACGAATCGCCTTCGTCAAACCGACCAGGGCGCTCTCATCTACGTGGCACCGGTTGCGAAAGAAAGCGGCGGCTGGACCGTGCAGGAAGTGGAGCCGGAAATCGCGCACGCACGGCGATGACGGGCGCACGCGGGGTGAACGTGAACGGTCTTCCATGAGCCGAACGATCACGGCGGCTGCGCTCGTCCTCGCCACGCTATTCGGATCGTCCCCGGCGTCGGCGGGACCGCCGTACGTCACAGACGACCCCGAACCTGTCGAGCTTCATCACTGGGAGCTCTACCTGGCATCGCAGTCCTTCCACGACCGCGACGGCTGGACGGGGACGGCGCCGCACATCGAAGTGAACTACGGCGCGATCCCCGACCTGCAGCTCCACGTGATCGCGCCGCTGGCCTATGCCGTCCCCGCCCAAGGGAAAGCCTCATTCGGGTACGGAGACACGGAACTGGGCATCAAGTTCCGCTTCGTACAGGAGCAGAAGTGGGTTCCGATGATCGGCACGTTCCCCCTCCTCGAAGTGCCCTCGGGCGCCGGGGACCGTGGGCTCGGCAATGGAAGCGCGCAGGTTTTCCTGCCGGTCTGGCTCCAGAAGAGCTTCGGACCGTGGACCACCTACGGCGGCGTAGGTGTCTGGATCGACGCTGGGGATCGCGATCGCCACTGGTGGTACTTCGGCTGGCAGGTTCAGCGGCAAGTCTGCGAGGGTTTCGCGCTCGGCGCGGAGGTCTTTCACACGACGCCCGAGGAGCACGGCGGCGAAGGCGACACGCGTTTCAACGTCGGCGGCGTGATCGACTTCACGGAGGTGCACCACCTGTTGCTCTCTGCCGGACGAAGCTTTCACGGGTCCAACCTGTTTCAGGGGTACTTGGCGTACCAGCTGACCTTCGGACCGAAGGAATGATGGCTGCGTCGTCTTGCCAGAGCCGAGTGATTCACTTACTCCGCCGGAACTTCGACGGTCTTGATCCCCCACCGGATGCGAGCCCAGATTCGTTCGTGAACGAAGTAGCCGACGCTCGTGTAAATGTTGCTGATGATCATGAAGCCGAGGGCAACCTCGGTCTTCTTCGTGAGGATGTAGACCACGAGGAAGTCGAGGCAGATGATGATGACCCGGTACGTGAGCGCCTTGAGCAGGGACCGCTTCCGGGTGGCGACTCTTTCGGCGACCATGACCCGTCGATAGGCGTGTCGCGCCTCTGGGGCAAGGTCGGGCATCCGAGCAACCCGCTCGTCAGGTACGTCGCGCCAGGACCTTTGCGGCGGTCGCCAGCGAAAGGAACAGGGTGCGGGGCTGAGTCTCGAAACGCTGAAAGCCGTGGTGCTCATAGAATGAGACCGCCTGCTCGTTCTTCGCATCGACGACCATCGCGTAGGCTGCGACGTCCGAACGAAACGCCCGGCCAGCCGCGTCCATCAGCAACGCCCCGCCGAGCCCCTGTCCCCGGAAGCGACCGTCGACGGCAAGGCGGCCGACGCGGACGCCCGGCAAGGTCGGGTAGCGCGGCAGGCGCTTGCTCACCTCCGGTGGCAGGTCCGGCGTCGCGATGCTCGTTGCGGCGATCGTGTAGAACCCCGCGACGATGCCGGTCGCCGCTTCCACCGCGACGAAGCAGTTCGTGATGTTTCGGCGGATGTCCTGGGTGACCTGGGTCTCGAAGTACCGATCGAGCGGCTCTTCGCCGCATCCGAAGCCGCTACGGTCATGCTCGGCGAGCGGCTCCAGCCGGAAGGGGACCGTCACTTGGCCGTTCGCCCGAACAGTTCACGGTGCCGCTTCGCGGCCCGGCGCAAAGCCGGCGCGGGAGCCGGCGGTTTCAAGATGGCCTTCGAGATGCGCTGCTGGTCCTCCAGTGACAGGCGCACGACGTCGGCTTGCTCAATCGCCCGGCACGCCGCCTCGTGCGCCGCCGCGACGACGAAATCCGTCAGCGTGCGGCCCTGCATTTCGGCCGCGCGCTTGAGCAGCGCATGGACGTTTGAGGGGAGGCGCGCTTCCAGACGAGCGGTCGGGGTCGATTGAGCCATATGCAAATGTACGGCAAAGTGCCGTAGCTTGCCAACTTCGGGCTGTCTCACGCCTCAGAACCACCAGGAGCCAATCGGCCGGGATGTCGCAAAGCCCCGGGAGAGAGCAGGCCGCTGCTAGCTGCGACGATTCGCCCATCCGTTGCTACGCTGCCGCACGATGAGCGGCACGAACGAGCCCCGGCCCGCCAAGAAGAAGTCGACCACGGCGGAGATTCCGGTCCTCTCGTTCGCCGATCAGCAGGCGTGGTCGGTCTGGTTGAAGTCGCGTCATCCGTCATCGCGGGGGGTGTGGCTGAAGATCGCCAAGAAGGCGTCTGGCAACGCGTCGGTCACCTATGCCGAAGCCCTCGAAGTCGCGCTCGTCTGGGGGTGGATCGATGGGCAGAAAAAGACCTTCGACGACGCGTGGTGGCTCCAGAAGTTCACGCCGCGCAGCACCAAGAGCATGTGGTCGAAGATCAATCGCGACAAGGCGGCTACGCTCATCGCGGCGGGCAAGATGATGCCGTCGGGGCTTGCGGAGGTCGAACGAGCCAAGGGGGACGGTCGGTGGGATCGAGCGTACGAATCACAGAGGAGCGCGTCCGTGCCGGAGGATCTGGCCAAGGCGCTCGCGAGGAACGCGCGCGCGGAGAGATTCTTTGCCACGCTGGAAGCTCACAACCGATACGCCGTCCTGTGGCGCGTTCAGAACGCAAAGAGAGCGGAGACGCGAGCTCGTCGAATCGCTCAGTTCGTCGAGATGCTGGCGAAGGGGGAGAAGCTCCATCCCTGACTAAACCAGGACGCATCGCTCGGCCTGACCTCGTCCGATTCGCACGGGTTCGCGGTCCAAACGCAGTCGTTGCATCCGCACGGTCCATTGCCGCTGTCGTCGCCATTTCCGTGGCGGGCGCACCCGGGCTTCGGATCCCGCGCGGAAATCCATGGCAGGCTCCCTTCTGTTGAGCCGATTTCTGCGTGCCACGTTGCTTATGCCATGTCCCATCGTCTTCGCGATGGCCGTCGAAAAGACCGAGGTTCCACCATATGCGCGTTCTCCCCGGTGTCCTCTTCATGGCCGTCATTCCTGCGGGGTTGACCGGCGGGTGCTCATCGGGCTCGGGTCCCGCTGACGCCTCCCATTCCGCAGCGAGCAGTTCCGGCAGTAGCTCCGGCTCGGTAGGCAGCGCGTCGAGCAGCGGATCGAGCGGCCCTCCCACCGACATGGCCGGCAGTTCGTCCGGCAGCGGCTCGCCCGGTGGCAGCTCGTCGGGGGACAACTCCTCGTCCGGCAGCTCGTCCGGTACATCCGCGGGCAGCTCTAGCGGCTCGTCGGCAGCGGGATCCAGTAGCTCGTCGAACGGCGGCAGCTCCGGGAGCTCGTCGGGCGTACGTGATTCCGGCGCTCCTTCCGATTCGTCCACCCACGCCGGCTCGGGAGGTTCGGGGGACGGCGGCGGCGTATCTCCCGGGGGCGGCAACGACGCCGGGCACCCGCCCCACACGGGCGTCTGGCACATCACCCCGATCGGCGATTCGATCACGCAGGACACTTGCGGGCCGCAGCTCCTGTCCCAGGAGCTGATCAAGAACGGCCACACCAACTTCACTTTCGTCGGGACCCAAACGAACAACCAAAGCTGCTCGGGTGCGCCCAACGTCCAGAGCGAAGGCCACGGCGGATACTTGGTCACCGACCTGATGCCGGCGCCGCACAAGGCCATCTTGCAAGACCACTCTGCCGAGCTGCCGATGTGGGCCGCCAACGACAAGTCGGACGTGCTCTTGATGCAGTTTGGAACGAACGACGTATGGAACGGCGTGGCGACCCAGACCATCCTCGACGCGTATACCCTCGTTCTGACCGACTATCGCGCAGTCAACCCGAACGTCATCCTGTTGGTCGCTCAGATCACGCCCCTCAACCCGGCCGGCTGCGCCACATGCGAGAAGAACGCCGAGGCGCTCAACGCGGCGATTCCCGGTTGGGCGACGAGCCAGAGCACGACGGCCTCTCCCATCTACGTGGTCGACGTGTGGTCCGCGTTCACGGCGTCGGCCTACACTCCCAGTTCCATGTATACCGCCGACGGCGTTCATCCGAATCCGGCCGGGGGCGCGCTGGTCGCCCAGAAGTGGTACGACGCGCTGACCGCTCAGGGCATTCCTTAGAAGCCTGGGGATTTTCGCCGATACCGGCGCGCTGGCTTCGTCGGCCGCGCGCAAAATACAGCAGTATTCGTCGCGCGGCCGCCGAACCCATCGCTTGGCCTCGACGAAAATTCCCAGGCTTCTAGCCATCGAAGCGCGGATCAGGGCGAGGGCGTCACGGGCCGCGCGGGATGCCGATGGCGAGCGCCGGGTTGCGCCGACGCCAGTGGCACGAGCTCGACGTGCATGTGCACCGACTCGGCGAACGTGACGCTCGACGACTGCGGCTCGTAGCCGGGGGCTTCGAAGCGAATCACGTGGGTCCGGCCGTCGCGAGGACGCTCGGCCTCGTAGGGGTTGCTCGCGAGCACGACGTCGTCGAGCACGATCTTCGCGCCTGTGGGGACCGCGTCGACCGAAACCACGATCGGCTCGGAAGAGGGCGAGGTCGCCGAGGGCGGAGGCGCGGGTGCCGACGAGACTGCGGCGGGCGGCGCCGCCGACGCACTCGCCACCGCACGCTGCCGATCGGCCTCTTGGCTGCCGTGCGTGCACGCGGCGAGCATCGAGAGGAAGGCTGCGGCGCGATGCCAATGGATCGACGTGTACATCTTGAATTCGGCTGAATTGAACTCCCGCATCGCACACTACCCCAAGCCACACGGTACTCCACAACTGTGCCCGGCGTAGGCCGAACGACCTTTCGCGCCTACCTGGGCTCTCGCCCTGATTCTCGGCGCACCGACTGATGTTCGCGATCGCCCGTGCCGTTCTTTTCCTTTCGAGGCGTTCGCGCTCGGCGTGGTCGTGGGCAGGAGCGCAGGCAGGGAACCGACGATGAAGAGCACAACCATCGCAGCGCTGCTTGTCGTGGCGAGTTGCGGAGGGCGGGTCGCCGACGAGTGCCCCGCCGCCATCGCTCCGGGAAGACACGTGGTCGCAGCGACGGTCGTGCGCTCCGATTGCAGCGGCCAGCAGCCCCCCGGGTGGTCCTGGTCCGGTCCCATGGACTTCATTGGCTGCGAGCAGTCCGCTTGCTCGGTTGTCTGCCGCGAAGGGGTCGAGTCCACGGAGCTCACGTGGAACGGCTCGTCATGGGATTACCAGTACACCGGTCCCGGCTGCTCGGTGCTTTACCAGGCGACGGTCGAATGACCCGTTTTTCCTGAAGCCAAAGAAGAAGGGAAGACTTCCGACCATGTCGGTGTTGTCACCGGGAGGTCCACCATGGGTAACGTCGGCTTGCCGGAGATTCTGATCATCGCGCTCGTGGCATTGCTTTTGTTCGGCGCAGGAAGAATTGCCGACATCGGCAAGGGGTTGGGGCAAGGCATCAAGAACTTCAAGCAGGGCTTGAAGGAAGCCGAGGAAGTCGACCGCGAGCGTGCGCAATGACGTTGCGCCTAGCCTCTCGGTCCGTGCGCCGATGGCGCCAACCGTCCACTCACCACCCCGCCCGAGTCCGCGCACTCTCAGCGCTGAACTCGGGCTGAACCACCTTTCGCGAGCGAGCGCACCTGCTCGAGCGTCGCCATCGTCGTGTCGCCCGGAAAGGTCGTCAGCAAGGCGCCGTGCGCCCACCCCAACTTCAGAGCTTCTTCGACCGGCTCACCGGCGAGCAGCCCGTAAAAGAATCCCGACGCAAACCCGTCGCCTCCCCCGATGCGCTCGAGCACGTCCAGCTCGCAGATCGGCGCCGTATAGGCCTTTCCTTCCACCCACGCGACCGCGCTCCACGAGTGTCGGTTGGTCGAGTGCACCTCTCGGAGGGTCGTCGCCACGGCCCGCACGTTCGGGTACTTCACGAGCACCCGCTCGATCATCTCGAAGAATGCTTTCGGATCGAAACCGGATCTCTCGGCCACGTCCGGCCCGGCAATCCCCAGGCCCTTTTGCAGGTCCTCTTCGTTGCCGACCACGACGTCCACGTGCTCGACGATTCGGCCAATGACGCGCTCGGCGACCTTCCGCCCCCCGCGGACGTTCCAGAGCTTTTCGCGGAAGTTCAGGTCGAAGCTCGTCACGGCGCCGGCCGCCTTTGCCGCCTTCATCCCCTCGAGGATCAGATCTCCCGTCGTCTCCGACAGGGAGGCGAAGATGCCGCCGCTGTGAAACCAGCGAATGCCGCCGGCGAAAATGCTCTGCCAATCGAAGTCCGCCGGCCGGAGCAACGCCGCCGCTTCATTGGCTCGGTTGTAGAAGACCACGGGCCCTCGGACGCCGAACCCACGATCGCTGTACACGGTCGCCATGTTGGGACCGCTGACCCCGTTGTGCTCGAAGTGCTTGTAGAAGGGCCGCACCCCCATCGCGCGAACGCGCTCGGCGATGAGGTCCCCGATCGGATACCGCACCATCGCGGTGACGATTCCCGCTTTCAAGCCGAAGCAATCGGATAGATTCGCGGCCACGTTGTATTCGCCGCCGCTGACGTGAACGTCGAAGTGGCCGGCCCGCCGGAATGGCAAGACGCCGGGATCCAGGCGATGAACCAGCGCCCCCAAGCCCACGAAGTCCAGCCCGCCCGCAGGTGGAACGGGAAACCGCTCGCTCATTTTATTCCCCTATCCGAGATTCGGCCATCGATCCAGCCGCGTTCCCCACCCGACGGGATCACTGGTTGACCCCGCTCGCCAGGAACCCTCCGTCCACCACCAAGACCTGGCCGTTGACGAAGCTCGCGCTCTCCGACGCGAGGAACACGGCCGCTCCGGCCAGCTCTTCGACGCGACCGAATCGCTTCATCGGAGCGCGCAGGAGAAGCTCGTGACCGCGAGGCGTGCCGTCGAGCAGCGACGCGTTCAGCTGAGTTCGAAAGAAACCGGGGGCCAGCGCGTTGACGCAGACCCCCTTCGGCCCCCACTCGATCGCAAGCGATTGGGTGAGCGAAGCGATGGCCGCTTTGCTGGCGCCGTAGGCCGCGACCTCGTACAGCGCGACGAACGAGGTCACCGATGCGACGTTGATGATCCGGCCATACCCGCGTTCGAGCATGTGCCGGCCGAAGACCTGGCAGCCGCGCAAGGTGCCGGTCAGGTTCGTCTCGAGAATATCGGTCCAGTCGGCCTCGCTGAAGTCGAGCGTCGGAGCGCGCTTCGTCTTGCCCGCGCAATTCACCAATATGTCGACCTTTCCGAACGACGACAGGACGGCCGTGAGCAGGCGGTCGAGAGAAGAGCGGTCGGTCACGTCGGAAGCGACGCGCAGCGACCGGCGCCCGAGCCCCTCGAGCTCGTCGGCAGTCTGCACGACTTGCTCGAGGCGCCGCCCCGTCGGGATCACGTCGGCGCCCGCTTGGGCAAGCGCCAGGCTGAGAGCACGGCCGATGCCCGTCGTCCCTCCGAGGACGACGGCCACGCGATCATCGAGACGGAGGGTCGAGGCGGTCACTGGAGGCCCTCGCTTTGATTCTCGCACCGTGCCGAACGAGCACGCGTCAGAATTGGTAGTACGTCGCGAACGTGAAGCGCCGATTCGAGGCGTTGACGTCGTCGCCGTAGACTTGCGCGATCTGCTGGTACGATGCGGAGATCCGCACCGTGCGCGTGATGTCGAAGAAGATGCACGCGTCGAAGTACTGCGCTTGCTTGATGACGGTGGCCGCGCGGGGGTTCTTCATCCCGCTCGGGAGGGTCGCGCCGCCGACCAGATCGACGATGTTGCCGGTACCCGTGGACTGCGCCTGCGTGTAGTTCGCAGAGACGAAGAGGCGTCCCGAAGGGGGTAGATAATACTGGATGCCCGCCATGAACGTCGTCCACGGAATCGTGTGCAGAACCCCAGCCGAGTCGTACGTGACCATGCCGTTGTCGATGTCGGCCGTGAACGTTCCCATCTGACCGGCGGGGAGCGCCGGAAAGGTGATGCCTCCGGTCATGCCGTAGAGATCTGCGATGCCGCTGCCGAGCGTATACGACCCGGTGAGACTCAGCGCGTTCGACCGGTCGTCGGAGTCTTTGACCGGGATCACCGGGAGAAAGGCGTCGACGGAGAGGCCCCATCCCGTGTCGGTGCTCTGGGTGGTCGGCGTGCCGGCGAACTGGTCCACCTTGAACCGCCGTGCCACGCCGGAGACCCCGATGGCCATCGGGTCGGCCGTCGTGAACACGTACCCCGGCGTGTGGAGGCCTTTCCAGTCGTTGATGCTGATCCGGAGCGCCGCTTGCGCGTCGGGCAGGGTCCCGTCACGTCCCGGCGGTCGGAGGCCGGCGATACCGACGTCGATGTTGACGGGCTTGGTCTTGATGGTCTTCGAGATTCGAATCTGCGGGGTGCGCGTGAACACCATGCTCGGGAGGCCCAATTGAAACGTCGTGCACGGAAAGAAGTAGGGCGAATTGCCGAACAGGTTGAGGGCCTGACCCGCCAAGACATCGACCACACCGCTTTCCATCTTCACGTTGGCGTAGCGGAGGCGAAACGTCGCGCTCGTGTAAAAAGTCGCTTCCGACGTCGCCGGCGGGTTGGACGGCTGGCTGCCGTCGAAGTCGCCTTCGACGATGCCGGTCGTCTTGATCCCTTCGAACGTCGGGATGATCATCTTGAAGCCGATCCGGCTGTTTCGGGCGGTGACGATGGTACGTCCTACGCCTGCCGCGTACGTGCCGTCTCGCGCGACGAGGTTGTTTCCGCTCCCCTCCTGGAAGCTGCGGGTCGAGTCGTTGAAAACGTTGAACTCGACGACTCCGTAAGCCGAGAACTTCCAGGCGCCGGCGTTGAACTCGAACGCTTGACGCTTGAACCAAGGTTCCTCGGGCTTCGACTCGCTGGGCGGCCCGGGCGGCTTCGGCTCTTCGAGCGTCTGCGGAACCGTATCCGCCTTCCCAGGCGTCGCGGGTGCCTCCTTTCCGGGCTCTGGGGGAGGCTCCGTGTTCGTCGTCTGCGCGTGCGCTGCGGAAACGGCGAGCAGACCGCAAACCACCAGCGCACTGCGAAGTCCTTTAATCGTTCTCATAGGCATCCTCTGGTCCCTTTACGAGCGTGATGTGAACCGCGCAGATTCGGTAACATAAAGCCGCTTTCAAAAACCACTCGCGTTGGTCCGTGTCGACTTCTGGCCCGAGAAAAGTCGGTGAAGGGCCACGCGGCCCCGGCGCGACAGGCATGCACCCTCATGGATCCCGCGCGGGCCCACATGGGTGGTCGGACCACTTGACAACCTGACCTTGGCACAATACCGTCCCGTTACACTGAGCCCGGGGAGTTGTTCAAGCGAGAACGGTAGTGGTCGGCAAAAGAAGTACGATGACGCGCCGCGATTCAGGGTGGAACGGGCGCGGTGCTGCCCGTAGGGGATTAATTTTCTGAGACGCGTGCGTCCGTTATGCCCATACAAACCGTTGAGAACCCTCGGCTTTATCGGCGGATTGCCGACCAGCTGTCCGCACTGATCGGATCCGGTGAGTTTGCGAAGCGGCAGCGACTGCCGTCCGAACGAGAGCTCGCGACGTTGCTCGGGGTCTCCCGACCCTCGGTGAGGGAGGCGCTGATCGCGCTCGAAGTGGAGGGCAAGGTCGAAGTGCGCGTCGGCTCGGGAATCTACGTCGCCGTTCCGAGGCCCGTTCCCATCGCGGATCCGACGAGCGAAGGACAGGGCCCGTTCGAGCTTCTTCGTGCTCGTTGGCTCATTGAAGGGGAGATTGCGGGTGAAGCCGTGCGCAACGCAAGGCCCAAGGACCTTGTCCCCATTCGCGCGGCGATTCGGGAGATGGAGCGACGCGAGCGCCAGAGCCGAGATGCCGACACGGCGGACCGGGATTTTCATCTCTCAATCGCGGCGGCGGCGCACAACGGCACCCTCGTGTCGGTGGTGAAGGATCTGTGGGATCGAGGCCGCGGCGCCATCTGGAAGCGCATGGAACACCACTTTCAAACGCCCGAGCTGCGGGCGGCGGCATTGCGAGATCACCGCGCGATTCTTGCCGGCATCGAGGCGAGGGACGTTCGGGGCGCGCGGAACGCGATGCGACAACATTTGGAGCGCGTCGATCGCGAGTTCAGCCGCGGTTGGGACCGCAAGGAGTCGTCGGACCGACCTTCCGTGTCTACTTCGGTTCCGGCGCGATGATGCCGACCTCCCTCCTATTCAACCGCGGCACCATCCCCGCTGGCCCTGGCGGGCGCAGTGTCGTTCGGCTGGTTGCCACCCTATTTGTGGACTTGGCATTCCGGGCCGGCACGGTGAACGCGGTCCGGTGGAACCCGACAAATGGGTCGACATCCCCCAGAGTACGGACTAGGTTCGCGACGTCACATATGGATCGCTGGGGATACCCGCCCTCGACAAGGGCCGGCGCGCATTGCCTCGCAAGACGAGCTGGCAAGGTCTGACGACGACACAACAGGGGAAAGATCACCATGAACAACTCATTAGGGAACCGGGGAGCGCCCAAATGCTGGCGTCGCGTCGGATCGTCTGCCATCCCGAGCCTCCTTGGCCTCGCGGGCTGTCTGGCCTTCCTTCTGCTTGCGTGTAAAAAGCCGGAGTCATCGACTGCCGGCGAGGCGCCTAGCGCCGCGACAAGCAAGAAGAGCCCCGTCACGATCAATGTCGTCGACGTCGCGGGAACGATGGCGCTGGTGCAGACGGCGATCGAGCACTATCGCGACAAGCACCCCGACACCGTCGAGAAGGTCACTTTCACGAAGGCGCCCGCTCCCGAGCTGCCCGGAAAGTTGAAAGCGATGCAGGCCGCCGGCCGCAGCGATATCGACATCGTGACCACCGGCACCGACGCTCTCGCCCAGGGCATCGACCAGGGACTCTGGACTCGCGTCTTGCCGGACTACGCGGACACGTTCCCGGGCCTGCTCGACAACTACCTGCCGCAGGCGCGCGAGATGCAGAAGCTCGCGCAGGGTCAGGCGATTGCCGTGGTCTTCATGCCAGCTGGGCCGCTCGTCGAATACAATCCCGACAAGGTTGCCAAGCCCCCGAGCTCCCCGGCCGAGTTGCTCGCGTGGGCGAAAGCTCACCCGAAACGATTCATCTACGCGCGTCCACGCAACTCGGGGCCCGGGCGAACGTTCTTGATGGGCCTTCCGTACCTGCTCGGAGACTCGAATCCGAAGGATCCGATCAACGGTTGGGCAAAGACCTGGGCGTATCTCAAGGACTTGGGCGCGTACGTCGAGTACTACCCAAGCGGTACCACCGCTACGATGAAGGAGTTCGGTGAGGGGTCGCGCGACATGACCGTGACGGTCACCGGATGGGACATCAATCCCCGAGCGATCGGCATCGTGCCGAAGACCTACAAGGTGGCTGCGTTTCATGGCATGACCTGGGTCAATGACACCCAATACATCGCCATTCCGAAGGGGCTGTCCGCCGACAAGCTCGCAGTCGTTCTCGACCTCGTGAAGTACCTGCTTCAACCGGAGCAGCAGGCGCTGACCTACGACAAGGGCTTCTTTTACCCGGGCCCGGCCGTCAAGGATGTACCGCTGTCGATGGCGCCCCAAGAAAGCCAGGATGTCCTGCGCGAGTTTGGCCGCTCGGAGTACGAGGGGTGGCTCACGCAGTTTCCGCACGTGCAGCCGCTCGAAGCCAAGGCGATGGTCGCTGCGTTCGACCGGTGGGATCAGGAAATCGGCGGCCAGAAGTCGAAGTAGTCGCAAGGTTCGCATCGTGGAGCTCATGGCTTTCCACCTTGGTTTTTCGGCGGTCCCGCAGACGGGCTCGGGCGCATGAGCGGCAGGGCTACGCCCAATGATTTCGACGAGCTCCGGTTGGTCTCGGTCAACCGCACATTCGGCGGATCGACCGGACCGCGATTTGCCGCGCTGAAGGACCTGTCTTTGGTCGTGCGTCGCGGCGAGTTCATCGCGCTGCTCGGCCCCTCGGGATGCGGCAAGTCCACGGCGCTCAATTGCATCGCGGGTCTTCTGCAACTGTCGGGCGGCGGCATCTGGCTCGACGAGAAGCGCATCGACGTGCTCCCGCCGGAGAAGCGTGGCTTCGGAATGGTCTTCCAGAACTACGCGCTCTTTCCCCACATGACCGTGCGCAAGAACGTAGGCTTCGGCCTGCGCATGCGCGGCGTTCCCGCGGCCCAAATCCAGAGCCGCGTCGACCACGCTCTTTCATTGGTGCAGCTCGCGGGGCAGGCGGACAAGCTCCCCGGTCAACTCTCGGGCGGACAGCAGCAGCGCGTGGCGATTGCCCGTGCGATCGTCATCGAGCCGCCGCTCGTGCTCATGGACGAGCCTCTATCCAACCTCGACGCAAAGCTGCGGATCGAGACGCGAGCCGAGATTCGGCGAATTCATCGGGAGCTCGGGCGCGCTACGATTTACGTCACGCACGACCAGGACGAAGCGCTGTCGCTGGCCGACCGCATTGTCGTCTTGCGCGAGGGGGTCGTTCAGCAGGTGGCACCACCGCACGAGGTCTACGCCCAGCCAGCCAACCTGCACGTGGCGCGGTTCATGGGGTATCGAAACGTGATTGACTTCGATCCTGCGCCCACCGCCCGCACCGGGCAAGTCACCCTGCACCGCGACGGAATGTCACTCACGGGAACGTTGAGGCAGGTGACAGACGGCGGGCGTCTGTGTGCGGCGATCCGGCCCGACGACATCACGATCGGTGCGGAGCAGACCGTCAACACCGTTCCAGGCTGGGTGGCCAACGTCGAGTATTGTGGTCGGGATTCCCTGATCGACGTGTCCGTGCCCGGAGGGGTGACGTTGCACGTTCGGGCCAGCTCGACTGTGGCTCTGGGCGACAAGCTGCATTTGAGCGTCTTGCCCGAACGCGTTCTCGTGTATGCGGCCGACACCTGAGCACATCATGGGAGCTTCTGTCTCGACTTCCCAAGAGACCGCTCACGCGAGCGCGATCCGAGGACTGCGGATCGATCCGGCGTACGTCCTTTTGGCGCCGGCCACGCTCTTCATGCTCCTTCTCTTCGTTTACCCGTTTGCGTACGGCTTCTTGCTGTCGTTCGAGCCGCACCAGGGCGGTTGGCTCGCCAACTACCGATCGTTCTTCAGCAGCGATCGCCTTTGGCCGACCATTCTGACCACGTTGAAGCTGGCCTTGCCCGCGACGGCAATCAACCTGGGGCTTGCGTTGCCGCTGGCCTACCGGCTGCGCGTGAAATCCCCATATCAAAAGTGGCTCACCGCCATCCTCGTCGTCCCGATCACGCTGGGGACCGTGCTCATCGCCGACGGAATGCTGACGTATCTCGGGCCCAAGGGGTGGCTATCTCAAACGCTGCAAGCTCTTCACTTGATCGACGAGCCGGTTCACCTCACGCACAACTATATCGGCGTCCTGATCTCGCTCGTGACTTCGGGATTTCCGTTCGTATTTTTGCTCGTTCTCTCGTACATCACCGGCATCGACCCCGTGCTTGCTCGGGCGGCCGCGACCCTCGGGGCCAACCCCTGGCAGCAGTTCCGATACGTCTACCTGCCCCTGCTCTCTCCCGGGCTCGCGATGGCCTTCTGCCTCGCGTTCGTCCAGGCCTTCTCCGTATACCCGTCGGCGGTCCTCCTCGGAGCTCCAGCGGGGCCCACTCGGGTGATATCCGTCGCGGCATACGAGGCGGCCTTCGAACAATACGACGACTCGCTGGCTTCGTGCGTGGCGATGATCATGGGTATCGTCCAGCTGGCCGTCGTAGGAGGGGCGCTCGGCCTCCGAGGTCTCTTCTATCGCGGCCCGGTCGCCGGAGGAAAAGGATGACCGACCGGTCGACGTCCCGTTGGCTTCTCGGGGGCTGGAACGGACTGCTCAACGCGCTCATCGTGTTCTTCGTGGTGAACGTCGGCCTACTCATCGCCGCTGTGGCTGTGAACTCTTTTGCGAATCGATGGCTCGGCACCTGGCTGCCGGATGGCTGGACCACGTCGTGGTACAGGTCTGCCGTGGACGAGTTCCAGCTGCGCTCCGTGCTGTGGGTCACGGTCGAAGTCGTGGGAGCCGTCGTCGCGCTGTCGATCCTGATCGGAGTGCCAGCCGCCTATACGCTTGCTCGTCGCGAGTTTCCGGGCAAGCAAGCGCTCACGCTTCTCTTCTTGTTGCCGTTGATGGTGCCTCCGATGACGTACGGAATCCCGCTTGCGACCGCCATGTACAAGGTCGGCTTGGCGGGGACGTTGGGCGGGGTGGTGTTGGCAAACATGATTCCCATGGTGCCATTCGTGATTCTGGTCATGACGCCGTTCATCGAGCAGATCGACCCCAATCTCGAAGCTGCGGCGCGGGTGTGCGGCGCGGGCATCGGGCGCATGTTCATTTACGTTCTGGTCCCGCTGCTGGCCCCCGGCATTCTCGCTGCCGCGCTTCTCGTGCTGGTGCGGACCATGGCGATGTTCGAGCTCACGTTTCTGGTCGCCGGACCCGATTCACAAACTCTGGTCGTCGCGCTCTACTACGCTGTGTTCGCCGCTGGTGTTCGGGCACCCCAATCGGTCGATGCGATGGCGATGATTTACATGCTCGTCACCCTCGTATGGCTGGCGATCGCTTTGCGGTTCGTAAACCCGACGCAGCTCGTTTCCCGCGTGAAGGAGCATTCCCAGCACGCGTGAGCGTGCTGCAGCCAGTGGCCGAGCCGCAAGACATCGATCCTGCCCTGGAGGGACGAGGAACGCCGTCGTTCTGTCACCCGTTCGTCACGAACGCCTGGTACACCTACTGCCCATGAATATGGGGCGGAGCTATCGCATTCGTTTGGTGTTGCCGCTGGCGTTCGCTTGCACCCTCGTTGCGTGCGGAAAGAAGGGAACCGGCAGCGACGCTCCCGGAGGGCAAGGGGCCACCACGGGCGCGGTCAAGTGGCCACGGGATGGCACCGTTGAAAAGCCGCTCGAGGTGATGCTGATTCCCGCCGACGGGGGAACCGAGGGCGGGACGAAGGCCGATTTTTTGCCCCTGTTCAACGCAATCACGAAGACCGAGGGGCTTTACTTCGACGTACGCGTTGGGCAGAGCTACAGCGCCGTGGTCGAGGCCATGGCCAATGGCCAGGTCGACGTAGGCTGGTTCGGCGCCGTCTCGTACTTACAAGCAAAGAAGCGCGCCGGCGCAGAGCTGCTCGCCGTGGCGGTGGAGCACGGCTCCTCGACGTATTTTTCGGGCATCTTCGTCCGTACGGACGCACCATTGCACAGTCTCGCGGATCTGCGAGGCAAGGCAATGGCGGTAGGAGATCCCTCGTCGACCTCCAGCTTCGCCTTCCCACTGGTCATGTTGATGGAGGCCGGGATCGATCCCGTGAAGGACCTCGGCAAAATCATCTTCGCCGGCAGCCACGTCAACTCCCTTGCGGCGTGCGCGGAGGGGCGTGTCGATGCGGGTGCGGCGTCCTTCAACTCCTTCGAGAAGGCGGTGACCGAGAAGAAAATCGATGCCGACAGGCTACGGCCTCTTGCCAAGAGCGACCCCCTCCCCAACCCTCCGCTCGCCATGCACCCCGGGCTCGATCCCGAGACGAAGAGGAAGCTTCGTGAAGGTTTTGCGAGCGTGCACAAGGCCCCTGGCATCACGCCGGATCAGGTGCGGGGCTATGGCGGTGCAAAGGTCGACCGCTACGACGTAGACTACCCCGAGGCCGAGTTCATGAAGGTCGCGCAGAGGCTCGAAAAGGTCGACGCGATCAGGGATGCAGTCCTGAAAAAGGCCGGGCAGAAATAGCCGTATGCTTTGCTGCCGCGACGCCACGAAGCGCTACGCGGATGGAACCGTGGCGTTGGAAGGCGTCACGTTGGAGGTTCCGCGGGGGCAGTTTTGCGTCATCCTCGGCTCGTCGGGCGCTGGTAAGTCGACCCTCTTGCGCGCGGCCAACGGTCTCGTGACGCTGACCTCCGGAACGATCGAGGTGGACGGAACGCAGGTCACGCCTCAGACCCTGAGCGTCGTGCGATCGAAGGTCGGCATGGTGCACCAGCAATTTGGGCTCGTCGGTCGCGGCACCGTGCTCGACAACGTGCTCGGCGGCGCCCTGAGCAAGGTCTCCACGATTCCGGCCCTATTCGGGGTTTTTCCCGAGCGCTATCGCCGCAAAGCGTGCTCGCTGCTCGACGACCTTGGTCTCCACGAGACCCAGCTGTATCGCCGCGCATCGCAGCTCTCGGGCGGCCAGCAGCAGCGGGTTGCCATCGCCAGAGCGTTCATTCTCGACCCCGCCGTCGTCCTCGCCGACGAGCCGGTCGCGAGCCTGGACGTCGAGATGAGCCGGACGATCCTGCGCCTGCTCCGCGATACGTCGGCGCGCCGCGGCGCGACCGTTCTTTGCAGCCTACATCAAGTCGGTCTCGCGAAGGAGTTCGCCGACCGAATCGTGGCGATGAGAGCGGGCAAAGTGATCGCCGACGGGTCGCCTTCCGAGCTGGACGCCGCGGCGCTCGAGCGCGTCTATTCGATACTGCCCAGGGGCGGTGCGACCACCGACCCGGCGGAGCCCGTCGTCGCGACCGGCAGCGGCGGCCTCTCCGTCGCCGACCTTGCTCCACGCCAGAAGCCCGCGGAAGAATGGAAGCTTCGACAGCCGATCACCACCCGGGCGATCGCCATCGCTCTGATGGCGTCGGTCTTGCTCGGCGTGTCGGCGGGCCGCACCGAGATTCCGCGGATCATCTTCCTCACCGCGCAATGGGTCGCGGCCGGGCTGGGGTTGCGGGAACATTCCGAGATCGGAAAGGGCCTCGGACGATTCGTATCGAACGCGCTTCCCCTGGTGATTGCCAACGAGACGCTCGTGACCCGCGTCGAGGGGCTCGATCGTGACCATCTCCCGCTTTTTGCGCGGATCGAGAAGCGAAACACGACGACCTCGCGGTATGACTTCGAGAACAAGAAGATGGTCGATACCGTCGAGGCCGAGGAGGTGCTCGTCGAGCCGTATGGCTATCTCGTTTATGTTTGGGGAAAGATGCTTCAGAGCCTCGAGATTTCGCTCTGGGGAACGCTGTTCGGCCTGGCCGTGGGCCTTCCGCTCGCGTACTTCGGCGCGCGAGGGTACTCGCCGAACGTGGCACTCTACGGGCTGGCACGCACGGCGAGCAGCTTCTGCCGCGCGGTGCCGGAGCTGGTCTCCGCCCTCATTCTGACGCTGTCGTTCGGCTTCGGTCCGATGGCCGGGGTCGTCGCCCTCGGCTTTCACTCGGCGGGCTTTTTCGGAAAGTTTCTGGCCGAGGACGTGGAGAACGCCGATTCCGCGCCCCAAGAGGCGCTCTTCGCGGTCGGGGCGAACCGCCTGAAAGTCCTCCGTTACGCCGTCCTCCCCCAGGTGCTTCCCCAATACATCGCCTACACCCAGTACATTCTCGAGCGAAACGTTCGCATGGCGACGGTGATCGGGGTTGTCGGCGCGGGCGGCATCGGGATCGAGCTCAAGGGCCGCTACGACATGTTCGACTTCGGACACCTGTCGACGATTCTCGTCGTGATTTTCGTGACCGTTCTCCTGCTCGAGCAAGTCTCGCATCGACTCCGCCGGCGACTCATCGCCGCCAACTGAGAGAGGCGAAGGCCGATTCGCGCACCGCGCTTTGCGCCTGGATCGGAGTAGCTCGGAACGCTCGGGTGGAACATACTGGTAAGGCCACTTGACACCCCGACCTGCGACGGTTACCCTTAACGTCGTCGTTCGCTCAATCGCTCGGCCGCTCTGAAGGAGGCCGGGTGTCGCGTCCCCAGCCCTATCTGTCTTTCATGTTCCTTCTCCTCGGCTTCAACCGGGCCCGCTGTGCGTAGGCGACCATGAGAGGAATGGGACGGCCCGGGGTAGGGCTCAGCGAAGCAGAGGTGCGCGAAGTTTGCGCCGCCGAGGTTGCAGAGTGGAACCTGCCGGGGAAGCGAGTGCTGGCCATCGTGCCGGACAACACGCGGACTGCACCCTTGGACATGATGTTCCGGGTCATGCACGAGCTGCTCAGCCCCGAAGTCAGTGCGTTCGACGTCCTGATCGCCCTGGGAACTCACCCACCCATGAGCGATGCGGCGATCAATCAACGATTGGGCATTACCGAGCAGGATCGCCGCGACCGCTATTCCAAGACGAGATTTTTCAACCACCACTGGGACAATCCATCGCAGCTCGTTTCTGTCGGAGAGCTCTCCGAAGAGGATGTGGACCGCATCTCCCGTGGACGGATGCGCGAACGCGTGGACGTCACGATCAACCGCCTGGTATTCGACTACGATCTGCTCCTCATCATCGGGCCGACATTTCCCCACGAGGTTGTTGGGTTCTCAGGAGGGAACAAGTACCTATTCCCTGGGGTCTCTGGCCGCGAGATCACCGACATGTTCCATTGGCTCGGGGCGCTCATCACGAATCCGGCCATCATAGGCACGAAGTACACGCCCGTTCGTGCCGTGGTCGACAAGGCCGCTTCGATGGTCCCCGTAGAACGCAAGTGTGCGAGCCTCGTGGTCGAACACGGCAAGCTGGTCGGTCTCTACGTTGGAGCACCCGAAGATGCATGGAGTGCGGCGTCGGACCTCTCGGGAAAGGTCAACATCGTCTACGTGGAACGCCCATTTCAGTCGGTGCTCAGCTGCGCCCCGCAGATGTACGACGAGTTCTGGGTGGGCGCCAAGTGCGTATACAAGCTCGAACCGGTGATCGCCGACGGAGGAGAGCTCGTCGTGTACGCTCCGCATCTGGATCGGCTGTCGGCGACCCACGGTGCCGTCATTCGTCAGATCGGCTATCACGTGCGCGACTATTTCGTGAAACAGATGGATCGCTTCAGAGGCGTTCCGAGGGGTGTTCTCGCGCACTCGACCCACGTGAAGGGGATCGGCACGTATGCTGACGGAGTCGAATGCCCGCGAATCAACGTCACGCTCGCGACACGGATCAGCGAAGGCGAGTGCCGCGCCGTAAACCTGGGCTATCGCGACTTCCGCAGCGTGGACGTGGACGAGTGGAGATCGGAAAGCGCCCAAGGGCGACTCTACGTACCCAAGGCCGGCGAGACGCTGTATCGCCTGAAGGACGAGTCGCGAGCCGGTCGATGATGCGGGCTTACCGCCGGTGCGTTCGAGAAAGCTCGTGACGTTTGCACCGTCGCATTGGACCGTGCGTGCGAGGTCGTCTCGAGAATTACCTTTCAGCAACGTTTCGGGGACGGGCACTTATTTTGTCACGTCCGCGCGCTCCAAGCTCTAGCATGGCGCCCCCCAAAGAGGTGGCCATCGTGACCAGAACACTCACTCTGACTGTCGGCTCGCTCCTTCTGTGCACCCCCAGCCTGGCGTTCGCGCAGGGTACGCCGGTGCCTCTGCCTTCGGCGGTCCCGAGCGCGACGGCGCCCGCGCCTTTGCCGCCGGCGCCCCAGCCCACCTGGCAATCCGCGCCGAGCACCGCGCCTCCGGCGGCGTACCCGACGGCGCCGCCGCCCGCCCCCGTGGAGCCCGTTTATCCGCCGGCCCCGGCCCCGGCCCCGGCCCCGCCGCCCTCGAAACCGATCCTCGGATCTCCCATCGAGCTGACGTCGCTTCGCCTGATGCGTGAGAAGGGGGTCATCTCGCAGGCGGAGTACGACAGCGCTGTGCGCGATCTCCGGGAAACCGTCGGCTCGAGCGCCGCCACGCAACAGGGGACGGTGGTCGTAGGAAAGTGGGCGACCACCCTCTACGGCTTCGTCGATGCCGACGCCATCTCCGACTCGACACAGAGCTTTACGGATGCCGCCGGCTCAGGCCTGGTCGCTCGCGCCGGATCGGTCGCGGGCGAGAACTACCGCTTTCAGATGGGCATCCGCAACTCGCGCGTGGGTCTTCGAATAAAGGCGCCCGAGGTGTCGTCGGTTCGGGCGAGCGCGAACCTCGAGTTCGACTTTCAGGGTGAGCCCAGCATCGTGGGCGCGACTACGACGGCATACTCGATTAGCGGGATAGGTGAAGGCGCGTACTGGGCCAACCCGCTTCTTCGCGTCCGCCACATGAACCTGAGGGTCGAGACCCCCGTCGTCGACATTCTCTTCGGGCAGTACTGGCAGGTGTTCGGTTGGCAGTCGGCTTACCATGCGAACACTGTCGAGCTACAGGGTGTGCCGGGCGAGATCAACGCGCGCACGACGCAGTTCCGTATCAGCAAGACGGTCAAGGCGGACCCGATCACGTTCGAGATCGCGGTCGCGGCCACGCGCCCAGTGCAACGCGACACGGGCATCCCCGACGGGCAGGGAGGGATCCGACTCGCAGTCGATTCGTGGACCGGCGTGCAGACCGTGGGCTCCACCGGCACCCAGATCTCCCCGCTGTCCATCGCGGCGACGGGGCTCGTGCGCCGCGTCGAGGTGAACGCGTTCCAGGCGGTTCCGAAGACCACCAAGGAGCTCACACTGAGCGCGTTCGCGGTCGACGCTTTCCTCCCTGTCATTCCAGGAACGAAAGACAACAAGGGAAACTCGCTGTCCTTCAACGGCGAATTCGCGTCGGGCTACGGCTTCAACGACATGTATACCGGCCTGACCGGCGGAATCACCTTCCCGACGTATCCCGCCCCTCCCGCTGGCGGGACGCAAGCCATCCCGAACATTGACAACGGCGTCGTCACATTCGACAGCGGCGGCGGGCTACACGGCATCCAGTGGACGACGTGGCTCTTAGGCGGCCAGTATTACTTCCCCGGGCTGGACGCGAGGCTCTTCGTCAGCGGCAACTACTCGCACGTGCAGTCGGCGAACAGCCACTACTACGGCGCTGCGAGCAAGACGATGGCCGCGGAAGACTGGTTCGATGTGAATCTCTTCGGCGATCCGTTGCCCTCCGTGCGGATCGGCCTCGAATACGCCAACTTCAACACGATGACCGTGGACGGCATTCACTCGATTAATCACCGCATTCAGCTCTCCGGTTTCTATCTATTCTAGGGCCGTGCGCCAGACGTTCTGCCACCACGCCTTCCGGATGGCGCGCTGCTTCGAGCGCCGGACGGCACTGCATTTGGCTCGGGGCTTCGCCCGGGACCCTCAAAGTCGGCCCGGCCATCACCTGGCAGAACTTGTGCCGAGCGGCACTAGACGGTGGTCGGGTCGGGGGCCGACGGAGTGGCCCACGGTGGCCGCCGACCCGTCGCGGGATGCGCACGGCGGCCTTGGGGCGTGGCATTTTGGTGCGATCCATGTCGGCTGGTGTGCTAGTAGCCAGGCTCTCGATGATCCGTGTCCCTTTTGAGGAAGTGCAGGGCGTGCTTGTCCGTATCTTCACCGGACTCGGATTCGATGCGGACGCAGCAAAGACTTGTGCGCGAATCTTCGCGGAAGCCAGCCGGGATGGCGTGGCCTCCCACGGGATCAATCGAGTGCCCCGTTTTGTCTCCTACGTCCAATCAGGAGTAGTCGACGTGCGGGCGCGCGCTGAACGCGTCAGCGCACCCGGCAGCGCGTGGGAGCAGTGGGATGGGCACCGGGCCGCAGGTCCTCTCAGCGCCATCACTTGCATGTCTCGGGCAATCGAGCTGGCCAGCTCAAACGGTGTCGGCGCGGTGGGCCTCCGAAATACGAACCACTGGATGCGGGGGGGTGCCTACGGCTGGCAAGCCGCCGACGCCGGCTTCCTGGGAATCTGCTGGACGAATACCAATCCGAACCTGCCGCCGTGGGGAGGGCGCGAAAATCGGCTGGGCAATAACCCGCTCATCGTCGCCGTCCCGAGCGCCGAGGGTGGCGTGGTGTTGGACATGTCGATGTCACAGTTTTCTTACGGCCGGATGGAAACAGCCCACCACCGGGGTGAGCGCCTGCCCGTCGCGGGCGGGTACGACAAGGCGGGCCAGCTTACGGACGATCCGGGCGCCATACTGGAGGCTCAACGGCCGCTGCCGATCGGGTTTTGGAAGGGCTCGGGCTTGTCGTTGCTCCTCGATCTGGTTGCCGCGCTGCTCTCCGGAGGTCAGACGACTTCGGAGATACGACGCGAGACGGCAGAAACGGGGCTCTCGCAGGTATTCATCGCGTTCGACCTCGAGAAAGCCATGCCCGCGGCTGCGCGCAACGTCCTCATCGCCTCGGTCCTGGAATGGACGGCCTCGTCGGCACCTGCCGAGGGCAGCGGCTCGGGAATCAAGTTTCCCGGTGAGCGAACGTTGAAGGCGCGACGCGACAGCTTGAATGGCGGCGTTCCTGTCGATGAAGCCATCTGGAATGCCGTAGTGGCTCTCGCCGTCTAGCGATCCGGGCGGCCCGGCTCGCGCCACCCCGCCACGAGCAACCCGAGCCCCCGCGGATGCGGGAATGAACCGATTGACGGACCGAGAGCGCGCGGGTAGTCACGATGGCATGCTCGACGCGTCGAGTCCGCCCTCACTCGATGCCCGTAAGCTGATTTTCGCGGGCACGGCATCCCATCGCGGCCGCGCGATCCCCGTATCGCCCTCGAACAGCGTGCTCGCTCACCTGCACTACGGGCGGACCCTTCTCGGCTCGGACCTGACGCGGACGACGTTCGCGACCGAGGGGCGCGAAACCGCGCTTCTCGTGATGCGCGGCGCGTGCACGGCCCGTGTCGGCGGCGATCGGCACGAGCTCGGTCTCTACGACGCGATTTACGTTCCTCGTGGGTCGGCAGTCGAGGTCACCACGTCGGGCGAGGTCGACTTGGTGGAGTGCGCCGCCGAGGTGAATGGCGACTATCCGCTGCAGGTAATTCGCTACGCCGACGTGTCCAAAGACCCGAGGCTCAAGTTCCGGACCGGAGGCGCAGCGACGGGCCGAGATCTCAACATCCTGATCGGCGACAACGTCCGGGCGGGGCGGATCCTCGCGGGTTTCACCCGGTCGGTCCCCGGCAACTGGACCAGCTGGCCACCCCACGAGCACTCGGCCCTGCTCGAGGAGCTTTACGTCTATTTCGACATGCCGTCCCCTGCGTTCGGGATCCAGCTCGTTTATACGCGGCCCGATTCGCCCGAGTTCGTCGGTGTCGTGCATGACGGCGACGCCGTGCTCATGCCCGCCGGCTACCACCCCAACGTTGCCGCCCCGGGTCACAGCATCAACTTCGTCTGGATGATGGCGGCCCGGCGCGAGGTCGTCGATCGCCAGTTCGGCGTGGTCAACATCCAACCGGGGTTCGGTCAGGGCGGCTCCGGCCTCGAGGCGAGCCGAAAGTAGACTTCACGGACACCCGCCCCGTGCGTGATCGGGAGG
Organism: uncultured Polyangiaceae bacterium; assembly: GCA_964531095.1. Lineage (GTDB taxonomy): Bacteria > Myxococcota_A > Polyangia > Polyangiales > Polyangiaceae > Palsa-1150. The sequence goes on along the minus strand of CAZHED010000045.1, from coordinate 5,125 downwards.
CGCGCGTGACGGAGCGCCCCGACCCTTTCGCGGGCGGCAGGCAGGTGGGCGCATCGGCGCGAGCGCTCGGTAGACGATGGTTGCGCCGTCGGGTAAGGATCGCCCAGGCGGGAGGCCGCCAAGAAATGGACGCGATCCGAGGTTTTGCACTCCGCTGCCGGCTTGCCGCCGCGGCGATCCCAGCTCTCGCCCTGACGGTCGTGTGCGCAATAGCTGCGCCGGGCTGTCGGCAGCGCTCCCAGGAGCCGACGGACACGTTGGCGAGGATCAAGGAGAGCGGCGTCATCGCCCTCGGGCACAGAGAGTCGTCGATTCCGTTCTCCTATTACGACGACCAGCAGCAAGTCATCGGGTACTCGCAAGAAATCATGCTCAAGGCGGTCGAACGCATCCGCGGCGACCTCGGACTGCCGACCTTGCAGACCAAGCTCGTCCCCGTGACCTCACAAAACCGGATCGCGCTCGTTCAGAACGGGACGGTCGACATCGAATGCGGATCGACCACCAACAACGTCGAGCGACAAAAGCAAGTCGCCTTTTCGAACACGATCTTCGTCGTGGGCACGCGTCTCATGGTGAGCGTCGAATCTTCGAAAGAGATACGAGACTTTCCCGATCTGTCGGGCAGGACCGTCGTGGTTACCGCAGGCACGACGTCGGAGCGACTGCTCCGAAAGATGAATGAAGACCGGAAGTTGAACCTTCAGATCATCAGCGCCAAGGACCACGGCGAGTCCTTCCTCATGCTCGAGACAGGTCGGGCCGCCGCGTTCATGAACGACGACGTGCTTTTGTTCGGGGAGAGGGCGAAGTCGAAGGACCCCGACCGGTGGGTCGTGGTGGGAACGCCACAGTCCCGCGAAGCTTACGGGTGCATGATGCGCAAGGAAGACGTGGCGCTCAAGAAATTGGTGGACGAGACGATCGCCAAGCTGGGGACCTCCGGCGAGCTGGCCAAGCTTTTCGACAAATGGTTTCGTAACCCCATCCCCCCAAGGGGGGTGAACCTGAAGCTCCCGCTGAGCAGCGACATGGCGACCTTGTTCGAGAATCCGACCGACCGCCCTCTGGATCTCTGAGCGCTCCAAGAGCACTCGGTCCGCCGCCCTCCGCCAACCCTCATGGGACACCGCTGGAACTGGGCAATCTTCTTCAGTCCGGTCCCCACCGGAGAGACCACCTACCTCGGCTGGTTGCTCGCCGGAATGCGCATGACCGTCGTGCTTTCTCTGTCCGCCTGGGCGCTCGCGCTCGTCGTCGGGTCAATCATGGGCGTGCTGCGCACCGTTCCAAACCGATGGCTCCGACGGATCGGAACGTCGTACGTCGAAATATTTCGCAATGTGCCACTTCTGGTGCAGCTCTTCATCTGGTATTTCGTGTTTCCTGAGATTCTCCCTGGCGGCCATCGATTCAAGCACTGGAGCCCAGGGGAACAGCAGTTCGTTGCCGCCACGCTCGCGCTCGCGCTTTTCACGGGAGCCAGGGTCTGCGAGCAGGTCCGGTCCGGACTCGAGTCTCTGCCCAGCGACCTCAAGAACGCCGCGTTCGCCCTGGGCCTCACCTTGTCGCAGACCTATCGTTACGTGCTGGGCCCCATCGCTCTGCGAATCATCGTTCCGCCGTTGACCTCCGAGTTTCTGAACGTCTTCAAGAACTCGGCGGTCTGCTCGACCATCGGGCTACTCGAGCTCGCCGCACAAGGCCGCCAGCTCTTGGACTACACCGGACAATCGTACGAGTCGTTCATTTCGGTGACGCTCCTCTACGCGGCCATCAACCTCGTCGTCTTGCTGCTCATGCGCACCGTCGAAAAGCGCACGCGCCTGCCCGATCGCATCGGCGCGAGATCGTAGGAGGAGCCATTTACGACTTCGATTGGAGCTCCATTCCTGCGGCGCTCCCGCTGTTGCTGGGCGGGATGAAGGTGTCGCTGGAGATCACCTTCGCCGCCGTCGCTTCCGGCATGGTCTGGGGGACGTTCTTGGCGATGATGCGCCTTTCGACGAGGCCTGAACTGTCGTACTTCGCCACGGGCTACGTCACTGTCTTCCGGTCGGTTCCGCTCGTCATGGTGCTCTTGTGGTTCTTTCTCGTCACGCCCCAACTGCTCCGTAGCCTGCTGGGTCTCGATGCGTCGACCGACGCGCGGTTGGGGTCGGCGGCCGTCGCCTTCTCGCTGTTCGAGAGCGCCTATTACGCCGAGATCATTCGGGCCGGAATCGGCAGCGTTTCGACGGGGCAGCTCGCAGCCGCAAGCGCGCTCGGGCTGACCTACGGCCAGTCGATGCGCTTGGTCGTGTTGCCGCAAGCGCTCCGAAACATGCTACCCCTGCTCTTGACGCAGGCGATCATTTGCTTCCAGGACACGTCGCTCGTCTACGTCTCGGCGCTGGGAGACTTCTTCGGCGTGGCGTCGAAAATAGGCGAGCGAGACGGACGCCTCGTCGAGCTTCTTCTCTTCGCGGGCGCAAGTTACTTCGCTTTGAGCTATGGCGCATCGACGGCGATCGGGCGTCTTGGAAGGCGGCGCAAACATTGATTTCCATCCGCCATGTCGGCAAGTCGTACGGCGAATTCACCGCTCTCACCGACTGCTCGATCGAAGTGGCCGCCGGCGAGGTCGTCGTGATTTGCGGGCCATCGGGGTCGGGCAAGAGCACTCTCGTCAAGTGTGTGAACGCCCTGGAGCCATTCCAGAGGGGCGAGATCATCGTCGACGGCGTCTCTGTCGGAGACTCGAAGACCAACTTGCCCAAGCTTCGCGCGCGCGTCGGCATGGTTTTCCAGCATTTCGAGCTGTTTCCGCACATGACGGTCATCGAAAACATCACGCTCGCACAGGTGAATGTCCTTCGCCGGAGCGAGGCCGAGGCGATTGCCACCGGGCTTCGACTTCTGGATCGAGTCGGCCTGAGGGCGCACGGCCAGAAACACCCGTCGCAACTCTCGGGCGGTCAGCAGCAACGCGTGGCCATCGCCCGTGCGCTCGCCATGGCGCCGGTATGTATGCTCTTCGACGAGCCGACGTCGGCGCTTGACCCCGAGATGATAAGCGAGGTGTTGGACGTCATCGTGGACCTCGCCCGCGAGGGTATGACCATGATGGTCGTCACGCACGAGATGGGGTTCGCGAGGAAGGTCGCGCACCGCGTCGTTTTCATGGATCACGGAAGAATCGTAGAGGACACCCCGAAGGGCGAGTTCTTCGGGTCGCCGCGGAGCGAACGGGCGCAGGCGTTTTTGTCGAAGATACTGCAATATTGACCGCGTCCGGGCGTCGGTCCATCGGCGCACCGTTCGACCGTCGTTGGAAACCGCTTTTCCGCGCGCCCACGCGACCAAGGGGCCGGCGGATTCCGCGAGGCTTCTTGCCCGGCCCCTTCCTGCATGGTATGTGGCAACGTCTGTGAGTGCGACTGGCACGCTCGAGCCCCGACGCCCAGCCAGTCTCCCCTTGGCGAAAGGCCGGGCGACTGAAATGCCGATCGCGGCGTCAGAAAAGAGCGGAACGTCTTCCGTCCGCATTCGCCATGTGCAGAAGTATTTCGGCACGACTCACGTGCTTCGCGGCGTCGACATCGACATCGATGACGGGCAATTCGCGGTGCTCGTAGGGCCATCCGGATGTGGCAAATCAACGCTACTCCGCATGATCGCCGGCCTCGAGGAAATCACGGACGGCGAGATCGAAATCGGCAGCAAGGTCGTCAACGGATCTCCTCCCAACGAGCGCGACATCGCGATGGTTTTTCAGAGCTACGCCCTTTATCCGCACATGACAGTGCGCGAGAACATGGCGTTCAGCCTGAAATTGGCCAAGCATCCGCGTGCCGAGATCGACCGGCGCGTCGGGGAAGCGGCAGACATTCTGGCGCTCTCCGGGTTGCTCGATCGCTTTCCGCGGCAGCTTTCGGGCGGCCAACGTCAGCGCGTCGCGATGGGGCGCGCAATTGTCAGGAAGCCTCGGGTCTTCCTGTTCGACGAGCCCCTGTCCAACCTGGACGCGAACCTGCGCGCCGCGATGCGCACGGAGCTCAAAGAGCTGCACCAGAGACTGAGGACTACTTCGGTCTATGTGACTCACGACCAAATCGAGGCTATGACGATGGCCGACCAGATCGTCGTCATGCGAGAAGGCGTCGTCGAGCAGCGAGGAAAGCCCCTTGATCTGTACGACCGTCCGGCGAACGTCTTCGTTGCGGCATTCATCGGCTCGCCGGCGATGAATCTGTTTCCCGGCACCCTTCGGCGTACGAGCGGCGCGGTGAACGTGGAGCTCTCCGATGGCGTCGTGGTGGCGGCGCCGCCCGCAATCGGGGGGGCCGACGGGCAGAGCGTCACCTTGGGCGTCCGCCCCGAGCACCTCTCGGTGGCCGCCGGGGCGAGCGGCCTCACGGCGCGCATCGTGGTGGTCGAGCCGACGGGTGCAGACACGCAGGTTTTCTGCAAGTTCGGCGTCGCCCGCGGAGTCGTCGACTTGACGGCGCTCTTTCGGGAAAGACGCGAATTCCGGCCGGGGGAGACGATTGTACTGCTCCCAGACCGTGAACGCATTCACGTGTTCGACGCGCAGTCGGGTGAGTCGCTCGGCTTGTAATTGTTCTCAAACGGAGGGTGCTGCTCATGTCGAGCATTTCGAGACGGGAGTTTCTGAGGACGACCGTTGGTGCCGCCGCCGGCAGCACGATCGGCGTGGGGAGCGTGCACTGCAACAAGCCATCGCCGAGCTCTCGAGAGACCGCGTCCGCGCCCGGGATGTGGGCGCCCGAAAAGGATGCGAGACTCAGGGTGCTGCGTTGGAAGCGCTTCGCTCAGGGCGACGAGGAGGCGTGGACGGCCAACACCCGGAAGTTTACCGAAAAGACGGGTGTCGAAGTGGTCGTCGACCAAGAAGGCTGGGAGGACGTACGGCCCAAGGCTGCCGTTGCGGCAAACGTCGGTAGCGGTCCGGACATCATCATTTCCACCTTCGAGGACGCGCACCAGTATCCGGAGAAGCTGGTCGACGTCACGGACGTCTGCACCTATCTCGGAAACAAATACGGAGGATGGTACGACGTGTGCGCGTCGTACTGCACGCACAAGGGGAACTGGATCGCCGTGCCAATGGGATGCGCAGGCA
>CAZHED010000044.1:35548-46395 GCA_964531095.1 uncultured Polyangiaceae bacterium | reverse complement strand
ACCATGGCGCAGCCACAATTAACCCTACTTCAGAGACGGGACACTAGCGCGGCTGGCGCGCCGCAAGCGAGCGATAGAGCTGCTCGTAGCGCCGCGCGGGCCTTTCCCATCCGCGGTCGAGGCGCATCGACCGTCGGACGAGCGCGGCCCATTGCGGAAGCGTGCGCGCGGCGATGGCGCGCTCGGTCGCGCCGAGGAGCGCGTCGGCATTCGGCTGCTCGAACAAGAACCCCGTACCCGTTTCGAGCTTGGAGTCGCAATCGACGATCGTATCGACCAATCCGCCAGTCGCATGGGCCACGGGGAGCGCGCCGTAGCGCTGCCCGTACATCTGCACCAGTCCGCACGGCTCGTAACGGCTGGGCACGAGGACGAGGTCCGCCCCCGCAAAGATGCGGTGCACGAGGCCTTCGCTCGCCGACCCGGCGAACACGGCGCGTCCGTGCGACTTCGCCACCGCAGCCTGGACGGCCGAGACGAGCTGCCCGTCGCCGTCTCCGGCGACGATCATCTGCGCTTCGGTACCTCGCAGGAGCTTCGGCATCGCGGCCACGACGAGGTCAGTGCCTTTTTGCTCGACGATCCGCCCGACGAACGCGACGAGCGGTGCGTGGGCGTCGAGGGGCAGTCCCACCTCTTTTTGGAGCGCCCCCTTGCAGCGCGCCTTGTTGGTGCAGTCCTCCGCGTCGTAGCGGGCGATGAGCGCCGGGTCGGTCGCCGGGTTCCACACCGCATAGTCGACGCCGTTGGCGATCCCGATCAGCGCCTCGCCGCGCGCGCGCAATACGCCGTCGAGCCCCCCCCCACTCTCGGGCGACTGGATCTCGCGCGCGTAGGTGGGGCTCACAGTCGTGAGAACGTCGGCGGTCAGAACCCCTTGTTTGAGGAGGTTGATCCCGCCGTAAAACTCGACGCCGTCGACCGTGAACGCGTCCCAGCCAATCCCCAGCGACGGGAGCACGTCCTTCGGATAGACGCCTTGATGGGCAACGTTGTGGATCGTGAACACGGTGCGCACGGCCGCAAGCGCGGGCACTTCCGCGGCGAGGGCACGCAGGTACGTCGGCACGAGGGCGGTCGGCCAGTCGTTGCAATGAACGACGTCGACCGACCGCCCACCGGTGACCCGCTGCCGCACGAGCTCCGCCGCCGCTCGCGACAGCACCGCGAAGCGGAGCGCGTTGTCCGGGTAGTCCTCGCCGCGCTCCCCGTAGACTCCCGCTCGATCGAAGAGCCCTGGGGCGTCGACCACCACGAGGTCCACCTGCGACGCCAGACGTCCGTCGAACACCGTCACTTCGAACGCTCGATCGCCCAGTGCGAAGCGAAGGGGCGTGAGGCGCCGTGCGAGGAGCAGGCCGTGCTCTTCGAGCGCGGCAAAGCGCGGCATGACGATGGTGACCGCATGCCCCAGGGTCCGCAGCGCTTTGGGCAGGGCCGACGATACGTCGGCGAGTCCTCCAACCTTGACGAAGGGTGAAAGCTCGGTCGTGACGAATGTGATCTCCATGGCGGAGCGCTTTCTACCACGCCCGGCGCTGGCCCCTGACGGGGAAGTCTCCTGCGGTCGTCGGATCGCGCCACGGGTGCCGATTGCCTTCCATGCACTATGCTTCCCGCGGCATGACGCGCCTGCGCGCATCCGAAGTCTCCTTCACGCGCCCTCCGGGAATGACGGAAGAGGCGGTCGTGTCGGTCTTTCGCGCGCCGCCCGAAGTGGCGGGCCAGCGCCTCGACATCTTCATGCGCGATCAACTGCACCGCACCAGCCGCACGCGCGCGCAGCTGATCGTGCGCGCGAGTGCCTACGATGCCGGCGGCCGCAAGCTCGACCCCAACCACCGCCTGCAGCCCCACCAGCACGTCTTGCTCTGGCGCGCGCCATGGGACGAGACGCCCGCTCCCATCGATCTCCCCGTGCTCTACGAAGACGAGCATCTCCTCGCGATCGACAAGCCCGCACTTCTTCCTGTGCATCCCACGGCGCGCTACCACCGCAACACGGTCATCAAAGTGCTTCAGGCCGCGCGGCCCAGCAGCGAGTTTCTGTCGCTGGGGCACCGGCTCGATCGCGAGACGAGCGGCGTCATGCTTGTCACGAAAACGCGAGCGTGCGATCGCGCGCTGAAAAAACAGCTCGAGCAGCGGCGTGAGATTGCCAAGACCTACCTCGCGATCACCTGGGGCGTGCCCGACCGGGGCGACCGAGCAGCGAGCTTCCGCTACGAGCGCAACGTCGAGGTCGACGTCGACAACCCGCTGCGGGTGAAGATGCGTACGACCGATTCCCCGGATGCGCTGCACGCGTCCACGTTCTTCGACGTGCGGGAAGTGCGTCATGGGCAGGGCGCGCGAGCCTACGCCCTGGTCCGCTGCGGGCTCGAGACGGGCCGCCAGCACCAAATCCGCGTTCACCTCGCGGCGTTGGGGGCCTCCGTCGTGGGTGACAAGCTCTACGGCCCCGACGAGCGCGCCTTTGCCCGCGCTGCCGACGGCGAGCTCACCGACGACGACCACGCCATGTTGCAGATGGCGCGCCATGCGCTCCACGCCGCGCGCCTCGAGCTGACGCACCCGGTGACAGGCGACCGATTGGTCGTCGAGGCACCCCTGCCGGGCGATATGGTCGAGTTTTGGGCTTCGCTCAGAGCCCCCGAGGAACCTTGTCCAAATCGAGCTGATCGAGCGCCACACGAATGAGCGCGCTGCGGTTCGCCTTGGTCACCCCGCGCGCCTTGAGCTCGTCGACCAGGGCGTCGAGGTGCTCCAAGTCTTTCGTGTAGAGCGAAATGCAGATGACCTTGTAGTGCGCGGGCTTGGATGTTGGGCGCTCGGGCCTGCGCGGGCGATCGAGCTCCGAGGGCTGGTGCGCGTAAAACGACCCGGACAGGACGCCCTGCACTTCGTCGGCATCGAGCACACGCGCCGCGCCCAGCCCCGTCTCTCCGTCACGCGCTGCCATCACCGTTCTCCTTTTTCACACGGCCGCCGCGGTGGCCATCGTGTCCCGATGTCCATTGACGAGAAAGTCGACCACTTGTCCGTAGTCTTGCGCGGCATTCGACTCCGGGGCAAATTCGAAGATCGTCTTTCCTTGCGCCGGCGCCTCCTTGAGGCGCGTCGCCTGTCGGATGGGAGAGAGCACCCGATCACCGAAGTGCTCCCGCAATGCCTCCACGGCATCGCGGCAGATGCGCGCCCGGGCGTCGTAGAACGTGGGCAAGACGCCGTGGATCTGGACGGGGTGGTGGAGCAATGCGTTGACGTTCTTGACCGTCTTGACGACCTGGCGAACCCCGACGAGCGACAGAAAGTCGCACGCGACGGGAACGATGATGCCGTCGGCGACGACGAGGGCATTCTGATTCAAGAGCGAGAGCGACGGCGAGCAGTCGAGCATCACGACGTCGTACTGGTCGAAGGTCGAAGCGAGGCGGTCGCGGAGAATGCGGTCGCGGTTCTGGCGCCCTGCGAGATAGAGCTCCGCGGCTGCCAGCGTCTCGTTGGCGACGACGATATCGAGATTCGGTCGAACGTGAATGGCGGCTTCGCTCGCGCGGACGCCCATGACCAGCACGTGATAGAGAGTCTTCTCGGCCTTCACACCGAGCGAAACGCCGACGTTCCCCTGCGAGTCGGTGTCGACGAGCAATACGCGAAGCCCCCGCGATGCGAGCCCCGCGGCCAGGCTGACCGACGTGGTGGTCTTGCCGGTGCCTCCTTTGTGGTTGAACACCGCGAGGCGGGCCGGAGCGTGCATTCGGGGCCGCGCCCGCACGGCGGCCGGAATGGTCGGAACCGACAAACGTGGACCACTTTCCTCCGCAACCGGGAGCAACGGGGGATTGGGCGTCGGTTCGACCCCGTGCGCCGCGCCGGCGGTGGCCATCGCGCCGAGCCGCAATCCGCCGGCTTCCGCAAGAACCTGCCGGCGGCACGCTTCCGAGCACGCGTGCCGCAGCTCGCCGCGGACCCGCACAATCTGCGACACGAGCTCCACCGAGAAGCGCTTCTGGCAGGCCGAACACGTCGCGCCGCCGCTCGTCGCACCGCTCACCGCCTTGGCGTGGCACTCGTGCGAACAACAAAACGCGAACCCCCCGTCGCGTTCTTCCATTTGGTACCGGAATTGAACCTCGAAGCCCTTGCCGCAGACGCTACAGCTCTCGGTTATCGCTGCCATCGAGCATGGCAGTAGCCACAAGGAGCGAGCAATGGCCAACAAACCTGCGGCCGCGCTCAATGCCTGAAATGCCGCACCCCCGTGAAGATCATCGCCAGTCCCGCGGCGTTGGCCGCCGCGACCACGTCGGCGTCGTTCACGCTGCCGCCTGGCTGCGCCACCGCGGTGACGCCCGCGCGCGCCGCCGCCTCGAGCCCGTCAGGAAACGGGAAGAAGGCGTCCGACGCCAGCACGCTGCCGCGCGCGTTCGCGCCCGCCTTCTCACAAGCGATCTGCACCGAAACGACGCGCGACATCTGTCCGGCGCCGACCCCTACGGTCACCTCGCCCTTCGCCAGGACGATCGCGTTCGATTTCACGTGCTTGCAGACACGCCATGCGAACTCGAGGCTTTGCGTCTCCTCGGCGCTGGGCGCGCGCTGAGTCGCGACTTTGCCGCGCGTCACCTCGCCCGCCGCCGTCGCGTCACGATCCTGCACTACGAGGCCGCCACCGACGCGCTTAAACGTGCGCTCCGCGTACTCGGGACCGAGCCATCCACCCGTCGCCAGCAGGCGCAGGTTCTTTTTCGCGCGCAAAATCTCGAGCGACGGCGGCGCAAACGCGGGGGCCACGATGCATTCGACGAACGTTTCCGCGAGGACGCGTGCGGTCCCCTCGTCGACCTCGCGGTTGAGCGCGACGATCCCACCGAACGCGCTCAGTGCGTCGGCCTGTCTCGCTTGACGATACGCGTCGGCGAGCGTGCGGCCGACGGCGACGCCGCACGGATTGGTGTGCTTGACGACGACGGCGGCGGGTCCATCGAACTCGCGAACCGCATCGAGCGCTGCATCCGCGTCGACGAGGTTGTTGAAACTGAGCTCTTTGCCGCCAGCGCCCACACTCTCCGCGCGAGCCAGCGACCCCGGCAGGGCCCCTCGCTCGACGTAGAACGCCGCGGCCTGGTGAGGATTCTCGCCGTAGCGAAGTCCGTAGGCGCGCTCGAACGGCAACGTGAGATACCGCGGAAAGGGCGACCGGGCGCCCGCTTGATCCGAAGACGACAAGTACGCGCTGATGGCGCCATCGTAGGCGGCCGTGTGTGCGAACGCCTTCGCCGCCAGCTCGGCGCGTGTCGATGGCGCCGTGTCGCCGAGGCGAGCCACCTCCTCCAGCACGCGACCGTAATCCTGCGGATCGCAGACGACGGTGACTCGAGCGTGGTTCTTCGCCGCGGAACGGACCATCGAAGGGCCCCCGATGTCGATATTTTCGACGATGTGATCGCGTGTCGACGCGGGGTCTGCCGCGACGCGTTCGAACGGGTACAGGTTGACGACCACGAGGTCGATCTCTCGAGCGCCGAGCCGCTCGAGGTCGCGCAAATCCCGATCGCCGCGCGATAGGATGCCCCCGTGCACGCGGGGGTGCAACGTCTTGACCCTGCCATCCATCACCTCGGGCGAGCCGGTGTAGCTCTCGACCGTCTCGACGGGGACCCCCTCTCCTGACAGCGATTGGGCCGTTCCGCCGCTCGAAAGGATGCGTACGCCGCGATCGGCGAGAGCTCGCGCGAAGGCGACGAGTCCGGATTTGTCGGATACGGAGACGAGCGCGGTGCGAATGGACATCGTAGCGCGCGAGCTACCTTGACCTGACGGCGAGGTCAATGCACCCGCGTCATCGGCGGGGGCTGCTCCAGCTCCGAAGGTTACTCGACGTCCAAATCTCCGCTCGCAGGCTCTACGGCCTCCCCCTCGTCGTCCCCCTCCGCCTCCGAGAGGGCATCCTCGTCTTCGTCCTCGGATGGCTCGGCAGTGAGCACCGGTAGACGCCGCTTGCCCATCGGACCTTCGTCGACGTAGTCGCGAAGGGCCGTCATGTCCCGTAGCGCAGCGAGCTTGGCCAGGCCCTTGACCTCGACCTGCCGGATTCGCTCTCGGGTCAGGTTCATGATCGCTCCGACCTCCTCGAGCGTCGTGCCGCCGCGGTCGGCGACGTCGAGCGCGCATGTCTCGGACATTTCCCAAACGTCGAGGTCCGGAAAGTTGACTTTGATTGCGCCCGTTCGGGCTGAGACATCCAAGTACAGGTGGTGCTGGCAGGACACGAACGGGCACGGGCGCGCCCCTTCGACGCAGTCGGCCCGCGACCTCGGCCGCTCGATGTCTTCGTCGGGGTAGAGAAGCCGACCGAGCTCGAGCTCGCGCTTGGTCATGCGCTTGACGCTGATCGTACGCGCCCGGACCGCCCGCTTGCGTCGCGACCGCCGCTGCTCTCGGGTCACCGGGGCCGCCGTGGGCTCCGCCTGGAGCGCGAGCGATCCGTCGGTGGGCGGCTGCGGTTCTCCAACCTGCTGGTCGCCGGCCGCCTCGTTGTCACCCATCGGTTCGTGCTTCGCGTCCATGCTCGGCTCCTTCAGGTGTTGACCACGCCGCAGCCACGCCGCGCACGTGTCGTCCCGGCCCGTCCCCGACAAACCGCTCCCATCGAGACCGACCGCCGGCGGGCCCATCGCCCGCGACCAATCCCCGACTCCACATCGATCGTTGCGCCGTTCGCGCGCGGAGGGCGCAGGCTGCACTGCCTCGCCCTCACTCCACCTCGCGGCGCACAACCGGTCGCCGCGCACTCGCCGCAGTCACCGATGATCGTGGCGGCAACCTCCGCACGATCGCTCGAATGATGTGCAGGTTAATCCAGTCGAAATATCGTGGTCAATCCATCGTTTGGCTTTTTTTTGAACTTTTCCATTATGGACCTCGTTTCGCGTGGTTAGATCGTTCCCATGACAATAAATGTCAGCAGTTCGCCAGAGCTGTGCTCCGATTCACCAGGGCTAGTTGCCAGGCCGAGACCGCCGTCGCGGACGTGGACGGCTAACGTTCAACGACACCGCTTTGGGGTAGCAGCCCTCTCAGGTCCCCCGCGGCGCTTGTAGCGGACGTCCTTCGTTCCTTCGCGAACGTCGCTTGGTCTCTGGCGGACATCGCGCATCCCCAACGCGACGTCGCTCGTGCGGTCCGCGCCCTGCCTTCGCGCCCATGGTCTAGGGCCTCAGCGTCGGGGTCTGCCTTCCCGCGGCCTCGATCTGCTCGAGCCACGATTCTATCTTCTCGAGCGCCGGCCCAACCCACTCGAGCCGGGAAAGGCGTGCGAGCAGGTGGGGGGTGTGATCTCCCGTGCGCGACCGCGCTTCGGCCGCGCGCACCCCGCGACCCTCGGGCGACGATACGACGAACGCGGCGCGCGCCTGATCGAGCTCCGCGGACGCCTGGGCCCAGCGACCTTGGCGCTGGGCGAGCCACGCGCGCGTCAGGTGCCGGTGCTGTCGGGGCTCGGCCTCGTCGAGCACGACCGCGTCGCAGTCCGACACGAGCGCCTCGGCTCGCTGGTCGCCCCGGGCGAGCGCGACCTGCGCGAGGAGCAGACGCGACTCGAGCTCCCCCCATGGATCCTGCAAGCGTTCATGAATCCGGAACGCGACCCGCGCGTGCGCCTCGGCCGCGTCGTAGTCGTCCGAATCGAGGGCCACCATGGCCAAGAGGCGTTCGCACGCTGCTTCGCCGCGCGGGTTCTGGAGCTCGCGAAAGCTCGCACGCGCCGCCAGCGCCCTCGCCCGGGCGCCGGCGAAGTCGGACGCCCGGTGATCGGCGTGGCCGAGGGCGACGTCGCACTGCGCAATCCCCAGCCGATAGCCGATGGCATCGAACCCGGCGCGCGCCTGGGTGAGCAGCTCGCGCCCGCGCCGGAACGCACCCACCGCGCCCTCGATGACCGCGAGCAAGACCAGACACTGCGCGCGGCCCATGAGGTCGCCCGCTTCCGTGCACCGCTCGAGCGCCTTCTTCAACGTGACGCGCGCGCGCGCGTGGTCGCCGAGCAGGTAGTCGATCTCGCCCAATACCACTTCCGCCTGCGCGCGGCCGGCCGCATCGCCGATGCGCTCGTATCGCTCGAGCGCCTGTACGACGAGGGCTCGCCCTTGGGCGGGCTGCGCGAGATCGCTGGCGATGTGACCGAGCAGGCGAAGCGCGCTCGCCTCGTTGGCCGTATCGCCCGCGAGCGAGAACGCATGACGCGCGCTCTCGCCCTCGGCGCGCGCTTCGTCGAGCTTGCCCATGTACCGGAGCGCCTCGGCTCGCCAGAGGGCCCCCTCTGCCGCGTTCGCGCCATGCAAACGTCCCTGGAGCATGTCCAAGTCGCGCAGCGTCGCGGCGGTGTCGCGCCCGCGACGCCACGACCCGCGAATGAAATCGAACAGGAGCTTCGCGGCGGTGTCGTCGTCTCCGGCCTTGAGCAGGTTGAGCACGCGGTGCTTCATCGTGCGTCGTGACCCGACGGCCGGGTGTTTGGCCAGCGCGTGGGCGGCCAGCCGATAAATCGCAGGCGCGTCATTGCGCTCGTTCAACCGCTCGAGCAGGTGCTCCTGAAGTAGCGCATGGGGCCAGCGGAACTGGTCGTTGCCCACGGCGAGCAGGATCTGCGCGCGCGTCAAGGCGACGAGAGCGTCGCGGGGATCCATCCCGAGAGAGGCGCACAGCATTCGGAGCACCTCCCCTCGAACATCGTCGCCCAGCGCGGCGGCGGCGTAAGCGCTGAGGCGGAGCTCGGTCGGGATCGCGCGCACGCGCTCGTCCCACAGCTCGGCGGTGGTGATCGCCCGGCCGCGAAGGGCACCCTCTGGAACCCGGTAGCGCCCGCCCTCGAGCGTGAGGTAACCGCCGCCCGCCCACGCGTAGAGCAACTGCAAGGCAAAGAGGGGGTTGCCCCGGCTCTGCTCCACCGCGCGTTTTACGGCGGTGTCGGCCAGCGGGAGAGCGGTGCGCAGCAACGCCTCCGTATCGTCGGTGCCCAGGAGCTTGAGCTCCATCACTTTGCCGTTCCACGCGGCTCGCATCGCCTCCATGCGGAGCGCGGCATCGAGATCGGTTGCGAGCGCCTCGCTGCGGGCGGTGGCGATGATCAGAAGGGGCAACTCCGACGCGTCGCGCCGAAGGCGGGAGATCACCTCGAAGGTGTTGGGCGACGCATAATGCAAGTCGTCGAGCCACATCAGCACGGGTCGTTCGTGCGACAGCCTCGCGAGCACGCGCTTGATGACGGCAAAACGCAGCTCCGGCCGGTCGAGCATGAACCGTTTGCCGCTGGGTCCCACCTGGACGACCACTCCCGGAGGCGTCGGCCGCAGCCACTCCGCCGTGGCGGCCACCCACGTGAGGGCGTCGTCGTCCCCCTTGTCGACCTCCCACCGGGTCATCAGCGATTCCTCGACGGCGGCGCGATCCGCCCCCTCGAGCCCAAAGTGGGCGTTGACCGCGCCGGTGATGCCGTCGAGCGGCGTCGGCATCCGGCCATAGCGAGCGCGCAGCGGCAGCATCGTGCCGCGCTCGTGGACCTCGGCGCAGAGCCACTCCGCGATCCGGCTCTTGCCGACGCCTGCCTCGCCGATGAGGGCGATGAGCTCCTGACGCGGGTTGTCGGCAGCCACTTGCTCGACGGCGGACCACAGCTCGCGCCGTTCTTCGTGGCGGGCCACGAGCGTCGGCGCCCGCAAGCTCAAGATTCCGGGTGCAAGCGATCTCGCGAAGACGGTCGGCGCGGCGCGGCCGTTGGGGGTGCGCTGCGCGATCTCTTCGAGGGTGGAGCCTTGCGCGGGCTTGACCTCATCCCAAGCGCGTCGCGCGTCTGCCGCAAACTCGAACCTGCGCCACGGCTTCTTCTCGAGCAACCTCAGTACGAACTTGGCCGCCTCGGGCGGCATGTCGTCGATGAGCCTCGGCGGGGGCACCGCGGTGCGCTTGTGCGCGCGCAAGACGTCTTGCGCGTTGCCCTCGAAGACCTCGCGGCCGCTGATCACCCGGTACATCACGCACCCGAGCGCGTAGAGGTCCGTCGCCGGGCCGACGAGCGCCGCTTGCCTGCGGATCTGCTCGGGCGCGACCCAGCCGACGGTGCCCGCGCCAGAGTGGACGGCGACTTCGGGGGCGCGCGCGCCGTCGAGTCGCGAGTCATGGCGATACTCTCGAAGCCACGCGAGGCCGAGGTCCAACACGTACGCGCGCGGCCCCCGTCCGTTGGATGCGAGATCGAGCATGATGTTGGACGGCTTCAAGTCGCCGTGGATGACGCCGCGCGCGTGGGCGTGTGCGAGGGCGGCGAGCACCTGGTCGACCATGGCCCAGATGACGCTCCAGGCGAGCTGGGTCGTGTGCATCCACTCGTGCACGCTGCGCCCCGGAAGGACATCCATGACGAAGAAGGGGCTACCGTCGGCCAGTTGACCAAAATCGCGCGCACGGACAATCGCGGGGTGGGCGAGCAAAGAGACGGCGCGGGCTTCCTGATAAAACCACCAGCTCTCTTCCGGTCGGCTCTCGCCCTTCTCCGGAGAGCGCAGCCGCTTGAGCGCGACGCGATCGTTGGTGACGACGTCGCGGCACAAGTAGACGATCCCCATGCCTCCGCGACCGAGCTCACGCACCACCTCGTAGCGCTGCGCGAGTACAGTCCCGACGTCACTCGAAGGCTGTTCTGCCGTCGTCATTGCGCCCGAATGGAGACTCAGCTTAGCGCATCTTCCCGTGCAGCCTGCCCTGGTGCAGCCTCCGCTGCGCCCCTTCGGGGCTCCGCTCCGGCTGACGCGATTAAACGACCTTCACCCGGGGGGAGCGCGGCCGCT
>CAZHED010000044.1:32804-35448 GCA_964531095.1 uncultured Polyangiaceae bacterium | reverse complement strand
CTCCGCTCCGGCTGACGCGATTAAACGACCTTCACCCGGGGGGAGCGCGGCCGCTCCCCCCGAAGAGCCCCCCAGCCGTAGGCGGTCTTGCGAAGCTCCCCTGCGCCCCTTCGGGGCTCCGCTCCGGCTGACGCGATTAAACGACCTTCACCCGGGGGGAGCGCGGCCGCTACGACCTGCGTTTGGCAGGCATCGTCCCGAAGACCACGTCCCAGAGGGGCGTCGAGACGCCGAACCCGCCGTCGTGATCGGCGTGGTGGTGGGTCATGTGGTGCCGGCGAAGGAGCTTGCCCCAGCGCGTCGTTGGCACGAAGTGGTGCACGTAATAGTGCGTGCCGTCGTAAAAGAGGTAGCCGACCACGAATCCCGCGAAGAACGGCTCGCCGAGGGTGGGGCCCATCGTGAGAGCGAAGAGCGAGTAGAAGATGACCGCGAGTGGAATGCTGGTCGGAAGCGGCATGACCAGCCGGTCTTTGTCGTTCGGAAACTCGTGGTGAACGCCGTGGAGCAGAAAGTGGATGCGTCTGCCCCAGGCCGTGTCGTTGATCCAATGGAAAACGTAGCGGTGGAGCACGTACTCCGCGCACGTCCACGCGAACATGCCGGCGAGGAAGAGCGCAGCGACCGCAGAAAGCGCAAGATCGTGGCGCAGTGCGCTCCGGACGACGAAGAACAGCGCGACCGGCACCCACATGACGAAAGGCGTCGCGGGATGGATGCGCGAGAACCGCTCGAGCACGTCGCTTTCGAACATGCGGCAGGTCTCGGCGCGCACGCGCATGGGCTTGCGTGAGGGCTGCGGCTCGAGGATCGAGGTGGTCATGCGTCTGGCGCCTTGCGGGTTCGGGGCCGAGTGCTCCAAACACCATACAATCTTGGCAAGTTGGGTGCCGAGCGCGCCCACGCTAGAGCGGTCGCAAGACCGGCGCAATAGCTCGACGGCGTTCCTGACAGGCTGCGAAGTAACGTACGCGCCCAAGACCCCCGAAACGTCGACCGTGCCGCTTGACTCCTGCCGCGACCTTGACGATTCGTGGACGCTCGGCCATGGGCGACCTCAAGACTGCGCGAGCGCTCCAGATGCTGGCACGCGCCCTCGGGCGCCTTGGGCGTGAGCGCGCGCGAGCGGGCGACGTCACCCCCCAGCAAGCCGAAGCGTTGCAGCTCGTGGCCGAGCGCGGCACCATGTCCACTTCGGCGCTCGCGCTCATCCTTGGAATCGACCCATCGACGGCCAGCCGGAACTTGGGCGGGCTGGAGCGGGGCGGTTACGTCGTTCGACGGCGTGGGGCCGACGATGGGCGCGAGACCGACGTTCGGCTCACGCCCCGCGGCAAGCGCACGGCCGAAGCCGTGTCCGTCGAATGGACGGCAGCGTGCGCCGTCCTCCTCGACCGCCTCCCGCGCCAGGAGCGCCAGCAGATCGCAGAAGCGATCGAGATGCTCGCGCGGGTTCTGGAAGGAGAAGGCACGGCGTAGCGCGAGGCGCTTCTCTCGTCATGCTTGTCGCCCTCCGCCGCCTCCCGGTCACTCCCCCCTTTTCTCTTCCTGCGGTTGGAGAGTCACCTCCTGATCCTCGACCACCTTTCGGCGCTTCGCGTGCGTGGCCCGTCCGCCCTTGCGTCCGGCCACCCGTGCCTCTTCGCTCGTGAATTCGTGGGCCGTGCCCGCCGAGTGGGCGGCTTTCCCCCCCTTCCTGGCGATCTCGCTCACGAGCTTGCGGTCCATCGCGGCGAATCCCCGCGGGCGCTTCGGCTTTCCTTCGTGGCTTCCTTCCACCGGCTGCGGCGGGCGATCGGGCGTGAGCTCGTGCGATGTCGATTCGGGATGTGATTGCGGCTCGCTACCGTTCACCTGAGGGTTCTTGTCGTTTGTCGTATGGGACTGTGTCCCATTGATTCCCGCGCTCATGACGCTTCACCTCTCTCGGTGCTTGTCCGTTGAATGGATGCCCGACAAGCTCATTTGATTCCTTCAGCGCTTGAAGTTCGCCATCTGCCTTTGGAACCCGCTCTGCCGAGTGCCTGCTGGGCCCAATTGCACACACCATGCGAGCCTCTCGAACCGGCCCGCGACACGCTGCGGCACATCGCCACGCCGCGCCGAAGGCGACGCCAGAGCGGGGGCGGCGGAGTGCCGACGGGTACGCGAACCCGAGCTTGTCTCGCTAGTTCAGCAGCTTGCGGGACAGGTGGCGCGCGGCGTCGACCGAGGCGCGCTCGATCGTCTCGCGCTGGATCTTGTCGGGCGCATCGCTGTCGACGAGAATGCCGAGGCCATCGGCGGCGTCCGAGCAGAAACCTGGTTCCCGGACGGGCGCGCCGTCACGACCGAGCGGTGCGGCCTCGACGGGCAACGTGTAAACACGCGACCCGACCCGCACCTGCACGTACCCAAGAAACCTGCTTTCGGGGTGCCCCGTGACTCGCATGACCTGCCTCTTCTGCCTGCAACCTAAACATCGGGTCACCTTGCGCAAGGTCGAGCCACCCCAACCGTAGCCAAAGATGCCTCGCTCCAGACCGAGCCCGGAGCTCAACAGAAACGCCGAAGCCTGCCACAGGCCTGCCACGGCGAGCGCCGCCGCACGCGCTCGCGCGCCATCGCCCAACGGCGAGCGTACAATCGCGCCGGTCGAGCTACA
>CAZHED010000044.1:3457-32704 GCA_964531095.1 uncultured Polyangiaceae bacterium | reverse complement strand
CGATTGCGCGCCGGCGGGCCCGCGCCACGCCAGCCAAGGGAAGGACAACCATTCATGGCGACGTCTCCACCCATCGCACCCAACCCATTGCGCCATGGGCTCATCGAAGACCGCACGAGCGACGCCTGCGCGGCGGTGATATTCGGCGCGTCCGGGGACTTGACGCGCCGAAAGCTCATGCCGGCGTTGTACAACCTGGCCTGGGGTCGCGCATTGCCGGGAGGCTTCGCCGTAGTGGGCGTCGGCCGGCGCGACAAAACGGACGAATCGTTCCGCGCCGAGATGCGCGAAGCCGTCGCCGGATTCTCGAGACGCAAGCCGATCGACGCCGCGCTATGGGCCGACTTCGAACGCGGGTTGAGCTACGTCCGCGGCGCCGCGAACGAGCCGGCGACCTACGAATCGCTCCGCACCCAATTGCAGCGCATCGACAGCGAGCGGGGCACCCGGGGCAATCACCTCTTTTATCTCGCCGTTCCGCCGAGCGAGTTCGGACCGATCGTCGAAGGGTTGCGCGCGTCGGGACTCGTCGCGCCACCGGGCGGAGAGCGCACCGGCGGCGCGTGGACCCGGGTCGTCTTCGAGAAGCCGTTCGGCCACGACCTGGCTAGCGCGCGCGCTCTGAACGACGCAATCGCTTCGGCCTTCCACGAGTCGCAAGTGTTCCGGATCGACCACTACCTCGGCAAAGAGACCGTCCAGAACCTGCTCGTCATGCGATTCGCCAACGTGCTCTTCGAGCCGGTGTGGGGGCGAGGCCACGTCGACCAAGTGCAGATCACAGTCGCCGAAGAAATCGGCCTCGAGGGCCGGGGCCGCTTCTACGAGCAGACCGGAGTGACCCGCGACATCGTAGAAAACCATTTGATGCAGCTTCTCTGTCTCACCGCCATGGAGCCTCCCATTTCGCTCAGCGCCGACGCGGTGCGCGACGAGAAGGTGAAGGTGCTCCGTAGCCTGCGGCCGATGGACCGCGACGACGTAGCGCTGCACGTGGTGCGCGGCCAGTACGGGCGAGGAATCGTTCATGGCGACGAAGCCGTCGCCTACCGCGAGGAGCCCGACGTCTCCCCCTCCTCCAACGTGGAGACTTACGTCGCGATGCGATGCTTCGTCGACAACTGGCGCTGGAGCGGCGTTCCGTTCTACGTGCGCGCCGGAAAGCGGCTCGCTCGGCGCGTGACCGAGATTGCGGTGGTGTTTCACGAAGTCCCGCGCACCCTCTTCCGCGCCGCGCACGCGGCTTCGACCGCAGTTGGCGCCGCCGACGGCGGCCAGAGCGGAATGACGCCCAACGTTCTCGCAGTTCGCATCCAGCCCGACGAGGGGATTGCCCTGCGGTTCATCTCGAAAGAGCCCGGGCAACAGACCGTCCTTCGCGAGGTCGCCATGGATTTTCGATACGGCATGGCGTTCGGCTCGAATACGCCCGAGGCGTACGAGCGCCTCCTGCTCGACGCCATGCGCGGGGAAGCCACGCTCTTCACGCGGCGCGATGAAGTCGAGGCCCAGTGGGAGTACATGGACCACGTGCTCGAGGCCTGGACCGCCTCCGGCCCGCCGCCTCCGCCCGTCTATCCGGCTGGCTCCTGGGGCCCCGTTCAGGCCGATGAGCTTCTCGCGCGCGACGGCCGGCGGTGGAGGAAGCCATGAACCCGTCGGCGGGGCAGGTGCTTGGACGTATCGAAGGCGAGCTGCGCGCGTTTTGGTCTTCACCGCCCGCGCCGGGGGAGACTGCGAGAGCGCGCGCGTGCACGCGAAACCTCGTTGTCGTCGCGGGGACGCCCGACCTTGCCGACCGCTGGGTGGCGACCCTGGACGGCGTGCTCCAAACGGTGCCTGCACGGGCGATCGTGGTGGGACTCGACCCGGACGCGGCCGACGGCCTCGACGCCAGCGCGACGGCCGTATGCACCCGCGGCGAGAGCGGTGGCCCGCCGGTCTGCTCGGAGCGCGTGACCCTTCAGGCGCGTGGAACGGCGTGCGCACGGGTGGCGAGTTGCGTCGAGACCCTATGCGCGACGGACGTTCCCACGACGCTGGTCTGGCTCGGGCGCGTTCACGCCGACGATTTGCTCTTCGCTCCCCTCGCGCGCGCCGCCGACCGGATCATCCTCGACTCCACGCAGGGCTCTGTCGCGGATCTCGCTCACGCGGTCCGCTGGGCGAGCGCACGCCCCGGCGGCGAGCGTCCGGGGGTTGCCGATCTCGCCTGGACGAGGCTCGCGCCATGGCACGAGCTGTGTGCCCGGATGTTCGACGAACCGCGGTTGCGCGGGCTGGCGGCCAACGTGACCCAGGTCGGCATCGTGCAGGCGTCCGACGCGGGGACGGCGCTCGGTTCCGAGGGGGCACTGCTGCTGGGGTGGCTGGCGACGCGGCTCTCGTGGAAGTCCACGTCGCTCGCGGGCAAGCTGCGCCTGGTGCGTCGTGACGACGGACCCGTGCGCGCCCAGCTCGGGGCCGAGTGCTCGGCGCAGGCTCCGCGAGGGACTCTCTTCGGGGTGCAGATCGAGGCCAGCGCCGGCCCGATGACGATGACCGGGGCCATCCGGCGCGAACAAGGCGAAGCCGACGCTGCGATCTGGCGGCTCGAGGTGACCTCCGGAAGCGAGACCCAGCGCATCGAGCAGCGGGTTCGACTGCGCGCGAGCGAGCTGGCACCGCTGCTCGAGCGCACGCTTCGCCGTCCACCCCACGACGAAGCGCTCGTCGAAAGCGTCGTATGGGCAGACGGGCTCCTCGGCGAAGAGCTCGCGTGCTGGTGAACGCGGACCCAAAGCGCGCTAACGTCGCCTTCTCATGACCACCAAGGTCGTCCCCGGACAGCTCGTCGCCGTACCCAACGCGTCCGATGTGGCACGCGAAGCGGCCCCGCGAATCGCACGCGCCCTGCAGGGCGCGATTCGCAAGAACGGACGTGCTGCGGCGGCTCTCTCCGGAGGCAACACGCCTCGCGACACGTACACGAGGCTCGCCCACGAACCGGGGATCGACTGGACGAAAGTGGACGTTTTCTGGGTCGACGAACGCGCCGTGCCACCCACCGACGACCGCAGCAATTACCGGTGGGCCAAAGCGACCTTGCTCGACACGGCGCATGTTCCGGCAGGTCGCACGCACCGCATGCTGGCGGAAGACCCCGATCTCTGGGCCGCCGCCGGGGCGTACGAGCGGACCATCCGCGAGCACGTCGAGGTCGACGCCGACGGGGTCCCCGCGTTCGACGTCGTCGTCCTCGGCGTCGGCGATGACGGGCACACCGCTTCGCTTTTTCCGGGCGAGCCGACCATCGACGTCGTCGACCGCCTCGTCGCCGCGGTCCCCGCCAAGGGAGAACGCGAAGCCCGGCTGACGCTCACGGCCCCTGCGATCGAGCACGCGCGCGCCCTGGTCGTCATCGCCACGGGCGCAGGAAAGCGCGACGCGCTGGAGCGGGTCTGGGCAGCCCAAGGCGACCTGCCGCGGACCCCGGCGCGCATCATCCGTGCGTGCCGCGGAGGCGTTACTTGGATCATCGACCGGGCAGCGGGCGGACTTGTCGACTAGTCTTGCCTAGCCGGGCGTGCCCGGTGGTTCCTCATCGCGTGCGACCCACGCCCGGTTCATTCCGTCGGGCGTAGGACTGATGACGCAGGGGAACGCGCGAGAAGATCAGGGTCCGGTCCTATCCGTTCTCCCTCGCGATCCAGAGGCACTGAAACGCGGCTCCGACGCGCGCGATCGCGCTTCGTGCCCTCTGGAGGTTCGATCGGCGAGCCCCGGGAACGCCGAGCGGCATCAGCCCATCCACGCGGCAATCTTCTCGGTCACCGCGTCTACCGTCAGCCCCAGGTGCTCGGCGATCGCCTTGTCGGGAGCGCTCGCTCCGAAGCGATCGATGCCGATGGTCAGCCCCTCTTCGCCCACGACGGCTTTCCACGGGAGCGACCGCCCGGCCTCGATCGACGCGGTTCGCACGCCCCTCGGCAGAACGCGCTCCCGGTACGCCGGATCCTGGGCGGCGAAGGCCTCGAGGCACAGCGCGCTGACAACGCGCACTTTCTTCCCTGCCGCTTCGAGCTTCGCTCGGGCACCGACCGCGAGGTGAAGCTCGCTGCCGGTCGCGATGAGCACGCAGTCGGGCTTGCCCCCGGTCGCTTCCTGCACGACGTACGCGCCGCGCAGCGCGCTCTTCGGATCGAACCCGGCGTCGCGACGGATCTGAGGCACCTTCTGGCGCGTGAGCGCAAATGCAGTCGGCCCGTTCTTGCGATCGAGCGCCATCGCCCACGCAGCAGCGCATTCGAGCGCATCGGCCGGGCGAACGACGTACAGGTTGGGAATCAACCGGAGCGCCCAGAGCTGCTCGATCGGCTGGTGGGTAGGCCCGTCTTCGCCGAGAAACACCGAGTCGTGCGTGTAGACCCACAAGCACTGCAAGTTCATCAGCGCAGAGAGCCGAACGCTCGGCCGCATGTAGTCGCTGAAGATGAGAAACGTCGCGCCGAACGGGATGATTCCCCCGCTGACCGACATCCCGTTGCAGATGGACCCCATCCCGTGCTCGCGGATGCCGAAGTGCATGTTGCGACCGCCGAACTGCCCGGGCGAAATCGTCCCGCCGTCTTTGAGCAGCGTCTTGGTCGACGGCGCGAGATCCGCTGCGCCTCCGACAAGCGACGGGACACGAGCGGCGACGACCTGCTCCAGAACCCCGAAGATGTTGCGCGTGGCGTCGTCTTTCGCCGGCGCAGCCGCGAGCAGCTCGTCGTAGAAGCTCGCGGGAACGGTCTTCTTCTCGAATGCCTCGAGCCGTCCCGCACGCTCTGGGTCGGCCTTGCGCCATGCTTCGAACCGCGCGGTCCAGAGGTCGTGGTCCTTCGCCAGGTCGGCCGCGCGCTCGTTGAACAGGGCGTAGACGTCCGGGGGTACGACGAACGACTTTTCCGGGTCGAAGCCCATCGCTTTCTTGGTCGCCGCAACTTCGTCGGCGCCGAGCGGCTCGCCATGCGCTTCCTTCGAATCGTGCTTGTGCGGCGCCCCCTGGCCGATGTGCGTGCGCGCCCGGATGAAGGACGGCTGGCCCTTGCGAGCGACCGCGCGGTCAATCGCCGCCCGGATCTTCGCGTGGTCGTGTCCGTCGTCGACGAACTGCGAGAACCATCCATAGGACTCGTATCGCTTGCACGCGTCGTCGGAGTACGCGAGCGCGGTGTCCCCCTCGATGGTAATGTGATTGTCGTCGTAGATTACGATGAGGTTGTCGAGCTGCAGGTGCCCGGCGATGCTCGACGCCTCGGCGCTGACCCCTTCCATCAAGTCGCCGTCGCTCGCGAGGCAGAAGACGCGCGATTCAGCGAACGGATCGCCGAAGCGCGCTTGCTTCAGCTTGAGCGCGAGCGCCATCCCGACCGCGTTGCCGACCCCTTGACCCAGCGGCCCCGTCGTCGTCTCGACCCCGGGGGTCAGCCCGTGCTCGGGATGGCCCGGGGTCTTGCTGCCCCACTGCCGGAACGATTCGAGCTCGCGCAGCGGCAGGTCGTAGCCCGAGAGGTGCAGCATCGCGTAGAGGAGCATCGACGCGTGCCCGCACGAGAGGACGAACCGGTCGCGCCCTACCCAGGCCGGATCTTTCGGGTCGTAGCGCAGGTAGCGCGTGAAGAGCTCGAAGGCGATGTCCGCCAGCCCCATCGGCGTGCCGGGGTGGCCACTCTTGGCCTTTTCGACGGCGTCGATGGCGAGGCCTTTGATTGTGCTGACGGCGAGGTGGATCTGCTGGGGGCTGTATTCGCGCGGCATGACGAATCTTCTACCGCAAGATTGCCTCGACCGGGACTACGTGTGTCCGAGCGCCACCCTGGCCGCGCCTGCTAGCCCCACGTCGCTGTCGAGCACGACGGCCACCGGGACGCGCTCCATCAGCGGCGTGAAGCGCCCCTTGTCCACGAACGCCCGCTGGAAGCCCCCGCGGTCGAGGACAGGGAGCATCCGCGCCGCGATGTTGCCGCACACGAAGACACCGCCGACCGCCAGCGACTTGAGCGCGAGGTTGCCAGCCTCGGCGCCGTACATCGAGGCGAAGAGGTCGACCGCGCGTGCCGCGGCTTCGCTCTTGCCCGACATGCCGAGCTCGGAGATCGCCGCGTTGCGATCGACCGCGGCCACGATGGCCTGCGCGTTCTCGGCCGTCTCGGCCACGTTCTTGGCCTGACGAAAGAAATCGTAGAGGTTTCCCAGACCGTCTCCCGAGAGCACGCGCTCCCAGCTCACGTGACCGAAGCGCGCCCGCAAGAAGTGAAGCAGCTCCACTTCGAGATCGTCGCGTGGGGAGACGTCGCTGTGGCCCCCTTCTGTCGCGGTCGCCACGAAGCGCGCTCCGTCCCAGACGAGCAACGCTTCGCCGAGGCCCGTTCCGGCGGCGATCACCGCGACGTTTGCGCCCTTTTTCTTGGGCGCCCCGGCCCCGCCCATCACGTGCAGCTTGCTCCGCGCCACCCCCAGCGCGCCGAGCGAAAGGGCGACGAGATCGTTGAGAAGGGTGACGGTACGCACGCGGAGCTTGCGCGACAGCGCGCGAGCGTCGATGACCCAGGGAAGGTTCGTCGCCGTGCATCGCCCGTTGACGACCGGGCCCGCGATTCCGAACGCGGCGGCAGACACGCGCGGCGTCGGCTTTCCGAGAAACTCCCGCACCACGGCTTCGAGCGACGGGTACCTCCGGCTCTCGAATGCCTCCTGCCTCACGCGACGGCCTTGCGGGTTGAGCAGCGAAAGACGCGCGTGTGTCCCACCGATGTCGCCAATGAGAAGCACCCGGGCGCTCTACCAGATTGCCGGCGGGATCAGAAGCCGCGGCCTCCACGGGGAGGCGTCATTCGCGCGACAAGACGATCATCGCAGCAAGCCCCAGACCGACCCCGAGGACGCGCCGGAAGGTCACCTCTTCGCCGAAAAGCCAGGGCGCCGCGATGGCGCTCAGGACGACGCCTCCGCCGAGCACGATGGTCCCCGTTGCCGCCACCGGCCCGCCGCGACGCAACGACGCGAACAGGAGCACGCTCGCGAACGAGATCGCCAGGCCGCTGGCTGCAGCGAGCACGACCCCCGATCGCGTCGTCTGCACCGAATCGCTGCGGACGCCGAGAGCGAGACTGACGGCGATGCCCAGCGCGGCGGTCGTCTCGAGCACCAGCGCACCGAGGCGGTCTTCCACACGGCCGGAGGCCGCCCGCAGAAGCAGGTAGTGGAGCGCGATGAAGACGGCGGCGACGAGGGCCGGAGGGGACCAGGCGGGCATGGGCCCGGGCATTAGCACCTCCGGTCTCCCGATCTCTCGGTTCAAATAATCACGGGTTGCTATCGGCGGGTGGTGCCGTTTCGGATCGCAGCGACGTGGGCCTCGTACGTTTCGGAGAACGAATGACGGCCCTCGCCGCGCGCGACGAAGTAGAAGAAGCGAGTCGACGCGGGGTTCATGGCGGCCTCCACCGACTTTTCGCCTGCATTCGCGATCGGACCCGGCGGCAGCCCTTCGTGCGTGTACGTCGAGTAGGGGTTATCGGCGTCGTGCTCGATCGCCGCGGTGGGCTTTCCCGTGAACGCGCCGCACGACGCGGCCTTTTCGGGGAAGACCAGGCAGCCGTACGCCGCGGTCGGATCGCACTCCAGTCGTTTCGGTTTGAAGGCCGGATCGCGCAGGCGATTGAGAAATACGCTCGCGATGATCGGCCGCTCGTCGTCTTGCGCGGCTTCTTTCTCGACGAGCGACGCGAGCGTCACGACGTCGCGCACGCTCAAGTTGGCGGAGGCCATCACGTCGCTGAGCGCCCCCGAGTGCGATCGGGAGGCCGCGTCCCACCGGCGATCGAACTCGCGCTTCATCCGGCGCACGACGTCGCGCGGGTCGTCGTCGAGCGAAAGCTCGTAGGTCGCCGGAAAGAGAAACCCCTCCGCGCTGTCGCCCTCGATGCCGAGTTCGCGCAGAAGCACGGTGTCGGTAGTCGCGTCGAGGAAGTCGCGCAGGGCGACGACGCGCTTCTCTTGGAGACGGCGCGCCATGTCGAATCGCGTCCACCCTTCGGGAAACGTGACCCGCGCGCTGCCGCCCCCCGGCCGGCGCTCGAGCCGGGCCATCAGCTCACGGGGACTCGCGTCGTCGCTGAGCAAGTGCGACCCTTCGACGATCCGCTTCGCGCCGCCAGTAGCACGCACCCAAAGGGCAAAGAGGCGCTGGTTCGAGACGAGCCCCGCGGCGGCGAGCGCCGCTGCCAAGTCGTTCGGCGACGGGTCGCGTGGCAGGCGGATTTGAACGGTGCGGCCCCGTCCGCCCGCAGGCTCGGCGGGGTACAGCACGAAGAACCACGCCGACGCGGCGACCGCGACGATCGCCAGGGCCCCGAGCGCCCAACGCGCCAGCGCCGGGTGGCGGGGCGAACGTGCCGGGGACGAGGGGGGCGGCCCCGCGTCGGGTTTCGTGCGACGCCGGCGGCGCTTCGCTCCCTTCCCTCGTCTCTTCATCGCACGCTCATCGTCGGGGTCGCGCCTCGCGTGAATCGAGCCAAGACTGCAAGATCGCACAAGCGGCCGCTTCGTCGACCCGGCTGCGCGCCTTGTCGCCCCACACGTCGCTCGATGCCAGGGCGCGCTTGGCCTGCACCGTCGTCAGGCGCTCGTCCCACATCTCGACCGTGCGGCCGGTCGCGTCTGCGATCCGCTGCGCTGTGGCGCGCGCCCTGCGCGCGGCCCCGCCTTCGCCGCCGCGCATATCGAGCGGCAGCCCCACGACGAAGCGCGTCACACCCTGGTCGTCCGCAAAGGCCCGCAGCGCACCCAGGAACGCTCGGTCGTCTCGCGCATCGAGCGTTCCGCGCGGATGCGCCAACAAGCTGAGCTCGTCGTCGATCGCAACGCCGACGCGCACACTGCCGAGATCGAGCGCACAGGTGCGTCCGGTGCGGGCCGAAGCAGTCACGTGAAGGCATTAGCCCGGGGAGGGACGGGAGGCCAGGCTGGGGCAGGCTACCTGCCAACGCTTGACCCAGGGGCGCGCTCGGGGTCATAAGTCCCGCCTTCGCCCAGCCATGACACCGATCCGCGCCGTAAAAGGCATGAACGACGTGCTGCCCGACGAGATCGGGCGCTGGCACTTCGTCGAGCGCACGTTCGCCCGGACGATGAGCCTGCACGGCTTTCGCGAGGTGCGTACGCCGTACGTCGAGCCGACGGCGCTCTTCGTTCGTGCCGTCGGCGAGACGACGGACATCGTCGAGAAAGAGATGTACTCGCTGGAGCACCACGGCGAGCATCTCACCCTTCGCCCGGAAGGGACTGCCGGCGCGGCGCGGGCCTATGTCGAGCACGCCGTACACGCCAAAGAGCCGATGACACGCTGGTGGTACGCGGGCGCGATGTTCCGGGCGGAGCGACCGCAACGGGGGCGGTACCGGCAGTTTTACCAGCTCGGCGCCGAAGTCTTCGGCGACGAAGGGCCCGGTTGCGACGCTGAAGCAATCGACTTGCTCTCCCGGTTTTTCGCCGAGCTGCGCATCCCGGGCGTGCAGGTGCTCGTCAACTCGCTCGGCGGGCAAGAAGCTCGAACGCGCTACCGCGATGCTCTGGTCCAGTATCTCGCGCCGCACGCGGCCTCGCTTTCGCCGGACTCGCAACGGCGCCTCACCACGAATCCCCTTCGCATTCTCGACTCGAAAGACGAGCGGGATCACGCGATCGTGCGGGACGCCCCCACGATCCACGCTTCGCTCGACGCCGGCGACCGAGCGCATTTCGAGACCCTGCGAAAGTACCTCGACGCCCTCGGCACCCCTTACGCCGTCGATGCGCGGCTCGTTCGCGGGCTCGACTACTACACACGGACGCTCTTCGAAATCACCGGTGCGCCGGAGAAGCTCGGCGCGGGCAGCACGCTCGTCGGCGGCGGGCGCTACGACGCGATGATCGCCGACCTCGGGGGTCCGAAAGTCCCGGCGTTCGGCTTCGCCGCCGGTGTCGAGCGGCTGCTCATCGCCAGCGAGGTGGAAGTGCCCACGAACGTCATCGACGCACTGGTCGCGCCGCTCGGGGATGCCGCGGCGATGGCGGCCCTCGGGCTCGGGCGCGACTTGCGTCAGGAGGGGATCCGCTGCGAAGTCGACACCCGCGGCAAGTCGCTGAAGAGCCAGCTTCGTCGCGCCGACGCGCTCGGCGCGCGCGTCGTCCTCATCCTGGGCGATAGCGAGCTCGCCGAGGGAGTGGTGCAAGTCAAAGACCTGGATGCTCACACCGAAGAGCGCATTGCGCCGTCGCTGGCGGTGCGCGTCGTCGCCGACCGATGCATGGCCGCGTCACGCAACGTGGACTCGCGGCCGAGCATGGCCGCGGAGCGCAAGTCGTGAGGCCCTGGGCGTCGACGGCGGTCGCTTGGGCCGCCGCGGTCGCGATCGGAGGGATCGCCGCGACGAGCAGCGCCCAGATGCGAGGCGGTCGCGCTCGCCCCCCTCCGCAATCGCAGCCAAAGCCCGGCCCCGCCGCCGCGGACGAAGACGAACGCCCGCCGATGCGCGCCGAGCCCGCGATCGCGCCCCCGCAAGATCCGCTCGCGATATCGCCCGAAGCGAAGGCGCAGATCGGCACCGACTGGCAGTCGGGACCTCCCTCCCCCGACGCATCGTTGAGGCACTCCCGCTGGTTTCCCTACTACGAGGATGTGCGCGGCGATTCCCGGCTGAGGCTTCTTCCTCCCCTGTTCGTTGAGCAGACACGCGGGCTGCGGGACCCGACGCAAGTCCTCTACGGGGTGCCGCAGGCGCAAGACACCGAGGGGCTTTACGGACTCCTCTACTACCGGCGGCGTTCGCTGGCGCTCGACATGGACGTCGTATTCCCCGCGTTTTGGCGCGTGCGCGACGGGAACAATCGCGTTGTCATCGCCGGCCCCGTGGTCCACAGAGAGGCGCCCGGAGAGCACGACAACTGGCTCGCGCCGCTGGTCTTCGAGGGGTCTCGCAAGGACGGGGGCTACGTTCACTTGCCGCTCCTTCTGACGACTTCGCACTGGGGTCCGCAGGGCGCGTTCACGCTCGCGGGCCCCTACTTCCGCGACCGCAGCGGGACGGACGTGAACCTCGGCGTCGTGCCCTTCTTCTTTCACGGCGACAACGGCAACCTCGACGGGAACCGGCGCGTCTACACGCTCATCCCGCCGCTTCTCACCTATCACGCGGAGCACGAGGTCGACGGCAGCTCGATGACCGTCGTCGGGCCGGTGATTACCCAATCGAACCCCAAGCGGGACGTCTTCGACGTCGCACCCCTCTTCTTCCATATCCGTGGGAAGCCCGAGACCGGCGGCTCCGTCGAGGAACACACGACTCTATTCCCATTTTTCCATTATGGTCATGATCCGGAGGGGTCGCTCTTCGTCCTTCCCGGATACTACCGGCGCGTGACGCGCACTTCCGATGCGGCCATAAGCCTCTTCTATTCGCGGGTGCAGCTGCGCAATGGTTCCACCTCGCTCACGGCGGCGGGCCCGGTCTTACCACTCTGGTGGGATTACACCGACCGCGACCTCGATATCCACGCATGGGCGCTCGCCCCCTTCTACTACACGTCGGACAGCCCTGGAGGACATGACTGGCTCACGCCGATCCTCGGGCGCTTCGAGTCGTATGGCCAATCGAAAACGTGGTGGGTATTTCCGACGTTCACCTTCACCACCGACACGCACGGCTGGGAGAGCGACTTTCAACCGATCGTCTACACGGGGCGGAGCGACGACTCGTCGCACACAGTCGTCGCCCCGGTTTTCTGGGACTTCGCCAATCCCAAAGGACGCACCACCATCGGCTTTCCGGTCTATTGGCGCTTCGCAGACGGGCAAGACGACTCGGTGGTCCAGGTTGCCGCGAATACTCTCTACATGCAGAAGCGCGTCGCCGGCGGGCTGGACTGGCAGTTTCACTTGCTGCCGCTGTTTTCGTACGGAGAGAGCCCGACCGGACACTTCTGGAACCTTCTCTTCGGTCTGGCCGGCTACACGCGCGATGGCGCGCACGCACAGGTTCGCGCGCTGTGGGTCCCCATCGACGTCGGCGGGGCACCACCGGGGGCGCGTACGGCGGCCGCGCAGTAACGCTCCACGGTCCGGTCACCGCCTCGCAAGCACCCGCTCCGCCACAGCGAGCGCCGTCTCGACGTCAATCATCGTCGTCTCCTCGCCGAGCGAAAAACGCACCGAGCAGCTCGCGGCCTCCGCGTCGCCCATCGCCGCGAGGACGCTCGAGACTTCGGACGTTCCCGCGCTGCACGCGCTTCCCGCGGACACGGCCACCCCCTCGAGATCCAGCGCCGCCACCAGCTCCGCCGCTTCCCAGCCTGGGAACGCGATGCTCGTCACGTGCGGCGCCCGCCGTGCTCCCGCCCCGTTGACCCGCCCATTCGCAGCGAGCCGGAGCAGCCCCCGCTCCAGCGCGTCGCGAAGCGGCGCGCGCGCGGCCCACCGGTCGGACGAGGTCAGCGCATGGCGTGCGGCCACCGCCAGCCCCGCGGCCGCGACCGGGTCGACCGTCCCCGGGCGCAACCCTCGTTCTTGGCTTCCACCGAGGAGGACGGGGGCGATGGCAACTCCGGGCCGCGTCACGAGGGCGCCCACGGACTTGGGGCCACGAATCTTGTGGGCCGCAAGGCTGCGCGTGTCGGCCTCTTCGGCGACTTCTGCCGTGCGCCCGAACGCCTGGACGGCGTCGACGTGCACGGACGCCCCAGCACGCCTCGCCAGCGCGATGACGTCGCCCACGGGCTGCACGACGCCCGTCTCCGAGTTCACCGCCTGCACCGCGACCAGGCGGACGTCGTTCTCTTCACAGGCGTGCTCCAGGTCATCGAGGTCGACCGTCCCCTCCCGCCGGACGCGCAGCCAGTGCACCCGCGCGCGCCCTTCGCGCTCGAGCGCTTCCGCGACGCGCACCACCGAGGGGTGTTCGAGACGACTGGTCACGAGCGCATCCCCGCGGCGCACGTCGTCCGGGAAGGCGCTCCTCAGCGCGAGGTTGTTCGCCTCCGTGCCGCTCGACGTGAAGACGACGTCGCGCACGTCGCACCGTGCCAGCTGCGCGACCGCTGCCCGCGCCTCTTCGACACGGACCCGCGCGGCTCGCCCGAACGCATGTACGCTCGCTGGATTGCCCCAGGCGCCGCGCGCCGCGCTTGCCATCGCGTCGACCACCTCGGCAAGGGGAGGTGTCGTGGCGTTCCAGTCCAGGTAGACGACGGTCAAAAGACCGAATCCCCTACGTGCTCGCGTCCACGACGATCATCGGTGCACGCTTCGCCACGACCAGGGAGAACGCCGCGCCCGTCAAATAGGTGCCTTCGACCGTCGCTCCGCCCGCGAGCTTCACGTCGCCTCCGAGACCGCGCGCCACGCTCCGGGCGATGGCGAGCCCCACGCCGACGCCGCCGTGAGCACGGGTCGGCGAACCGTCGACCTGGTAGAAGGGATCGAACACACGCTGCGCGCGGTCCGGCGGGACACCCGCGCCGCTGTCGGCGACGACAACTTCGTAATGTGCTTCGAGAACGGTGACTCGGACGCCGACGGTCCCGCCGCGCGGCGTGAACTTGCACGCGTTGTCGAGCAGCTGGCTCATCGCGCGCGAAAGCCGGTCCGAGTCCCCATATGCCGGCAGCGGTCCGCGCGGCATCTCTTCGAGCAAGGTCAACTGACTGTCGGCGAACATGTCGGCGTACGCGGCCAGCGAGCGGCGCACGAGGTCGAGAAAATCGTAGTCACGATGAAAGAACTTCGTTTTCCCGGTCTCGAGTGCGGTCACGTCGATCAGGTTGTCGAGAGTCGCACGCAGTCGACGCACGCAGTCATCCATCGCGCGAAGCGCCTTCGCCTGCGGCTTGTTGAGCGGGCCGAGCTCTTCGTCGAGGAGCATCCGCAGGTAGCCCACGATCGGCGTCATCGGCGTCGCCAGCTCGTGGCTGATGTTCCGATAGAACGCGGTGCGCAGCCGTTCGATCTCCCGCAGGCGCTCGTTGGCGCCGCTCAGCTCGGCCACCTTCTGCTCGAGATGGCCCACCATGCGGTGGCTCTGCAGGCGCAAGCGTTCGCCCGTCGCGTCGGCGCTCGATGTGTAGGGCTCGCGGTGTCCGGAGAGGTAGAGCCCGACGGTCGACGCGAAGCTCCGCGCATCGATGGGCTTCTGGATGAAGCCGTCGCAACCAACGGCGAAGCTGGTGTCGCGGTCCCCTTCGGCGGTGATGGCGACGATGGGAACGCCCTTGAGCGACGGTTCGCTGCGCAGACGCAGCGTCACCTCGTACCCGTCGAGACCGGGGACGTTGAGGTCGACCAGCACCAGGTCCGGGTGCAGGGTGAGCGCGCACCGAACCCCCTCGAGGCCATCGGTGGCGTCGATCACCTCGTGACCGTCCGCAGCGAGGAGCTTGCGGACGAGAAGTCGGTTCCGCGGATCGTCTTCGATGTGAAGGACGCGCGACATCGTTCGTCAGAGCCCTTTGACTTTCGGCACAACCTCGAAGTAATTGCCGCAACCCATGTCCTCGCGGTTCTACCACGCCGGATCGGCGCTCGCTCCATCGGTCGCATTCCGCGTCGCGCTCGTTGCCGGGCTTTCCGCGTGCTCAGCCCTGACCGAGCCGCCCGCACCGGAGCCCGTGGCCACGGAAACGGCGTCTGCCGCAGAGCGGCCAAACGCCTCGGCTGTCCCCGATGCGGCGCCCACCCCCGCGCCGCCCGCTCCTTCCGCGACGGCCGCGCCAGCCGACGACGGAAAAATGACCATGACGACGCTCAAGCGCGGGAAGGGGGTCGGGGCAAAAGCGGGCGATAAAGTGAGGGTGCACTACGTCGGCACGTTCGCCGACGGAACGAAGTTCGACAGCTCGCGCGACCGCGACAAGCCGTTCGAGTTCGTCCTCGGTGAGGGGCAGGTCATCAAAGGCTGGGACCAGGGTGTGGCCGGCATGAAGGTGGGGGAGAAGCGAAAGCTGGTCATCCCGCCATCGCTCGCCTACGGACCGCAAGGTCGGCCCGGGATCCCGCCGAGCTCCACGCTCACGTTCGAGATCGAGCTCTTGGCGGTAAAGCCGCGTTAGTCCCCGGCTTCTAGCCTGCTACGATGATAGCGTGGATAGCCGGACCAAGCTCGTCTTCGTCGTGGACGACGACGCCGCGCTGCGATCCTTGCTCGCCAAGGCACTGGAGGCGAAAGGCTATCAGGTAACGCAAGCGGCGAATGGGCTGGAGGCATCGGAGCTCCTCGGTCGGATGGCCCGCCGGCCGGACCTGCTCATTTGCGACGTCATGATGCCGGTCATCGACGGCTTTTCGTTCGCGCGCATCGTCAAGAGGCACGCCGAGCTGCAAGCGATGCCACTCATCTTCTTGACGGGACGCACGCAGCCGGTCGATTTGGTGCACGGAATTAACCTGGGCGCGCGCCACTATGTGCAGAAGCCGTTCAGCATGCGACACCTGATGGACAAGGTCGAGAAGGCGCTCCGCTCGGAATAGCCGGGCTGGGCGATCGGCTAGGATAGCGCCCGATGGTCACCCCGCCGAAGCGCGCGCGCACGCCAGGCCTCGTGCTCGCGCCGGTCGGCGCCCTACCGCTCTCCGCGCCGCTCGCATACGCCGGGGCGCTTCTCTCGGGGCTGCTCTATTTCCTCGCGTTCGGGGGGATCGACGTGTGGCCGCTCACGTGGGTCGCGTGGGTTCCGCTCATCGTCGCGCTCCACCGCCAGACCACCCGGCGGGCGACGCTCCTGGGCTGGCTGACGGGCACGACGATGAACGTCACCGGATTCTTCTGGCTACAGAAGTTCCTCGAGACGTTCAGCGGGTTCCCGGCGCCCCTTTGCTTCTTGTTCGTCCTCGTCGTGTGCGCCTACCAGGGCGGGCGCATGGCGTTTCTGGGCTGGCTCTATGGGCGGGCCAGCGCGCGCGGGTGGCCGGCTCCGGTGGTCTTCGCCGCGGCGTTCGTCGCGAGTGAGCTTGTCTATCCCCTTTTGTTCCCCTGGTACTACGCGGCGACCGTCCACCAAGTGCCCGCGCTCACCCAGGTCGCCGACATCGGCGGACCGATCCTCGTCGGACTGGTCTTGGTCGCGGCGAACCTCGCGATCGCCGAAGCGATGGTCGCCCGCGCGGAGCGCCGCAAGCCTTCCCGGGCGACCATCGCCGTCGGCCTCGTGACCGTCGTGCTCTCGGGCCTCTACGGCGCCGCCCGCATCCACGCGGTGGACGCCGCCGTTCGCGCCGCTCCCGAAGCCAAGGTGGGTGTCGTTCAGGCGAACATGGGGCTGATGGAGAAGCGCACGCAATACGATGAAGGACTGACGCGCCACCTTCATATGTCGGCTGTCCTGGGGGGCGAGCAGAAGGTCGACTTCGTCGTCTGGAGCGAGACATCGGCGATGCGGCCGGTGCACGACGAGACGTACCGGCAAGAGCTGCGCTCGGTGGTGGGGCGGCGCATCGGGGTACCCGCGATCTTCGGAGCCGTCGTCTACCGCCTTGTCCGCGATCAGCGCGACTACGTGCTTTACAACGCGGCGGTCTCCAGCGACGCCGACGGCGCCATCCGCAGTCGCTACGACAAGGAGTACTTGCTCACGTTCGGCGAGTACCTCCCGTTCGGCGAGACGTTGCCCGTACTCTACTCGTGGTCGCCCAACAGCGGCCACTTCAGCCCGGGAACGTCGCTCGATCCCCTGGTCGTCGACGTGCACGGCGAATTGCATACGGTAACACCGCTCATTTGTTACGAGGACATTCTCCCGCGGTTCACGAACGACGCCGTTCGTCACGCCAATCCGGAGCTGCTCGTCAACATCACGAACGACGCCTGGTTCGGAGACACGACCGAGCCCTGGGAGCACCTGGCCCTTGCGCAGCTCCGCGCGATCGAGCACCGACGATTCCTCGTTCGCGGGACGAACAGCGGCGTGAGCGCGGTCATCGATCCCGTGGGTCGCGTAGTGGCCCACTCGGGCACGTTCCAGCAAGAAGTGATCGCCGCTCCGATCCACTGGATGCGGTCCCGCACGGCGTACGAGGTTCTGGGGGACTGGCCTTGGCTACTGGCGTCGCTGGCGGCGGTCGCCGGGGCGTTTCGCCGGAAACGGACCGGGGATAGCGCCGAAAGCACTCGAGCCCGACTCAGTACACCCCCCCTCTGAATCGCGTCCCGGCGATTCAAGTCCAACTCCCCGTCCGGGGCGTGCTGGATACCTGCTGCTGGGAGCTGTACTAAGCCCCGACGCCCTTCCTCAGACGCTTTGCATCGGCGAACATGTCGACGTTCGTGAAGACGTACACGGCGTGCTCGTTCTTGGCACCGCCAGCGATCTCGGTGAGCTTTTCGACCGCGGGATCCTCGTAGCGGCTCTTGTGCCCAGCGGGACCGGGCATGCGGTAATACGCAAAGGACGAGAGCGTTGTGCCGTGCGCGAGCGGGTCGCGTGCCGCGGTCGCCCCGCTGTCGGACGCGAGCTGTTCGGCCTCGTCGGCGTCCCAGGTCGCCGGCGGCTCCCAGACGATTCGCTTGAACTTCTTTTTGACCCCCAGCAGGAAGTCTTTCACCGCCGACTTGTTGCTCCGCGACGGCGTGAAGTCGGGCGGGGCGACGAAGACGGCGATCTGCGCGTCGAGCTCCTTGGCCACTTCGCAGAGATTCTTGAGGGCCATTTCGGTCACTTTCCCCTCGCGAAATCCCTCTTGACCGATCTCGCGCGGCGCGAGCAGAGAGAAGGCGAACCCGGGCGGGGCCTCTCGACGCCAGCGGCGAATGGTGCCCGTGCCAGGCTGCGACACGTGCGTCTCTTGCACCTCCACGAAGAGGAACTCCTTGAAGTACCTCGTTGCGGGGACCGGGAAACCGGCGCAGCCGATCGTGATCATGGCGGCGTGCATCAGACTAGCACGTTCGCGCCCCTTTTCCCCGATTCGTCACGCGGCGATCACCGATTGACCCCGCCCCGGACGCCATCGCCTTCGCCCGAGTGGTTGCCCAAGTCTTGGGCGCCTCCGGCGCGCTCGGACGCGGCGGAACGACTCATGAGCTTTCTCGCGAGCGAGCGGCCGAGCTGCCGGGCCGCCGCGCGCATCGCATCGCTTTGGTGGAACCAGCTCGAACGAAGGTCGACGACGCCGGCGGTCTCGTCGACCGAAATGACCTCCTCGGCCCCCATGTCGCCGGTGTCGCGCTCGGGGGCTGCGCCAGGCACGGGCACGATCCAAGCCCGGCCCGTCACTCCGACGTCGATTCCTCGCGCGAACGGGCCGCCTGCGCGCGCGGCGATACCCTCGCTCGACTCGGTGGCGCGGAGCACTTCGATCTCGGCACGTGGCCAGCCGTCGCCCGGCTCGAGCGCCCCCTCGCGAAGCAGCTCTTCGCGCAGCCCGCTCAGCACTTCGTCGCTGGCCACCGCGTCCGGAACGAGCGTGCGCACGAGCTTGACGTGCAGCCGCCCGGGCTCCTGCCCGCCGTACGCGGCGTGGTAGCCGCACGAGCTGCACGACAGGGCCAGGAGCGCGCAGCGAGCTCCGGCCGAGGCGATCCGCGTCGATCGGCTCATCCCACGATGAAGCTTATGATCTTGCCTTTGACGTAGATGAACTTCTTGACCGGCTTGCCCTCGACGTGCACGCGCACACGCTCTTCGAGCAGGGCCGCTTGCCGCGCCGTGGACTCGTCGGCGTCAGCGGCGATCGTCACCGTTCCGCGCAGCTTTCCGTTCACTTGCACTCCGATCTCGACGCGTTCGTCTCTCACGAGCGCCGGATCGAACTCGGGCCACGGCTCGTATGCGAGCGACCCCGGGTGAGCGAGCGGTCCGTGCCAGATCTCTTCCCCGAGGTGCGGCGCGAACGGCGAAAGGATCAGCGCGAGAGCGCGCACGGCCCCGGTGGGCACGGCCTTCAGCGAGCCGAGGTGCCGGACCAGGATCATCATGGCGCTGATGGCGGTGTTCAGACGCAGCGATTCGATGTCCTGCGTCACCTTCTTGATCGTCTTGTGCACCAGGCGGGCCGTGGCTTCGTCGTACGCGGCGGGGTCGTCGGTCAGAGGACCTGTGGCGACGGCCCACGCGCGTTCGAGAAACCGGCTTACTCCCTCGATGCCGCTCGTTTGCCACGGCTTCACTTGCTCGAGGGGCCCCATGAACATCTCGTAGAGACGCAGCGCGTCCGCGCCATACTCCCGCACGACGTCGTCGGGATTGACCACGTTGCCGCGCGACTTGCTCATCCGCTCGTTGTTCTCGCCGAGGATGAGCCCCTGATGGACCAGCTTCTGGAAGGGCTCCGGGTCTTTCACGATGCCGACGTCGTAGAGCACCTTGTGCCAGAAGCGCGCGTAGAAAAGGTGCAGGACGCCGTGCTCCGCGCCCCCGACGTACAAGTCGACGGGCATCCAGTCGCGGTAGGCCGCGGCGCTCCACGGCTCGCGGTCGTTCTTGGGATCGAGGTAGCGCAGGTAGTACCAGCACGATCCTGCCCACTGCGGCATGGTGTTCGTCTCGCGCGCGTACCAGCGGCCGTCCCGCTGAAAGAAACGCCAGTCGGCAACCCGGGCGAGAGGCCCGGCGGGATCCGTTCCGGGCTTGAAGTCGTCGAGATCGGGCAGTTGCAGGGGCAGCTCTTTCTCGTCGACGGCGATCGGTCGATCGTAGTGGATCGTCGCCTTCGCTCCGGGCGCGCGCGGGTCGCCGTCGCACGTCACGGGAAAGTAAATCGGGATCGGCTCGCCCCAGTAGCGCTGCCGCGAGAAGACCCAGTCGCGAAGGCGGTAGGTGACCCGCGACCGGCCCCTTCCGGCCGACCCGAGCCACGCGGTGATGAGACGCCGGGCCTCGGCCGTCGCCACGCCGTCGGGCACGGGAACGCTCGTCCGCTGGCGAAATGTGACCGCATCGTCGTCGCGAGTGAATGCCTCCGCTTGGACGTCGACCGCCGCTTGATCTTCTGCCTTCGCCGGCGCAATCACTTGCACGATCGGCAGACCGTGGGTCCGCGCGAACGCGTGATCGCGCTCGTCGTGGGCGGGAACGGCCATCACCGCGCCGGTTCCGTACGTGCCGATCACGTAGTCGGCCACCCAGATGGGCAGCCGGTCGCCGTTGATCGGATTGATCGCCGTCGCGCCCAGGGCGACGCCGCTCTTCGTCTTGGCCTCGGTGCGATCCAGGTCGCTCTTTCGGCGCGCCGCTTCGACGTAGTCGCGCACCGCATCGGCATGCGACGGGGGCGCGAGCTTGCCGACCAGAGCGTGCTCCGGGGCGAGGACGACGTACGTCGCGCCGGCGAGCGTGTCCACGCGCGTCGTGAAGACCGTGATGGTCTCCCCGCTGCCGTCCACGGCGAAGTCGACTTCGGCCCCTTCGCTGCGCCCGATCCAGTGGTGCTGCTTGGCCTTGGTGTCCGGCCAGTCCAGCCCCTCGAGGTCGGCGTCGAGCCGGTCGGCGTACGCGGTGATCTTGAGCATCCACTGGCGAAGCGGCAGGCGCTCCACCGGGTGCCCGCCGCGCTCACTCAGGCCGTCGATCACTTCTTCGTTCGCGAGCACAGTGCCGAGGGCGGGGCACCAGTTGACGGGGATCTTCGCCTGGTACGCCAGGCCGCGCTCGAAGAGCTTGAGGAAGATCCACTGCGTCCACTTCACGTACGACGGATCGGTCGTATCGATCTCGCGCGACCAGTCGTAGCTGAAACCGAGCATCTTGAGCTGGCGCTTGAACGTGGCGATGTTGCGCTTGATCGTCTCGCGCGGGTGCTCGCCTGTGGCGATCGCATGTTGCTCTGCGGGGAGGCCGAACGCATCCCAGCCCATCGGGTGCAAGACGTCGACGCCGCGCATGCGCTGGTAGCGCGCCACGATGTCGGTCGCCGTGTACCCCTCCGGGTGGCCGACGTGAAGCCCGGAGCCCGAGGGGTACGGGAACATGTCCAGCACGTAGAACTTCTTTCGGCCGGGGTGGCGCTCGGCGCGGAAGGTCGCGTGGCGATCCCAGTACTGCTGCCACTTCGGCTCGATCTCCGCCGGGTTGTAGCGGGGGCGCGGCTCGTCGTTCATGATGAGCGGCAGGCTACTGTAGCGCGCCGTCGCCCGCACTTCGCTCGTGCAGGCATGTGGCGGCCGCGAGCGCGGCGAGGCCGGCGATCAAGAAGTAGTAGTTCGCGAAGGCAATCTTGCTGAAAAGGAAGAACGCCAGGTAGGTCACGGCCGTCGCCCGGACAAAGAGCGACGCCCGCTCGTGGATTCCGTCGTTGCCGCGCCGTGCAAGCGCGCGCGTGATCATGGCCGAGGCGCCAACGGCCGCAGCGGCAAAGAAGGACGCGACGGCGCCCGTCGGGAGCGCCCATCCGAGGGTCCGCTGGAACCACACGGTGGCCGACAGAGCATCGCTGCGCCCGGGTAACGCGATGAGAGCGTCGTACGTCGCGTGCTTCAAGGCATGGAAGTCCGCGACGACGAACGGGACCACGAGCACCCCCCAGGTCGCGATCATGGCGACCCATTCGCGCGGCCGAAAACGGAGCACGACGCCGGAGATCGGGATGAGCCAGAACATGGACTGCTTGGAGGCCAGCGCCAGCCCGATCATGGCGGCAGCGAGCGCTGGACGACTCGCGAGATAGGTGGCGACGGCTGCGCACACCAACACGAGCTGAATCGGGTCGATCCAAGCTTGCTCGAGGATGAAAAAAAGCGGCCCCATTAACCAGACGAACAGCGCGGGCGCGTCCTCCAGGAACGAGGCCAAGGTGGACGCTTCGCCACGGTGGGCCGGACGCGCGATGGACCGGAGCGTGACGCCCGTGACGATCGTTGCGAGGAGCATCGCATAGCGCACGTCCCTACCGACGGCGAGGCCGAGCAGCCCGACGTACAGGGAACCCGGCGAGTAGACGTAAGGCACGCTGGAAAAGCCCAAAGCGCCCCACTCGGCCGACGTGGTCGCCGCGGTGACGGCGACGTATGGGTTCTCGCCGCGAAGCAACGCGTGCCCTCCGCGCATCTGGACGTCCCAGACATCGATGAGAGGCGCCGGTGAAATGTGAATCGTCGCCAGGCCTCCGGCGAGAGTCAGCGCGCCGAAGGCGGCAAAGCGAACGGTCCGGACGACGTGCGGCTCGCGACGAGTGCCGAGAAAGGGAAGGTACGTCGTGAGAAGGAGAATGGAGAGGATTTCCACTGCGCGGACGCCGGACACCGGCGTGTGCGGATACACGATGAGCTTGGGATCCAAGAGCGCCGTCAGCTGCATGATCGCGGCGCCGATCAGAGCGAAGGCCGGCCTTGGCACGGCGGCCGAGGGCGTCGCGCGTACACTCGCGGCGAAGCACGAGACGAGGAGGGCGAAGGCGACGACGATGCACGCGAGCGCCGGCTCGAAGTACCTCCCGTGACTGATCACCACGGCGAAGCTCAGGAGAAAGCTCGCCAAGAGCAGTTGCCCGAACTCGGACGGGTACCCCGCGCGCCCAGGCACGCGTCCGCATACCACGGTGGACATCACCAGTGCCAAGCGTTCCTGCAGCGCCTTGACGGGGCAAGGGCGTACACTATCGCTTGCGCGTCGATGGCCTTCGCCCTCCCCCGCAAGGCGCACGTCGCGTTCCTCGTGACCGCGGCGATCGGTTGCGTGTGGCTCAACCAGGGTCCGTCGCTGGCAACGTACGCGGCGCTCTCCCGCGGACCCCCGTCCGCGAGCCCGTTTCTGCGTGCCTGGCTGCCGTTCGCATTCGCCTACCGTCGATCGGCGGACGAAGAGCTCTACTTCGCCGTCGCCAACGCGATCCGCGGAGTCCCGTTCGATCGCGACTTGCTTCTCGCGAAGCGCGGCGAAGCCTCGGCGGCCTTTCGCCAGCTGCCTGCTGCCGACGGCCGCTGGCACCTCCCGTATGCGCAAGTGCCCTTCGAGTACCCGGCGCTCGTCCTGCCGTTCATCCTTCTCCCGGCGCTCGTCCTGCCCGCCTTCCCCGCGTTCG
Source organism: uncultured Polyangiaceae bacterium (assembly GCA_964531095.1). Taxonomy (GTDB): domain Bacteria; phylum Myxococcota_A; class Polyangia; order Polyangiales; family Polyangiaceae; genus Palsa-1150. The sequence goes on along the minus strand of CAZHED010000044.1, from coordinate 9,699 downwards.
CCATGGGCTTCGGCGCGCTGATGGCGGCGCTTCTCCTCGTGTCGGCGCATTTGGCCATCGACGCGGCCCCCGATGTCCCCGCCACCGAGCGCGCGACGCGCTGGTGGCTCACCGCGGCGCTCTTTCTCGCCCAGGGCGGGCTCCTCATCCAACGGCTGGACGCGGTCGCGGCCGTCTTTCTGGGTGTCGCGCTCTGGGCAGCGGCTCGGCGCAGGCCCTTTCTCATGGGCCTCGGCGTCGCGCTCGGCGCGGCGGCGAAGATTGTCCCGCTTCTCGTGCTCTTCCCGATGATGGCCGCGGACCGCGACGCGTGGCGCTCGCGCTCCGCGATCGCCCGAGTCGCGGCGGGGGTCGCGCTCGGCCTCGCGGTGGGCTTCGTCCCCATGGTCGCCCTCTCGCCCTCGGGATTCGCCGACTTCGTCCGGTACCACGCCACCCGCGGCCTTCACATCGAATCGACCTACGGGACCGTCCTTTCGGTCATTCGCCTCGTCACGGGAAGTCCTCGGGCGGCCACGTTGGGGTTCGGCTCGTTCAACCTGGATGACGGCACGGCGCAGTCCTGGGCGCGGGCAGCCGGGATCGTCCTGCTTCTCGCGATCGCGGCGTTCACCGCGTGGCTCGGCCGGCGGCCATCGCCGAACAGCGAGCAGGCCCGCGTCGATGCGCTCGCCTGCGCGGGCATGGGTAGCCTCTTGTGCATCTGGCTGTTCGGCAAAGTCTTTTCCCCGCAGTACCTCACGTGGGGCATTCCGTTTGCCGTCGCTGCCTCGGTTCGACGCCCGGCGACCGCGCTCGTCGCGGCGATGGCGATATCGCAAGCCTATCTCCGCGGGTTCTACGACCAGGTCGTCGAGATGCGAACGCTCGGTGTCGTCGCGCTCGGAGCGCGTCTTGCCGTCCTCGTCGCGATGGCCGCGTTCGTCGTACGGGCCTTGTCGGGCGACGCGAAGCGGATTGGGGCCGCCGAGCCATGAGGGCGCGCATTCGCGAGATCGGGCGCGAACCGCTCGGCAAAGTTCTCGCGGCTGCCCTGATCTTGCGCGTGACGGGGTTGTTCTGGGGCCTCCCGGCTTCGGACGGATGGGACGACGACGGCGTCGCGCCCCGCGACTTCCTGGCCGGCCTGCTGATGACGTACTGGCCGGGGCACCACTACATCTACCCGCCCCTTCAACTCATCGTTCTCACCGTAGTTTCGGCGCCCGCGTGGATCGCCGCGCTCATCGCCGCGCCATCTCTCGAGCCGCAGGCCGTCATCCGGGCCTTCATCCAGGTGCCGACAATGACCGCGCTGACCATCGTGGCGCGCGCGACGACCGCGGCGATGTCGCTGGGACTCTTGTGGAACGTCGCGAAGATCGGGGAGGACTTGCGCGGTTCCCGGCGAGCCGGAGCCTGGACGGCGGCGGCGTGCGGCGCCAACGCCGTCTTCACGTACTACTCGCAGACATCGAACCTGGACGTTCCCTATCTCTTCTGGGCCATTCTTGCGCTCCGCGCCTTCGTTCGCGCGATCGCCCATCGCGACTTTCGCACCCTACGGCGAGTCCCGGTCCTCGCCGCGATGGCGGTCGCGACCAAAGATCAGGCCTACGCGCTCTTCGTCATCGGCGTTCCGCTCGCCACCGCGGCATGGCTCGTCATCGACCAAGAGGCCCGTTCGCACGCACACGCGATCGTCGAACGGCTCGCGACCGGCGCAGCGCTCGGAATCGCTCTCTTGCTGACGATCGACGGTGCGATTTGGAACAAAGCAGGGTTCGCCGCGCGGATGAACCTGCTCCTCGGCGCCGCCAGCCAGGACCACGCCTACTACGCCAAGACCTGGGTCGGGCGCGCCTACGCGTTTCGCGACAGCCTCCTCGTCTTCCACGAGTACTATCCGTGGATCTTCGCCCCGCTCGTGGTGATCGGAGTGATCGTCGCGCTGCGCGCGCCGGACGGCGCGCGGCGATCGGCGGGCCTCGTGCCGCTCTGCTTCGCAGTCTCGTTCACGATTGCTTTCAACATGGCCGCGCGCAGGACGGAGCATCGATTCGTGCTCCCCCAGATGATCATGTGGGGCCTCTACGTGGGCCTGGCGATGGACGCGCTGCACGAACACTTCGAGCCCGCGCTCGGGCGCGCCGCGTGGCTCTTGGCGACGCCGTTCTTTGCGGCGGCCCTCTTTCGATGCGCATCGGTCGACGTCGCGATGATCTTCGACCCGCGCTACGACGCGGAGCGCTGGATGAGAGCGCACGCTGCTTCCGGCGACAGCGTCGAAGTGTACGGCAACAACGTGCACCTTCCGCGCTTTCCCTGGATAGAGCGGATCCAGCGCGTCGAGCCGACGCCGACGGAAGGTCGCAATCCTCTCCCTGGCGTCGTCGAAGTGAGCGCCCGCTTCTCCGACATCGAGACGCGACGGCCCCGCTTCGTCGTCGTGCCGGCGTTCTGGGCGGAGCGGTATCTCGTGGACCGCGCGGCGACCGAGAGAGACGGCCGCGTGCTCACCCCGGAAGAGTCGAGGCTGCAGGGGGATGCCGACTCGCGGGGCTACTTCGCCGCCTTGCGGGACGGCCGGCTCAACTACCGATGGGCGCACTTGTCCACTTGGGAATCGCGGATCTGGCCGCGTGTGGACATCCACGCGAGCCTCACACGAGACGTATGGATATTCGAGCGGCAGGAGCTGGGACCGCCGGCGCCGCACCCGAAGTACGGTGCCTTCCGCTAATGCCGCGGCGCCGGTTCGCGCGGCCCGCCGATCCCGGTTCCGCCCTCCGGGTATTCATCACCCGTCCGATTCGGCTTGTAGGCGTGTTCGGCAGTAGGGAACGCGCCACTCTGCACTTCGGCGACGTAGCGTGTCACCGCGTCGACGATCGCATCGCCGAGCTCCGCGTAGCGCTTCGTGAACTTGGGCGCGTGGTCGCGCGCCATTCCCAGCAGGTCCGTGCAGACGAGCACTTGGCCATCGCACGCCGGCCCCGCGCCGATGCCGATCGTCGGCACCGCGACCTCGGCGGTCACGCGCGCGGCGACGTCGGGCGGGATCGCCTCGAGCACGATTGCGTACGCCCCCGCCTCTTCGATGGCGCGCGCGTCGGCGACGATCTTGGCCGCGGCCTCCTCCCCTCTGCCTTGCATCCGGAACCCGCCGAGCGCGTGCACGCTCTGCGGCGTCAGCCCGACGTGTCCCATCACCGGGATTCCAGCGCGGACGACGCGACGGACATGCTCGGCGGTCTCCTCCCCGCCTTCGATCTTCACGCTCTCGTAGGCTCCTTCTTTGATGAGCCGGCCCGCGCTTTCGAGCGCCTGCGCGGGCGACACTTGATAGCTCATGAACGGCATATCGCCGACCAGGTGGGCCCTCGATACGCCTCGGGCGACGGCGCGGCCGTGGTAGCACATCTCGTCAATCGTCACGGGCAACGTATTGGCCAACCCCTGGACCACCATTCCGAGCGAGTCACCCACGAGGATGAGGTCCACCCCGGCCGCGTCCACGAGACGCGCCATCGTGAAGTCGTAGGCCGTCACCATCGCCAGCGGCAGCCCACCCCGTTTTCTGCGGCGAAGCTCGGGAACCGTGACCTTCTTGGCTTGCACAGCGGACCCGCCGCCGCTCCCACCGGAGTACATGGTTGCCTCGGGTCGGCGCCGGGCTGGAAAGCCGGTCGCCGCCTACCCAGGAACCTAACGCCCCCACCCTTTCTCAGCAAGCCAGCTTGGCCCCTCGGGCCCCACGGACTACGTTGCGCCGCCGTGGTCGCGTCTCCTCCGCCGTTCTTCTCGTCGCCTGCTTGCCCTGCGGTCCGCCGCCGCGCCATCGCCGGCTTCTTCTACCTCTTCTACTTCGCGCGCATCGGCGTCGGCTTCGCGCTCGCGGGGTGCGACCGACCACCGTCCGCTGGCTCGCTCAAAGAGTGGACTCCGAGCGACCATCATTCGGCCGACGACGACAAGCAATCGCAGGGCGCGCGGCAGCAAGCGGCGGCCGGAGCCGGGAGCGACGTGACGCAGCTCGTCGACATCGCCTGGCGCCAGCAGTGTTCCACGTGCCACGGCCCGATGGGAAAGGGCGACGGCCAGATGGGGCCGATGGTCCACGCGCCGGATCTGACCCGCGAAGAGTGGCAGTCGAAGGTTAGCGACACGGACATCGCGGCCGTGATCAAGAACGGCAAGGGCAAGATGCCCAAGTTCGACATGCCCGATCCGGTGATCGCGGGGCTAGTGGCCCGCGTTCGCGCGGCTGCGGTGGAGGCGCAAGGGCGCTGATGGACCGAAATCGCGTCGGGCGGTTCATCCTCGTCGCGGCGGCCGTCCCCCTCGCGGTGTTCCTGGCCGGCGAGCGCTGGCCCAAGGACCAGACCGTGCACTACGTCCTCGGCGGCGCGGCGGAACGGGTCGAGGAGGTGGACGCACGCTGGTCGGAGGACGCGCGAGGCGACGACTGGACGCGCGAGGTAAGCTTCCGGTACCCGGCGGGTCGGGCACCGCGCGTCGTGACGCACGAGCCGCGCTTGCCGGACGGGGAGTACACTGTGGAAATCGAGCTCGTCGCTGCCGACTTGGAGCACAGCGTCGTGCGCCGGCAGGTGGCCCTTCGGGGCGGGGTGACTTCGATCGACGTTTCGACATGGGTGCCGCGATGAACGCCCCCGGCGAGGGCGAGGACGAGCTGCTCACCGAAGGCGATGCCGCTGAGATCGCGACGCGCGCGGTTCGGCCGCCGGACACGAAGGGGGGGATCCACATCGTCGTCCTTTCGGGAAGCGCGCGAGGGACCAGCCGTCCGCTCGGCGACAAAGTTCGTGTGGGCAAAGCGCCAGACAACGACTTGGTGCTGGGAGACGACACGGTGTCGCGACACCACTGCGAGCTCACGCGCGCCAACGATGGCGTGCATGTGCGCGACCTCGGCTCGACCAACGGCACGCGCGTCCAAGGGGCCCGCGTGTCGGAGGCCATCGTCCAGCCAGGCACTGTGCTGAAAGTGGGCGAAGTTGAGATCGCGCTGCGCCCCGCCGCGCGCAACGTGGAGGTGATGCCGAGCGACAAGACATGGTTCGGGGCCGCCATCGGCCGAAGCCTGGCCATGCGCTCTATCTTCGGTGTGCTCGAGCGCATCGCGCAGACCGACGCCACGGTTCTGCTGGAAGGCGAAACGGGAACGGGCAAAGACGTCCTGGCGCGGGCGATTTGGACGGAGAGCGCGCACGCGCAGGGCCCGTTCGTCGTCGTCGACTGCGGCGCGGTGACCTACTCGCTCCTCGAGTCGGAGCTCTTCGGGCACGAACGCGGCGCGTTCACCGGTGCCGTCGCCGCCCGCCAAGGGGCGTTCGAGCTTGCCGACGGGGGAACCCTATTCCTCGACGAGATCGGAGAGCTCCCGCTCGACGTGCAGCCGAAGCTCCTGCGCGTGCTCGAGACGAAAGAGTTCCGGCGTGTCGGCGGCAACAAGACAGTTAAGACGAACGTACGGGTGATCGCCGCGACCAAACGCAACCTCCTGCGCGAAGTGCAGGCGGGGAAGTTTCGGGAAGACCTGTACTTCCGCCTCGCCGTCGTTCCGATCACGGTTCCGCCGCTGCGCGCGCGGCGCGAGGACATTCCGGCGCTCGTGCAGCACATCTTGAAGGCGAGTGCGAGCAACCTGACCGTCGCCGACGAGACCATGCAAGGCCTCGTGGCGCACGACTGGCCGGGCAACGTCCGCGAGCTTCGCAACGTGCTCGAGCGCACGGTCTATCTCGCGCGCGCCGCCGGGGTGACCGAGCTCAACGTGGTGTCGTTGCCCGCCGCCAGCGCATCCACGGGCGACGTGTTCCAGTTCGATCCGGCCAAGAGCTACCGCGAGACGCGAGCGAAATTCGACGCCGAGTTCGAGCGGCGATACGTCAAGTGGCTCCTCGGGCGCCACGGCGGCAACGTCAGCGCCGCCGCCCGGGAGGCGAAGATGGACCGCAAGCATCTGCATGACATGGCCAAGAAGCATGGCCTTCGCGGCCCGGAGCACGATGATGACTAGTGCCGCTCGGCACAGGTTCTGTCCGGTGATTGCCAGGCCGAGCGTGGCTAGACAGCTATGATGGGGTGGATCTCCCGATGACGACGCGCGCGTGCGTACAATGCGGGCACCCTTTATCCGCGACGGCGAAGTTCTGCGCGGAGTGCGGCGCACTGGTGCTCGAGCAAGGCCCGGGCCCCGCTCCTACCGACACGGCCGCTTCTCCTAGCGCTCCTAC
>CAZHED010000044.1:0-3357 GCA_964531095.1 uncultured Polyangiaceae bacterium | reverse complement strand
GCTCCTACCGACGCCGCCGCTTCTCCTACTGCTCCTACCGACGCCGCCGCTTCTCCTACCGGTACCGGTCCTACCACCGCAGGGGCTGTTCCGGCAGGGGCTGTTCCAGCCGCGGAAGTGGCTGCGCTGGCCGCCACGGCCGCCGCTCCCCCCGCCGCAGCCGCCGCCACGGCTGCCGTGCCTGTGACTCCACCTGCCGCGCGGACGCTGCTGGCGCTCCCCGCGCCGGTCGCGGCGCCCGCCGCCCAACCCGTCGGACCGATGGGCAAGAGGACCATCGTCGGCCTCCCGTCCCTCGCGGGCCCCTCGCCCCAGCCTACGCCGACCCCCGCGCCCACGGCCGTCCGCAACAAGACCATGCTCGGCGTCGCCCTCCCCGGGATCGCCCCCCTTCGGCCCGGCGATCCGGCAGCCAATCCACCCCCGTCGCCCCTGCCACCCCCGCCGAGCACGTCGCTCCGGCCGCCGCCGCCGCGCACGCTGGGCGAGACGATGCCCATCGCCGCGTTCTTCGTCCCGCCGCCAGCCCCGCTCCCGGATGAGCCCCTGCCATCGAGACCGGGCGCCCCGAGCCGGAGCGGGGCGTCGCTCGCCGTGGCGGCGCTTCTGGCGGGTGGCGTCGCTCTGGTGGGCGGAGCGGCGATCGCCCTTCTGTGGCGGAGTGCGCCCCCCATTGCCGCGCAACCGCGAATCGCGCCCGACGGCAAGGATGTGCTGCATCTGACCTGCGAGCCGTCGAGCTGCCAGGATGGAACGCTGGTCTCGCTCGGCACCGCGAGGTCTGCGTTCGCAGCCGGCGAGGCCGACCTTCCCCTGGCCACGCCGCTGCACGTCGGCGACAACGCGCTCTCGCTCTCGATCGACCGCCCGGGGATGGGTCGGGACGAGACGGTGAAGCTCGTCGTTCCAGTCGCGTACCGCGTCCGCGCGGACGTCGCGACGATGAACGACCCGCATCCTTGCATCACGATCCGCGTCGAAGCTCCCGCGCAGACCGACGTGCGCGTCGACGACAAGCCAATCGCCCTCGACGCCGCCGGGGCAGGCACGTATGTGCTCGACGAGACCGCAGCCGCCGAGGGGCCGGCGGACGAATCGCGGGTTATCGCCATCGACGTCCCTTACGTCGTCGTGCCCAAGGGCCACGCGCCGGAGACGGGCGTCGTGAGTGCCCGGATCGCCGTGGCTCCTCTGCGAGTGGACTCGCCCGGGGCGAGCACGGTGACCGACGAAGACAAGCTTGCGATCGCAGGACGGGCGGCCAAAGGTGCAACCGTCAAGGTGGACGGCACAGCCGTCCCAGTCGCGCCGGACGGCGCGTTCGAGACAACGGTTGCCATCGACGCGCCGGGCGAGCGCACGATCGAGGTGCGCGCTGGAACTGGCGCGCTCGCACCGCGCACGGTCCATATCCCGGTTACCAGGGTGGCGAGCCTCGTCGATGCCGCCAAAGCGTTCGAGGAGCGCGGCGCCATCGGCTACGACGCCGCCATGCGCGACATCGCGGCCGCGCAGACGGGCGAGTACATCGTCGTCGAGGGCGAAGTCGAAGAAGCGCGCGGGTCACCGCACCGCACGGTGGCCCTCGTCGACGACCGGCGCGGATGCGCAAAGGGACCCTGCATCGCCCGTGTGGTGGTCGGCCGAGACCTCTCGCTCGCACGCGGCGAGACCCTCCGGGCGTATGGGCGTGTGACACGCGCGTTTCGGTCCCCGACGGCCCAAACGGTCCCGGAGATCGAGGCCGAGTTCGTCCTCCGGGCGAAATGATGGCCCCCGGCCGCCAGGCGCGCGGGCGGCGGGCTACGGCATGGGCGGCGGCGGGGACGGCCATCGCGGTCGCGGTGATGGCGTCGGGACAAACCGCCAACGTCCAGCGCCCCCGGACCCTGATCGTGGGGCGGCCTTCGGGCGGTGCGCGCGCGGACCGTGTCGACGCCGCGCGGACGGGCCGGACACGCACCGAGCTTCCGGGCTCCGGTCTTCGAACCGAATGGCGCATACCGCTCGGCGCCTTCATCGAGCACGCTCCGGTCGTCGACGCGCGGGGCTGCACGTACCTCGTGGGGGGGCGCGGAGAGGTCATCGCGATCGCACGCGACGGCACCGAGCGGTGGCGCGTATCGACCGGGGCTGCACAGCCGGGCCCATCTGCGCTCCTCGCGGACGACACGGTCGTGTTCGTCGACGCCGCCGGGGAGGCTGTCGCCGTGCGGGACGGCGCGGTGCGCTGGCGCGTCCCGTTTGGACGCAGCGACGCGGCCCACCCGTCGCCGCTCCCGCTGGATGACGGAGGCGTGGTCGTTGCCACGACCCATGAGCTTGCGGCCCTCGACGCGGACGGTGCGGTACGCGCGCGCACGACCCTCTTCGAAGCGACGTCTCTACCGCTCGTGGCCGCGGGCGGAAGGGTCGTGGGAGTCACGTTCAGCGGCGCGGTCTGGTCGTGGATACCGGGGGCTCCCGACGCGGCGCGCGTCGCGAGCTTCGGCTCCCCCATCGATTCCAACGCGGCGCTGGCCGACGATCACACGCTCGTGGCCGTCAGCGCGGATCGGATGCACCTGACCGCCGTCGATCTCCTGCAGGGCATGGCCACGACCCGAGCGGTGGCCACGGGCGGGCTTTGGCTCGGTCCGCCTGCGATGCGCGGTGGCAGCGCGTACGTTGCACTTCTGACGCCGACGGGGGAGGTCGGCGTGACCCTCGATTCGGCAGGGAACGAAGTGGCCCGCGTGTCGCTGGCCGTGCGCCCGATCGCGGTCGGCACCGACGGGGGAGCGGCGGCGCTGGCTGTCCTCCCTCACACCCCGCCTTTGGTGGATTCGACCGGCGCCTTCGCGTTCGCCACCGCCGAGGGCGCGATCGGGGTTGCGACCGCAAGAGGCGTCGACTTGCTGGGCGAAGCTTGCTCACCGCCGCCAGCCGCGGCCCGGGGTACACCCCCGGTCGTCGCCCTTGCCCCCCTCGAGGCCGGCGCGTTCGAGGCTGTGTGCTACTCCGGCGCTCTGCTCGCCATTGGGGGGCGCAAAGCTACAAGACCCTGAACGTCCCCGGTCGAGCACGGTGGCGAAACAGGGTCGGCACCCCTATAGTGGAGACAGGACTAGGCGCAAGGCGTCTCGGAACACGCCCAAGACGCTCGCCAGAGGCAAGGACCGATGCCCATGATCACGATCACCGAAAAGGCTGCGCTCAAAGTGAAAGAAATTGCCGAGGCCGAGGCCCTGATGGGGCAGGGCCTGCGCCTGCGCGTCGTCGGTGGTGGTTGTGCTGGCTTCAGCTACGACCTCTATTTCGAAGACAAGCTCGGAGAGATGGACGAGGAGTTCGAGTCGAACGGGGTCAAGCTCTATG
>CAZHED010000043.1:0-46702 GCA_964531095.1 uncultured Polyangiaceae bacterium | reverse complement strand
GGGCACGGGCACGGGCACGGGCACGGGCACGGGCACGGGCACGGGCACGGGGGAGAGTTCAGGGACTCTCCCCTAACCGCCAACGCCCCCAAGAAACCCCGCGACTTGATCGATCGACGCCGCGTCGCCGACGCTGAGCACTTTGACGTCCTTCGCGATGCGCTTGGCGAGACCTGCGAGCACCTTCCCCGGCCCGATTTCGAGCGCGTGCGTCACCCCGGCGGCGATCATGACTCGAACGCTCTCCTCCCACCGCACGACGCCGTCGACCTGCCGCACGAGCAGCTCTTTGATCCGCGCGGCCTCGATGTTCGGGCGCGCGTCGAAGTTCGCAACGATCGGGAAGGCGGGCGCGGCGACGGGAATGCGCGCGAGCTCGCTCTCGACCACGCGCGCCGCCGGAGCCATCAGGGCGCAGTGAAACGGCGCGCTCACTTTGAGCGGAATGGCGCGGCCTTTGTCGGCGGCGACCAGCTCGCCCAGGCGCGCCACGGCCCCCGCGTGCCCCGCGACCACGATCTGGCCGGGCCCGTTGAAGTTCGCCGCGGAGAGAACCTCGCCCTGTGCCGCCTCGGCGCATAGCGTCTCGAGCCGCCCGGGCTCGACGCCGAGGATGGCGCTCATCGCTCCCGTTCCCGCCGCCACGGCCTCTTGCATCGCCCGGCCGCGCGCGCGCACGAGGCGCACGGCGTCCTCGAGCGTCAGTGCGCCCGCGGCGACCAGGGCGGAGTACTCGCCGAGCGAATGGCCCGCGGCGATCGCGGGTAGGGCGAGCGCCGGCACGCGCTCGCGGAGGGCGGCCAGCACCGCGCAGCTCGTCGCGACGATCGCGGGCTGCGCGTTGGACGTGACGGTGAGGTCCGCCTCGGGCCCGTGGAGAATCACCTTCGAGAGCGGCTCGCCGAGCGCCGCGTCGACGCGCTCGAAGACCGCGCGCGCCGCGGGCGACGCGGCGAGCACGTCCGTGCCCATGCCCACCGACTGCGAGCCTTGCCCAGGGAAAAACCAAGCGATGGTCATGATGAGAAACGCGAGCTAGCGCAGGAGAACGGGCCTGTCACGGAGCAAGTGGCCCATAGAGGCCGCCCGCCGTCACACCCGAACGATCGCGCTACCCCACGAGATCCCGGCGCCCAGGGCGCACATCAGCACGGTGTCGCCAGCGCGGATCGTCCCGGCCCGGATGCTTTCGTCGAGCAAGATCGGGATCGACGCGCTCGACGTGTTCCCGACGCGGTCGATGTTCGAAAGCACCTTCTTGGGAGAGACTCCGAGCCGCTCGATCACCAGGTCGATGATTCGCTTGTTCGCCTGATGCGCGCAGACCCAGTCGATGTCGGCGTGGGTCATCCGCGCACGATCGAGGGCATCTTTGCACGCCGAGTGAAGGTTCTTCACCGCCACTTTGAAGATGTCTTGCCCGCGCATGTGCACGTAATGAAGCTTCTGTTCGACCGTCGCGTGCGTCGTCGGGCTGGCGCTTCCGCCCCCGGGAATCCAGAGCGACCGGGCGAGCGAGCCGTCGGTGAGGATGGACGTGGACAGCACGCCTCGGGGCGAGGAATCTCCGAGCCGTGCGCCGCTCGGCCCGAGCACCGCCGCTCCGGCGCCGTCGCCGAAGAGGACGCACGTCGTGCGATCGCTCCAGTCGATGATCCGCGAGAGGAGCTCGACCCCGACAACGAGCACGTAGCGCGCCTGCCCGCTGGCGATGAACTGATCGGCGATCGACATGCCGAAGAGGAAGCCCGCACAGGCGGCGCTCACGTCGAACGCCGGACAATGGCCGGCGCCGAGCTTCTGCTGCACGAACACGGCCGTCGCGGGCATCGGCACATCGGGCGTGACCGTCCCGACGACGATCATGTCGAGCGCCGACGCGTCGATCCCCGCCGCCTGCAGCGCGAGCTTCGCGGCGTGCGTCGCCATGTCGCTCGTGATTGTCCCCTCGGGGGCGATCCGACGCTCTTTGATTCCAGTGCGTTCCGTGATCCAGGCATCGGACGTGTCGACCATGCGTTCGATGTCGGCGTTCGTCCGCACCACCGGCGGCAGGTAGTGGCCGGTGCCCAGAATGCGCGAGTGAGGAAGGGGGTGCGTCGTCAAGGTTGGACCGCGCCGCGGCCGATGTTCCGGCCCGGATTATTCGGCGAGGGCGGTCAGCCTTGGCCGGTCGCCGTACCCGGCTTGACCGATCGCCCCTTGTAGTGCCCGCAAGAGGCGCAAGCGCGGTGCGGAATGACCGGCTCACCGCAATGGGAGCATGGCACCAGGTTCGGCGCGGTCACCTTGTCGTGGTTGGCGCGCCGCATGTCGCGCTTCGAACGGCTCGTACGTCGCTTCGGAACTGCCACGGGGGCTCTCCTTCAGTGTTGACTACCCCCCAGCCGGGGTCGTGCCGATCATGTCGGGCTTTTTTTGAGACGCAAGAGCGGGCGAAGGCGTGGGTCGATGCCCGGGGAGGCCGACTCCGGCAAACTTTGGGGCCTGATACCCGGGCAGCCTTCAGAACACAAGGGGATCATGGGGATTCCGAGGAGAAGCTCGTCCCGGACGAAGTCGTCGAGCACGACCGTTTCCCCGTCGTACGCGATGACGTCGGCCTCTTCGGGGATAACCTCGCCCGCCTCACCAGCTGGACCGGTGGTCAGGTCGCCCGCGGGAACGACCATGGCGCTCAGCGCCTCGCGAACCACCACGCGCGCCGGCTGCATGCAGCGCGCGCACGGGACGCTCAGCTCGGCCGTCAGGGTGCCCCGCACGATCACGTCGTTGCCGCTCTTCGAAAGTCGCAGGTCGAGCTCGCCGTCGGACCCACCCGGTCGCACGTCGGTTCCTTCCAGCGCTCCGCGAAGCCAGGGCGCCCGAATCGGGAAGCGAACCTGCCTTCCGGCAGCGTCGAAGTCGCGCGCGGGAACGGAAAATTCGTGAGCAACCATGATCGGGAGGGCCCAAGATGATGCAGTCGGCGGGCGGGCGCAAGTGGGCGAATCCTTTTGAGGTAGCTTCGATGACACCGGTTGACCCTCCGCCGGTCGCTCGTACGTTCTTCAAGCGGTTCCCCTGCCACCAATGACCGTGCGCGACCCCGATACGTGCGTCGTGACGTGCGCCCTTACCGGGGTGCTGGCCAGTCGCAGCCAATGCCCGCATTTGCCCTATACGCCCGTCGAAATCGCCGAGGAGGCGAAGCGCGCCTACGACGCCGGGGCGGCCGTCGTGCACATCCACGCGCGCAACGACGACGGGAGCCCGACATTCGCGCCCGAGACGTTCGCCCGCATCAAGGACGAGGTGCGCAAGCGGTGTCCGGTCGTGCTCAACTTTTCCACGGGAACGATCGCCGATGACGTGACCGAGCAGTGCGCGTACGTGCGCGACAGCCGCCCGGAAATCGCCGCGCTCAACATGGGGACGATGAACTACGCGAAGTACTCCGAGAAAAAGGGGGGCTTCGTCTTCGACTTGGTGTTCCCGAACACGTACGCGAAGATCACGAAGCTCCTCGGCGCGATGAACGACGCCTCGGTGAAGCCTGAGCTCGAGTGCTTCGACACGGGGCATACGCACGGGATTTGGCCGCTGCTCGACATGCGGATGCTCCGGCCGCCGCTTCAGTTCTCGTTCATCGTAAACGTCCTGGGCGGCCTCCCGCCGACGGTCGAGGGCCTGCAGCTGCAGAAGAAGATCGCGCTCGACCTCGCACCCGGCAGCGAGTGGGAGGTGATCGGCATCAGCCGGTGCCAGTGGCGGATGCTCGCGGCCGCGCTGGTGCTCGGCGGCAACGTGCGCGTCGGGCTGGAAGACAATTTCTATCTGCCGGACAATAAGACGATGGCGAAGTCCAACGGCGAGCTCGTCGAGATCGCCGTTCGCATGGTGCGCGATGTCGGGCGGCAGCCCGCGACCGTCGAGCAAGCGCGCGAGATTCTCGCGCTGCGGGCGAGCGGATGACGCGCGCGTACGAGCGGATCAAAATCGCTCGCGACGGCGGTGTCGAAACGATCGCGCTCAGCTACGCAGCGCGCCGCAACGCAATAGGTCCGCGGATGGCGAGCGAGCTGCTGTGGGCGCTCGAAGACGCGCGCGCCGACGACGACGTGCGCGCGATCGTACTGACGGGGGAGGGCGAGACGTTCTGCGCGGGCGGCGACTTCGACGAGATCGCATCGGGCGTGACCGACTGGAAGCTCCCCCGCAAGGGCGACGTCACCGATCTCTGGCTGGCGCTCTTTCACAGCGACAAGCCGGTGATCGCCAGGGTGAATGGCCACGCGCTCGGCGGAGGGCTGGGGCTGGCGGCGGCGAGCACGTTCGCGATCGCCTCGACGACCGCGAGGCTCGGAACGCCGGAGATCGAAGTGGGCCTTTTTCCGATGACGATCATGGCGGTGCTCGCGCGTCATGTACCGCGCCGGCGACTGCTCGAGATGATGCTCCTCGGCGAGACGTTCGGCGCCGAGGAGGCCGCCCGGCTCGGCCTCGTGAACCGCGCCGTCGCGCCCGAGCGGCTGGACGCCGAGGTCGAAGCGATCACCGGCGCGATCGTGGGCAAGAGCCCCAGCGCCGTACGCCTCGGGCTGCGCGCGTTCGCCGCGCAGGACGACCTCGACCTCGAGGCGGCGCTCCCGATGCTGCGCGAGCGCCTCGCCGAATGCATCGCCACGGACGACGCCCGCGAAGGGCTCAGGGCATTCCTCGAGAAGCGCCGACCCCGCTGGAAGGAGAACAAAGGCGATGCCGACGATGCGTGAGATGGTCGCGGACCTCGAAGCGCGGCGCGCGACGATACGCGCGATGGGCGGGCCCGAGCGGGTGGACAAGCAGCACGCACGAGGCAAGTTGACCGCGCGCGAGCGGCTCGCGGTGTTCTTCGACGACGGCATATTCTTCGAAATTGGCGCGCACGGCACGCAGATGGGCCTCGCCGCCGGCCCCGACGGCGCCGACAAGCCGCCCGCGGACGCCGTGGTCACCGCATTCGGCAAGATGGGCGGGCGAATGGTGTGCTGCGCCGCTTACGATTTCACCGTCAAGGGCGGGAGCATCGGGTACACGGGCGAAGAGAAGGTCACGCGCCTGCGCTCGATGGCGCTCCGCGGGCGATGGCCGATGGTCTGGCTCATCGACTCGGCCGGCGCCCGGATCGACCCCGCCTCCGCGCACCCCGACACCCTCGCCCTCTTCGCGGGAACCGGGCACCTCTTTCGAGAACAAGTGACGATGAGCGGCGTCGTTCCCCAGGTGGCGGCGATCGTCGGCCCGGGAGCCGCGGGAACGGCGTACATCCCCGCCCTCGCCGACTACGTTCCGATGGTCAAGAACGTCGGAAGCCTCGCGCTCGGCGGGCCGCCTCTCGTCAAAGCGGTCACCGGGCAAGACATCGGCGAGCAAGAGCTCGGCGGTTCGAAGGTGCACTGCGAGACGAGCGGTGTCGGCGACGGCGAGTTCGACTCCGACGAAGCCTGCCTGGCCGCGGCCAAGACGTACCTCTCGTACTTGCCGTCCCATTGCGACGAGCTCCCGCCGGACGCGCCCTCCGACGACCCCGTCGACCGGCGCGAAGAGCGGTTGCTCGACCTCCTGCCCGAGTCGACGCGCAAGCCTTACGACATGTACGAGCTCGTGCGCGCGATCGTAGATCGCGGCGAGATCTTCGATCTGAAGCCGCGCTTCGCGCGGAGCATCATCACGTGCTTCGCGCGCATCGCCGGGAAGAGCGTCGGCATCGTCGCGAACCAACCGATGCACCTGGGCGGCATCCTCGACAACGACTCCGCCGACAAAGCCGCGCACTTCATTCAGATCTGCGACGCGTTCAACGTACCGCTGGTCTTCCTGCAAGACGTCCCTGGCTTCATGGTCGGATCGCGGGTGGAGCACGCAGGGATCATCCGCCACGGCGCGAAGATGCTCCACGTGATGGCGGCTGCGACCGTGCCGAAGCTGACCGTCATCGTCCGAAAGGCGTACGGCGCCGGCTACTACGTCATGTGCGGACGCGCCTACGAGCCCGACCTCATCGTAAGCTGGCCGACCGCCGAGATCAGCGTGATGGGGGCGGAGGGGATGCTCGGGATCGCCGGCAAGAAGCTCTTCGGCGACCAGGAGCCGACGCCCGAAGCGAAGAGGGCGGCCCTCGACGCCATCCAGAAGGGAATCGACGTGTACCGCGTCGCCGGCTGGGGGCTCGTCGACGACGTGATCGATCCGCGCGACACCCGCCGCGTCCTCGCGTGGGGGCTGGAGCTCGCGCGACACAAGCGCGTCGAGCGTCCCGCGAAGCGGCGCAGCGTGGTGCCGGTGTAACGGGGATTGGGCGACGCTTCGTACAGCTCGCCGCATCAGGGTATCCAGCCCGCCCCGCGGGCCGGGGTGTGCTTACACTCCGCATGAACGGGAAGAAGTCGAGGCGCGCCGGCGCGACGGAGACGTTCTCCGTGTCGGTGGATCCCGAGACCAAGCGTGCGCTCCGCGCGCTCGCGGACAAGGAGTTCGGAGTGAACCTCTCTGCGCTCGTCACGAACTTCGCCGAAGACGCTCGGCGTCGATTGGCCGCTGGTGCGTATCTCCGTCGACACGGCTCCCGAAGCTCACCGCCGGTGAGGCGGACCGGATCCAAGCCGAGATCGATCGGGAAATCGCGAACGCGCGAAAACGTCGTGCTTTCGACGTGACCGGACGGCCCGAGAACGTCACGCAGACAGAGCGCTAGCGCCGTGGTGTGGCTCGGCGAGCTCCGTTCGGCACACTTGGCTTCGCTTCGTGAAAGACGGCGCTCATTGCCAATGAACCGTCACCGGTAGAGGCGAATCCGTGAACGTCCCGTCGCCGAGTTGCCCGCGGACGTTGTTCCCCCAACACTGCACGATACCGCCCGCTTGCGCGGCGCACGCAAACTCGTGCCCACACGCGATCCGGGCAGCGCCCTGCAACCCATGAACGGTCACGGGCAGGGAGGAAGGCGTGGTGGTGCCGTCGCCCAGCTGACCGGACGAATTCCAACCCCAGCACTGACCCGTGCCGCCCGATCGCAGGGCGCAGGCGTGCTCTCCGCCCGCCGCGACCCCCGTCGCGTCATCGATGTTCGCTACCGGTACCGGCGGCGACGCACTCGGTCCCGCGCCACCGCTGCTTCCTCCGGCAGGGAGCTCGAGTCCGTTGCCGAGCTGACCGTAGAACCCGTTGCCCCAGCATCGAACGGTGCCGTCCGATCGGAGCGCGCACGCGCCGTCGTTACCGGCGGCGAGCGCGATCGCCTTGTCCAGACCCGATACCGTCACGGGGCCCGGCGGAAAACCGCTGCTTGCTCCGTCGCCGAGGCGACCGTTCGTTTCGCTCCCCCAGCACTGCGCGGTGCCGTCGACGAGCAAGGCGCACATGAAATCGTACCCGGCGGAGAGCGCGGCCACTTTCGACAGGCCGGGGACGCTCACCGGCGTCGAGGAGGGAGCTTGCCCCCCCGAGCTGCTGCTGCTGCCGACCCACGGAGTCGTATCACGCCCCCAGCATTGCACGGTGCCATCGACGAGCAGCGCGCAAGTGCGTTGGTTGCCCGCGGCGACGGACACGACTCCATCCAAGTTCAAGACCGTCACGGGCGGCTGGGGCTGAGGCGAGGACGTGGCCGTCGTTCCGTTTCCGAGCTGGCCGAGGAGGTTGTCGCCCCAGCACCGAACGGTGTGGTCCTCCAGAACGGCGCACGTGTGGTCTTCCCCCGCAGAGACGGAGATGGCGCTGCCGAGACCTTGCACCGGCACGGGCGTCGACGAGTCACAGGTCGCGCCGTCTCCGAGCTGGCCATAGGAGTTGGCCCCCCAACAGACAACCGAGCCCCCGGCGAGCAGCACGCACGCATGCTCGCGACCCGCCGTCAGCGCGATGACCTCCGTTCCGGAGTTGACCCGGGACGCGCTGCCCGGTCCGCATCGGACACCGCTGCTGCCGCCTCCGAACGGGGCGTCGACACCGCCGCCGGTGCTGCTGCTACCTGCGTATGCGCCCCCGCCGGTGCTGCTGCTTCTTCCTGAACCGCTGCTGCTCGCCGAGCTCCCAACCCAGCCCGACCCGCTGCCGCTTGCCGTCCAGTCGCCACCAGAGCTGCCGGAGGCGCCTCCGGCATCCGCCGCGGAGTCCTGCTTGCCGGCCATCGAACCGCCGCAAGCCGACAAGACGAACGCCGACGACAGCGCCCATTGAAGCAGTCGTTCACGTGGCATGGCGTCGTGGCACACGCAGGGACCGTGCCTGCCCGCGGCACCGCGGATTTATCACGGGTTCATCCGAAACAACGACACGGGCGTCCGACGCCCGGCACACTCTGGCACGCCCGGCTACGGCCCCATCCCGTGATCGAACATCGGGCGCAACTCGGACTCGCCCTCGAACTCAGGCCAGTGCTTCCGGTGAAGCTCCATGAACTCGGTCGCGAGGCGGATCGCTGCGGCCTTCGAGTCGGTCTGGAGGATGGCCCAGCCGCCGATGACCTCCTTCATCTCGGTGAACGGGCCGTCGGTCACGGTGATCTTGCCGCCGGCGAGGCGAATGCGAGCGCCGTCCTTGCTGGGGAGGAGCCCGCCCGTGTCCACGAGGATCCCGTCCTTTAGCGACTTCTGCACGAACTGGCCCATCGCCTCCATGAGCGCGGGCGGCGGCCCGGCCTGGCGATACGACTCCGGGTGGCGAATGAACGTCAGGTATTTCACGGGTTTTTTCCTTTCAGCTGCTTCGGTAAGCGCGATCGAGCGTCGCAATGCGCAGCTTCGCGCGGCGTGCTTCTGTCATGAGAGACTTCCTTCTTCGGCGTCCTCGATCCCAGGAACGAACGAGCGAACGACGAACCGACACTCCACCCGTTTTTTTTCTGCCCTCACTTCGCCGCGTCCTTGCTTCGCATCAGCCGGTCGATTTGCATGCGAATGTGCGCCGCCTCCGCCGGCGACTTCGCGAGGGCGAGCGCGCGATCGAACGCCTCGTGCGCATCGTCGGGTCGGCCGAGGTCCACGAGGAGGGCGCCGCGAACGCCGAAGAAATAGAAGTAGCCCGGCAGGTCTTTTGCCAGCGAGTCGAGCATCGCGAGCGCTGCCGCTGGGCCGCGCAGCTTGGCCACCGCGACCGCCCGGTTGAGCGAGATCACGGGCGAGGGCTGGAGACGCTCGAGCGCGGCATAGAGCTGTTCGATCTCCGCCCAGTCCGTGTCCTCGAATCGGGCCGCGCGCGCATGGAGCGCGGCGATGGCCGCCTGCACCTGGTACGGTCCCGGGGCTGCGTGGCGGAGGGCCTTGTCGAGGAGCGCCAGCCCCTCGGCGATGCGATCGCGGTCCCACAGGCCACGGTCCTGATCTTCGAGGAGAACGATCGCACCCTGCGCGTCGAGCCGCGCACGTGACCGCGAGTGCTGAAGGAGCATGAGCGCGGCGAGCCCGAGCATCTCCGGCTCGGCAGGAAACAGACGGAGGAGGATCCGCGCCAGACGGATAGCCTCGTCGCACAGAGGGGCGCGCACGTAAGCGCTGCCGCCCGTCGCCGAATACCCCTCGTTGAAGAGGAGGTAGAGGACGGCCGCAACAGCCGCCAACCGCTCCGCGCGCTCGCGCGCACCCGGCGCCTCGAAGGGGATTTGCTCCGCGGCGACGCGGTTCTTGGCCCGCGTGATCCGCTGCTCCATCGCGACGTCGGTCACCAGGAACGCGCGGGCGATCTCCGGGACGGTGAGGCCGCAGACGATCCGCAACGCGAGAGCGATCTGCTGCGTGGCGGGGAGCTCCGGGTGGCAGCACATGAAGAGCAGTCGGAGAAGGTCGTCGCGGTAGTCCGCGTCGTCGATCTGCTCGGCGAGAGGACCCTCGGCGTCGCTCAGGTCGGACAGCGCCACTTCCCCTGGAAGCTCGCGCTCCTTCCGGCGCCTTCGCACGCCGTCGAGCGCGGCATTGCGCCCGACGAAGACGAGCCACGCCACGGTGTCGCGCGGAGGGCCGTTTTTCGGCCAGCTCTTGAGCGCGCGCAAGCACGCCTCCTGGAAGGCCTCCTCGGCCAGGTCCAGGTCCCGGAAATGCCGGAGCAGCGCGCCCATCGCCTGGGGACGCGCGCCGCGGACGGCCACGTCGATCCAGGCGACAGCGCTCACGCCCGCGGCGCCTCGGGACGTAGCAGGCGAAGCGGACGGATCTCGTACGAGCCGCTCGTGCTGCTGGCCTGGCCGAGGTCCTTTGCCGTCGCGATCGCATGCTCGAGCGACGCGCAATCGACGATGAAGAAGCCGAGGAGCTGCTCCTTCGTCTCCGCGAAGGGCCCGTCGACGATGATGGTCTCCTTGCCCTTGCGCAGCGTCGTCGCCGTGGTCGTCGGCATCAGGCGGACGACCGGCCCCAGGCGGCCCTCCCGGGCGAGCTTGCCGGTCACGACGTCGAGCTTGGCGATGACCGCGGCATCCTGCTCCGGCGTCCAGGACTCGACGACGTCTTCGGAATCGTAGCAGAGGATGGCGTACAGCATTTCGCGGGTCTCTTTCCTAGGACGAAGCAGTAGGCCGGCGGCCGACCGGGGGGTCGAAAAAAAAGTGACGAGGGTCTGTCGGATCCATCCTCCCACGTTCGTCCTCGGGTCACGAACCCCATCCTCGACCACGGCTCAACAGTGTTTCACGGTCGTTCTCCCGCGCGACCATGACGCCGGCGACATGGGCCGATTCGACGGGCGGCGTTTTCCACGCTCTCGCCCCCAGTACAAACTCACCCTTTCGGAGGTTCCCATGCAACTCGTTCACGTCTATCTCAACTTTCCCGGCAACACCGAAGAGGCCTTCAAGTTCTACGAGAAGGTCTTCGGCACGCGCATCACCATGAAGCTGACCTTCGGCGAGACGTCCTTCATGAGTGGCGTGCCCGAGAGCGCGAAGAACAAGATGATGCACATTCAGCTTCCCATCACCGAGACGGTGCATCTGATGGGCAGCGACGCAGTGGAAGGGCTCGGCCCGCCGCTCAAGGCAGGCAACAACGTTCACGTTTCCGTCGTCGCGAACGACAAGGCCGAAGCCGACCGCGTGTTTTACGCGCTCGGCAGCGACGGCGGGAAGGTCACGATGCCGATCGCCAACGCGCCGTGGGGTCCGTACTTCGGCATGTGCGTCGACCGCTTTTGCACGCAGTGGATGGTCAGCTTGCCGACGCCGGCGTGAGCCCCGCGCAGACTTGGAAGCCTGCGCGCCGCGCGGTAGTGTCTCGGCACCGATGCCCGACCAGATCCTCCTCGGAACGAAGAAGGGAACGCTCATCTTCGATCGCAAGCCAAGCGGCTGGACGCCGCGGCCGATCGCGCACGGCGGAATGTCGATCAGCTACGCGGCGCGCGATCCGCGCGACGGCACATTGTGGGTCGCCATGGATCTCGCGCACTGGGGACCGAAGCTCTCGCGATCGAAGGACGACGGCGCGACGTGGGAGAACCTCACGCAGATCGCGTACCCGAAGGGTGCACGCTTCGTCGAACAGCACCTTCCGACGCCCGAGCAAGGCGCTTCGCAGCGCCCGACGACGTACAAGGAGGCGACACTGCTCAAGGTTTGGGTCCTCGCGTTCGGCTGCGCGTCGCAGCCCGGGGTGATCCACGCGGGAACGCTCCCGGGCGGACTCTTCACGAGCCGCGACGGCGGCGACACGTGGGAGCTCAACTTGCCGCTGTGGAACCACGCGAGCCGCGGCGGCGATCTCTTCGCGAGCGACGCGACGAGCCGCAACGATTGGGGCGGCACGCCGGCGGCGATGGCCTACGGCGAGTTCGTCCCCGGCATCCACTCGGTTGTCGTCGATCCGCGCAACCCCGACCACGTGCTCGTCGGCGTGTCGAGTGCGGGGGTCCTTGGCACGACCGACGGCGGCAAGACGTGGCACGGCCGCAACGAGGGCATGCTCAACGACTACCTCCCGAACCCCGCCGCCGAATGGGGACACGATCCGCACTTCGTCGCTCAGTCCGCGGGCGCGCCCGACTTCGTCTGGCAGCAGAACCACTGCGGCGTCTTCGCGAGCGCAGACGGCGCGAAGACGTGGAAGCGCGTGAGCAAGCAAAGCGCCGCCGTTCACTTCGGCTTTCCGATCGCCGTCGACGCGAAGGACGGGCGGGTCGCGTGGGTCGTTCCGGCGGTCGGCGACGATCGGCGCATGGCGGTCGGCGGCGGCCTTTTCGTCGCGCGCACCACAGACGGCGGCGAGAGCTGGCTGCCGCTTCGAAGGGGGCTACCGCAAGAGAACGCCTACGACGTCGTGTACCGCCACGGGCTCGACGCCGAGGGCGATCGTGTCTGCTTCGGCAGCACCACGGGCAACGTCTACGTCTCGGAGGACCGGGGGGAGTCGTGGCGGTGCATCGGAAACAACCTGCCGCCGGTTCATTCCGTTCGCTTCGCTTGAGCGCGGGAGCTTTGGCATGGCGCACGTCACGTTCACGCCCCACTTGCAGCGGTTCTTCCCCACGCTCGCGGCGTGCGACATCCACGGCCCGACCGTGCGCGCGGTGATCGACGAGCTCGAGCGACGCTACCCGGGGTTCGCGTCGTACGTCGTCGACGAGGCCGGGAGGCTGCGCCGCCATGTGAACATCTTCGTCGGCGACGAGCCTATCCACGATCGCGAGACGCTCGGCGACGGGCTCGGCGCCAGCACGCCGGTGTTCATCGTGCAGGCGCTCTCCGGCGGGTGAGCGGGGGTGCATGCGCCTGCGCGTGAAGGCGATCCTCGGCCTCGTCCACCTCGACGCGTGGCTCGCGCTCCTCACGCTGTGGCCTGCGGGCACCCTCGCGTACTGGCAGGCGTGGCTGTTCTTGGCCGTCTTCACTGCGGGCACGCTCGCCATCACGCTGTGGCTCATGAAGCGCGACCCGGCGCTGCTCGAGCGACGCACGAAAGTGGGGCCCGCGGCCGAGGCCGACCCGTCGCAAAAGCTCATCCAGTCGATCGCGTCGCTCGCGTTCGTAGCGCTCTTCGTGGTGGCGGGGCTCGACCGCCGCTACGCCTGGACGCCCGCGCCCGTGCCACTCGTGGTGCTCGGCGATCTGCTGGTCGCGCTCGGCCTATGCCTCGTGTTCCGCGTGTTTGCGGAGAACACCTTCACCTCGGCGACGATCGAGACCGCTCCCGAACAGCGGGTCATCTCCACCGGCCCATACGCGATCGTGCGGCACCCGATGTACGTGGGCGCGCTCGTCATGCTCGCGGGCGTGCCGCTCGCGCTCGGCTCGATCGTGGGCCTCGTGGCGCTGGTGCCGATGAAGCTCGCGATCATCGCGCGCGCGGTCGCCGAAGAACGCTATCTCGACGCGCACCTGCCCGGCTACGCGGCGTACCGGGCGCGCGTCCCATATCGCTTCGTGCCCGGTGTGTGGTGAGCACGTCTTTCACGCGCGCGCACGCGAGTCCGGCTCTCGGAGAGGCGACGAAGGCCCCTTGCGGCCCGCGTGCCCCGGCCGCGAGCTAGACCCAACCTGCGCCGGGCTTCATGCGAACTGGCGGGGCTCGAGCATGGCCGGGCTTTCCGAGGGCTTCTGCTTGCGGAAGAAGAAACGGCGGTCGTAGGTTTTCGGTCGTCGGTCTTCACACGGGCGTGCGTTGGAAGACCGCCATCCTCGCCAAGGTCCACGGGGAGTTTCGCCGGTGTCTCACTGCCCCTCGAGCCGGGGACGTTTCAAGGGTCCCTCGGGCGCGCCGCCGCGGTGCAGACGAACGACGGTCGGCGTCGTCGCGATCAACGTCCCGTCGAAAGTGCGCAGCCCGACCGACCGCCCGGACGCGTCGCGCGTGTCGAGCCACGGTCGGACGACCACAAGACCGCTCCTGTTGAGCGATCCTTTGGTGCAATAGTCAGCCAGACCGAGGTAGAGAGTCTCGCTGCCGTTCGGGGCGAGCGTCGTGAACATCTCGGGCATCGCTGCGGCGGGCACCGTAGGCCATTCGCAGCGCTCGATGCCGGCCGGGCTGATGACGTCGAAATTGATCACCTCCGGACGAAACCGGACGACCACGGCGTGCTGGCCATCGTTCCTGAGCGTGACCGGGATTTCGATTTCATTGGGCGACGCGGAGTCGACGGCCGCGGCGCCCTGAAGGGACAGCCGCGGCGAGTCCGGATCGACGTCCAGCGGGTGCGCCACCTCCGCAACGAGCGGGGGCGTCGGCTCGTCCGGGAGCGCTATCGGGGGCGCATCGATCGATTTCAGCGGAGCGAGCTCCGGCGCGATGCCTTCGATCGGGGCCACCGCGAACGGCGGGGCAAGCTTGGGACCCCCGGGCCACCCCAGCCGCGCCACGACGATCGACCCGGGAGCCAGCGCGCCGAGCTTTTCGCCGAAGCAGTACAGCCGTGGCTCGAAGGTCTCGGCGTAGGAGCGTTTGGCGGGCACGACGAGGGCGCGATCCCGATCGTTGCTCGGCCGCATGTCTTCGGGCAGCTCGCAGCGAACGGGCAGGCGGGCACCGCGCGGCGTGACATCGAGGCGGAGGAGGCCGGCGTCGGCCGCGATTCGAAGCGGAACGTCCCCCGCGTTCGTCACGCGCATGGTCCAGGGTCCGCGCATCGTGGGCGCATCGACCATCAGCGTGACCTCAGGCGCGGGCGCCGGCTCGGACGGCTGCGCTTTTGGTGACGCCGCCCCACCCTTGTCGACGACCGCAGAGCGCTTCGGAGGGTCCTCCGGGCTGGCGGCGGACGCCCCCGAAACCGAGACGAGGGACAGGACGAGAAGGGAAGCAAGCATGAGCCGAGTACGCCTACTCCTCTCTATCATCGCCGGCCCGCTTTCACGAGCCGAGCCAAGCGGACGTTCCCCACGATGTTGCGCATTCGCTGGAGCTGTTGATCGCTGACTTCGCCGCGCACTTCGACGCGCCCGTGATCTTTCGCCCGAACGACCCGCAGCGTGGCGCGTTTGACGCGCGGTCGCGAGACGACGTCGCGCAGATCATCCATCACCCGTGGCGAGAGAGCTCCGCGAGTGAGGTGGATCTCCCCGTCCCGTACTTCCATGAGAGCGATCGTGATCGCCGCGCGCGCGTTCGCCCACACGAGCACGAGCCCGATCGCGACGCCGAGGGCGCACGCAACCAGGACCGCCACTTATCCTCGAAGCGTTTCGAGGAGCTCGAGGTCTGGGATCGCGACCGTGAAGCGCGTCTTGACGATCCCGACGTCGAACTCCTCGAGCAACTTGCACAGAGCGATTCCGTCGTAGAGGGCGACCGGAGGCGCGCCTGGCGCAGCGGCCTCTTCTCGTGCGCCCGAGAGGACCTGACCGGTGGTCACGAGCCAGCCCGCGCTCGCCGGGCCGTAGTGGTGGAGTGCGCCCCGAAGATCGGTGACGCGCTCTCGCCCGATCTCGCGTCCGTCCTTTCGGACGACGATCGCGGTCGGGATCGCGTCCCCCCCGGCTTTGTGGAGGGCGGCGAAGTGGGCCTCGCCTCCGGGTGACCCCGCACGGCGAACGCCCTTGATGGCGGTCATGCCCACACGCTCGAGCGCGAGGAGCGCAAGTTCGATCAGCGCATGCCCCGGTAGCTCCTGCATTCGGCGCAGCATCGCTCGACGGGACGCTTCGCGATATCGCTCGACCGCAGCGACGACGTCCTGCTCGAGGCGAGGCAACTCGCCGCCCAGCGTCCAGTCGGTGAGCGCGACCCGCCCGCCCGTGGCGAAGCGAAAGCGCTGGCGCTGTCCAGAAGCCGTCCGGCGCAAATTGTCTGCGCGCATCGACGCGTTCACCTGCGCCATCACGAGGAGCGACTCGCCTTGGACGCGACCGCGTCGCGTCAGCGCCTCGCCGACCGCACGAACCGGAACCGGGCCGGCATTGCGATCGAACGAAGACAGAATGACCGCGGCGGCGTCGGCAAGGTCGCGGCCGGCGAGGTCGTCGCCCTCGGCGAGCGGAAGGTCGATGCCGGTCGGCTGGCCGCTGGCCATGATCTGTTGTCGGTCGCGAACGACCGGTCGCGGCGCCCCGAACGCGTCGCCGCCCGCATCGCCGTCCACGCTGATGATCGGCGTCGGCTGAATCGTGCCCTCGACGCGCGGCTGGGACGCGTCGCTCGGCCGGGCCGATCCCGCAAAACGGGGCTCTCCCGTCGTTGCCGTGCCCGGCGGTCCGCCGCTCACCGCGTCGCCCTGCCCTCCGCGCCCCCGACGGCGACGGCGGCGGCGACGGCGACCCCCCTCGGCCGTCTGCGGCGCAGCACCGGCCGCGGCGCCCTGTTGGGGCAGCGGCGCGAGGATCGGCTGGTCGTCGTCTTCCTCGTCGTCGAAGAGCTCTGCGCCGCTGGCGGCGAGATCGGCCCGCCGGGCCTCGTCACCAGAGACCGGGGTTTCGCGATCCCCCGTCGACTCCGCATCCGAATACTGGCCCCGCCCTTGCGAGGCCAGTGGAGAGCGCTCGTCGTCGTCGACCCGCGAGCCGTGCCCGTTGTTCTCGGCCTCTCGCATGGCCGCTTCGATCTCGAGTGCGTTGACCTCGACGTCGGCTTCTTCGCCGGAATCGTCGCCGGCCCCGTTCTCGGCGGACTCGGGGGGAGTGGACGGCGCGCCCCGCCTCGCCTTCTTTCCCTCCCACTCGCGGAGCGCGAAAATGCCAGGCTTGACCTTGACGATAGGTACTTCTTTGTCGTCTTTCTTGATGGCCGACGTGAGCCGGTGGCTCATCGTGACCTCGGGCGTCTTGCCGACGTGCGACAGAAGATTCTTCGCGATCGCCAGCTCCGTGATCTCTTTGTAGTGAAGAGGCTTGCCCGCTAAGCGGAGAACCTCCGCAGCAGCTTCGATGAACGTCATTTCCCGCTCTTCGCTCGGTCCCCCGTGTCCCCGGGGACCTCAGTCATTATTCCGGGGCGCTCCCGGAGGCGACCCGCATGGCCGCGCCGACGCCCCAGCTCACTTCCCTAGGTATTTCCCACTTGGGTCACTCGCGCCACCACACCGGCCCAGCCACAAAGGCGAGCCGCGCAGTCGCGCGCGCTTCACCCTTTCATTAGCCTGGGATAGCCCCGACGTCAAATGGCAGTCGCTGGAGGCGAACGCCCCCCGGTGCTACGGCGTAGCCTCGGCGGGCGCGGCTGGTTTGCTCTCTTCGAGCAACTCTTTCAGACGCTTCTCCCGCGCGGCTTGATCCCCCGTTCCCGCAGCTTTGCCGAGGTCGAAGGTCAGCAGCGGGAGCTGCCCCGCATTGTACTCGGGGAGCTTGCCATCCCAGTGCTCGAGCGCCCGATACTGGAGGACCGCTGGCGTCGTCGACAAGCGGATGATCTCGTTCGCTTGCGCCTCCGAGCGCGCGCGGATCAGCAACGCGTCGGCGTCGCCCTGCGCCTTCTGGCGAGCTGCCTCGGCCCCGCCGTGCGCCTGGGTCACGGCCTGCGTCGCCTCCGCCTCGACCTGGGCGACCCGGTTCTTGCTTTCGATCGCTTTCTGGGTCGCCTCCATCGCGCGGTTGATCGCGTCCATCACGTTTTGCGGCAACCGCAGAGCGCCGTTAATCGTGAGCTGATCGATGACGATCCCGTCTTTGCCGAACACATCGCGGCACTTCTCGGTGACCGCAGCGAGCATCTTGCTCTTGCCCGCTCCGTAGATGTCCTGCACGGGCAGCTTCGAGGCCACGTCGTTGAACGCCTCGCGCACCGTGTTGCGCATGTAGCCGTCGGAGAGCTTGTCGAGATCGTTCAGGCGAAACCGTCCGTACAGCCTCGGCGCCAGCGCCGGCTCGATGTGAAACGACAGGCCGATGTCGGCGCTGCAGTTCACCCCCTCGCTCGAGCTGAAGGTGATCGACTCGTCGAACGCCCTGCCTTCGTGCGCCGACTGCGTCCACACGACGTTCTGCACGCTCGTCGGAAAGAGCACGAGCTGCTCGGTCAGCGGGTTGTAGATCACCCAACCGGTGACCACGGGCATGTCCTGCACACCCCGATCCGTGCCCGCCAGCTTGACGCGAATGCCGACGTGACCGGCGTCGACCCGCGTGGTGGTCGCGCAGCCCAGGTAGGCGACCGCGACGACGACGACCGCGGTCAGAGCGATGCGGCGCAAGGACCGCGCGGCGCTTGCGCCATCGACCGAGATCATCCGAGCCATGGCTGCTTTCCGGAAGGAGTACCAGGTTTGGGCGCTTTGTGCCCCACCTTACGCGCAAGGCCAGCGGCGCTGGTCACAACCAGCCCGCGATGAGCGCGACGCCGACCACAACGAACAACCCGGCCGCGACGCGCTTGGTGACGTTCGGGTCGAGCATCTTCGCTGCGCGGTTGCCGATGCCCACGGCGATCGCCGTGACCGCCCACAAGGCCAGCGTCGCCGCGAAGAAGATGGTCACCGGGGCGCGCTCGCGCGCCGCGAAGGCTGCGGTCGCAAATTGCGTCAAGTCTCCCCATTCCGCGACGAAGACGACGCCGAACACCGTCGTCATCGTCCGGAAAAATGCGCGCGCACCTCGCCCGTCGCCGCCCGTTTTGTCCGTTGCCTCTTCGGCGTCCGCCACATCTTCCTTGTGAAACCACATGACCGCTGCCGAGGCGAGAAAGACAAGCCCGGCTCCCACGTGGACCGCGCGTGCCGGGAGCATCGAAAAAAGGCTCCCCGCCGCGACCGCGACGATGGTCTGCACGGTCAGCGCGAGTGCCGCCCCCAAGAAGACCGGCAGCGGCCTGTGCCGGGTGGCGAGGACGAGCGCGGCAAGAGCCGTCTTGTCGGGGAGCTCGGCCACGAAGATGACACTGAAGACGCAGCCAGCGAGCTGGAGGGGGTGCAAGACGGCCGTAGAGTAGCCCGGCCACGAAAACGTCACGCACCGGAGCGTGCTCGCCCGCATCGGGCGATTCGGGGTCGATAATTGTTTGGCGCATCTTCGCGTCTTGCGGTTCAGTCACACTTCCCATGGCCTTCTCACCCCTCCGAATCGCCGCGAACGCTCTCTGGCCGCTGGTGCGCGCCTTCAACACGCGATTCGAGCGGGCGTCCCCGCATCCCAAGTGGGCGCCCGCCCCGCTCCTCAAGCGCCGCGACCGGAGCTTCCCGCCGCTCGGCTGGCCGCGCGAGACGGACTCGCTTTGTCCGCAGTGCGTCATCGAGGTGCGCGCGGCGATCCTCGATGGGCGAGCCGACTTGCGGGTGCTCGTCGACGGAAAGCCAGGCGAGATCCGCGCAACGATCGACGAAGTGGACGGCGCGCTCGTCATGACCAAGACGTGCGCGAAGCACGGTCGCCTCGACGACGTCCTCTCGGTCGACCCCGCGTTCAGCGCCCGCATCGAAGGGCTCTTCCCGGGCCGCGACTTTCTCGCGCCGCCGAGCAAACTGCGCAATCACGGCACCTCGAGCATCAAGTACGGGCGCGGCTCGGTGCTCAC
This sequence comes from uncultured Polyangiaceae bacterium, assembly GCA_964531095.1. Lineage (GTDB taxonomy): Bacteria > Myxococcota_A > Polyangia > Polyangiales > Polyangiaceae > Palsa-1150. The sequence goes on along the minus strand of CAZHED010000043.1, from coordinate 27,323 downwards.
GGTGGACCTGACCAATCGCTGCAACATGATGTGCGATCCGTGCTTCATGGACGCAAACCAGGTCGGCTTCGTGCACGAGCTCGCGTGGGAAGAGATCCAGAGAATCTTGGACGACTCGCTGGCCGTTCAGCCTCGGCGGCAGATGAGCGTGCAGTTCTCCGGGGGCGAGCCCACCCTTTCACCGCACTTCTTGCGCGCGATCGAGTACGCACGGAAGGCCGGCTACTTCTGCGTGCAGTGCGCGACCAACGGGATCCGCTTCGCGCAGGAGCCCGAATTCGCGCTCGCAGCCAAGCAGGCCGGGCTCCGGCTGGCGTACCTTCAGTTCGACGGCATCGGCGATGAGGCCAACGCCCATCGCAAAGTGGGCAACCTCTTCGACGTCAAGTTGCGCGCGATCGATCACCTGCACGCCGCGAAGATCGACGTCGTTCTCGTCGTGACCGTCGTGCGCGGCATCAACGACGATCAGGTGGGCCAAGTCGTCCGTTTCGCCATCGAAAACGCCGACAAGATCACTGTCGTCGCGTTCCAGCCCGTGAGCTTCACCGGCCGCGACGAAGGAATCTCCGACGACGAACGGCGCGCGAAGCGGTACACGCTCTCGCACCTTGCGCGCGATCTGAAGGGGCAGCTGGGGGTGACCGAGCCGCTCCGCGACTGGTTTCCGCTGTCTTCCATGGGCCCGCTCGGTGACCTTACGGACTTGCTGCTGGCCGAGCGGTCCGACTGGGGCGCGCTGCAATGCGGCTGTCATCCGAACTGCGGGATCGGCACCGCGCTCCTCGTGCACAAGGAGACGAAACAGATGGTGCCGCTCGCGCAGGTCGTCGACCTCGAGGGACTGCTCGCGGACATTCGAGAGATCAACGACGCCGCGCAACCTCGTTCGGTGACGCTCGCCGAAGTGGCATTGGCGTTGTGCCGACGTTACCGCCCCGAGGGCGCGCCCCCCGGATTCGGGCTGCGGACGCTCTTTCGCCAGTTCTTGAGCCAGACGGGCGCTCGGGGCGAGGAGATCGGCGCTACGGCCGGGGACGCGCAGGAGTTTTCGTGGCGCATTCTGTTCATCGCCGGAATGTGGTTCCAAGATCTCTTCAACTACGATTTCCGGCGCACGGAGATGTGCATCATTCCCTACGGAACGCAAGAAGGCGAAATCAGCTTCTGCGCGTACAACACGGGTGTCGGCTGGCGCCAGATCGTCGAAAAAATGCACGCGACGGCCACGCTGGCCGAATGGCACAGAACGCGAGGGCGTCACCCCGTCTACGCGAAAAATCAGTCGCTCCCGCTCCCTCCCCCGGCTAAGACCGTGCGGTTGCCTATCATCGGTTGAGGCTGACTTCTCTTCATGCGTCCCACCGCCATCGCATTCGTCCTCCTGGCCGTCTTCGTCACGGGGCTCGCGTCGTTCTTCGGATTTCTCCCCCAGAGCTCGGGAACGATCGCGTTCTGGGTCTTGTCCGTCGGACCGACGCTGATCCTGGGCGGCATGGCGGCGGCGTGGGCGAGCCGTGAAGAGTTGCTGCGCGAGTGGCTCTTGCCAGAGTGGGGCGATTTCACGCGCGGCGTCCTGGGCGCGGTGCTGCTCTTCGGCATCGCCTGGGCCTTCGTGCGCGTCGTCGCACCCGTCGGATCGATTCGCGAGATCTGGCTCGTGTCCCTTTACGGCGAGATCGGCGACCCGCGCGTTCTCCGCGCGCACGGCCCGGCGATAGGAGCGGCGATCGCGGCCGCGGCGGTCGCCGAAGAGCTGCTCTGGCGGGGGGCGGTGACCCAGATGCTCGCCGAGCGCGTGGGGTCGAGAACAGGCTGGCTGTGGGCGGCTGGGCTGTACGCGCTCGCGTACGTTCCGACCGCGTGGTCTCTCCGGGCTACGGCGGGACTCGGCGGAGGGCTCAATCCGATTCTGCCGGTGGCGGCGCTCGGCGCAGGCCTGGTGTGGGGCGCAATGGCGCGAGCCTTCGGCCGGCTGACGCCGGGCATGTTGGCGCACGCTCTGTTCGACTGGGCTGTGGTGATGATGTTTCCACTCTGGGGGGCGGGGTGACACCGGGATCGAACGCGGAGATGAAGATGGAGATAGCGCGCGTCACCGGATACGTGCTCGTACTGGCGTCGTCGACTCTCGGTTGCAGCAATGAATTCGCTCCGGACGTGATCCGCGCGACGGGCACGTACGACGCGAGCTCGGTGCCCGACGCGGGCGGCGCGCAAGGCGCGCAAAGTGGCGACGATGGTGCCGCTCCGGACGACGCCGCGGGCGGCAGCCTCTCGGACGTCGGCCCGGTCGGTCCGGCACAGACCGGTCTGCACGTCGTCGCCAATCAAATCCAAAATTCGCAGGGGCAGACCGTGGTGCTCCACGGCGTGAACCGCTCCGGCACGGAGTACAAGTGTGTGAGCGGAGGGGGCATTTTCGACGGTCCGTCCAATGAAGCGTCGATCCGCGCCATCGCATCGTGGAAGGCGAACGCAGTGAGAGTCCCGTTGAATGAGTCTTGCTGGCTCGCGATCAACGGCGCGCCCGCGGACTATTCGGGCGACAAATACAAGAACGCGATTAAAGACTACGTCACGCTTCTACACACCTACAACATCGTGCCCATTCTCGAGCTGCATTGGGTGGGTCCGGGCACCGCCCTGGCGACCAAGCCCCAACAGCAGATGCCGGACGCAGACCACGCCCTCGCCTTCTGGGCGGACGTGACGACGACCTTCGGCGATGACGACGGCGTCCTCTTCGAGCCTTTCAACGAGCCGTTTCCGAACAACAACACCGACAATATGCCGGCGTGGCAGTGCTGGCGTGACGGATGCACGGTCATCCCTCGCCCGATGGCCCCTGACGGGGGAGCACTGGCCCCGTATCCGGCCGCCGGCATGACGCAGCTGGTCAACACCATCCGGCAAGCGGAGACCGGGGTGACTCACGTCGTTCTCCTGGACGGCATCGAGTACTCGAACGATCTCTCGCAGTGGCTCCAGTCCGCGCCGGTGGATCCGGCCCCGAGTCCCAATCTCGCCGCCTCTTGGCACGTCTACAGCAACAATCGGTGCAATGTGACGGACTGCTACGACCGAGAGGTCGCACCGGTCGCAGCGGCGGTTCCGCTCGTTGCGACGGAGATCGGCGAAAGCGATTGCGGTGACACTTTCATCTCTCCCCTCATGGGCTGGCTCGATTCGAACATGTCCGGCTACCTCGCCTGGTCGTGGGACGCGTACGCCCCGTGCCAGCCCAAGGGGAATCCGTGGTCGCTCATCAAGGACTATACGACCGGAACACCGAACAGTACGTACGCGCAGACCTTCCACGACCACATCGCTGGATTCTGACCGCTCGGGTGCCCGAGAAAGCGTGCGAACGCGCCGAAGCTATCGCAGTCATTCTGCCGCTGTCTTGATTCGGCGCCGGCCTCGACGCGCCAGGTCGGGACTCATACTTCGCGGAACCGCCGTGGAGCTCCTGACGACGAGATCGACCGGAACGACGTCTTCGCGCGTGTCCGATCGCCTGCCTTCCACGAGATCGACCAGCCGTGCGGTGGCGAGCTTGCCCATCCGCTCCTTGTCCACGCCGACAGTGGTCAGCGGAGGATCGGTGTAGTTGGCCATGATGATGTCGTCGAATCCGACGACGCTGACGTCGCGCGGCACCGATCGCCCTGCCTCGTGAGCCGCTCGCAAGACGCCTGTGGCGACGTCGTCGTTCGCACATACGATGCCTGTCACCCGCGTGTTTCTCGCGAAGAGCTCGCCTCCGCGCCGTCTCCCCTCGTCGAAGGTGACAGCGTCGCAGCGGACTATCTCTTGTTGCGCCGCTCGCGAGATGCCCTCTTGCTCGAGCCCGCGCAGAAACCCTTCGCTGCGCTGGACCGCGCTCGCGAGTCCGGCCACGAAACCGACGAACGCCAGCTGTCGATGGCCGAGGCCGACGAGGTGGCGCGCCGCCAGCTCGCCTCCCCCGCGATTGTCGATCTGAACCGAAGCGACGTTCTTTATCCTCGGGTGATGGTCGATTGCGACCAGCGCGACTCCAGAGTCACGAATATCGCAGAGAAGCCGGGGGTAGATCCGACCGACGAACAGCACGCCGGCAACGTTCGCCTCACGGATGCTCTTGGGCAGGTCGCGGCTGTCTCGGTACTTCGATTCGAGGTACGAGAAGAGCAGATTGTAGTCACGGCCCGTCGCTTCTCGAATGATGCCCTGAATGACGAACGAGTAAAACGGGTTCGTCACGTCGCTGTGTCCGGGGTAGAGAAGCACTCCTATGTTGCGGGTTCGCTGGGTGGCGAGGCTGACCGCCGCCGCCGCGCGATGGTAGTTCAGCGCCCGAACGGCCGACCAAACACGCTGCTTTGCCTCGTCGCTGATCACCTCCTGCGAGCTGTCGTTCATCACGTACGAGACCGTCGCGGTCGATACCCCCGCTTTCTTCGCAACGTCTCGGATGGTCGGCTTCGAGCCCATCCGCGTGGCTTACCACCACATGCTGACCATGAGCGAGAGGACGTCCTGGTCGGGGCGCAGGTTGGGGTCGGGCGCGGGTGGAGCGCCGGAATTCAGGATGACTCCGGACCCATTGAAGAAGTGCGAGTACTGCAGCACCAGCTGGTCGCGCGCGTCGTATCCGCTGCGGAAAACGAGTCGTGGCGACACGATCGACGTCGTGGCCGTGTCGTCGTTGATGTTCCCGATCACACGGTCGTAGCGGCCCGAAACGGCGAGCCAGCCCAGGGGTGCGTAGCTCACCTCGGCGCCATATTTCAGCTTGTTGATACCGTCTTGGGTCTTGTCCGCGCTCTTGACGCCGGTATAGACGCCGAACAGGCTGACGAAGAGGTCGGGGCCGTTGCCGTCGAATCGACCCGGATAGCGGAGCAGATTGCCCACGGAAAGATCGTACTGCGCGGCGATCGTGGTCAAATCGCCGGCGCCGCCGCTATTCATCCCGAAGTAGGCGTTCATCAGCCCCAGACCGCCGGGCGCGTTCATGACCTGGATGACGTCGGAGACGGCCCGCGCGTGGTGAGACGCGGTCTCCGAAACCGCGACGTAAAAGTGGCCGTAACGACGCAGCGTGAGGCGAGCGTCCGCGGCGAGAATGTCGATATAGCCGTCGGGCTGGGTGGTGGCGGTGGCCCGATCGTCTTGAGACAGGGCGCGGATCAGGTGAAGGCCGAGCTGTCCGAGCCCGCGGTAATCCAGCCCGGCGTGCACGTGTGGAACGAAGCTCGTCCCCGTGTTGGCGTCTACGTAGCCGTTCCAGCCCGCGGGCTCGACGCCGAGAGGCGCCTTGTTGAGCTGGCCCATGAGACCGACCTCGCCCAACACCGTGACAGGGCCCGCGTCGTAACTGCCCGTCTCGGTCGCCCCGACCCCGCCGATCCGGGCGATGACAGGCGTTCCATATCGCCCGGAGTCGTATTCGCCCATGTTGCCGTAGCGATTCGAGAAAGCCCCGACGTCGAGCTTGAGGCGGAGCCTTTGGCTGCTGAATTGGCGGAACGTGACGAAGGCGTCGTTGATTCCGAGCTGATCGGGCGGATTGAAATACGAGTTACCCTCGGTGACGCTGCGGGCTGCGATGATGATCGTGGCCGTCACGTCGCGATTGCCATAGGAGAAATTGACTTGAGCCCACGGGTCGGGGAGAACGTTCGTGTATCCGAAGCTCTGGAAATCTCCGGGGACGACCGGCGGCGCGTGCAGAACGGTCTTTTCTTGACCCGGGCCGGGGGCGAGCCGCGTATTGAAGCCCACGCGCAACGGGACGAAGAGCAGACCGTGGTAGTCGAAGCGCCAATCCCCGGGCCGGGTCGAGACGGAGCCAAATGCCGGCGTGATGCCGGCGGGCAAGGAGGAGAGCTCGGGGGCGGCGGGATCCATGCTCAAGAGAGAGAGCGGCTTCCGGGCCGTCGCCTCGACGGGCTTCTGCGTCGGCGGAGTGCCAGCAGGCGCCACCGCCGTAGCAGTCGAGCCGGGATCGAGAGGAATCTGCGTCTGCGCGAAGGCGCGCGGCGCGACGCCCGCCGAAGCTAGCAAGCACGCGATCTGGAGCCGGCACGCCATGGATCGACCTGTTCCGTAAGTCACTCGTGTGTTCATGGGCTACCACCCCAGCGTGGCGAAGATCGCGAACATCTGAGTGTCCGGACGACCAGAAGGGTTGTTCATGAGGCGGGTGTCGCCGTTGACGATCACGTGGTCGCCGACGGCGTAAGCTGCATATTGAAGCGAGAGCGTCCCGCCCCGCCAGGAGCCTTGCCAGTTGTTGCGGAACACCAGCTTCGGTGAAAACACGGCAAAGGAGGTCTGCAGATCGCGCGTATCCGGTACGACGTGATCGACGCGACCCGAGAGGGCCAGCCACGGAAGCACGCTGTACGTGACCTCGGCGCCGTACTTGAACATCTTCCTTCCATCGAATGTCGGGTCGTCGCTGTTGGTATGGGCGAAAAGGCCGAACACGGTCACCAGGAGGTCGGGGCCTTCGCCCCAGAACTCGGTCGGATACCGGAGCAGAGTGCCGAGGCTCACCGTGTACTGCGTGCCCAAGAGAAGCATCCCGCCGTTCCCATGGCCCTCCTGACCCAGGTAGCGCTGCATCAGGAGCTTGCCGCTGCCCGTATTGAGCACTTGAACGAGATCGTTGAGGTGCTCGACGTTGTGGCCATCGATCCGAGCGCCTCCGACGTAGAAGTATCCGTAGCGCCCTCCGTTGATCGTCAGGTCCGTGCCCACGACTTGCAGCCTGCCGTCGGCGCCGTCCAACGCCTCGTTGGTCTGCGTGGTCGAGGGATCGTCGAATCCGTCCCTTCGGTCGTCTTGCTCGAAGGCGCCGATGTAATGCAGCCCCACGGTCGCCAATTGTCGGTACGCCAGACTCGCGTGAGCGTGCCCGGCGAACGTCGACCCCTGGGCCGCGCTCGCGAAGTTGTTGGACGGAGAGGGCGCGAGGTCCGTCGGCGGGTGGTTGATGTCGCCCTTGAATCCGGCTTCGAGCTTGAGGTCGAGATCGTACTGAAACGGAATCGTCACCGTGGTCGTGGCGCCCACCCCGCGGATGTAGCCAATGAGAGGAGAGGGATACGCGCCGAGATCATATTGGCCCATGTACCCGTAACGCTCTGGATAGGCCCCCGCCCTGACCTTGACGCCGATCGGACCCGCTATTTTCGGCGTATAGTCCACGAACGCCTGCGCGAACCATACTTGGGCGGGGTTCTGAAAATACGATGACGCCGTCATCGATTCGCTGAAGTTCCACGCGCCGAGGATGGCCGTCGCCTGAACGACGTCGTTCCCGACGGAGAAATTGACCTGCGCCCATGGCCACGGCACCGTCGGCGTCTGATCGAACCAACCGAACGAGCTCCCGGCAAGAACCGGATCTCCGTGGAGCGTCGTGGAGCTCTGCCCCGGTCCCGCACCGGGGCGCTCTCCGATGCCCAACCGGGCCGGCACCTGCATGTATCCGTGAAACTCGAAGTGCAGCCCGCCGTCCGACGGGTGACTGCCGAACGGCGGCGTGATGCCCAGTCCCGGCCAGTACCCCTGCGGCGCGTACGGCGACAGGCTGAGCGACGAGACTTGCCGGTATCCGGCCAGATAGCCGGGACTCGGCTTTTCGTCTCTCGGTGCCTCCGCGGTCTTCGCTGCCCCCCCGGGTTCGGGCATGTCGATGAATGGCGCCGTCTCCTTCAGCTGGCGTTCCGTGGGAATCAACGGAACGTGGCCCGCATCGGTCCCGCCGGCGTCTGGCATCGGGGCAGGTCCCGCCGCACTCGGCGGCGGAGCGGCCGACGAGTCCGCGACGCCTCCGTCCTGGGTCGAAGCATCTGGCGGGAATTGAGCGCGCGCAACCCCCGCGATCGAAAAGAGCCCGGCGAGGGAGATCAGAAACGCCGCGGCCCGGCTCTTCGCCGGCCCGATCGACGCTACCCATGCTTGGTTTCGCATCATTGGGTCTTGAGCCGGTAGAAGGCGATGTCGTCGATCCAGAAATCCCAAGTTCCCACGGGAAAGCTAATCTGAATGGAGAGGATCTTGGACAGATCGAGCTGGGGCTCCTGCTTCCCCCAGCCGCCCTGGCGCATCTCTTCGAATGGCAAGACGAAGAGCCGCCAGTTCTCGGTCAGCGGGGCGTACGCCCCGAAGGTATCGCATCCATGATTGTAGCAATTCAGGTTTCCTTGCGCCGCCTGGGCCTGGCAATTGGGATTGGGGTCACAAGCTGCGGGTAGCCCCTTGTTCTCGAGGTCTTGGTTGAACTGGCTGTCGGTGGATTGGTCGGAGATAGAAATCCTCGGGACGTTGGTGAAGCCGGGAGCCGTTCGCATCCAAACGGCGATCCCGTCGTAGCCTCGGGCGTCGAACGGCTGAGGAAACCGTGTTCCGATGTTTCCGCCCCAATTGAAGAACGGACCCCCCCTCACGTGCAGCGCATAGAGGCTGCCGCAGCGACCGCCGTTCGGAATGACTTCCGCGGGTAGCTGGTCGGCGTTGAACGAGGGGCTCGGCTGGATGCTCAGGCATTCCGCACCGCAGGTCTTGAGAGCCGCGGCGTCCGTACAATCCACGGGGCCCGGTCCGAAGCAACTGGACCACACCCCGGGAAGCTTCGACCCGGCCTCAATGCACGCGGGCGTCGCCTGCGACCCGGGAAAGCAGACCATTCCTGCCTCCGCGCACTCGGTCGTCGCCTGCGTAAACGGGTAGCAGACTTCGTTGTTCGTGTACCAGCCCGTGGCCGCGCCGAACTCGAAGTCTTCACTGTGCGTTCCGTCGAAGAGAAACTGATACGGCTTGGCGACGCTGCAGTCGACCGGTGCGCTGCCCGGGTCGGCCGGCGGCGCGGCGGCCTCTTCGAGCGGTGGGGCCCCGCGCTGCGAACCCCCACATGCGGGGACGACCGAGCCGGCCCACAAACCCACGACGGGCAGTAGGGCGCCGGTGGCGGCGAGGACACGCTGGAGGCGGGTGTATCTCATCGGGGCGCCTTTCACGGACAGCCGACAAATTCGACGTCATCCACCCAGATGTCGTAGTCGGCGCCGGCGGTATTGAACTGCCATTGCAGGCCGAAGAGAGCCTTCGTATCCACCTCGGGCGCCGGATCGCCCCACCCCGGCTGCATGGCGAGGCGGTCGAATGGAATCGTGTATCGCGTCCACTGATCGGTCAGGAACAGATCGACGCCGAAGTGGTTGTAACAATCCGTACACTTGTCGCCTTCCGGCGACGTATCGACGTCGGGCACCTGAAAGCGCACTTTGCCCGGCCCTTTCGCCCAGAAGGAGATTCCCTTGTACTTCGAAGCGTCGTAGTTGCCCTTGGGGTTGAGAAAGGCGAATCCCAAGACCACGTACAAGGCCTTGCCGCTCCGGGCCATCTTCCCGTGCATGTGGGCTGCGTACTTCGAACCGCCTTGCCCGCCGGGATCCGGTTTGAAGTCGCCTTTCGGGAGGATCGTAGAGCCTTCGGGATCGGCAGACGTGAACCAATAGCCCTCGCGATCCTCTTGCTTGACGATCTGCGACTCGCCGTCCTCGAGATTGTCAATCAGCCCATTTGGACACACGCTCAGCTTTTCTCTCTTGGCGATCGCCGTCGCACCGAAATCGCTCGGTGGACTGGTGATGCAGGCGGCCGAAGTGGCGGCGAGAGCAGCAACGAGAAGGCGAACGAGAAGGGGGTTGCAAGTCGACATGCGCGGGCTCGCTTTCGGATGGCTCTCGATGCTCTCAAGTCAGCGGCGGACGTACCCCGAAGGCTCGGGCTTGAGGCCGATTCGGCGGCGCGGAGGCCCTGACGAAGGGGCTCTTGGGCGTGGCGCCGGCTGGGACGATCTGTCGATAGACCTTGCACGCTTGGCCGTCGGTGGCGATCGTCGAGGCGAATTCCTTGACGAGTCCCGCGACGGCGTCCGTGGCGTAGAGGTCGAAGTGGTCGTAGTCGGGGTACATGCCGTGTTGGGCGTCGCCTTCGTCGTCGATGCCGGCGAGCATCCAGAAGAGAGCGCCGTTGCCGCCTCGCTTTCCCACGAGGTCATGCCACCGGGAATAGGCCTTGCGGCGGCGAGCGTCGTCGGTGATGACGCCGTCGGCGTTCCGCCGCGCCACGATGCCGTACTCCTCGAGCAATGTCGGCTTCCCCGCCGATCGCGCCGCCTCGATGTGATCCTCGATCCACTTGCTCGCCCAGCTCGTGCGATGCCCCCACGTCTCGGGATAGAGGTGATAGGTACCGAAGTCGATGTGCTTCACCGCGAGGAGGGCGACGTGGTCGACGCCGTCGGCGCCGTCGTAGTGGGATGAAGTTCCGTTCGCGAAGAATCCCTCGTCGCCCACGGAGATCAGGTGGTTCGGATCGATCGATCGGATGAATGTGGACGTCTCGTCCGCCCATTTGACCAAGACCGGCGGACTACAGGCCGAGGCGTGGTCGAAGTTGCCGGCGTTGATGCACCTCGGCTCGTTCGCGAGCTCCCATCCGAAGATCGTCGGGTCGTCTCGGTAAAGCGAGCCGTTGATCGAGTTTTTCCGATGGACCAAGTGATCGATCCAGCTCTCGTACGCGCGGACTACAGTGGGATCGGTGTAGAACTGATGGTGCTCCTTGAGACCGTACCAAACGATGTATTGGTCCATCCCCCCGAAGTCCTTCCAGTTGTTGGTAAGGACGAGCATGACTTTCAAGTCGAGCTGCTTGGCTTTGTCGAGCACGTAGTCGAGGTGCTCGAGCCCCGTGGGGCCGTCGTTGTATGCAGGGCGCTTGGCGGCGGGATCCCAATACTGGAAGTAAACGCCTCCCTTCTCGCCGGCGCCGTCCACGTTGCGCACCGTACCGTCGAGCGAGCCGCGATCGAGATACGCCCAGATACGAATCACTTTGAGCCCGAGGCTCTTCGTGGCGCCGAGAACGTCGTCCACCATTTTGTGGGACTTGTACGTGAGGTAGTAGTTGTTCGTTCCGGCGAAGCAAAACGGTGCACCGTCGAGGACGAACGATGCGCTCGGCTGGTCGGCCTCCTGAACGGGGCCCTCTTCCTGCGCCGTCGATCCCGCACGGCGCTCCTCGGATCCCGCCGCCGCGGCCGGTGCGGCCGTCTGCCGCAGGCACCCGGTCGTGCTGAAGACGCACGCGACGACGACCACCACCGGGAGAAAGCGACGAAAGAGGAGCATCAGGGACCCTTTGGCCTGTAGAAAGCGATGTCGTCGAGCCACACGTCCCAGCTGCCTTTTCCGAGGTTGAACTTGAAGCCGAGCAAGTGCTCCTTGTGCAGCGACGGTTCCGGCAGTCCGTACCCCTTCTGCCTCATCTCGCTGAACGGAATCGCGTAGAACTGCCAATGGTCGACGAGGAGGATCGCCTTGCCGAACGGATCGCATGGGGTCCCGCTGTCGGGGCTCCCGCCGCCGGTACCGATGTCCGCTGCGCACGGGGGATCGCCGCAAACCTGGGCGTTGTCCGGGTTGACCGAACCCAATTCTCCCGCGCTGTTGAGGTCGGTCACCGCGGCGAGTGCGACGGGCGGTCCGTTGGCTCCGGCGGGGGTGGGGGTGCCATCGCAAGAGCCCGAGCAGGCCCAGAACGAGACGCCCGTCCAGCTCGTGGCGTCGAAGTAGCACGGGTTGTCCGCCGTCCCCGCGTCGGGGTCTGTCTGGCCGGCACACGCCGCGTTCTGTCGAAAATCGAACCCTACGTTCATTCCCCACTTCGTGAGACCGGCGTCACCGGCGTTGGCTCGGAGGTGCATGCCATAGCCATCGGTTCCGCAGCGCTTTTGGGGCAAGAGCTCCTGCCCGCCGTTGTTCCCCGAGGCGCACGAACAGCCCACGCAGGATGCGCCGCCGTCGCCCACGTCGCCAGGATCGACGCAGTTGCCGCACAAGAACGGGTCGGTCAGGTAGGGGTGCTCGGACGCCGGGTCGCACAGAACCCCGGGCGAATCGCACATGAAAAGGGTCCCCGTGCCGTCGTACGAGACGTAGATGGCCGTGTTCGACGCCAGGCCGTCGTTGACGCTGTCGAACGTGGCGATTGGCTGGAAGTCGAAAGCCGTGGCCGCGCTGCAGGGATCTGGATCGTGCGGCCCGAGGACTTGCTCGACGGTGCCATCGCCCTGCCCGCCATCCGTGGCAGCGGGCAGCCGCTGGCTGCCGCCGCACGCCACGACCGAAACGCACCAGGCCGAAACGCCGATGCGGGGCGCGGCATAGCCGAGCCAACGCCGTGGGCGCGGCCCTTCATCACGCGAGGTATCACGCGAGCGGTCAGGGGCCTTGGTTCTTGACATGCCGCCTCACTTGCGGCTACGCCAATTACCCAGTCGAGCGGCACGTGGCAAGGCAAAACTTAACCGATTAAGTACCTCGACCGAATGCCTTTGCCGAGGGCGTGCCACATCGAGGTCTTGGGAGCTCGAAGAGTTTTCGCGATGCATCAAACGTCGGAGGACAACGTGTTGCAAGTCGAACCGCGGGCGCGCATGGGGTGTATTTTGGTGCTGGGACTACTCCTGCTCGCAGGCTCGGGGTGCTCGTCCGGCGCCAGCGATCAAGTGGATAGCGGAGGCGGGGGCGGTAGCAGCAGCGGCGGATCAGGGGGATCCAGCTCGGGCGGCAGCAGCAGCGGTGGACTCAGCGACTCCGGCGGGAGCAGTAGCGGCGGTTCTTCGGGCGCGTCGGTCACGGACGCCGGGGCCGCTGCCGACTCCGGGATCACCTGCCTGTGGACGTTCGACGACGGCGGGCTCGGTGGCTGGGCGTTCAACACCTATCAGACTTCCGCAGATCCCTTCCTCGATGCCGACATGGGCCTCGACCCGAACAATCTGTCCGCTCAAGGCGCGCCGACCCTCGACCCGACTGTGGGGAATCCACCGGGTTCGATGATGGTGACGATTCCGTTCACTGGGTATAACCAGAAGGCGGATTATCACGTCGCTCCTACGAACTTTTCAATTCCGGACCTGACGAACAAAGTCCTCACGTTGACGGCGAAGCTCGAGCTGACCGACGATGGCGGGTATCCCTTCGACAAGAGCGCGCCCGCGGGCATCGTCATCTACATCAAGACCGGCGGCAGCTACATCTGGGGCCAGGCCCCGTGGGCGAACATCACCGACGACGCCACCAAGTGGTTCACCTACACGTTCGACGTCACGAACGGTTTTGATCCCGTCAATACGAAGACTGGATTCGACCCTTCGAGCATCGATGAAATCGGGTTCTTCATCGACACGGGCGGGTGCGGGGTAGCGGCCGGCGCGACGTGCCCGCATCCGAACCCGACCACCGCCACCTTCCACATCGACAATATCTGCATTCGCGCCGCTCCGATGTGAGTTGCATGGGCCGAATCCGCGGGGACTCTTCCCTTGGCGATCCCAACGTCCCTGGCGGCTTCTCTCGCCCGACCGACGGTTCCGGTCATGCAGCGGCCTGACGAGATAGGCTCCACGGACATGAAGTCATTCCTCGGGCTGCGTCTTGTCCTGCTGCCTTCCGTGGCAGGCACGCTTGCCGCGTGTAGCCCGTCGCCCGCGTCGAAGGCGAGCGCCGGTGGAAACGGCCCGGACGGTCAGGCGGCGCCGTCCGGCGTTGCGGCCGACGCCGGTCCCGACGCGTTGGGCGACGGGGGCCCCGACGGAGCCTGGCGCACGATCGTCGACGACGATTTCCCATTGCCGGTCGCCCCGGGCATCGCCCCTACCCCACCCATGGGCTGGAACAGCTGGAATGCGTTCGCGTGCGACGTCACCGCGGCCGACATCGAAAGCGCGGCCGACCGAATGGTCTCGACCGGCATGGCGGACGCCGGTTACCAGTACGTGACGATCGACGACTGCTGGGCACTGCCCGATCGGGCGGCCGACGGCACGGTTCAAGTGGATCCGAGATTCTCCGATGCCGGCATGCAGCCCGTCGCGGACTACGTGCATGGAAAGGGCCTCAAGCTGGGGATCTACTCGGACCGGGGCACACAAACCTGCCAGATGCGCGCCGGCTCGCAAGACCACGAATCGCAGGACGCGACCACCTACGCTTCGTGGGGCGTCGACTACGTCAAATACGACAACTGCAGCGCACAGGCCGACACGATGCAGGCCCAGTACCAGGCGATGCGCGACGCGATCGCCGCAACCCAGCGACCGATGGTGCTCAGCATTTGCAGCTGGCAGTTCGACGAGTGGGACCTGACCACCGGCCAGCTGTGGCGAACCACGAGCGATATCGCGCCGAACTGGACCTCCCCGGCGGCGAACGTGGGTTCCATTCTCTCGATCTTGACCAAGAACGAAAGGCTCGCGGCCTACGCTGGGCCGAACGGATGGAACGACGCCGACATGCTCGAAGTGGGCAACGGGATGAGCACACTGGAGGACCGCGCCCACTTCACGATGTGGGCCATGATGGCTTCACCGCTCATTGCGGGCAACGACCTCACCCGCATGACGAACAACACGCTGAAGACATTGACCAACACGGAGGTCATCGCGATCGACCAAGACCCTCTGGGGCTGCAGGGCGTGCCGGTTCGAATCGACGGAGATCTCGTCAGCACCGACACGGAGGTGTGGGCGAAGCCGCTCGACGAGAGCGGTGCACGCGCCGTGGTGCTGCTCAATGCGGGCGACGCCGCGCAGAGCATCACCGCTCACTTCGCCGAAGTCGGCTTGAGCGGCGGCTCCGCAACGGTGCGAGACCTATGGCAGCATTCCGACCTCGGCCCCTTCGTCGACAGTTATACGGCGACGGTCGAGGGCCACGCGGTCGTGGCGCTCAAAGTCACGGGCACCGAGCCGCCGATTCCCGTCGGTAGCGCATTCTTGAGCGATGTCGCATGGACCTATGCCGCGAACGGTCAGGGACCCGTCGAGCGAGATGAGAGCAACGGCGCCAGCGCGGCCGGGGACGGGAAGACGCTTTCGCTTCACGGAAACAAGTACGCCAAAGGGCTCGGCGTCGCCTCCGGGTCGATGATCATCTATCGACTGGGAAAGGTCTGCACGAGCTTCAGCGCCGATGTGGGGATCGACGACGAAACCGCGGGCAAGGGCTCGGTCGACTTTCAAGTCTGGGCGGATGGCGATACCAAGCCTCTCTTCGACAGCCTGGTCGTCACGGCGGCCTCTCCGATCCAACACGCCACTCTAGACTTGACCGGCAAGAGGCGCCTCAAGCTGCTTGTGACCGGCGCGGGCGACGGCCCCGCATGGGACCACGCCGACTGGGCCGGCGCCACGATCGTTTGCCCCTGACACGGGGCCAAAACGGAGCGAGAAGCCTCATCCATGGTGAAGAAAATGAACGCGCGCACCGCACAGGCCGCAACGTGGGTATTCGCCTTCGCCGGCGCCCACTGCAGCTCGACCAATGCGAGCCCGGCGGCCGATGGCGGACCGGTCTCGGACACGTCGGCGCCGACCGACGCATCCCCGACGAACGACAGCTCGTCGCAGGATGGCGGCGGCGACGCCGGCGACGGGTCGTGCGCTTTCGACCCGGGTGTCGACGGCGGCCTTCAGACCTACACGGCCGACAACCCGAACATCCAGTACTTCGGCAGGATCGACCGCACCAACCCGCTCAGGCCCAGGTTTCCCGCGTCGGCGGTTTACGTCACGGCGAAGTTCCGAGGCGACTCGGTCGCCGTGAAGATCAACGATCAGAATCTCGGCGGCGGCTACAATCTCTTCGACATCTTCATCGACGATCTGCCGCCGGCGAAGCTCACTCCGGTCCAGCTTCAGATTACGTACGACGTCACTCCTCGCGACGGCACGGGTCAGTCTCTTCTCGCCTGCGGCGATCATACGGTCACGGTCCTCAAGCGCACGGAGGCTGATGTCGGCTACACCGAATTTCGCGGGTTCGAGTTCGCCGAGATACTGCCGCCGGATCCGCCGCCGACACGCAAGATCGAGATCATCGGCGATTCGATCACATGCGGCGCCGGAGTCGAAGCGACGTCGGTGAGCGCCCCGGAATGCATCCAGAACGGCCTCGGCGGCCCGGGCTACGGGCAGGGAGTCGAGAACGGCGGGGAGGCGTACGGCGTCGTCCTTGCCAAGGCCCTTCACGCGCAGTGGCACGTCGTCTGCGCCGGCGGCATGGGGCTGCTCCGCAACTACTACAGCCGGACCGCCTATGACCCCCGAACGATGCGCGACGTGTACCTCAATCTCTATCCCGAGGACATGTCGAGCACGACGATGTGGGATTACAAACAGTGGACGCCGGACGTCGTTGTCATCGGTCTGGGAACGAACGACTTTTCGAGCATCGGAGACGCCGACGGCGGCCTGCGTACCCCGATGACCCAGGACGAATTTCAACACGGCCTCACTTCGTTCGTCGACACGCTGAGTGGCTACTACCCCGGCGTGACCGTGGTGCTCGTCTCGAGCCCCATTCTCGGGAACGACTATCCCAACCCGGGTGACACGCAGCTCAAGGACGACCAGGCGGCGGTTCAGGGCGCCGCTGCCTATTACTCCGACGCAGGCGACGCCGGGGTCCGCGTCTACGCCGCCATCGTCGACAAGGTCGCCGGGACCGGATGCGGCGGACATCCGAGCGTGGCTCAACAGGCGTCCGCAGCCAACAAGACGATCGTGCCTGTCATCAAAGCGGCGATGAGCTGGTAAGTGAGCGGACCTCTCGCCCGCGCCGCCCCATGAGCTCCCGCATCACCGCGCCGATCAAGGCCGAGGACAGGGTCCCCGTATCGCAGAAAATCGGATACGGCCTCGGGTCGTTCCACGATATGTGGGGCCATTGGCTCTATCCGGGTCTGGCCTACCAGGTCTTCAACATCTTCCTGGGCGTCTCCCCTGCGCTGGTGGCCCGAGCGCTCTTTTTGAACCGCCTCTTCGACGCCGCGTCCGACCCGCTCTTCGGATGGCTGTCGGACAACACACGGTCCCGGTTCGGACGGCGGCGGCCCTACATCCTTGTGGGCTCGACGCTCGCCGGGCTCGGATTGCCGCTGCTGTTCTTCGTGAAGCCCGGATGGAGCGACATGGGCTACTTCTGGTTCATGCTGGCGTCGTCGGCGGTTTTCATACCGGTGATGAGCTGCTTCTATATGCCATTTCAGAGTCTAGGTGCCGAGCTCACACCGGATTATCACGAGCGCACGAGCGTATTTTCGTTCCGCTATACGATGCAGAAGATTCCCGAGGTCGCCATGTTTTACGCGGCCCAGTTCACGACGCTGGCCGTGTGGGCGGGGGCGTCGAGCACTCCGACGATCGATCGGGTCAAAGCGCTGCTCACGTCTTCGGCAGCGTGGCGCGCGGCCGCGAATGACAAGCCGAACGTTCTTCTCGGCGCCCAGGTGTACTGCGCCGTCCTCGGCGCGATCATGATCGTGGCCGGAGTCGTGGTGTTCGCCCTGGTGCGCGAACGGTACTACGACAAACTGGCCCAGAAGCAGGAGAAGATCTCGATCACCGAGACGCTGTGGAAAACACTGAGCTGCCGGCCGTTTCGGCTGGAGCTTCTGATGGTGCTCGCGCAAGCGGTCGGCTTGAGCATGGTCGGGACCCTGGGCTACTACGACACCGTTTACTACGTGTGCAAAGGCGACATAGCGATTGGGGCGCACTGGAATTTTTACATGGGCATTGCCGGAATGATTCTCGGTTTCGCAGGAGTCCGCGTGTACGCGTCGATCGCGCGCCGGTTCGGCAAGATTCGCGGGATGATGTCTTCTTTGCTCACCGCGATCGCCGTCTTCGTGGGCACCTGGTGGTTCTACGATCCGAACCGACCGTGGCTCCAGCCGCTGGCCTCTGGCTTCATCGCCTTCACCGGGGCCGGCTTCTGGACGCTCGACGGATCGATGGGCGCGGACGTCATGGACTTCGACGAGCTTTCCACCGGGAAGCGACGCGAGGGGGCGTTCTCCGCTTGCAAATCGTGGATCATGAAAGTGGGGATGGCGCTCGGGGCGCTGGCGTCCGGCGAGATCCTTTCTCGGACGGGCTTCGACGCGAAGCTCGGGCCGGCGCAGACCGAGCATGCGCTGTTCATGATCCGCTTTCTCTTGGCTTTCATTCCGGTCGTCGGCCTCGTCGTGGCCATTGTCGCCTTGTCGCGCTTTCCTCTCACCGAGGCGAAAATGGCCGAGATTCGGCGGCAGCTCGAGGCAAGGCGCGGGACGATATGAAGGCGACGGGCGATGGCAGGCTGGTGCCCATGACGAACGATGAAGGCACGGTTTCGGCGGGCAGATGGATGCGCACGTCGGTCGCTCTTCGCGGCCCGTGGTCCTTCCGGCGAGTGCCGGGCACCGGCGCGGACGCGAACGCGAACGCCCTGCGCGCGGGCGTCGACGAATGGATGCCGGCCACGGTCCCGGGATGCGTTCACCTGGACCTGCTGGAAGCCGAGAAGATCGGCGATCCCTTCGTGGGCCAGAGCGAAGCCGACCAGCAATGGATCGACAAATGTGGCTGGGAGTACCGGACCTCGTTTGAAGTCGGCGACGCGGACTGGCCGCGGCAACGGCTCGACCTGGTTTGGAAGGGGATCGACACCTACGCCGACGTTTCGCTCAACGGCGTTCCCATCCTCGCGGCGAGCAACATGTTCCGCGAGTGGCGCGTCGACGCGAGGGCGCTCGTTCGCAAGGGGGAAAACACGCTCGTCGTGCGGTTTCGGTCGCCGATCGTCGAGGGCAAGGCGGCGTACGACCGGCTCGATCACGTTCTCCCGGCAACGAACGATCAAGCGCTGCCGATGGTCAGTATGTTCACGCGCAAGGCGCCCTACCACTACGGGTGGGACTGGGGGCCGCGTCTGGTGACCAGCGGCATCTGGCGGCCGGTGTTGCTCGAAGCGTGGGACGACGCGCGGATCGACGACGTTCAGTTCGTGCAAACCGCGCTCACCGACGAGAAGGCGGCGCTGCGAGTTACCGCGACCGTTGTCGCGACACAGAGCGCCGTCGCTCGCCTGACTCTGGCGTTGGCGGGTGGACCCGCGCTCGGCGACATCGAAGCGCGACTGCAGCCCGGGACGAACGTGCTCGAGACGCAAGTGACCATCGATCGGCCGCGCCGCTGGTGGCCGAACGGCCTGGGCGCTCCGCACCTCTACGAGGTCGAATGCCGGCTCGCGGTCGAAGACGCGGACCGCGACGGCCGTCGGGTCCGCATCGGGCTTCGCACGGTGGAAGTCGTTCACCGCAGCGACGACGCCGGCAAGAGCTTCACAATCTGCGTGAATGGCGCGCCGGTGTTCATGAAAGGGGCGAACTACATTCCGCCCGATAGCTTTCCGTCCCGGGTCACCGACGAGAGGTATCGGTGGCTCGTGCGCTCGGCGGCCGACGCGAACATGAACATGCTGCGGGTTTGGGGGGGCGGCATCTACGAGGACGATCGTTTCTACGATCTGTGCGACGAGCTCGGAATCCTGGTCTGGCAAGATTTCATGTTCGCTTGCAGCATGTATCCGGGCGATGAGGCCTTCGTCGAGAACGTGCGGCACGAGGCGATCGAGAACGTGCGGCGCCTTCGAAACCACGCGTGTTTGGCGCTCTGGGCCGGCAACAACGAGATCGAAGTGGCGTGGGCGCGGTGGGGGTGGCAGGGCAAGCTCGGCCTCTCGGAGTCGTCCCAGGAGCGCATGTGGAGCGACTACAAGCGCCTCTTCCACGATCTCTTGCCGCAGATCGTCGCGCTGCACGACCCGGCGCGCTTCTATACGCGAAGCTCGCCGAGCGCCAACGACGACCGAGTTGTCCCGGATACCCCCGGGTTCGGCGACATGCACTATTGGGGCGTCTGGCACGCCGAAAAGCCGTACGCGGCCTACGGAGAGAACGTGTCGCGCTTCATGAGCGAGTACGGCTTTCAGTCCTTTCCCGAGCGCGCCACCGTGGCCCGCTACGCCGAACCCGCGGACTGGCGCATCGACTCCCCGGTGATGCTGGCGCACCAGCGCCACCCCCGCGGCAACGAATTGATTCGCACGTACATGGAGCGCGACTTCCACACGCCGAAAGACTTCGACTCGTTTCTCTACGTCAGCCAAGTGCTGCAAGCGATGATCATCCAGTACGCGGCGGAGGTGCACCGTCGCCGCTGGCCGTACAACGCCGGCAGCCTGTACTGGCAGCTCGACGACTGCTGGCCGGTGGCGTCGTGGTCGGGCATCGACTACTTCGGGCGCTGGAAAGCGCTCCACTACTTCGCTCGCCGCTTCTTTGCGCCGGTCTTGGTGACGGCGGCGGACGAGGGCGGCGTCGTGCGCGTCTACCTGATCTCCGATCGGCGAGAGGCCGCGGCCATACGCCTCGTGCTTCGCGTGGTCGACTTCGACGGACGAGAGGCGTGGCGGAGAGAAAGTGACGTGACCCTCGCTGCAAACGCGTCCGAAGAGTATTTCGCGGCCGCGGTGCCGGAGCTTGTGGGGCTCGCCGAACCGAGTCGTACCGTGCTCGTCGCGGAGGCGTTCGAGGGACCCGTGCGCCTGAGCCGCGCCCTGCACTACTTCGTGGCGACCAAGAACCTCGATCTGCCGGCGCCCGAGCTCGCGCTCGAGACCCTTCGTGCCGACGGTCGCCTGTCGGTCCGGGTCCGAGCGAGCAAGCTCGCGCGCTACGTGCGACTCGCGACGGATGCGGCGGACGGGATGTTCTCGGACAACTACTTCGATCTCTTGCCGGGCGAGGTCGTGACGGTGGACTGGAAGGGGCCGCCCGAAGTGAACGTCACGGCGGTCTCGATCCGGGATACGTACTGACGGCGCGGCCGGGCCTCAAACGCGCGACGCGACGGACCGATCGAGCTCGTCGAGCGCAACGGCATATGCGCCGACGCCAATCGCCTCGCTCGTGCCCAAGCGCGACATGCCCACACCGATGCGCTGCAGGGGGTCGTATCGAACACGGCGGCTGGTGCCGGGCACTCCGATCTCGCGCGCGTCGCCCTCGATGAATCTCTGGCGCTGGGCGGGATCCTCGAAGTTGAAGGCCACGGCGGTCAAGCGACGAAGGGGACGTCCCCCGGGCCCCGTGTACAGGCCGTTGATCTCGTCCACCAGCGAGGGCAAAAAAAGGGGCCACGATCCCGAGACGCCGCCACCGATGACGACGAGCCCGTCGACGAGCGTCGAGGCCTGCGCGATGGCGTCCCCGACGACTTCACCGAGTCGCCGGAAGGCCTCGACGGCGGCCGCTCGGTGACCGGCTCGTCGGCCCATTCCGATCTCGAAGATCGCCTTCGGGTCGGGCGCGTCGTCGACGAGAACGCCTGCCTCCTCCGCGTACACGCGCCGCACGGCGCGGATCGAGGCGCCCTCTTCGGCGTTCGTCTCGGGATTCAACTTGCTTCGCAGCAACCAGACTTCGCCGGCCAGCGAGTTGTCGCCGACGTGAATCCCGCCTTCGAAAACGATACCGCCCCCGAAGCCGGTGCCGAGCGTCACGCCAAGGATGGTGGCGAATCGCTTGGGGCTGCCGGCCTCCGCGAGAAGGCCGTTCACGTACGGTAGAAATCCGGCCAAGGCTTCGCCGTAGGCGAACAGATTGCCGTCGTTGTTGATGAAGACCGGAATGCCAAACTGTTCTTCGAGCATCGGGCCGAGGGCCACCCCGCCGCGAAACGCGGGAAGGTTCGGCAAGTCACCGATGATGCCGCTCGGGTAGTCTGCCGGACCGGGGAAGGCGAAGCTGATCGCCACCGGCGCTTCCGGGCATCGTTGCCTGATTCGCGCGAAGCCTTCGGCGAGGGTCGCGAGGCAGCGCGTCAAGTCGTCGGCGTTCGAAGGTGCCACGACGACCTCGGTCACGGGTCGAGTCCCTCGTATCGCGGCGAAGCGAAAGCTCGTCCCACCGGCGTCGAGCGTCATGACGATGCGGCGGTCTTCCGCGTAGCTCGGCACCGGGCGACGAACCCCTGTCCAGGTCATTTCCGGACGAAGATCGCCCACGCCCCCAAGACGCACGCGGCCAGAAGGGCGACGCCGAAGACGACGACCTGCGTCGTCGACAGGCCCCTCCTGTGCGGCGACGTCGGGGTGTCGTCGCCCAGGTCGGCGGGAGGCCCGACGAAGCTCGTCTCGAGATGAAGTGCGGTGAAGACTTGCTTGGCAAATGCGATGAAGCCGTCGTACGCCGCACGGTCGAGGTCGAGCGCGCGGTGATAGCGCTGCCGATAGACCGCGCCCACATAGTCGTACGTGCGAAGCTCCGCCTTCCCCTCAGCATGATTCGCATAGCCGACGACGAGCGTGGGCAGGCCCGCTTGACCGGCCACCAAGCGCAGGTGCTGCATGGCCTGGACCCCCCCGGCGGTCGACGGGCCCTGCGGAGCCATCAGCTCGGGAGCGTAATCCCCGGGCGGGATGCGCACTTTCTGAAGCGCCTCGTTCATGGCCGACGCGAGGTCCGACGCCTGGATCGCGTGGAACGTCTGCAGCGAGGAGCGACCACCCCTGGGCTTCATCCGGTCTCGAGTGTACTACGACCGGCGGCGAACCCGCATTTTCCGGCCGTCACGGACCGGCCCGGCCGGCTCGGGGAGACCGCCCGCATGGCTTCTTGGCGAAGCGCTGCTATCGACCGTCCAACGTGCCACTCGCCGGCCCTGCCGGGGGCGTGGCCGATACCTGACAAGGAGGCTCGGCACCATGTTGACTGTTCGACGCGCGGAGGATCGGGGTCACGAAGACCATGGGTGGCTCGACACCAGGCACACGTTCTCGTTCGCCGACTACTACGATCCGAAGCACATGGGGTTCCGGACGCTGCGCGTCATCAACGAAGATCGCGTCCAGCCCGGCCGCGGGTTCGGCACGCACGGGCACCGCGACATGGAGATCGTGTCGTACGTGCTCGACGGCGCGCTCGAGCACAAAGACTCGATGGGCACCGGGTCGGTGATTCGCCCCGGCGACGTGCAGCGCATGAGCGCCGGAACGGGCGTTCTCCACAGCGAATACAACGCCTCCAAGACCGACAACGTGCACTTCTTGCAGATTTGGATTGCGCCCGACAAGAGCAGAATCGACCCCGGCTACGAGCAGAAGACGTTCTCGAAGGAAGACAAGCGCGCCCGACTGCGGCTCATCGCATCACCGGACGGCAAGGACAGCAGCGTGACCATCCACGCGGACGCCGCTGTGTACGCAGCGGTGCTCGAGGCGGGGGAAAAAGTCGAGCATCGCGTGAACGCGGGAAGGCACGCGTGGATTCACGTCGCGCGCGGGCGGGTGCGTGCGGACGGGATCGAGCTGAAGGCAGGGGACGGCGCCTCGGCGAGCGATGCTGGGGCGATCACGATCGAGGGCCTCGGAGAAGAGCACGGCGCCGAGGGCCGGGCCGCCGGCGAGGGGTCGGAGGTGCTCGTGTTCGACTTGCCGTGACGCGTGGGCGGTCCGGCGTAACCAGAGTACGCTGCGAGGCGTGCGCGCCGAGGCCATCGCTCCGCTCGCGGCCGGCGCCGCCCGCAAGCTCGTCCACGCGGCATTGAGTCGGCTCGACGCGGCCCCGCGCGACGACGTGGTCGAGCTCGGGGCGATGCTTTGCGTCGCCTACCCGACGCTCGCCAGCGTCATCGAGTCGTTCCCCGAAGACCTCGCCGCAGTGGCGCGGGGCGTGCGTCACGCGCGCGACGCACGCGCGTACCGTCGCCTGGCCCTGGCCGCGGTGGGTGACGAACGCGATCCCGCGCGGGTGCGCCGGGGACTGCGCCGCTTCGCGACCCGAGAGAAGCTGCGCATCGCCGCGCGCGAGCTCTTGGCCCTTCCCGGGCACGACATCGATGTCACCGCACGCGAGCTCGCGGACCTCGCGGACGTCTGCTGTGAGCTCGCACTGGGAGAGGCGCTCGCTTGGGCCGGGGCACGCTTCGGCGCCGCGCTCACGGCGAAGGGCGAGCCGTGCGCGGTGGTCGTCATCGGGATGGGAAAGCTCGGCGGCCGCGAGCTCAACGCGGGGAGCGACATCGACCTGATGCTCTTTTACGAGACCGACGACGGAGCCGCGGGCGACTGTACGTTGCACGAGTATTTCACGCGGGTCGCCCAGCGGTTCGTGGCGACGCTCGACGAGTCCACCGACGACGGCCAGGTATGGCGGATCGACCTGCGCCTGCGCCCCGAGGGAACGCGCGGAGCCTTGGTCAACGCCCTCGCGGCGGCGGAGCGCTACTACGAGACATGGGGGCGCACGTGGGAGCGCGCGGCGCTCGTCCGGGCGCGACCCGTGGCGGGCGACCAGCGCTTTGGCGAGCTGCTGCTCGAAGCCCTCGCGCCGTTCGTGTGGCGCCGAGCCGTCGACCCCCGACTGGCCGACGAGATGGGCGCGCTTCTGGCTCGGGCGCGCGCAGAGGCCAGCGACGGCGCGGCGGACGACTTGAAGCTCGGTCCCGGAGGGATCCGCGAAGTGGAGTTCTTCGCGCAGTCGCTCCAGCTCATTTGGGGAGGGCGCGAGCCTCGCGTGCGCAGCGCGAACACCCTCGACGCATTGCGACGCTTGCGCTCTTGCGGCTTCGTCAGCGCGCGCGAGCAGGGCGAGCTCACGGAGAGCTACCTCCTCTTGCGCCGCCTCGAGCACCGCGTGCAGTTCGCAACGGGCCTGCAAACCCACGCGCTGCCGGCAGACCTTGACCTGCGCGTACGCATCGCCCGTTCGCTCGGCTACGCTGACGAAAACGCCCTCGGGCGCGCTCTCGCGGCGGTCCGGGCGCGCGTATCGCGGCGGTTCGCGACACTCGGTCGCGAGGCGCCCGCGGACGCCTCCCTTGCGCGCCTCTGGGCCGCGCTGGACGACCTCGACGAGACGGCGGTCGCGGCTGCGGCGGTGGCTCGGTTCGGCGCGGCAGCCTCTCCCGACTTGCCACGGCATCTCATCTCGCTGGCGCGTCCCGACCGCCCGCTGGGCGCCCCGACGCGCGACCGCGATCCCGCCTTTGCGCGCCGCCTCGTCGACGCATTGGCGGACGCCGCGGACCCCGAACAGGCGGCGCGTCTTCTCGCTTCGTTCTTCGCCCACCTGGCGAGCCCCGGGGTCTACGTGCGGGCGCTCATCGAAGAGCCGCGCTTGGTCCGCGCGCTCTGCTCGCTGCTCGGCGCCAGCGCATTTCTCGGCGAGGCGGTCATCGCGTACCCGGACCTCGTCGATCGAGTCGTGTACGCGCGGGGTGTGCCGACGCCGGCCGTCGCGCACGCGCAAGTGGCCGAAGAAGTGGGCGCGCTGACTCGCGAGGAGGCGGACGACGTCGACGCGTTCGTCGGAGCGCTTCGCCGCACGAAGCGGCGCGTGACCTTCGAGATCGGTCTCGCGGACCTCTCGGGCGAGCTCGAGACACGCGAGGTCGCGCAGGCTCTCGCCGCGCTCGCCGATGCCACGCTCGATCACGCGTGCCGCTTCGCCATGCGCGAGCGCGGCCTCGACCCGTCGCGCGGGCTGTCGCTGATCGCCATGGGAAAGCTCGGCGGGCGCGAGATCGGCTATGGCTCCGATCTGGACTTGCTGTTCGTCCACGAGGCCGACGACGACGAGGCGCCCGAACGCTTCGCGCGGATCGCCCAGCGCGTGCTGCGCCTCGTCGGCGCGCCTCACGGCGAGGGGCCGGGCTACGAGCTGGACACGCGGCTGCGTCCGTCTGGATCGAACGGCCTGCTGGTCGTGTCGCTCGAGGCGTTCGCGCGCTACCAGAGCGAGCGCGCCGAAGCGTGGGAGCATCAAGCGCTCCTCAAGGCACGGGCGTGCGCGGGTGACCCGCAGCTCGGCGCGAGGGTGATCGAGGCTGCCAGCAGCGCGGCGTACGAGCGCGACCCGCCCCCCGCCGAACGGATGCACCACCTGCGCATGCGCATGGAACGCGAGCTCGGACACGAGCGACCGCCCGCACGCTACGATCTCAAGGTCGGGCGCGGCGGGCTCGTCGACATCGAGTTCGCGGCGCAGTGCCTGCAAATGCGTCACGGAAGCGACCGGCGCGTTCGAACCCCCGAGACGGAGACCGCGCTCGCGGCTCTCGAGTCCGGCGGCTACCTCGAGGCGTTCGACGCCGACGCGCTCCGCGAGGGGTGGCGCTTCCTGCGCCGCCTCGAGCAGCGCCTGCGGATCGCACACGGCACCGCGGCGACGTTGATCGAAGAAGGAGCGCCAGGGCTGGTGACGCTCGCCCGCAGCATGGGAATGCACGACCTGCCGCCTGCGCGCGCGGAAGAGGCGCTGCTCGAGCGCTACGTCGCGGTGACCCACGAAGTGCGCGCCGCGTACTTGCGGGTGCTCGGGCTCTCGTAGTCTCCCCGTGCCCGTGCCCGTGCGGACTCTACCGATTCAACAATCCCCCCAAGGAGCGATGCGGCGGTCGGGGGTCGTTGTCGCGCAAAAACCGCATGTTCGCTTGATTGATCGCGACGTGTGCGACCAGCGGACCCACTAGGCTGCCGGTCGCGACGAAGACGACGGCGAAGAGAAGTCCCATGATCGTCGCCCACGCGATCCATCCCCACCTGCCGGGCCCCCGAATCTGGTGGAGCACGCCGAAGACGAGCGAAGACACGAGAACGCCGACGGTGGGAACGAGCAGCCCCCGAAACAAGAGCTCCTCGCCCGTCCCGCTGGCGATGGCGAGCGCGAGGAGGGTGCCGTCTCCGGCTCCGTGGACGGCGGGACGAAGCGCCGCATGGAGCGCGCGCGCCCACCTCGCGCGACGGACCAGGGCGCGGGTGGCGCCGATGGTGATCGCCCCGAGGCATACGCCGGCGCCCAGACTGAGGAGCACCGATACGAGAGCCGGTGTGTGCAACCACCCGTCGCACGCTATCGGGTCGAAGCCGAGCGCGATGGCAATCCCTGCCGACAGCCCTCCGACGGCCGCGTATCCGCCCAGCACCGCGGCCGCGCGCGAAGAACGGGTCGACCGCGGGCGCCGGCGCGGCAGCCCGGCGGGCCCACGCGACGCCCCGGACCACCCAAACCAACGCGGGATGCGCTTTGCCGCCATCGCCCGGCCGAACGTTTCACGCGGGCGGGTGCGGCGCAAGGTGCGGCGCTTCTGGTAGTATTGCGGCCGATCGCCCTCGCATGTCGACTTCCTTTTCTCCCGACGAGCGGCCCCGCGTTCTCATCGTCGACGATGAGAAGTTCATCCGCGACATCCTTGCCGACTTTCTCGGCATGGAAGGCTACATCGTGCGGACCGCCGAAGACGGCACGGCCGCGCTCGAAGAGCTCAGCAACGCGCACTACGACCTCATCATCAGCGATCTCAAGATGCCGCGGATGGGCGGAATCGAGCTCCTCGACGCGATCGGTACGGCGGCCCCGAACGC
>CAZHED010000042.1:0-50364 GCA_964531095.1 uncultured Polyangiaceae bacterium | reverse complement strand
CATCCGCTCTGGATCGCGATTGAGAGGCTCAAGACTTCGATCCATCCGCTCTGGACCGCGATTGAGAGGCTCAGGACCTCGATCCATCCGCTCCGAATCGCGATTGAGAGGCTCAGGACCTCGATCCATTTGCTCTCCTTCGCGAGCCGGAGGCTCTGAATCGCGGTTCTGACGCTCACGACCGCGCTTCTTGCCCTCCGGATCGCGGGTCGGAGGCTCCTCGCCGCCTCCCGTCCGCCACGGAGCGAGATCCGGAAGCTCGGGGCCGCGTCCTTGGTGATCTCGGTCGCGGCCCGGAGGCGCGCGGGTGCATCCCGTCCCATACGGAGCACGGTTCGAGACGTCTCGAGCGCGCCTCGTCGGGTCTGAATCGCCATTGGATGGATCCGCTCCCTCCGGCGTGGCCCGGTTCCTTTGCTTCTCCTCCTCTCGAGTCTGGTAGGCTCGCGCAGCCGATGGCTCCGGGCTTCGATCCCTTTCAGACCGCCAAGAAAGTCGCCGAGCAGGCCACGCAGACGGCGCTCGACGTCACGGGGCGCGTCGCTGCGGCAACCGCCGAGCTCGGCGAGAAGGCCGCGATCCGAGCCGACGAAGCAGCCACCCTCGTGGCCGAAGCTCGCGATCACACGGCCGTCCGAGTCGGTGGCGTCCGCGACCTCGTCGTCGGCAAGATCGTCGACATCAAAGATGCAGCCCTGTCGGCCGTCAAAGACCTGGTCGACGACCTCAACCACCATCTGCCGGCCTTGCAAGAGGCCGGATACACGCTCAGCGAGGTCGCCGTCGAAGTGGCACTCGGTCCAAAGGTCGTTGCGACTTTCACGACCCGACCGGATATCTCGGAAGAGCGCGTCGACGCCGTCATCGCGGCGCACAAAGACGCAAAGGTCACCGTCGCTCTACTTCGCGCCCTCTTTGCCGCTTACAAGCTGCAAAATGGGCTCCACATCGTCGGGATGAGGCCGCGCGGCATCGCCGTCGAGATGGGCCTCCCTCCCGCCATCGTCGTCAAGTTCGCGTGAGGTGCTGGCGACCGCGTTTGCTCGCGACGCTCGATTCGCCCCAGCGCCGAGCTTCTTTCGCTCGCTCCACCGCAGGACCAGCGCGTCGTACAGAAAGCTGATGGCCATCAGCAGTGGGATCGAGAGACCCAAGGCAAGCACGTCCCCGGTCGCCATGACGGCCACCTCCTCGTGGACAGTTTGGCCCAGAGCCGGTTTCGCCGAGGCTTCGGGCCGATGTCGCGCGATCTCATTCGCGGCCGGCGCGAGACGACGTCGGCGGGGCGTGTCGGCGACGCGTGCGATGGCGACTCGGACGGCCGTTGCTCGCGCCGGGTACGACATCGACGATCGCGAGCCCCTTCACTTGCCGGGCTCGCGGGGCACGTTCCCCCACTCGTTCCAGGAACCGTCGTACACGGCGACGTCGTCGCGGCCCAGCATGCGCAGCGCTTGGAGCGGCACGGTGCACGACACCCCGCCATTGCAATAGACGACGATCTGCGCCGGCAGATGGGCGACGTCGACGCCCCCCTCGGCGAAGACGCGCGCGAGCTCGTCATCCGGCAAGAACGTACCCGTCGCCGCGTCGACCAACCGCGCGTAGGGCACGTTCCGAGCGCCCGGGATGTGCCCCGCGCGCGCCGCGGTGCTCACCGCCCCGCTGTACTGCTCCGGAGCTCGCGCGTCGACGAGAAGGACGTCACGCTTGCCGAGCGATTGCGCCACTTCGTCGGCCGTTCTGCGAAGGCCCGGACGAGTGCGCGACGTGAAGCGCGCCGGGGCAGGGGTCGCGACGTCTTGCGTAGTCGGACGGTTCTCGGCCAGCCATCGCGACCAGCCCCCGTCGAGGACACGCACCGCATCGTGACCGTAGTACCGCAGCGCCCACGAAAGTCGTCCTGCGAAGATATGATCGTAGTCGTCGTACGCCACCACCATCGTGTCGTCACCGATCCCGAGCTCGCCCATCTTCGCGGCGAACGCGTCGGGCTTGGCGACCTGCACCGGAATCGGGTCGAGCGGATCGACGATGTCGCGCGTCCAATCGACGAAGACCGCCCCGGGCACGTGCGCGGCCTCGTAGTCCGCTCGCTTCGGCAGGTACCGCGGTTGGGTCCCAGGCGGTTGAACCTTCCCACGGATGTCGACGATTCGCAGCCCTGGGGCGCCGAGGTTCGCGGCGAGCCAGTCGGTCGACACGACCACCGAGTCGCGAAAGCTCACGGCGCGTGCTTGTCGATGATCGCGGCGAGGCGGGGGACCGCCGCTTCGACATTCTTCTTCGCGCTGCCCCGGAGCTTGTCGTAGGTGCCTTTGACCATGGCGCTCTTCGCGCGCTTCGCCTTCTCGTCCGTAATCGACAGGAGCGCGTCCGCGACACGCGGAGCATTGGCATTGAAATGGTCGCGCACGCCATGACCCTGGGCTTTTGCCTCTTGATACAAAGGGTCGAGCACGCGCGCGAACTCGGGCAGGAGGTCGCTCACCGCCTGGCGCACGAACCCCGGCTTCACTCCTTGCACGGCCTTGTAGCCCGCTTTGATCGCGAGCCCCGTGAGTCCCCCCTTGTCGGCCACTTCGGCGTCGACGAGACCCATGCAGTCATCGACGACGGCGCTCTTTTTGGAATCCGCGGTGAGGGCTTCGCTCAAGTCGGGCATTGGACTCGCGTTCCTTTCGGACTTCGCGGCTTAGCACAGCTCGAGCGGACGCGTTCGGTTGACACTGTGCGTCACCAGGTTCACACCTATCGACGCTCCTCTCGACCCCCAAGCGGTACGTGCATGGATTGCGCAACATGGTCCCCAGCAGGGTGACGGCCAGCGGCCGTGGATCCGACGTG
Organism: uncultured Polyangiaceae bacterium; assembly: GCA_964531095.1. Taxonomy (GTDB): domain Bacteria; phylum Myxococcota_A; class Polyangia; order Polyangiales; family Polyangiaceae; genus Palsa-1150. Next base: position 47,517 of record CAZHED010000042.1, on the reverse strand, counting down.
GCCCGAGGGCGCGAGCGCATTGCAATCGTGCGCGGCCTGCGCACGCCCTTCGCGAAACGCGGAACCGATTACGCGCGCGTCACCGCGCTCGATCTCGCCAAGCTGGTGGTGGCCGAGCTCCTGGCGCGCGCTGACCTGCACGGACGCGAGGTCGACCGGGTCGTCTATGGGCAGGTCACTCCCAGCATCGACGCGCCGAACATCGCGCGCGAAATCGTGCTCGGCACGGACATGCCGAAGACCATCGAGGCATTCAGTGTCAGCCGCGCGTGCGCCACGAGCTTCCAGGCGATGACCAGCGCCGCCGAGGCGATGCTCGCGGGGCAGTGCTCGGTCGCGATCGTCGGCGGCGCGGACAGTGCCAGCGACGTTCCGATCACCGTCACCAAGCCCATGGCACGAGCTCTCGCCGAGGCGAGCAAGGCCAAGGGGCTCTCCGCGAAGCTGAGGGCGCTCTCGAACCTCTCGCTGGCCGATTTGGTCCCCGTTCCACCCGCGGCGCGGGAGCCGTCGACTGGCCTGCTCATGGGAGAGAGCGCGGAGAAGATGGCCCAAGAGGCAGGAATCGGTCGCGCCGAGCAGGACGCCTTCGCGCACCGGAGCCACGTTCGCGCGGCGAGGGCGTGGGAGAGTGGCGTCTTCGCCGACGAAGTGATGCACGTTCTGCCACCGCCCGCGTTCGATCGACCCGTCGTCCGCGACAACGTCGTGCGGCAGGGGTCCACGCTCGGAGCGTACGAGAAGCTCAAGCCGGCGTTCGACGCGAGTTACGGCACGGTCACGGCCGCGAACTCGTCGCCGCTGACCGACGGCGCGAGCGCACTTCTCCTCATGACCGAGAGAAAGGCGAAGGCCCTCGGCTATCGGCCGCTCGGTTACCTGCGATCGTGGGCGTACGCGGCGCTCGACCCGGCCGGTTGGATGCTCATGGGACCGTCGTACGCGACGCCGAAGGCGCTCGATGCCGCGGGGATCAAGCTCGGTGACCTGACGGTGATCGACATGCACGAAGCGTTCGCCGCGCAAGTGCTCTGCAACGTGAAGATGTTCGGATCGAAGCGGTTCGCTCGAGAGCGCCTCGGGCGCGGCGAAGCGATTGGCGAGATCGACATGGACCGCTTCAACGTGCACGGCGGATCGATCGCCATCGGGCATCCGTTCGCCGCCACGGGGGCGCGGATGGTCACGACGGTGCTTCACGAGCTGAAGCGCCGGGGAGGGGGACTCGGGCTCGCCACGGCGTGCGCGGCCGGGGGACTCGGCGCGGCCGTCGTGTTCGAGGCGGACGCATGAGCGCCGCGCACGTCGCACCGCTCGACGCGGCCGGCGTCGCGGACGTGGCCGTCGAAGTGCGGAGCGACGGCATCGCGTTCGTTCGACTCGACTGCGCGCGCGGCGGATATGGCGCGCTCACGCCGAGCTTCGCGGCGCAGCTCTCCGCTGCCGCCGACCGCATCGAGCAAGACGCGAGCATCTCCGCCTCCGTGTGGACGGGTGTCGCCCAGGGGCGGAGCGCGACCGGGGCCGCGCCGCGGTCGATCGCAGAAGCCATCGTCCTCGGCTCGGACATCGCTCTGCTCAAGACGATCAAGTTTGCGACCGACGCCGAACGGCTCGCGCGCGATGCGGCGCAGCTCCTGAAGCGGCTGGAGCACCTGAGGAAGCCTGTCGTCGCAGCGGTGCAAGGCGCGGTTCTCGGCGCCGGCTTCGAGCTGGCCCTCGCCTGCCACGCCCTGGTCGCAGCCGATGACCCGACGACGATCCTCGGTTTTCCCGACATGCGTCTCGGCCTCATCCCTCCGGCGAACGGGATGCTGCGCGTCGCGGCACGCGCCGGGGTTCGAGATGCGATCGATCTCGTGCTGAGCGGCAAGAATTGGAACGTCGCGCGGGGTCGTGCGCTGGGGCTCATCGACGAAGTCTGTCCGTGGCCGATCGTTCTCGACGTGGCCGCGCGGCGGGCGAAGTCCCTCGTTGGCATCCTGCCCCGCAAGCGCGACGCTCGAGTCGACGTCGTCGCACTGGCGCTCGAGAAGAATCCGCTCGGGCGCGCGCTCCTGTTCGCCAACGCGCGGGAGCGTTCGCGCGCCAAGTCGCACGGCCACTATCCGGCGTCGGAGCGGGCCCTCGACGTGCTCGAGCACTTCTGCCGAGACGGGTTCGAGGCGGCGGCGGAGCTCGAGGCGAAGGCGTTCGGAGAGCTCGTGGTCAGCGAGACGGCGCACCGGCTCATCGAGCTGCGTTGCGCGACGAACGCGCTCAAGAACGATCCGGTCGGCGACCGCCACCAGGAAGGGAAACACGGGGCGGACGCGCGCAACGTCGAGCGGGTCGGCGTCGTCGGCGGCGGTCTCGTCGGGAGCGGCGTCGCCTACGTTTCCGTAGTCGCCGGTATGTCCGTGCGCCTGAAGGAGCGCGACGACGAGTCGGCGGGCCGGGCGCTCGAGGCAGTCAGCGACCTTCTGGACGCTCGGGTCGCGCGCGGGAAGGCGAGCGCGCTCGAGCGCGGTCACGTCTTCGCGCGGCTCTCGCCGACGACCGACTATTCGGGGTTCCGCCACGCGGACCTGGTGGTCGAAGCCGTCTTCGAGAACGTCGCGCTCAAGAGGACCGTCATGCGCGAGGTGGAGGCGCTGGTGGCGGACACCTGCGTGCTTGCCTCGAGCACGTCGTCGATCCCCATCGCGACGATCGTGCAGGCGGCCAGGCGGCCCGAGCGAGTGCTCGGGATGCACTTTTTCAGCCCGGTGGCGAAGATGCCCCTTCTCGAGGTCGTGCGCGCCGACAAGACGGACGATTGGGCGGTCGCGACGGCGGTCGCCGTGGGCAAGCGGCAGCAGAAGACGGTCATCGTGGTCAAAGACGCGCCCGGCTTCTACACGACCCGAATTCTCGCGCCCCTCGTGCACGAGGCCGCGCAGCTTCTCGCCGAGGGGTTGCCGGTGGACGCGATCGACGACGCGATGAGCGACTGGGGGTTCCCGGTCGGGCCGCTGCGAATGCTCGACGAGGTCGGAATCGACGTGGCGGCGCGTGTCGCGCAGCTCTTGCACGAGGCGTTTGGCGAGCGCATGACACCGCCGCGGGCGATCACGACGCTCGCCGGCGACGAGCGCCACGGGCGCAAGAATCGACGCGGTCTCTATCGTTACGACGAGCGACCACGGGACAGCGCGGCGGCCGGCGCGGTGGACGCCAGCGTTTACACGCTCCTCGGCGTCCGGCCGACGACGACCCTTCCGGTCGAGGAGATCCAGATGCGATGCGCCCTCTCGATGATCAACGAGGCGGTGCGCTGCTTCGGAGAAGGAATCATCCGCTGCCCGCGCGACGGCGACGTGGGCGCGGTCCTGGGCCTCGGGTTCCCTCCTTTCCGGGGAGGCCCCTTTCGGTACGTCGACACGATCGGCGCAGCCGACGCCCTTCGACGCGTGCAAGGGTACGCGGACCGTTTCGGCGAGCGCTGGAGGCCGGCGCCCCTCTTGGTGCATATGGCGAGGAAGGGGGAGCGGTTTTACCCATAGCCAAGCGCCCGCGTCTTGGGTCAGACGTTGCCGTTCGGGTGCTTGGCGAATCGCCGCCGCGCGCGGAACAGTCTTCGCGCGAGCGTCACCGCAAGGATGAGGGCGAGTGCCAGCGCGATGCCGCCTTCGACGCTCATGGATCTTGTCAGCAGGTCGGCCGCGGTCCGCGTTGCACACAGGTCGAGCACGAGAAGCTGCGCGAGCACGATGACGGCGCCGAGGGCGTCTGCAGGCTTGGAGTGGGACGCGCTCGACCGGAGGTCGTCACGGGAGGAAGTGACGTTGGAAGTCCCGACGAGGCTCATAGCTGCTGCTCCTCGGCCACTGCTGAGAACCTGGCTCATGCAGGCGGCGGTCTTGGCGAACAGCCCAAGTCTAGACACTGCATTCTAAATGTCCGCTAAAGAGCCAGTCCCAGCTAAGCCCAGCCGAGCGCCGATCCGTCTCGGCCGCGTCGCCCTCGCCCCTCCGACCATCGGTGGGCAACGACGAGGAGCGGTGGCTGCACCATACGCGCGACCACTGCCAGCATCATGGCGCCGCCGATGACCACGATCGCAAGTGGTTTCTGGGTCTGCGCACCGATGCCGTTCGAGACCGCCGCCGGCAGAAGGCCAATCATCGCGACGAGCGTGGTCATCAGGCAAGGACGCAAACGCTTCTCGGCGGCCTCCCTGGCGGCCTGCTCGATCGAGTATCCCTCCGTTTCCCGAAGTCGCTGAAAGTACGTCACGACCAGAATCGCATCCTGGATTGCGATACCGAAGATCGAGATGAAGCCCATGGCAGCGGAGACCGAAAAATTCACTCCCGTGAGGAGCAACGCGACGACCCCGCCGGTGCATGCGACCGGAATGTTGGTAAGCACCAAGACCGTGTCGACCCAGTTCTTAACCGCGCCGTACGTTAGAAACATGATGAGTAGAAAAGTGACCGGAATGATGACTGCAAGCCTCTCCTCCGCCTCGTGCAGCTCGTTGATCTCCCCTCCCCACTCCAGGCGCGCATCGTACGGACGGCACACCTTTGGAGATCCGAGCAGCGCGCGGTCGCAGCGCGGTATCTCCGCGTCGATCAGCGCTCGAGCCTCGCCGATCGTGCTCGCGAGGTCTCGCCCGCGGACGCTGAACTTGACCGGGGAGTACCGAACGGCGTCCTCTCGGTAAATGATCGCAGGGCCGTCCGCTATGCGGATGTCTGCCAGCTGCCCGAGCGGCACCTGCGCGCCGTCCGGAGTCGACACGGTGATCTCGCGAATCGCCTCGAGGCTCGTCCGGTACTCGGGCTTCCAGCGCACCGTCATGTCGAAATGCTTCTCGCCTTCGAATACCTGAACGACGGCCTGTCCACCGATGGCCGCCTGAATGACGCCGTCGACGTCCCCCGTGTTCAGGCCGTAACGCGCGCAAACCTCGCGTTTGGGGGCGATTCGGATGCTCGGCTGCCCGAGCGACTGAAAAGTGCCGAGGTCCTGCACCCCGGGCACACGGCCCATCACGTCGACGATCGCGCCAGCAATCTTTTCGTTACTTTCGATTGCGTTTCCAAAGACCTTCACCGAGTTTTCGCCTTTGACTCCGCTGACCGCCTCCTCGACGTTGTCGCTGATCATCTGTGAAAAATTGAAGACGACGCCCGGAAACGCCTCTGCGAGCTCCGTGTGCAGGCGCTCGGTCAGGCCCTCTTTCGTCGTTCCGCGCGGCCACTCGTCCACCGGCTTCAGCGGGGCGAAGAGCTCGATGTTGTAAAACCCAGACGGATCGGTTCCGTCGTCCGGCCGCCCCAGCTGCGAGACCACAGTGGTGATCTCCGGGTGCTTTCGGTGGGCTTCGTCGCATTCTGCGCCCGGCTCCGTGGGACAGCCGCGAAGGATGGCGCGCATCCGGCCTACGTACTTGGCCGATTGGTCGAGGGATATCGACATTGGGAGGGTGGCACGAATCCAGAAGTTCCCTTCCTCGAGCTTTGGCATGAACTCGCGGCCCAGCAGCGGGAAGAGCGCGACGACGGCAACGATCGGCACGAGCGCAAGGAGTGCCCCCACCTTGGCGTGCCTGACGGCGACTGCGAACAGGGGACGGTAGACCCGGGCGAGGGCCCTCATGGCAAGGCCTTCGGACTCCTCGCTCTTTGCGGGGATGACCTTCGAGGCCAGGACGGGTGTCAGCGTCAGGGCGAGGCAAATAGCGCCACCGATCGCGAAAGAATACGTCCTTGCCATCGGGCCGAAGATGACCCCCGACACGCCGGTCATCGTGAACAGGGGTAAAAACGCGACCCCGATGATGAGCGTCGAGAACGTGATCGGCGTCGCCACCTCGCGCGCACCGTGGAGAATTCGCTCCGACATCGTGCCTTTCCCATGGGCACCCAGATGAAGGAAGATGCTTTCCATCATGATCACTGTCGAGTCGACGACGATTCCAAAGTCGACGGCCCCGAGAGAGATCAGGTTGGCCGAAGTGTGCGTCCCAACCAGTCCGCAGAAGGCGATGAGGAGTGCAAGGGGAATGTTCACTGCGGTGATGATCGCCGCACGCGCGTTGCCCAAGAAAACGAGCAAGACCCCCGTGACCAGGCCCATGCCGACGAGGAGGTTTTCCATCACGGTGTGGGTGGTGACCTGCACGAGCGCGCCGCGGTCGTAGTAAGGCGCGATGTCCATGCCCGGCGGCAAGATGTGGTTGTCGCGGATGGAGGCCACTTTCGAGTGCAGCGCCTCGAGGGTCGGCTGCGTTTCCCCGCCGTAGCGCATGAGGACGATCCCTTGCACGACGTCGGGATCGTCGTCGTGGCCGACGATGCCGAGCCGGGGGGCGTGCCCGCTCTCGACATCGGCGATGTCTTTGACGCGAACGGGCGTCCCTTTCTGTTCGACCACCACGATGTTCTCGATATCGCCTTCGGCTGGCACTTGCGGCGCACGCGCCCCGAGCAACCCGATGCCGCGGACATCGTACGACTGCTCACCCATCACTAGGCGTTGTCCGCCGACGTTTTGATTCGAGTTCTGTAGCGCGGAGAGAACGGCGCTGAGCGAAAGGCCGTGCCCGCGCAAGCGGTACGGGTCGACCTCGACGTGGAATTGCTTCGTTTCACCCCCGTAGCTCACGACGTCGATGACGCCGGGTACTTGCTTGAACTGCCGCTCGAGGATCCAGTCTTCGGCCGTCTTCAGGTCGCGCAGCGAGTAGCCCCGGCCGACGACGCGATACCGGAAGATCTCGCCAATCGCATTCCACGGCGACAGACTCGCCTGTACGCCTGCGGGCAGCGGCACGAACTGAATGCGGTTGATGACCTCCTGCCGAGCCTCGCTGTACGCCGTCGACCATCCGAAGTAGCACTTCACGTCGCTCAACCCGAAGAGAGATTGGGACCGGATGTGGTCGAGCCCCGGCATGCCGGACATGCCGATCTCCAGGGGGATCGTGACGTACCGCTCGGTCTCCTCCGCGCTCCACCCATCGGGTTGCGTAATCACCTCGACCATCGGTGGCACGGGGTTCGGGTACGCCTCGACGTCGAGCTGCTTGTACGCCGCGAGGCCGAGCGCGACGAGGAGCAAAGCCGTCACGAAGACGACCAGCGGCATGCGCAGCGCGCCGGCGACGATTCGCTGGATCATGGCAATGGAAGCACGTCTCGAGAGGCCGCTCTCGTTACAACTTTTGGGAGAGCAAGACGGCGCCGGACGTCACGATGGCTTGGCCGACATCGAGGCCGTGTTTGACTTCGATCCAGGGGCTCGATTCCCCTTCGTCCACGTCGACCGGAAGGCGAGCGAACTTTGCGAACCCGTCCGAACGGCCTACCTGGACGAAGACGACTCGGTAATCGCCGAGTCGCAAAAGGGCGGCCCGTGGAATCGCGAGGGCCGTCTTTTGGTCGACCGAGATCCGGGCCGTCGCGTACATCTCGGGCTTGAGCAACCGGTCTGCGTTCTCGAGACGAAATCGCACTTTGGCCGTGCGCGTCGTGGGATCGAGCATCCCGCTCACCCAGTCGACGGTCCCCTCAAAGATCCGGTTCGGATAGGCGATTACGGTCACCGTCGCAGGTGAGCCGACGTGGACGCGCGCCAAGTCCATTTCATAGAGGTCCGCCATCACCCACACACGATCGATCTCGCCGATCGTGAAGAGCTCGACAGCTTGGCCGCCGCCATACTGGCCTTGCACCTCGACTCCGGGCGACACATTGCGCATGAGCACTTCGCCTTCGATCGGAGACCTGAGCGTGTACGTTTGGGTCACTGCGTCCACGTCGCTGGCGCGAAGGAGGTACGCCTTCTGCCGCGCGCGCTCGAGCTCCGCACGGGCCTTGCGCCAGTTGTCCTCCGACTGCTCGAGCGACGCCTGCGACGTCGCATGTTGCTCGAATAGCGACTGCTGCCTCTTGTGGTCGTGCTCGGCGGCGATGAGATCGGCCTCTGCCTTGTGCTGGTCGCTGACGGCGTTGCCGATATCGGGCGACTCGATCGTCGCGAGCGGTTGACCCTTTTTCACGTGCTCGCCGAGCTGCGCGACGATCCGCGCCACCCGGCCGGTCACCGCCGGAAAGACATGCCCGACCTGCCCGTCATCGAACGCGATGCGCCCGCTGGTGAGAATCGTGTCGTCGACCGCCCGCTCTTCCACCGCCTCGACCGCGATCTTCGCATCCTTAACCTGGTCTGCGGTCAGCCAGACCTCGCCGGCGGGCGGCTGCGGTGCCGGCGTTTGCGCGGCCTGCGACGAGCGCTGGCACGCCGGGATGGCGGCGCAGATTGCGGCCAGCGAGAGCGCGGCCGCGCTTTCCGCGAGAACACGATGCGTACGGCGATTCATGGGAGCTCCATCCCGACCGCTTGCTCCAGCTGAAACACGGCGGTCCAATACGTGGTGAGGTCTTGCAGGTACTCGACGTTCGTTGCGACGTAGGTGCGCTGTGCGTCCAGAAAGTCGATGAGCGTGCCGGCACCGGCCTTGAATTGCACTTCAGTGATGTCGCGCGCTCGTTTGGCGCTGGCGAGAAGGCCCCCACGCATGCGCTCGACGAGGCGCCTCGCCGCGGTGAACCCGGCGAAGGCCGTTCCGACCTCCGCCGCCACCCTCGCCGTCACCTTGGCTTGGGTCAGGGATTGCTCATCGTAGTCGGCTTCGGCCTTTTGAATCTCGCCCTGCTGCTGATAAAAAAGCGGCAAAGGCGCCGTCACCGCGAAGCTTAGGGTGGGCGGCTGAATGGCGCTCTGGCCCGTCCCGGTCTGGGTGTACTGCGCCGAAAGGGTGACGTCCGGAAAGCGCTGGCGCTTGGCGAGGTCGACTGCCGCCGATGCGCGCGCGCGCTCATACCCGTACTGCCGGAGATCCGGGCGGTGATCGACGGCGAGACGCAAGAGGTCTCGCTCGGATGCCGCCCCGAGGGCTACGGGTACGCGGAAGTCGAGCGTGCCGGCGTCGACGTCGAAGTCAGGAACCTCGCCCCGAACGCCGAGCAAGAAGCCGAGCCCCACGCGGGCAGTTCGCAGTCCCTCCACCGCCTGGTCGAGCGCCTGGTCGGCCTCGAGCTTCTGCGTTTCGATCCGAGCGAGGGTCCCGTCATCGATGACCTGCGGGTACCGACGTCGATTCAGGTCCAGGCTGCGGGTCGCGGTCTCGACGACTTCTTGCGCGAACTTGACGAGCTCGATCGTTTGCGCGACCTCGGCGTATTGCTGCTTGACTTCAAACTCGAGTATTCGAACGGCATCCTCACGTGCCAACTTGGCGGCTGCGAGCGCGTTGCGCGCCGTGACGAGCCGCAGGCTCCGTTTGCCCGAGAGCGAATCGAAGGCAGCGGCCTGATCCGAGAGTCCAGCGCTATATTGATTGTTGCTCTGGTCAGAAGATTGAGCCTCGTAGTTGAACGCGCGCCCGAATCCGACACTAACTAGCGGGTTCGCAACGGCCCCGGCCACGCGCACGTCGCCCTCCGCGCCGTGTGCGCGCGTTTCCGCGATGAGGACGTCGAGTCCGCGCGAGCGCGCGAGCTCGACCGCCTGGTCAAGACCCAATTTGGCCGGGAGGACGACGCTTGGCGGAATTTCCGCGCGGACGCTAGTTGAGATCGTGAGGGCGATGGGGAACATGATTGCCATGAAGCAGAGGCGGCACGGGCCGAACATTCGAAGTCGTGCGAGAAGCTATGTCGTGACTGCATAAAAAGGCGGTAAATAGATGACGCAAGATGCCTTTGCATTTGAAGTAAGCTCCTGACTCGTCATTGGAAACCCACAAGAAACACTACTGACGAATTCTGACACATTTATAGTGATCTATTGGGATCTACCGCCCCGCTTCGGCGGCGGACTGCGCAAACGACGTCGGTGATCCGGCGCATCTATCGCGAGCGGTCTCGAGGCCAACCGCGCCGTCGGCGCTGTTGGTTGGCGTCGCTTCGATAGAAGCGCCCCGACTCCACTCGCAGTCAAGGCACTGGCAAAGGCGGGGCCGACGAGGTCGCGACGAGCCAAGCACGCCGGAGGATCTCGCTTCCCTCCGCTTTGTCGTTGCCGACGATCCGGATGACGAACCCCATCTCGACTTCGTCGAATGAGACCATGGGTGTTCCGACCAAGAATGGGTCCTCGAACGGCTCATGCGCTCGACGTCCCACGACGTCGTGCCAGGCCAAGTGACAACGCACCTCGCGAGCCAGCCATTGCTTTGTCAGCCCTGCGGTCGCCCGGATCGTCAACTCGGCGCCGCGCAGCTCCTTCACGAAGGATTTCACCAGCCGCCTCTCTCCCATCGCCGGCCGAACCGCGTCGATCGCCACGGGCAACAGGAAGGGCGGATGCGCTCGGTCGGCTTCTGCCACGCCGGCGCAGACCTCAGCCTCTCGCTCCAGAAGAGCTCCCGCTGCCCTTCGATGAGCGGCCGCCGACTCCCGCAGAGACTTTGCGTCGTCGGACGGTGCGGTCGAGGCGGTGGCCTCCTCGATATCCGCCCTCGCATTCAGCTCCGCTGCACTCGGTGGTGGTCGCGCGCCCGACGCGCTCAAGCAGGCGGCGGCGCACAAAGAGACGCCGAGAAGCGCGCAGGTCTTGATCGGGCCCGGCACGTCGACACCGTCACGAACGGGGCACCGTCACGCGAAAGGTCGTCCCGTCCTTCTCGGTGCTCTGAACGTCGATATGACCGCCGTGGGCCCAAGCGATCTCGCGGGCCAGAAACAGCCCGAGCCCGAGCCCTTCCGGCGTGCCAGCCTGCCGTACGCGGCCGCAGACGAACGGCTCGAAAAGCCGATGCGCCAGGTCCGGATCGCCGATGGACCCGGCGTTCCACACTTGCAACACGACATGGTCCGGCGTGCCCCGCAGCTCGATGCGAACTGCGGGCCTCGGTAGGCCATGCTGGAGAGCGTTGAGGACAAGGCTCGTCAGAAGCGTTGCCATCCGATCCGGGTCCCACTGGCCCTCGAGCCGCGAATCGGAAGTGAACAGCATCTGGCGGTGGGCGTGTGCGTTATGGATCGCATCCACCACTCGCTCGCACAGAACCTTCAAGTCGACTCTGCGTCGCGCGACGCGCAGCTCCCCCGCTGCTATCCGCATGAAGTCGAGGATTTCGCGCAGCTTTTGCTCGGCATGCTCCGCAGCCTCGCCGATTGCGCTCGACTGATCCGCATACCGTTTGCCGGGATCGTCCATCAACACTGCGGCCACGGTGCGAATTCGAGTGAACGGCTCGAACAGCTTCTGCTCGAACGCCTCGTCGAGCCGTGACCCCAGATCGCGGAACAACGCAGGCCCGCGGGCAGCGGGAAAAGGGTCGTTGCCCGGAACGCGAGCCTCGGCAAGGGCGTCGCCGCGGTCTCGTCCTCGAGGCCGCGCCGGAAAGACGCGCGTCACCCTCTGGTCGTCGTGAATGGCGATGAACTCCTCGGTCGACATCGGATGCACCCAACTTTAGCTTTGGAACCGCCCGCCACCAACGCGACTGCGGGCACCGATGGTACGAATTTATGGCTTATTTACATATCCCGCTGCTGCCTGCCCATATCTGCGTAAGAACGGAAGGGGCGCGGCTTCGCACTGCGTTTGCCGCCGCCGCAGCCTGAATCTGGTCCCACCGACAATGCAGTGCATGCATTCTTCAGCGATTCGGGGTCCCGAAAAGGCGCGCCCGCTGCAGAACGCGCTTTGCATCGTCGATTGTGCTCGCCTGGACCGCCACCACGAAACCGTCGCCTTCCGAGCTCACGTCCAGGTCCAGCCACGCCCCAGGCAGCACGTAGGGGTCCTCGTCGCGCATCGGTGCCATACCCAGCACCACGTGGGCTTGATGACACTCGAGGCTTCGTTGGATGGTTTCGCGCGACAAGCCGGCTACCGGGCGCAAGGAGATGCGCGCACCGTGCAGTCGCGGCTCCCGGTCGGTTGGACCCGATGAAACGTAGGCATAAGCAGGCTCCACCATTTCCACAACGGAGGGACTGGCCAGGGTGCGCACGGTCTCCTCGGAGAAAGCCCCGCAACGACCCGCGACCTCTCGGGCATGCTCGGCAGCCGTCCTGGTGTCAGGGAGCAACTTCGAAAGAAAACAGCCCGTCAAACAGGCCAGCGCAGCCGCACATACCCATGGACCACGCCGAATGCGGGAAGGCGGACAGCCACGTTGACGCACCGAGGGTGGGTTACTCGCGTGAAGACGCCCCCGCCAATGGGGGCTGACCCAGAATTGGACCAGCCCCCATGACACGGGTCGGTCCGTCACCTTCTCACTCGCTGGCCCCTGCATCAGGTAGCGGCATCCCGGCGAGTGCGCACGCAGCCGGATCCATGTTGGCAGCGCAAATCGAGGCTGCGCCGCCGTTGCACCCGGGCTGGCAGTTCGGATGCGTGCTGCTTATCGCTCCACTACCGTTCACCGCGCAACAGTAGTTCTCGGGGCAAGACGGAATGGCCGGGGACGACGCCTGCCCCGTGCAGACCAATCCGCTGCCGCACTCGTTGTGACTGTCCAGGGGATTGCAGCGATCTCCCTCGGAAAGATTGTCAGCGGTAAGCCCGCCCATGCAGCCAGCTGCAGCAACCAGCAGTCCGGCAAAGAGTAGGCCGAAAACGACGCATGCACGCGGCACCATGGGAATCCCTTTCTCAAACATTGAAGTCTTCATGTCATGCTCCGAAGATCGCGCCGTTCAGAAGCGCACCAGCCACGCAGCGATGATCCGGTCGTCAGACTTGACGAGGTCGGGCCTCCAGCCCGCCGGCGTGGCCGTCGTGATGTAGCCGTCGGGCGAAGTCACTCCGCCGTGGCCGGCGAAATAGGGCACGTCGGCCTGTCGATGGTTGAACTCGACGTCGATCGTGAGCTGTTCGATGGGCATGTATTGAATCCCGAACTCGTAGTCCCATGCGTTGAAATCCGTGCCGAAGTTGAAGTCGTAGCCCTTCGTGGGCGGCACGTACTGGATGCCTTGCGTGCTCTCCGGCTGGGGAATGCCCGATGCGTTGCCGGTTGGGGCCAGGACGAGGTATCGACTCGGGTTGCCCATGAAGCCCGCCCCGGCCGTGACGGCGAAGGTGTCGCCGAACCAGACGCGGTGGTACATCATGCCGCTGACGAAGCGCGCCGCACACGGGGTGGCGGTCGTGCAATGCCCTTCGGTCCCGCCCCCGCCGCTAAAGGAGACGCCGTCCCCCTGCTCGCCTCCGACATCGAAGGTGTACGACGACGCGACGCGGCTGATGAACCCTTTGGGATTGTTGTAGTAGCTGACCGTCAAGCTGTTGTCGCTGTGCCAGCGAACGAGGCCGGGCAGGTTCTGCGCGTCCCAGCCGATGTAGTCGTTCGAAAGGACCGAAAGCCATTCGACGGGGCGCCAGAGGACCTGGGCGCCGAAGCCGGGCATTTCGTTGAACTTGCCGTACGTCTGCCAGCCGTTGATGAGCCATGGCTCGATCTTGAGCGTGTCGGTCGGAAAGATCTGGACGCGGAGCCCGTTGAAGAACCACGGCGTGTTGTCCGACGTGAACGACGGCAGGTACATCCAGTTCTCGAAGTTGTCGTAAGAAAAAAGCCCGACATAGGACATGAAAATGCCTGCGTCGACGTTGATGCCGTGGAGCACGTCGAAATGGTAGCCGCCGTAGCCCTCGCTGACGTACCGAATGGCGTTCTGAAGGTCGAACTGGCCGCGGAAGGTACTGAAGTCGTTGCGCGGGACCAAAATAGACCGGACCCCGAACTGGGTCATCAAGCGGGCGCGCGCGTTCTCGTAGTGAAAGTCGCCGCCGAAGCCGAGGAAGGCGAGAGTCACTTCGTTGTTCCGCGAAAGGCCCGTCGACCCGACCACAGTGTTGTCGATCGGCATGTTGTGGGAGTTCGTATAGTTAACGTCGAGAAGGAAGCTGCCCGTAAAGATGGGCGAGTCGAGCAGAGCCTTCTTCTGCCGGTTTGCGCCGTTGAGCCAAGAGAAGTCGCCGAATGCGAAGGGTTCCGCTGCTTTCTCCTCTTTGGGGGCCTCGGGCGAAGCCGGGGTCGCAGGGGAGGGAGGTGGAGACGTGGTCGGTATCGGCGGCGAGGTTGGCGGCGGTGCAGGCGGAGCGCCTGTCGCCGCTGGAGCCACGACCGGCGATACGGGCGCCGGCCCCGGCGGAGCTGGCTCCGCCGGGGTCTGCGCCGATGACACCCCCCCAAACCGCAAAAGACATGCAAGCGCTACGACCCCCGCGCCGAGCGTGCGCAACGACGTAAACCGGTTCATGTACGGGCTCCTCATTGGGTTGCGAATGGACAAAGAGCGACCTCGAAGCCACCGTCGTATGGTGACTCTCCCCCTTGTTTGCTCTGCTTGCCGCTATGTGCGACGGCGTCGGACTGTAGACGCTGCTTTTCTAAAAATGTCGTAAATAGGCCCGCGATTCACATAAATATGCGATTTCTTACTAGCGCGCGGGAGCGAGTTGATCGCATGACGACTTCGCGAAGAAACTTGGCGGACGCATTGAGTCCGAAGGTCCAGTATCGGCGGTTATGGCTCGACTGGTGCACGCGTGGGCTGCCTCCGCTTCACCGCGAAGTCGATCGTTGACAATCAGTCCGTCAGCGTGCTGCAGCGCTGGATGAGCGCGCGGGCGGCAGCCGGGTCCTTGGAGGTAATGGTCACCCGAAAGCCGGAATGCGTCGACGATAGATCCACGCGCGCGTCATCCACCGACAACGGGCAAGTCTCCTCCGCTACGCGTGCCCCGACAACGGCCTTATGGGCAAGGTGGCATTGAATGACACGCCCGATCCACTGCTCGGTCAGCCCGGGGGCTGCTCGAAGGGTCACGGCGACGCCGACCGGCTGCTCCGGCGCCTTCGGGAACAACCGCTCGCGAACGACCTGCACCCCTTCGATCCGGTCGCGGTGGCCGAAGGGCCCCGCGTCGCGCTCCGCGTCGGGCACCTCGAAACACGCAGCCTGCTCTGCGCGGCGAAGGTCTTGCGCGATTGCTAGATGGTCGGTCGCGTCGGCGGCGTCCCCTCCGGCAGCGCCGACGCGCTCGTGCTCTTCCGCACTCATGTGGCGAAAGGCAGAGGTCTGCGTGGCGCAGCCCGCGCCGGTCAACGTGACAGCGATTGCAAACGCCTGGGCCAAACTCCTGGTCGTGATCATGACTATCTCCGTTCGCGACGCGTTGCGATGATGTCTTTTGCGTCGCACTGGAGAGAATAGTCAACGATCGCATAACAGAGGTGCAAATACACGCGCCGTTCGCATCATGAACACATAAATGCCGCGCACTTCATTCCGCTCGCAGGCGGTAACCGATGCCCGGTTCGGTGATGAAATATCGCGGCCGCGCAGCATTTACCTCGAATTTTTGGCGCAGCTTGCCCATGTACACTCGCAAGTACTGCGTCTCTTTCGTATAGGCGGGACCCCATACCATGAAGAGAATCTGCTCGTGCGTGAGAACCTTTCCCGCGTTTCGCATCAGCACGCCGAACAGTTTGTACTGCGTCGGGGTCAGCCGGACCTCGCGGTCTCCCACGAAGGCGATTCGCCTTTCGAAATCGATTCGCAGCTCGCCCACCACAAGGACAGAGTTCAGAGAATGGGCCTCGGCCCGCTGCATGTGCCGAAGCCACACGCGGATACGCGCGAGCAACTCGCTCGTCGCGAACGGCTTCGTCAGGTAGTCGTTCGCGCCGGCGTCGAGGGCGGCTACCTTCTCCTGCTCCTCGTCATGTGCCGACAGGATCAAGATGGGCGCGGGCGTCCATTCACGGAGCTTGGTAGTGACTTGGACGCCGTTCAGATCGGGAAGCATAAAGTCGAGCACGACCAGGTCAGGATTGTGTCCGGCGGCCTGAATCAGGCCCTCGGAGCCGCTGTCCGCGTCGACGACCCGGAAACGCTGGTCGCTCAGCGTGGTGCGGAGATACTTTCGCATGCGAATGTCGTCCTCGACGACGAGCACGAGAGGCATCAGGGGGCGAGGCGGACTGCTCGGTGTCTCCGACGGAGATGCGGGATCGCGTTCACTCCTGCCTTGCGCTTGCTGGGCGAGCATGGTCATTCTCCGGAGACTCCAGTCCGAAGATGGGTATACGCATGAGGCGTATAAACTTCAGGTAAAAAGGTGCGCCATCCGTGCAATCAAGATATAAACGAGATCGAATGCCCCGCTCGCGGCCGACCTCGGCGCACGGCTGCCTCGGGAGCCGCGCCGAGCTAGGCGACGGGCCCGCCGGACAGCGCTGAATTTACGGCATTTTGATGGGTCCGCGCAGTACAGGGATTGAACGGACAATCACCGATGCGCACACGACATCCGTCTTCCTGGATGAGTCGGGCCGCGGCCGTCCAGCCGCTCGTGCTGGTGGTGCAAGAGGGGCCGCCCCTCGGGCACTCACTGGTGTCTACGCTGGCCAGCCACGGGTTTCGGACCCTTCACGCTACTGCTCGCGGCAATGCTTTGACGCGTGCTGCGGGCCACAAGCCCGACTTGGTGCTGCTCGAGCTGGCCGGTTTGGGCGTCGACGGGGTCGAGCTGACATCGCGTCTCCGCGGCTGGGCTTCTGCGCCCATCGTCGTACTTCTGGACCGAGCCCGTGAGCACGAGAAGAGCGCGGTTCTCGACGCCGGAGCCAATGACTACATCATGCAGCCATTCACCGCGGCAGACTTGCTCGCGCGGATTCGAGTGTGGCTCCGGCAGGCCGACAAGACGCACGGGCCCCACTTTCTCCCAGGCGCGCGTACCAGCCGGATCCGCATCGATCGCGATCGACGGTCGCTCTTCGTCGAAGGCCGCGAGGTCCACATCACGCCGATCGAATGTAAGCTCCTTCTTACGTTGACGCGCAGCCATGGAAGGGCGATGAGCGAGGACCAGATACTGGCGGCGCTCTGGGGTCCCGGTTCATCGACGCGGGCTCAGTACCTGCGTGCGCACGTACGCCAACTCAGGCTGAAGATCGAAATGGATCCGGCGCGGCCACGCCATCTCGTGACGGATGCGGGCGGGGGCTATCGGCTGAAGCTCGGATGAGCGCAAGCGGCGAAGTCGGGACTCCAAGACGTACGTCCGTGACAGTGGGGCTGGCGGTCTCCGTTGCCGCTGTGGCGACGGAGACCGCGGTCTGCTGGTTTTTGCTCGATCATCGCCTTCAGGACATCGTGATGTTGTACCTGCTCGGCGTCGTGCTCATGGCGCGGCGGTTCGGGTACGTGCCGTCGCTGGTGACCGCGGCGTTGAGCGTCGCCGCCGTCGATTTCTTTTTCACCGCCCCGTACTTCAGCCTCGCGGTGGCCGACAGCCGATACCTGATGACGTTCGTCATCTTGTTGTTCGTCGCCTTCGTCATCAGCAATCTCACGGAGAGGATTCGGCGGGATGGGGCTGCCGCTCATGCTCGAGAGCTTCGCACCGCGAAGCTGTATGCGATGAGTCGGGGCCTTTCGAGCTCGGGCTCGAGCGCGGAGATCGTCGAGGTGGCGCAGCGTCATTTGGGGGAAGCGTTTGGAGGCGGCGTGGCGATCCTCCTCACCGGGGAAAGTGGCCGACTGAGCCTCGCCCTGGCCACGGCGGAACAAATGCCGGAGCTCGACGCCGGGGTGCTGGCGAGAGCCGCCGAGCTATCGACGCTCGGCGTCGCCGCTCCGCCCGCCGGTTATCTGATCGCGACGGGAGAGCGGCTATTGCCCCTCTCGACCGGTTCGCGGGACCTCGGCATGCTCGTCGTGCGTCCCCCGGCGCCGGACCCCTTTGTCAGCCGAACGAACCGCGATCTTCTCGATGCCTTTGCCAACCAGATCGTGTTGGCCATCGAGCGAAGTCGGCTGGCGGATGACGCGCAGCGCGCACAGCTGGAGGTTCAGCGCGAGCGGCTTCGCAACGCGCTCCTCAGCTCCGTCTCCCACGACTTGCGAACGCCGCTCGCCGTCGTCAAGGGCGCCGTCACGGCGTTGCTCGACGGGGAAGACGATCTACCGCCTGGACGTCGGCACGAGTACTTGGAGACGATTTCGGAGGAGGCGAGCCGTCTCAATCGCCTGGTGCGCAACCTCCTCAACATGACGTCGCTCGAAGCGGGCGCGATGCGCGCGCGAAAAGAGTGGCAGCCGCTGGAGGAGGTGGTGGGGGTGGCGCTCAGCCGCCTCGAAGAGCAGCTCTCGGACCGGTCCGTCGACGTGCACATTGCGCCCGAAGCAGCCCTCGTGGCTCTCGACGCGACCTTGATCGAACAGGTGCTCGTCAATCTGATCGAAAACGCAATCAAGTACACGCCTGCCAGTTCGCCGATCGAAATCCGCGCCCGCCGAACGGAGGAAGGCATCGACGTGGAGGTGGCGGATCGCGGCCCCGGGGTACCGGTGGGACAGGAAGGCATGGTCTTCGAGAAGTTCTACCGGGCCATTGAGGGTGGGGCGGTTTCCGGCATGGGCCTTGGCCTGACGATTTGCCGTGGCATTGTCACCGTACACGGTGGGCGCATCTGGTGCGAAAATCGCGATTCCGGCGGGGCTTCCTTCCACTTCGTGTTGCCTCGGAACGAGGACATGCCGGCCCTGCGGACGTTGCCGGAGGCGCCGGAGCCCTGATCTGTTACGTTTTTAGCAGACGTTTAGCAGGCTCAGCGTAGGACTGGGGTCAGGCGCAGGCGGCGCCGCTTCATCTCGGCGACCCATGCTTGCACGACGTGATTCGAAACAGGACTGCCCGCCAGGGGCGGCAGGGCCCGTGACAACCGCGGGAGCCTTGGTCCTCGTCGTGGAAGACGAGCATCCGATGCGAAGATTCTTGCAGTCGGTCCTCGGGGATCATGGGTTCCGCACGGTGCTCGCCACCCACGGCGCCGAGGCGTTGTCTCAAGCCTCGGCGTACAATCCGGATTTCGTTCTTCTGGATCTCGGCCTGCCCGACATCGACGGGATCGAGGTCACCAAGCGATTGCGAGAGTGGTTGGCGGCGCCGATCGTGGTCATTTCGGCACGAGGCCAGGAGGGCGATAAGATCTCCGCGCTCGACGTGGGAGCCAACGACTATGTGACCAAACCGTTCGCCACGGGCGAGCTTTTGGCCCGCATGCGTGTCTGGATGCGGCAAGCGGCTCGGGGCGACCGCGATGCCGGCGAACCCACCATCGAGTTGGGCGATCTTCGGATCGACCTCGCGAAGCGCCACGTAACCGTGGCGGGTCGGATGGTGCACCTCACGCCGACCGAGTACAAGCTCTTCGGGCTTCTCATGCGCAACGCAGGACGGGTGATGACGCATCGTCAGCTACTCGAGGCGACGTGGGGGCCGTCGTATGCAAACGAGACCCAGTACGTCCGGGTCTACATGGGGCAGCTTCGCCAGAAGCTGGAGGAGAATCCGGCCCGGCCCCGTTACCTCGTGACCGAGCCGGGAGTCGGATACCGCATTCGGATCGAATAGCGGCCCGCGAGGCAATCTGGCGTCGATCGCCTCAACGCCGATCTTGAGATTGGCCAATTTGACGATATTTTGACTTCGCAGAGGCTATGCTCGAAGCCGCAACGCGGCCTGCGGAGCTCCCATGACGAACAACCCCCACACGACCGGCGCCACGCTCGTCACCATCATTGCGGCCTCCGAGCTCTGGGAGCGGCTCAAAGTCGACCTCGGCCGGCTCGGCGCGAGGGGGTACACGCGGATCGATGCCAGCGGTTATGGGGAGCACGGCGTGCGCGAGGATACGCTGCTCGTGACTGGCAATGTCCGGGTTGAGCTGCTGGTCAGTCCCGACGTCGCCCGCGCGATCTTCGCGCATCTTGCCCGGACGTACCCGGGGCGTGAGCTCACGGCATTCGAACACGAGGTCCATACTCTCGTTCGCGCCTGAGCGGGGCGATGAGGGGGCGTGCGAATCCCGCCATTGGTCTGCGAGTCGGGGCTAAGGCGGCCGCAGGCTCGAGTAGGCGTCGATTCACATCCATTGCGCCGCATGGGATGTTGTCCCGGCGGGCGACTGCGCAGCGCTCGTCCCGGCCGCGACCGTCATGACCTCGAAGACGGAGCCATCGAGGCGGATTCCGGCGTGGGCACCGGCACGCATCCGCGCTCGGCGGTCTGCGGCGCTCGGGCGCCGAGCGTCAGCAACGAACAGAGGACAGACGCGCTCCACCCAACGGAATCCCCCGATCGGATGGCGCGAAATGCGGCACGTCACGAAGCGACCCAAGCGCGCTGCGGGGACGCGCCAAGGCTGCGCCAGATCCGCGTCCGTCGTCGCGTTGGGTAGGGCGACCAGCGATGCAGCCGTTCGTAGCGGTGAGGTCTTCGCCCACGCGACGCCCTCGAACGTCATCAGCACCAAGACGGCGGTTAGCGCTCCATAGGCTGCGGATCTCGATACGAACCGATTCATGACCAACTCCGGTGAACGATTCGACGCGAGGCAGATTCGCGTCCACTGTTCGCCCGAGAAAATCTAGTGGCTCCAAACGGTCCCCAGCGCAAAAACGATATAAAATGTCGCACCGGAAAGCCGCCGGTGTTGGCGCGCAACAAAACGGGGGCGGCCGTTGTCCGGGAAGCGTAAGCGGTCGATCCCCTCTTCTCTTCCAGGTCTTACAGGCCATTTCGTCCCGCCGCGAACGTCGAACTGCGGCGGACTGTCCCGTCCTTCGAAAGGCGGGTCGAGAGAGGCCGACATCTCATTTCATACTGGTTTCCGTTGGAGCCACCATGAAATGTTTACGAAACCTTTGCGAGTGCGAAAACAAGGCGGTCGGTTTGCCAGGTAGATGTCACGACTTTTGCTTTGCCGCCCCACCGGAGGTCAGCCCATGCAGAACCACTTGGCTACAATCGTTGCCGTCGGAGCGCTCTCGCTGGGAACCGCGTGCGCTTCGAGCGCACAACCGCCGGCCGCACGAGCGGTCGGCGTCGAGAGACGCCAATGCGACGGGAGTGCAAACGGACAAGACGAGATCCAGTTGCTGCAGTCGGCCAAGGTCTTGCGATTGGATCCGATCTATTCCAATGTCCCGACGGCCAATAACGGCACCGAGGAGCGTGCGAACGGTGCCAAGCTCCTCGTCCGGCCGCCCAAAGGGGTGAGCGCGGAGCAACTGACCCGCATCCTGCAGTGCCACAGCGCGCGAGTGCTGCTTGGTCAGGTCAGCGGGGTGGCGGTTCCGAATGATCCCTACTGGCTGCCCGATGCCTGGGTGAACATCGACGTGAAGCCGGAGGACGGGAACTTCGCGGTGACCCTGAGCGCAGACAGCATTCACGACAATCTGCGGGTTCTCCACCGCGCGAGCCGCTACGCGGACGACCACACGCTCGCGACCGAGCCCGCTCTGCCCTGACATCCCGTTCGCGGCTACGGCGATCGGTTGCGTCGCCCGCGTCCGGACCACGAGGCGCGGCGAAAGCCCCCGTCCGCGCTTCCCCGTCCCAAATCAACGGCCCTACGCAGGGCCCAGATGGGCCCTGGAGCTGTACGATATGGCGGGCTAACGTCGGCTCATGCCCATGTGGTACGCCCGAGTCTATCGGGCAATCCCGACTGCGCTCGGGGTGCTTACGTTGATGAGCGCCGGAATGCTGCTGGTAAGCGACGCATCGGCCGATAGCCTTTCCTCTCAGGCACACGACCGCCTTGCGGCGCTGCCCCTGCTCCTCATCGCTCTGGCGTGCCTCGCCTATCAGGCCGTCCGGCGGGGTGCGCCGAAAGAGTGGGCGAGGGCGCTCCTGCTGGCCTTCGCTTTCGTATTCTGGGCCGGAAACCAGCTATGGCCCGATCGGCGTACGGCGACGCTTTTGAACGACATCGCCATCGCGGCGTTCGTTCTGGATGTCTTCCTCGCCATCGTTGGCTGGCCCGCGCCCGCGCCAGACGCTCTCACGGCCAACGAAACGCCGGACGGCTTTCTCGATGAGGCGGGCAAATGAGTCTGCCGCGATCACGCGGGTGCCAAGCGTTCTCCCTCTTCGCTCGTGGAGGCGGGGCCAGGCGGTGACGTTCGTGCCGCGCGCATCGCTCGCAGCGCATCCAGTTCGAGCGGGGAGACCAACGATCCGTCCGCACTCCGTGCGCCGAGGGCGACGCGAACGGCCCGGTGCGGAACTTCCGGATCGCCGCATACGGCTTCGACCACCTCGGCGATCTTCACGCCGCCCGAGCCGCGGACTTCGACCTCCACGTCGAGCGGCACCAGGTCTCCCACGATTCCGGCGCGCTCGAGCCTCTCGAGGGCTCGGTCGGATACGCTGAGAGACCGCAAAAAACCGCGAACTTCGACGCGCTTGCCGATGCCCTCGATACGCCGCGTGACGGCGAGCTCCTCCGCCGCCAGGGCCTGCGCGATGCGCTCCTCCAGCCACGCCTGGCCGCCTCTCGCGAGGAGTGCGGCCAGTGGAATGCCCACGACGTAGCGCGCCGTGTCCACGACCCGCGTGATCGTCACGTCGCCTGCGGTGAGCAACGCGCCGCCCGCGAATCGCAGTCCGCGCTGAGCGCCTGCCGATAGCGCATCGAGGAGTGCCGTGGGATCGAGATCGGCGGCAATCTTGACGTCGACCACCTCGCCCAGGCTCGCGACGCCGAGCGACAGCGCCGGGCCGAATGTCATGTCGGGCTTCGGGTGGAAGCCACGCGAGTAATAGATCGGCAGCTCCAGACGCCGGAACGCGCGCGGCAGCGCACGGATGACGTCGAGGTGCGACAGGAATGCGGCCGGCCCGAGCTTCTCGTAGACGAAGCGGTAGCGCCTGGGATCGCCCTGCGCCTCGCGCACGCGCGGCCGTTTCGCCTCTGCCCCCGAGATCGGTGCGGCCGCCGCCGGCCGAGGCTCGTCCGCTCCTAGTTTGCGCAGGAAGACCAGGCGCTGCTCACGCATCGCCCCAAGATCGCAGGCGATGCCGCAGTCGTAGCAAACGAGGTTTCTCGCGTCGGCAGTAGCGTCGCGCAAGTTCGTCGCGTGGACGAACGCGCCCGCGACTTTGCCGCACGGGAGTGAGAGTCTGTCCTTGTAGGCCTTTCGGTATTCGCGAAGTAGAAACCCGTCTTCGAGGCCGACGTCGATATGGTCCCACGGAAGGCGCGCTGTGACCGGGATGGTCCCGAGGTACTTCGCGACGTCGATGCCTTCCGCGGCGAATGCGTCTTCCCAGACGTGCATCTTCTTCTGGTCTTCCCACGAATCGAAGCGCGCGCCCGCCCGGTACGCGCGCTCGAGCACCGGGGCAAGGGCGCGATCGCCGCGGGCGAATACGGCCTCGAGCCAAGAGGTGTCGCAGTCGTGCACGCGAAGGTCGACCCCGGCGACGCGAGCCTCCTCTTCCAGCCAGCGCTGCTTGCGCTGCACGTCGGCGGGCGCGTCCATCGCGCACCACTGAAACGGAGTGTGCGGCTTGGGGACGTGCGTCGACACGCTGACCACCACCTTTGGCGTCGCCGACACGCCCAGTGCTTTCTTGATGCGCTTTCCGATCGCGCGCGCCCGGCCGCCGACGCGCGCGATCGCGCGCACGTCCTCCTCCTCCTCCGTCGGCAGCCCGATCATGAAATAGAGCTTCATGCTTTGCCAGCCGCGCGCGAACACGCGCTCGGCCGTTTGCATGAGTTGCTCTTCGGTGACGTTCTTGTTGATCACGTCGCGCATCCGCTGCGTTCCGGCTTCGGGCGCGAATGTCACGCCGGTGGCGCGGACGCGGGCCACGTCGTCGAGCACGTTCTCTTCGAGGCCGTACGCGCGCAAGCTGGAGACGCCCAGGGAAACCTGCTTGGGCGCGAGCTCGTCCGCCACCCTCTTGACCAGCGGCGCAATGCACGAGTAGTCCGCCGTCGACAGCGACGTGAGACTTGCCTCGTCGTAGCCGCTCTTCTTTACTGCGCTGACCACCGTGGCCACGATCTGTTCCGGGTCGCGTTCGCGCACCGGGCGGTAGATCATCCCCGCCTGACAGAAGCGGCAGCCTTCGGTGCACCCGCGGGCGATCTCGATCGACATCCGGTCGAAGATGGCTTCGGGGCCGCCGATCGGGCCGTCGTCCGGAAACGGAAACCGATTCAAGTCGTCGACGATCGTGCGAACGACCGGGAGAGGCGCTTCCGGCGCGAGCGGGCGGTCGACGACGGAAAAGCCGGTGTCGGAGTCCACGCGGGTCGCGTAGAGGGAAGGGACGTACACTCCTGCGAGCCGCGCGAGCGCCCGGAGCCTATCGGCGCGCGGAACCCCCGCGCGCTTCGAGGCCGCCCACGTGCGCGCCACTTCACCGGCGCGCTCCTCGCCGTCGCCGATCACGACCGCGTCGAGGAACGGAGCGAGCGGCTCGGGGTGGGTCGCCGTCGGTCCGCCCGCGACGACGAGCGGGTCGCCCTCGCCGCGCGCGTCGCTTCGAAGCGGAATGCCGCCGAGCTCCAGCATCGTGAGCACGTTGGTGTAGGTCAGCTCGAATTGCAGCGAGAAGCCGACGACGTCGAAGTCGTGAAGCGGCCTGGCGCTCTCGCACGACACCAGGGGCAGACCCCGCGCGCGCAGCTGCGCCTCCATGTCGACCCACGGCGCGTACGCGCGCTCGGCGAGGGTGCGAGGGTCGTCGTTCAGCAGCTTGTAGAGGATCTTGAAGCCGAGGTGGCTCATTCCGATGTCGTACACGTCGGGGAATGCCAGGCAGACGCGCGCCTCGACGGCGTCCCAGTTCTTCGTGCGGGCGCCGAACTCGCCCCCGAGGTAGCGCGCCGGCTTCTGCACGAGATGAACGAAGGACGCGTACGGGTGTTCGGCGGGCGCAGGCATGGGTCTTCGATTCCCTCTGCCAGCTACTACACCATTTCCCGTGGGCGGCGTAGGCGCCCGGGGATCTCGTCTCAGGCGTGCTCGACGACGATCGTGCGCATCTTGCCATTCGACGACGGGCCGATCGCGCCGCAATACTCGACCTGAAAGGGCAAGCCGCGCAAGTACTGCTCGAGGCGGCGAACGACCGTGTCGAAGCGCTCTTGGGACCAGTCCTGGCCTCGCACGACACGCAGGACGACATCGCCGCCAGGGCGCTGGACCGCCTGGAACTGTCGGACGATCTCCTGGCGGGCGTCGCTGAAGAGCACGTGAAAGACCAGCCCCGGGATCGGGTTGCCGTCTCGGTCACACAGCGTGTCGGCGCGACGCCCCTCGACGCGTTCGAGCCGCCGGAGTCCTCGGCCGCACGCGCACACCGAAGCCTGCGCCATCTGCGCCACGTCGCCGTTCTGGTAGCGAATGAACGGCATTCCGTAGTTGTGGAGGTCGGTCACGAGCACGTCCCCGGTCTCTCCATCGGGCGTGGGCCTTCCGCCGCGCGTCACTTCGACCAAGAGGTTCTCTTCGCTCAGATGCAGGCCTTGGTGCGCTTCGCACTCGGCCGCGATGAGCATCGTCTCGCGAGAGCCATAGGTTTCGAACACGTGGGGCCCGAACGCGCGCGCCAGCACGGCTCGGTCTGCGGCCAGGACGGCCTCGGCGCCGCATAGGACGGGAATGTCGTCCCAGTCGCGCAGGCCGTTGTCGAGAATCCATCGGGCGAACTGGGCGCACGACTGCGTGTAGCAGATGACGACTGCGGGGCGCGTTCGCCGCAGCTGTTCGAGCGCCCGGCGCCGGGCCTGCTCGTCCTGGCGCATCGAATCGACGAACACTTCACGCTTCATGCGCCGGTCGAGGCGGATCTTGAGGCCTGGCGCGCCCTTCGGCATCTCGCTGACCATCGCCCAGTAGTAGAAGGTTCGCAGCCCCGGCCGGTACCCGCTCCAGGAATAGCCCCGAATCCGCACCGCTTGCCGCCACGACTCGCTTTCGGGAGAGTACTCGAACTTGAGCGGAGCCCCGGTCGACCCACTCGTTCCTTTCTTCAGGTTCACGTGTGCATATTCGGGATCGACCAAATCGCGATAACGCTCGCGGACGATCTCGCGCGTGAGGATCGGAAGGGCCGCGAGATCTCCGCGACGAACCACGTCGCGCGAGTCAAAGCCGATGCGCCGGAACGTCTCGCGCCAGTAGGGCACGTTTCGACCCGCGTGCGCGAGCAGCGCCCGCAATGCGTCGAGCTGGTAGCGCTCGACCGCTTCCGGAGAGCGCCACTGCATGCCCTCCAGCAGGCCCAGGTGCTGCGCGGTCGTGCGTCCTCGTGCAAACCTTTCCCACGTCGGCCACAGCAAGCGCCGATAGAGCCGTGCATAGGCCCGGGAGGCGAGCGGAGGCCGTGGCGGGTTGGTCACGGATGCGGAGGGAGGCGCGATCGCGCCGTCGGCCGCGGGGGCCGTCGGGTCTGTGGACATGCCGGTTTTCCCAACACGTTCGAGCAACGCGCGTACCTGTCCGTGCCGAGTCCGATCGCCAGTTCTGGTCCCGGCAGCGCCCTCGAAGTTCTGGTCCCGGCAGCGCCCTCGAAATGGGTACCCTGGGTACCCTAAAGTAAGCGGCCTCGTACAGGTGCTCATCGGTGACCCCGGAGCGCAGTCACGTGCACCTCCTCCCTCCGAGCGGTCCCTTCAAGCAATGGCCACAAAGGCCGTATCGCAAGGAGTAGAGGCAGAGGAAACAAGGCCGTGCTGCGCGTACTCGTTGTCGATGACAGTTCGTCCATTCGTACGCTCCTGGGGCAGCGGCTGCGGGCGAACGGGCACGACGTCGAAGAAGCGGCCGACGCCGAGACCGCCTTCGAGCGCGCGGCCGCGAATCCCCCGGACGTGGTGGTCACCGACCTCGTGATGACCGGCTTGTCGGGGGTCCAGCTCTGCCGCCTTCTCCGCAACGACCCGGCCACGGCCCACGTCCCCGTGGTGCTCCTGACGGCGTCGGGCGACAAGCGCTCTCGCTTCTGGGCCCGATCCGCGGGAGCGGCAGCGTACGTCGGCAAAGACCGTGTCGACGATCTCATCGCTCTCTTGCCGTCGTTCGCTCCAGCCGTACGTCCCGCCGCCGCAACATCGGCTCAAACGTCGCGCCGCAGCCTCTACGAACGCATCTCGTCGATCCTCGACGGGGCGCTGTTCGAATCCGTTCTAGCTGGCGAGGTACGCGCACTGGCGAGCGCGGGCGAGCTCGAGCGGCTGTTCGACGGGCTCGCCACGCTCATGAGCGACGTAGTGAGCTACCGCTGGCTCGCGATGGTGTCCGGCCGGTCGTATTCGCCGGTGTTCGTGCACGGCCATCCCGGAGACCGCGAGCGGAGCGAACAGGCTGCCCGAGCAGCCCTCGGCGTTCCGGACGACCGGGCCCTTCATTTCGTCGGCGACGATCGTGCGGCCGCGGGCGACGGACCTCCGTCGCGAACGGTTCCGCTGGTGCTGGGCGGCGCGCAGGTGGGTAGCGTCGCGCTCGCACCGACGATGCGGGGCATGTCGCGCGATGACCAGCGCCTGCTTTCCCTCGTCGCCACCGAGCTCGGCGGCCCGGTGCAGATGGCGGCGCTCTACGAAGACGCGCGCCGGCTCGCCACGACCGACATGCTCACCGGGCTGCTCAACCGTCGCGCATTCCTCGATGCCATCGAACGCGAGCGGGCCCGTTCCGACCGTCACGCGTTTCCGCTCTCGGTTCTGCTGCTGGACGTCGACCACTTCAAGCGGATCAACGACGAGCGGGGGCACGCTGCGGGCGACGCGGTCCTTCAGGGGATCGCGCGAGTCCTGGTGAGCGTCGCACGCAAGAGCGATTTCGTCGCCCGGTGGGGCGGCGAAGAGTTCGTGGTGGGTTTGCCGCAGACCAGCGAGGCGGGCGCGCGCATCGCCGGCGAGCGCGTCCGGCGCGCCGTCGCGGCGGAGTCCCACGCCGCGCCCGATGGCGGCCAGCCGATGCGGGTCACAGTCTCGGTCGGCGTCGCGAGCGCGGACGCCCCTTGGTCGATCGACCGGCTGGTGGGAGCCGCCGACGCGGCGATGTACGCCGCGAAGACGCGCGGACGAAACCGCGTCGAGGCAGGGGCCGACGGAGTGGACAGCTCTTCGGTGCGGCGGATGCGCGCCGAGCCGGCCGCGTCCGGGAAAGGGCACGCGGCAGGGAGCGAGTAGCCCGAGAGCGCTGCCTTCGAGCGCACCCCCCCACGTAAGGCCTACGCCGTCTTCGTGTGCGCCTTCAGCGCCTCGAGTGAAGCTCCGCAGGCACACGAGTCGGGCACGTGAGCCTTGTGGTACACGCGACCGCACCGCGGGCACACGCGGGCGTCCGGCTCGTAGGCGATCACTTTGCCGCTCGCCGCGCAGTGCTTTCCAACGACCTGGGGTGGATCCATGGAAAGGGGTTCCCCTGCGCTCACGCGCACGTCGGGGAGCGCGACGTCGTCCGGGAGCTGGACGACATCCGGGACCCGCTCGCGCGCCTCTTTGACGATCCATGCGGCCGCTTGGGGATGGCTGGCGAGCGATGCGACGATCGTCATGTTCGTGCCGAGGTCGTCTTTTCCGGTCACGCGCACCGCGCCGTCCGCCCAGGCGATGCGCTCGACCGCGTACCAGGGCATGCGGCGAACGCCGGACCGCTCGACGGCCACGCCGCCGTCGCCGACGCGAAGGGGAGCCTCGCCACTCGTGCCAATCCAGATGGCGATCCCGACCAGCACCGCGCCTGCAGCGAGCACGTATGCCGCATACTTGAATGGCTCGAGCCCCGCGTCGCGCACCATCGACCCGAACTCACCCCACGTGCCCGCTCCCATCGCGACCGCGCCGAGGGCGCCCAGCAAATACACAACCGAGGGGCTCGCGCTCGCGCGAGGATCGAATCGCTGCTCGCGCCGCTCGCGGAGCCTGCCCTGCTTCGCGGACTTCGTCTTCTTCGCCATAAGGTTGGACCGACCTTACATCTGGGAAAGCTCGTCGTATAGGTATGCCGCGCTCTTGATTCCAAGGTGATAGTTGCCTAAATCGAGCCACTCGTTGGGGGCGTGCGCATTCTCGTCGGGTTGCCCGAAGCCCATCAGTAGGCAAGGCTTTCCGGTCGCGTCTGCGATGGTGCGCACGAAGGGAATGCTGCCCCCCTCGCGCATGAATACAGTCGGCTTGCCGAACGCTTTGGTGAACGCGCGCTTGGCGACCTCGAACACGGGATGGTCGGTCGGAGCCAGGTACGGCCGACCTCCGTGCAGCACGTCGATGCGCACGCGCACCCCCGGTGGCGCGAGGCGCGCGAGCTCTGCTTTCAACTTGTTCGCGATGTCGTCGGGCTCCTGATTCGGTACGAGGCGGCAGCTGATCTTCGCGCGCGCCTGGGCCGGGATGATCGTCTTCGCGCCCTCGCCTTGGAAGCCCCCGCCGATGCCGCAGCAGTCGAGCGTCGGCCGCGCCCAGACTCGCTCGAGGGTCGAGTAGCCCCGCTCGCCCCACGTCGACGGCGCCCCCGTGGATCGAAGCCATTCGTGTTCGTCGAACGGCAAGGTGGCGATTTCGCGCCGCTCGGCGTCGGAGATCGGAAGGACCGCGTCGTAGAAGCCCGGCACAGTGACCCGACCGTCGGAGTCGTGGAGCGCGGCGATCATCTGCGCGAGCACGTTGACGGGGTTGCGTACGCCGCCCCCGAACGTTCCCGAGTGAAGATCGAGCGCCGGGCCGTCGACGAAAACTTCCACGTAGCTCAGCCCGCGCAGTCCGACGCACAACGATGGGATCCCGCGCCCAAACATGGCGGTGTCGCTCACGCACACGACGTCCGCTGACAGGTCGGTCGCGTGCTCGCGAAGGAGCGTGTCGAGGTTGGCGCTGCCGATCTCCTCTTCTCCCTCGACGATCATCTTCAGGTTGATCGGCAGAGCACCGGCCGCTTTCACGAAGCTCTCGACGGCCTTGACGTGGACGTACACCTGCCCCTTGTCGTCCACGGCGCCTCGTCCCCAGAGGCGGCCGTCGCGGATGCTGGGCTCGAACGGCGGCGTCACCCACTCGCCGAGCGGATCGACCGGCTGCACGTCGTGGTGGCCGTACACCAGGAGCGTCGGCTTGGTCGGACCGACGATCCACTCGGCGAATACCGCGGGATGACCGGCCGTCGGCCATGTCTCGACGCGGCCGGCACCGAGAGAGCGGAGCTTTACGGCGAGGTGATCGGCACATTTCTTCACGTCGGCCGCGTGCGCCGGGTCACTCGAGATCGACGGAATCCGCAACCACTCAATCAGGTCGTCTACGAAGCGCGTGCGGTGCGCGTCGATGAACGCGATGACGTCTTTCATGATTTCCATCCTACTTTGCGAGCAGGGCCAGGGCCTCGCGGAGCATCTCTTCGAAAGGCACTTCCAGGTCCCCACGCTCGCCGAGCGTGGCAATGACTCGGTCTGCCTCGATCGGCTTGAACCCCATGCCCGTCAGCGCGCCGCGCAGCCGTTCCCCGGCACCCACCGGGTCGCGTCGCGTCGCTGTCGTGCTCGCCGACAGACCGGAAGTGGAGGCGATCGGGATCGGCAACTTGTCGCGGAGCTCGAGCAGAAGCCGCTCGGCGATCTTCTTGCCGATACCCGAAATGCCCGTTAGAGCGGCCATGTCGCGCCTGGCGACAGCGCGCGCGAGCTCGGCAGCGGGCAGCGCCCCGAGCACGGCGACGGCGATCTTCGGACCGACATTCGATACTCCGACGAGGGCGCGAAATGCACCTCGTTCGGCCTCGTCGGCGAAGCCGAAGAGCGCAAGGGCGTCTTCGCGCACGTGCGTGTGCACCCAAAGAGTGACTCGGCCGACGTCGTCGGTGTAAGCGCGCCCGAGGGTGCCGAGCGGAATGGCCAGCTCGTACCCCACGCCGCCGACGTCGAGCACCACGCCGCCGTCCACTTCCTGGGCCACGACCTTGCCGGTGAGCCGGCCGATCATACGGGCACGGTAGCACGCGGGCGCGCTCCGAGGCGGTTTCCCAATCGGAAGCCCGTCACGCGCGAACGGTCGGAGGGCCCCCCGGCGAGTGACGGAGGTGGCGGTTCAAACCGGCCGCGCGTCGACGGGCAGCCGAGAAAGCGTCACTCTCAGCCCGCCGGCTGGTGTCGCGAAGAGCTTGCTCCTCGTGGGGGAAAGATCCTGATCGGGTTCGAGCTTCCACATGTAGCTCCGGAGCATGTGCACCGCGAACGCCTTCATCATCATGTGGGCGAGCGCCTCGCCGGCGCAACGATGGCCGTCCGTGTGGACACCGCCGCCGTGCGGGATCCAAGCTCTCTCTTGGGCCTCATCGGCGCGGATCCACCGATCGGGGTCGAACTGCTGCGGATCTTGGAAGGTTCGGCCATCGAGCAACGTCGCGCCGATGCACCCGATGGCGCGGTGGCCTCTCGGTATCCGTATTCCGCGGAAGGTCAGGTCGCGCTTGACGAGGCCGAAGAACGTCAGCGGCAGGACGGGCGCCGCGCGGCGCACTTCGCGGGTCACACGATCGACGAATGCGAGCTTCCGGAGCACGGCGGTCGACAGCGGGCCGCGGGGCGCTTCGCGGAGCACTTCTTCGCGCGCGCGCTCCGCCATCTCCGGGTATTGCCCGAGCGCGGAGGCCAGGAAGGACAGCCCGCCGATCACCGCCGCGTACGCCCCGAAGAAATGGAACGTTTCGATGCGCAGCTCCTTGCGCGACAGCCGCTCGTCGCCGTCGCGCGCCTGCATCAGCCGAGAGAGCACGTCGGTCCCGCTCTCGCTTCCCGCGCGAGAATCGAGAGCCTTGTCCACCACGCCGAGGAGAAAATCGCGCGCCTTCAACGCCTGGCCGTATGGCGTGAACGGCAACTTGATCGGGATGGACAGAAGCCCGGCTGCGACTTTGCCGAAGGCGTCCGCGATCGCCGGGTCGTCGCTCGTCGGATCGGATGCAACGAACAGCGCGCCCGCGATGCTGAACCCGAGGGAGTTGATCGCGGGTACCCAAGAGAAGGGCCCGAGGTCGACCCACTTGCGCGCGTGCCGCTCCAGGACTTGCTCCACGATGGGCAAGTACCCGTCGAGCGCGCTCTCGCGAAACGCCTCCATGAGGAGACGTTTGCGTCGCCGCTGCGCGCTGCCGTCGAGAAACGGGACCGACTCGGGGTTGAAGATCTCTTCCACGTGGGGTGGGTTCGCGCCCGAGCGCACCACGTTTTCGTCGTCGAGCAGGAGCGCGAACGCGTCGGCGCCCACGAAACACGCGGTCGGATGCCCGAACAGATGGACCTTGAACACGGGCCCGAGCTCTCGCGCCCGCGCCGCCAGCAGGCCTGCCGGGTCGGTCGCGAACTTCAGCGTGTCGCCGACCAGCGGAAACGCAAAACGCGAGGGTAGCTCTCGATGCTCCGTGGTCACGACCCAGCCTTCTAACCCAGCGGCGGGGGTGCGTCACTCCGGAAGGTGGCGGGCGCGGAGCGCCGAAGAGCCCCCGCGGCAAGCATCGCGAGTACCGGGGTCACCACGACATGGTAGCGATCTTCGCCGAAGAAGACCGCGTGCGTGACGAGCAGCGTGGCCAGCAGGGCAACACCGAGCAGAAGCGCTGGCGGAAACGCCGGACGCCCAGCGACCGGGAGCCAGGGGACCGTTGCCGTGAAGACGGCCAGCGGCCAAAATGTGGGGGCGGC
Source organism: uncultured Polyangiaceae bacterium (assembly GCA_964531095.1). Classification (GTDB taxonomy): domain Bacteria; phylum Myxococcota_A; class Polyangia; order Polyangiales; family Polyangiaceae; genus Palsa-1150. Next base: position 14,997 of record CAZHED010000042.1, on the reverse strand, counting down.
GGCGAAGAGCGCGACCGCCCCGAGCGACGCTGCCAGGACGAGCAGACCCCCTTGGACCGCCGCGTCGCGCGGCGTCCACGCTCGCTTGCGCGGGAACGCGACACAACCGAGGGCGGCCGCAGCCAGCAACAGCCGATGCGCCAACGTCGTCGCGTCGCGCGCGCCCACGCGCCGTGGCTCTGGCCACGCGTCGGGCATGGCCTCGTGCAGGTATTCCACGGCGAACGACTCGTGGTCGAACGTGAATCCCAGCTTCGCAGGAACGAGCGAGAGCCAGCGCCAGGGACGCTCTTGGATCTGCTCGAGCCCGTAGCGCAGCCAGCAGCGATCTTGCTGGACTTGTCCGGAAACGTCGCGGCACCCGTCCGTGGATCGCAGCGTCTCGAAGCGACCGGTCGCGCGCGGGAATGCGCCGATCGCGAGGTTCCAGCCTGCGTTCGTGCTGACGAGCGCGCACCCATCCATGACCCGGCAATTGCGCGCAGTCCACGGAAGAATCGGCAGGAGGGCGAGCGCGCACGCAGCGACCGCCAGAGGCGCCCGCGTTCGAGCCGTCGGGGCGCCGGCCCACGCAAGAAACGGCGCGCAGAGGAGCGCTTGCGGGCGCACGAGAGCGGCGACACCGAGCATCAGCGCGCCGGCGGCGAGCCCGCGTCGCGCCCTCGGGTCGCGCACGGCGATCCAGAAAGCCGCGACCGTCAGGAGTGCTGCGAGTGGCTCGCTCATCACCAACGCCGCGTAGAGGATCAGCCCCGGATGCAACGCGACGAGCAACCCCGCGATCCGCGCCCTCGCTGGCGATAGCCCGTGCCGCGCCAGCGCCCAGGTGACGACCGCGAGCGCCGCGCCCACCAGCGCGTTCGCGATCCCGGCGACTGCGGGGGTTGCTCCGAAGAGTCGATAGAAGCCCGCGAGAAACGCGCTGTAGCCGACCGGGTAGTGGCACCAAGGGTGCCATACCGTCAGTCCGCCCACGCTCCGGTCGTCGGAGTATCCGAGCCCGGCGGCGATGCGTCGCGCGCCGAAGTCGTAATAGTGCCCGTCCCACACGGCCTCTCCCGCCCAGGCGAGCGCCACGTACGCACGCGGCACCAGCGCAACGACGAAGAGCGCCGCGCCGAACAGCGGTTCCGGCCGCCGTTCGCGCCGCGGGGGCGCCGCTCCGGTCACGCCGTCTCCTTGTCGCGCGCGGCGAGCTCCTCCCGTAGCCGCCGCAAGTACGTCTTCGGGACTTGCATGGGATCGAGGTGAAGCTGCTTGGCCAGCTCGACGAGAAAGCCGCGGGTGTAGACGAGCGCCGGAAGCTCCGCGAATCGGTCGTCTTCGATCGCCTGCAAGTGGGCGCGCGATATCTTCGTCTTCGAGCTGATCTCGACCAGCTCGAGACCGAGCGACTCGCGCACCTTTCGGAGCAGCGACCCGGAGAACTCGGTGTCGGGCCCGATCTCGCGCTGGAGCTCCCGCTGCAGCATCAACTGCTCCGCGGCGACGGCCGGGCTCGTCGTTCGCGCCGAGAGGACTTCCGGCTCGGCCGCGGGAAACGTCGAGAGGTCGTACGCGCGGCGGCGCACCGGATCGAGCAGCGTGTCGTACGCCTCGTCGAGCTTGCGCTGCGCGGTCGCGAGATCGTCCTCGTCGAGCAGCGAAACGGTCGCCAGCCCGCCGGTCGCGTAAATCTCACGCTGGCGCTTGTACGCTCGCCGGACTTCCTCGTCATTCGCCGAGCGCGTGACACCCAGCACCGCGTAGAGCGTCGGCTCTTCGGTGGGAATCGCCGCCGGCCTTGCGGGCTCGCCGCCCTTGTTGGCGGCCAGTGCCAACACGCGTCGAGCGATTCGCTCGACGTTTCGCGCGCTCTTGCTGGTCGGGCTGTCGACGAGCAGCGGCTTGTTGCGGCGGACGGTCAACCACACCGTGTCGTCGTGTTCGACATGGCCGAGCTCGTCGAGCGCGACGCCGTAGTGGCGCGCCACGAGCCCGCTCATCCAAGCCCCGAGCTCGGCGTCGGGACGCACCCGCGTCTGGTTGACCACGAGCTGCACGCGCATGGCCTGAGCCAGCTTCCAAGCCGTGTCGGCCAGCGTGCGATCGACTTTCGACAGCCGGCGCACGAGCTCGAGAGGGGCCGGGAGCATCCCGAGATCGGCCAGGGCGCGGTCGAGGAGGGCGAGCCGGAGCTTGTCACGCACGAGTGCGCGGTACAGGCGCCGGCGGAACGCGGCTCGCAAGAAGCGGTACGTGGTCTCGATCGCGGGCGGCTCGGGGACGGTCACGGCGATCGGGATGTCCGCCGATTGCATCAAGTCGAGCGCGAAATCACCGTGGCCGGATCCCACGTCGATCACCAGGTAATCTGCGGGTAGCTCACGCAGCGCCGAGAGCCAGCGCGTCTTGCGCCCGGCGCGTAACGTCGGTCCGCGAGTCACCGCGTCGTGCGCGGCGGGGAGCAGGGACAGCCCCGGGACGCTCGTGAGCACGAGCGCGCCGCGTAGCGCATCGGACCCATCGCGATCCAGGTCCGGCTCCGAACGCGCGGCCTTCAGTCCAAAGTGGGCGTGCACGTTCGAACCCCCCGGATCCGCGTCGACGAGGACCACCTCTTTCCCGAGCTGAGCGAAGTAGACGGCCAGGTTGACCGCAACCAGACTCTTTCCGACGCCGCCGCGCCCGCCCCCGACGGCGATGAAGCGCCCCGTAGCCCGCGCGCCTGCTTCCCCCGACGCATCCGGACTCGACATCGGCAGTCGGTCGCTCATCGAATAGAAACCTGCCTGCGCGTGCGTGTCGGTGAGTGAGCGAGACGAGAGACGGCGATGCGCAAGCCGCAGGCACCCTACTGCGGAGAGGTCCGCGCGCAAAGCGCTGCATGCTCCCGCGCGTGCAGGCTCGAGCTCCTTTCGAACACGGTCGCTTGCTTCGGTCGACGCAGACGGGCGGCGGCGGCGCGCGGCTTCGACTCAATGGTGGAAGCGCCCGTGGCCGAGGCGGACGACCACGCGGGGATGCGCGACCCAGTAGCCGTGCCAGCCGCCCGGGTGCCACGGATGTCGGGCCCAGATGCCGTATCGGTACGGACCCCAACCCCAGGGCGAGAGGTACCAGGTCCATCCGTACGACGGCGTGTAGAGGTACACGTAGGGTGCTCCCTCGACGTCTTGCGTCGTCGCCCCGGCGGGAACCCAGACCCATCCACGGCCGGTCAGGTAGACCCACTGACCGGTGGGGTACGAGTAGACGGGCGGCGCGGGCACTGACTGTGCGGCCGGCGGTGCAGCCTCCACCGGGGGCGGCGCGGGCGACGCCGGTGGCGGTGTCTGCGGCTGTTCCGAAGCGAAGGGGGGCGGCATCGACGGGCTCGCCTCCGTATACGGCTCCGGTGCCTGCGGGGGCTCTTCGGCAGGAGCCGGAGGCGGCGGTGGCGGGACCTGAGGGGCTTCGTAGTCCGAAGCCCCGCCGCAGCTCACGAGCAGCCCGGCGAGGAGCAGTCGCCCGCTTCGCAGGAGGTCGTTCTTCATGGGTCTTCCTTGAAAGTAACCACTGCCTTCTCTCGCGGCGACTGGGGATCAATCCGACGCTCGAGCCGCTTGACCACGGGTCCGACGACGCGCCTGAAGAAGACCTGCAAAAGCGCGGTATGCTCAAGCGCATCATGCATGTGACTGTCCTCGGAGCGGGGTACATGGGCAGCGCCATGGCGTGCGTCGCGCGGCGGCGTGGGCACGACGTGCGGCTTTGGGGAACCTGGCTCGACGACGCGATGCTCGAGCCTTGCGAGCGGGGCGAGCCGCATCCCCGGCTCAAGCTCGCGCTCGACGGCATCGCCCTCTTCCGACCGGCGCGGCTCGCGGAGGCGCTCGCCGGGGCCGAGCTCGTCGTGCATGCGGTGAGCTCGGCCGGCGCCGTCGCCGTCATGAGCCGGGCTGCGCCGCATCTGCCGGACGTGCCGGTGCTCAGCGTGACCAAAGGGCTGCTCGAGTCGCCGCGCACCGCGCGCATGGACCGGGTCGACGTGGTCGTCAGCGAGCACGTGGGCCGTCGCTTTCGATTCGTGCACGCGGGCGGGCCGGCCAAGGCGATGGAGATCGCTCGCGGCGTATTGACATGGATGGAGTTCGCCGGACGGGACGCTGGCGATGCGCTCCCGTGCGCGCGCGCTCTCTCGGGCCACGGCCTGGTGGTGAGTCCGAGCGACGATATCGCCGGGGCCTCGCTGTGCTCCGCACTGAAGAACGCCTACGCCACCGGGCTTGGCCTGTGGGACGGGTACGTCGGGCCCGACGCGCACAACGCGCGCGCCGCGTGCTTCACGCAATCGATCGTCGAGATGCGCGCACTGGTCGCCGCGGGTGGCGGGCGCGTGGAGACGGTGCACGGCCCCGCGGGGGTCGGCGACTTGCACGTCACTGCCGCTGCCGGCCGCAATCGTCTTTTCGGCGAGCGCGTCGGGCGAGGTGCACGGGCCGAGAAGGTGGCCGCCGAGATGCTCGCGGCGGGCGAGCTGACCGAGGGCTACCCCGCCATCCAGACGGCGTGGCGCTTCGCGCGGGAGCGTGCGGTGAGCCCCCTGCCGCTCCTTGCGGCGTTGCACGCGATTGTCTGGGAGGGTGCTGCCGTGGCAAGCACCCTCGCCGGCCTCCAGATGACGGGCTAGCGGCCCGACATCGGGCGAGCTCGGATCGTCCGGCGGGCGGTTGGCGCGCCGAGGCCCAGCATGCGCAACGCGCGGCAGACTTCCGGATCCTTGCATGGGCCGACGTTCCCCCCGTGCGGGGGCCACGCGACGCTCCAGGTGCCGTCTTCCACGTGTCCGAGAACCGCGCGGTCGCGCACGTCCGGTCCGCGCCAGAGCGGAGGCGAGTGGGGCAGTCCGGACTCGCGCTCGCTCGCGCCGAGAGGACCGAAGGGGAAGCGAATGGTCGGCAAGAGCCCCACGTGCTGCACGGGCGAGCCGTCGGGCAGGGCATAGAGGAGAGTCGTCAGCCGCAACGTCCCGGCGTGCGCGTCGTCGTCGAGATACTCCTGCGCGCACCCTTTTCCAAAGGTCGTCGACCCGACGGTCGGTCCGCGCCGATAGGCTGCGATCGCCCCGCCGATCATCTCCGCCGCGCTCGCCGTGTCGGCGTCGATCAGCGAGGCCACGGGCCCGCGCCAGCGATCGACCGCAGGCGGCTCCGGGGCACGATCCGTCTCGATCGATCCGTCGCGCCGCCTCATGGGAAATAGCGGTGCTCCAGCGATGAAAAGGCCCAGGGCGTCGATGGCGCCGTCGGTCGAGCCGCCGCCGTTGCCGCGCAGGTCGAGGACGACCCCCGCGATCGCGCGCCCCTGCTGCTCGCGCTGCCGGAGCAGCGCTCGGGTCAACCCTTCGCCCAGGTCGTCGCGGACGTCGTGAATCGCCACGATGATCGCGTCGCCGTCTCCGTACTCGATGCGTTCGACCGGCAGATCCTCGCCGTCTTCCGGCGCGCCGCTCGACGCGGCGGTCTCCGACTCGGCGCCATCGAGCCAGGTGGTCACCGGGAGCTTCTCGCCCGCCCGAAGAACGACCGCCTGCACCGACGGTCGCGCATCGCACGCGGCAAAGCCGAGTTGCTCGGTCTGCTCGAAGCTGAGACCACCGGTCGCCACACCCGCTAGCGAGAGCACCACGTCTCCGTCGGCGAGCGGAGGCGTCGCGCCCGACTCGATCCGCACGCCGAGCGCGGTCCTCTCCGACTTGTCCCATAACCGCGCCGGCGGGCGAGCTTCGAGATCGACCTCGTACACGCTCGACTCCTCGTCGGCGGGCGCCCAGGCCCCGTGCGGATCAATCGTAGGGACGTACGCGCGGACGGCCGAAGCAAGCACGACTTGCGCCCAACCGTCCCCGTCGAGGGCCGGAAAGTAACGCTCGCGCGCCCGCTCGGCGTAGGGATGCGCCGAGGGGCCGATCTCGCGCTCGATGGCCCCGATGCGCCGGCCGAGCGTGGCCGCGAGGGCGCGCGCCGGCCGTGTGACCGTCGCTCCTTCGAACGCCGACGCCGATGCAGCGGTTTGCGCGTCTTCGACGTCGGACACACGAGCAAGCGCATCGTCGAAGACGGCGCGAAGCTCCGCCACCCAGACCACGAGCTCCACGCCCAGAGCATGGGCGCCCTCGCAATGGCCCGATCCTCTCCCCTCCACGTCGGCGAGAAGCTCGGGCGCGCGGCGAGCGAACGACGCGGCAAGAGGGGTATCCGGGGCGACGCTCCAGAGGCCGTAGGGATCCAGCCAGTCGGCGGCGGCCTCGGCGAACGACTTTGGGTCGACCGTGTCCGGCGTGTAGGCAAGCTGGCCTCGTGCCTGGGCGACGACCGCGCGCGCCGCCTCGCACGAAAGAGCGGGCGCTTGCCCCGACGGGATGCGAAACGCACGCGAGCGCGTGTCGTCGGCCGCCGGCTGCGACGCGTGCTCGTCGGGGAGCGGCTCGCTCGACGAAGCCGGCGCCGGGACAAGAGCGGCGCCTCCCCGGTGCGTACGAGCGCGAGAAGCGGTGAGCAGGAGCGCTCCCAGCGCGACCACGCTGACCGCCATCCACGCAGCGCGCCGCGCGATCCGGACCATGAACACCGAAGCCTAGCAGGGCCCGCCCGAGGAGCCGCAGTTTGTCGCCAACGCTATTTCAAATCGTAGGCTTCGACGGTGTCTTCCATGAAATGCGGGACGAGAACCCTTGCGCGCTTCGTGTCGTAGCCGATGTCCGCCGGTGATTTCTGGTCGGAGAGCACGACTTCGAAGGTACCCCCGAGCTTGCCTCGAAAGATCGCCGAGGCCTGCCAGCTCGAAACGAGAAGCGAGTCGCCCAGGGGCACGACCCCGTCGAGACCTCCGGCGGGGAGCTTCGACACGTCTTGCTTCTTGCCCTTGTCGTCGAGGCGATACACTTCTCCAGAACCGAACGTGACGACGATGACCCCATTGTCCGTCGCCAGGAGGCCGTTCGGCCCGCCGAGCTCCGGGCTCTTCGCGATCGCCTTGGCTTTGCCCTTCTCGATGACGAAGACCGCGTCGGTTCCCGTCGGCGCGAGGCCATCGGGGCCGGCCTTGAGCCCCGAGTCGGACACGTACACCTTTCCGTCGGCGCTCGACGCGAGGTCGTTCAAGAAAGTCGATCCCGCAATGGGAACGTCTCCCTTCGGCGCGCCGGTCTTGGCGTCGAACATGCGCACCACGGTGATGTCGGCGACGTAAAGGACGCCCTTGGCGAGGGCCAATCCCTTCGGGGCGTCGAGCTTCACCTTGTTCTTGCCAGCCTCGATCCACTTGAGCGTCGTGATCTGGCCGTCCGGCGAGAGCACGGAGATGAAGCCGTTGTTGTCCTTGTCGAGCGGCTTGCCGTTGATGTTCGACACGAGGTACCGGTCGTTGTCGGCGTCGTAGAGAACGCTCTCCGGTGTCGACAGCCCCGTGTATTTCACTGCGGGCACCGGGGCGGCGGGCTTGGGGGGCTCGGCCGGAGGAGCGGGCGCCGCGCTGGCCGCCGGGGGCGGCGGCGGTGCGGGCGGTGCGCTCGCCATCGCCGGAGGTGGCGGTGGCGATGCCGGCGGCGGCGACTCCGCACCGCAAGAAATAGTTGCAGCGGCCATCCATAGGAACGACGCAAGACCCAACGAGCGCATTGGCGACTCCTCCCTTTGCGGCCTCTCTACCACGCCCGAAGGCCGAGCTCTCTCCCGAAACGAGGGGAGGGGTCGCGCGTTTCCGTCGCCATCGCGTGGTCTCCGCCTTCGTTCCCTCGCAATCCCTCGCAAGAAGAGCAGCGTGGGATCGCGCCAGGAAGGACGGGTTGCCCCCTTCGGCCGGCGGGGCTATCCGAGTCGCCGTGCTCCTCATTGGCCAGTTCGACTCTCCATTCGTTCGACGCGTCGCCGTTGCCCTCCACCACTACGGCATGCCGTACGAACATCGGCCGTGGTCGGTTTGGGCACAAGCAGCGGAGATTGCGAAGTACAACCCTCTCTTGCGGGTGCCCGTCCTCGTGATGGATGACGAACAGACACTCATCGAGAGCTCCGCCATTCTCGACGCCCTCGACGAGTTGGCCAGTGACGATCGGCGGCTCCTCCCGAAGAGCGGACCTCTCCGCCGCGCCGCGCTCCGCGTCTGCGCCTTGGCCACGGGCCTCGCGGACAAGGCGGTGAGCCTGTTCTACGAGGGAGTCCTCCGGGGGGAGCACCGCAACGCCGTCTGGACGAACCGTTGCACGGCGCAGATCACAGCGACGCTCGACCTCTTGGAGAGAGAACGAGAAGCCGCGGGTGGGCAGCTCTGGTTCGGCCGTATGTCGCACGCCGATATCGCCGTGACTTGCACGCTCCGCTTCCTCAGAGAGGCCCATTCACGATTGTGGGTAGAGTCTTCTCATCCGGCCTTGCGTGCCCACGCGGAGCGATGCGAGGCGATGCCATCGTTCCAGAGCGCCGTCCAAGCCCTTCACGTTGCCGTTTAGCGAAGGCGCCTAAGCGACGCCCCGGGGCTCGATACGGCTGCTCTATGCCGTATCGAGTGCCTCCACCAGCCGCGGCACGTCTCGCTCGGCCACCGAGCAGAGCGCCACACGTAGCGCGCCGCCCGCGCCGTCTTTTCCTTGAGGGAGAACGTACACGCCCCGGGCGCGCATCGCCTCGGCCTTTTGGCGCGGTCGCTCGTCGAACACCGTGACGAAGAACCCGCCGTCGTAGCGGGGGTAACGCAGGTGTCGCTCTTGCGCGTGCCGGTTGAACGCGTCGACCCGCGCACGTAGGCGCGCCTTGAGCGCGTCGCGCTCGGCGGTGCATGCGCGCGCGAGCTCGGGGTCCACGAGCAGGCGCGTGATCGCCGCGAGGCCGCCGCGGTTGCAGTTCGACCACGTTCCCCGGCTGGAATAGCTGAGCGCCGATTCGAGCATGGCGCGTTCTTTCGGGTCGCCGACGCATGCGATCAGCGCGCCGACGCGCAGGCCATAATGGGTGAACGACTTGCTGGCGCTCCACGCGAAGAGCACTGTCGCGCGATCGACGAGCGGCCGAAGGTGGCGCAAGAACGTGCGCGGGTCGCGTGCGCCGTACAGAAAATAGGCCAGGTCAACGAGCAACGTGACCGGCCCCTCGGCGGCGCGCGTCGACACGCAGTCGACCACCGTGCGCCACTCGTCGTCGGTCATCGAGTAGCCCGTGGGGTTCTGGCAGGGATCGTTAAGGACCACGAGCGCGCGTCCCTGCGTTCGCAACAGGGCCCCGAGCGAGGCGTCGAGCGCCGCCGAGTCGATGCCACCGTCGGCTCCGAACATCTCGAACGTCTCGAGCTTGCGCTCCGCCTCGTCGCACAACGTCGCGCACGCCCCCCAGAACCAGTTGGTGGTCAGCAGCGCTTGACCGGGCTCGAGGAAGTTCACAATCGCGTGGCGAATCGCCCCCGAGCCGCCGGGGGTGGCGACCGCGATGGCGATGCGCTCGAGGTCGGGAACGCCGCCGAGCAGGTCCTCCATGACCGCGCGCAAGAACTCCGGTGTTCCCGCGATCGGCGCGTACGACGCCCACTCGATCGCGGGCACTTCGCGCACGGCGCGGGTGGCGGCCGGCAGAATGGCCAGCGCGCCGTCGTCGTCGAGCAGCACGCCGAGCGACGCATCGACGATTGGTTCGCCCCGCCGCTTGCGCTCCGTCGCTTCGGCGTGCAGGGCAAAGATCGGGTCGTTGGCGGGGCGCCCCTGGTGCGACGGAATCAGGTGAATCAAGCGCCGTGTTCCTTATCGCGCGGCTGTCAGTTTGTCACCGTCGGCGCCGCGGGCCCGGCAGCGGTGACACCTTGGCTCGAATCCAGTTGCCGGCGACGTCGTCGATCGCGCATCGGCCATGAAATTCGCCGTGGCACGTCCTATGCTCGCCGTCCGGTGACGATGCCTCGCAGCACCCGCTGTCTCGCGTTCGCGTTGCTCGCGGCGATGGCCGTCGCGACGAAGCCCGCGCGGGCGCAGACGACGCCCGCGTCGACCGCCTCCGTGTCGGCGAGCGGGCAGGCCTTTCCGGATCGCATCGTCAACGGCGCCAATTTCGGGGCAAGCACCCGCCCGCAGAATCTGACGCCGCTCGGCATCAACTACGACGATTGCATTAAGGACATGGTCCTCAGCTTCAACGTCGTCGTGACCGGATTCGACGGGACCCAGAACCTTCAAGTGTGGGCCAGCAAGTCGAGCGACTGCACGGCGCCGACCGACCGGGGAGGTCCCGCCGCCGTCACGGCGACTTGCTGGCTCGTCAACCCCGGCTTCACCGGACAAATCCACGTGACGCCGACGACCCTGAATTTCCAAGTGCGCGTGCAAGACCTCGTGGGAGAGCAGAACGCGCCGCCGCTTCCCGCGAACTACGTCCCGCAGGGGCCGAGCGCATGCAATGCGCAGTCGACCTTCGCGGCCGTTCCCTTGACGATCAACTTCGTGCCGGTCGATTCGAGCGGGAACTACGACGGCACCGCGTACCAGTTTAAGGAGCCGACCGATCTCGTCGGCCCGCCGGCCCCGATCGGCGTCACGACCTCCGTCGGCGACACGCTCCTGTTCGCCAACTGGAGCCTGAACACCGACTCCGACACGTCCGGGTACGACGTGTTCATCGATCCGATTCCAGGCCAGGAAGGGTCCTTGACGGGCCCTAGCGATGCGACGGCGCTCGTCTGCACCTCGCCTCCCGACACCGGTGCGCCCGTGGCCATGGTCCCGGACGACGCCGCGGATGGGGATTCCGGCGACGACGGCGGCGGCGATGGCGGGCAAGACGCAACGATCGCCGGCGAGGCGACGGACTCTGGGTTCGACGCGGAGTGTCACCTCATTAACGTGGGCGGAAGCAGCGCCGGCATCGGCGCGTGCTCGAGCGCCGTGCTTGCCAGTGGCCTGGTACAAGACTCCGGCGTCGTCCAGACGACCGACGACGCCGGCAACGTGACCAGTACCGGCCCAGGCGGCATTTCGACGATTCCGTTGAATAACCTCGTCTCCAACACATCGGGCGGCGTGACCGTTCCCGACCGATCCACCGGCAGCTTCACAATCACGGGGCTCGTGAACAACAGCACGTATACCGTCGTCGTCTCCGCCGTGGACGGGTTCGGCAATATCGGCCCACCGTCGGGGGAAACGTGCGCCAAGCCAGAGCCCATCGAGGACTTCTGGAAGATCTATCGGCAGGACGGCGGGGGCGCCGGAGGCGGCTTCTGCTCGCTCGAGACCCTCGGCGCGCATGTCCCGTCGGCGGGGGGTCTCCTCCTCTTCGGCGGCGCGGGGACACTCTTCGTTCGTCGTCGGATCGCGCGGCGCCGATCGCGCCGCGGCGTGGTGGCCTCCGGGAGAACGCAGCGGTGAGGGTGCCGTCGAAGAGCGTGTGGTGGACCCTCGCTGCCGTGGCCGGCACGACGGTGCCATGGGCCCCGGCCTTCGCCCAAGACGCCTCGCCGGACGTCCTCGCGGGGAGGCACAAGAACTACCAGTCGCCGCAGCATTTCGCGCTCGAAGTGCGCTTCTCGCCGTACACCCCCGATATCGACAGCGACCCGGCGCTGCACGGCGCGGCGCCCTACGCCACGGCGTTCGGAACGAACGCTCGGCTGATGCTTGCCGCGGAGCTCGACTGGCAGGCCGGGCGGATCCCGCACGTCGGCACGATCGGTCCGGGGGTCGGCCTCGGGTACACGTGGGCGGACCGCCCCGCGGCCCTGGCGCCCCCCCAGTCGGGCGTGTCGGGTGAAGACACGTCGCTCCAGATTTTCCCCGTCTATGCCGTCGGGGTTCTGCGGGTCGACGCCCTCTGGCGCGAGGTGGGGATCCCGATCGTCCCGTACGCCAAGTTGGGGGTGGGCGTGGCCTTCTGGCGCGCGTCGAACACGCTGGGCACGTCCCATTTCGACGGGGTCTCCGGCTTGGGGAGCTCGGTCGGTACGCAGATCGCGTTCGGCGTCGGGCTCAACCTCAACGTCTTCGACCAGTACGCTGCCCGCAACTTCGACGAATCGGCCGGAGTGAATAGTTCGTACTTCTTCGTCGACTGGTCGCGCTCGGATTTCAGCGGCCTCTGGTTTCAGCAGGATCCGCTGCGCGTCGGCGCAACGTACTGGACGTTCGGGCTTGCGTTCGAGTTCTGACGAAACGGCTCGTGATGTCGGTGGGTCGGCCTCCGAAGGTATTCGTCACTCTCGCGAAACGTGGCTGTCTTCTGTGGGTCCCCTAGTCGTCTCGTGCGGGAATCACGCCAGTCGACGACTCGCATAAGGTGAGTATCGTGTGTGCGGCGCGCATCATTGAATAGCGCAGCACGCATACGCCCCAGCGTGGCATTCCGCCACGTGGCGGAAATGGCCGCGCTCGTCAATTGGCCCGTGTTTTTGAGTACTTGCCGAGCTTTGCGAGGGGCACGAGCACTGCAATGACGCACGACGCGCGCGGCTCGGGGGCCCACCGCTTCACCACTTCGCGGCCCGCGAACGCACCGTCCCGGAATTCCGACTCGCATCGACGTGCGAGCGCGTGAGCGCGGCGTTTCGCCGCGGCGGGGCACCCGGTCTGAAACCCAAGGCAAGGCTTTCCGAAGGAGACGAGAGATGACGACGACGAACAGCTCCGAGCGTCCGAAGAGCAACCGTGGCTTCGCATCGATGGATGCGGGCAAACAGCGGGAAATCGCGAGCAAAGGGGGAAAAGCCGCGCACGCGCAAGGCCGGGCACACGAGTTCACCCCGGACGAGGCGCGCACCGCGGGCCGCAAAGGCGGCGAGGTGGTGAGCCGCGACCGGGCGCACATGGCGGCGATCGGCCGCGCGGGGGGTCAGGCTCGCGGGCGTAACCGTGCGCTCCAAACGGCGCGGGGCACGCAGCCGCGCGTCGACGTAGGCGCGACGAACGGCGCGGGATCGGTTCATTCCGCGATCCACTCGAGCCCCACGCCCGCCGAATAGGGAACGCGACCCGTCCGCCCCCCCTCTTGCGCGCGGTGAGGGGGGGAATCGGCCTTCGCCCACAGCGTGGGCATGACCAACCGCCAGCGACCTGTCATCGTCAACGCGTTGACGTCTTGCCGTGGCGCATTCGCCGCGGTCTCATGGGCGGACGGTGCTCGGTCCGAGTCGCTGGGATGCGGCCATCCGGGCTACCGCTTTCCTCCAGTCGTCGTCCAGCCCCTCGACCGGGGGCAGTCCCGCAAAGGGGCATTCTTTCGGGACGCAAACAACGTTGGCTTGCGGCTGAAAGCGCCCGAACACGTTGTCGCTGTTGGCGAAGAAATTCTTCGAATTGTAATAGCCCGCGACCTGCCAAAAGGCTTTGTAGCCGATCGAATCGACGGCTTCGAGCACTTCGCGAGATCGCTCCACCGTGTCGTTCTCGAGGAAAAGGGCGGGGCGGCAGCGTGCGATGGTCTCTTTGGCTCCGGCGATGACCTTCGCCTCCATACCCTCGACGTCGACTTTGATGAGTGCGCAGCGACGGAGGTCGAGCTCGTCGATGGGGATCATGTCGACGACCTCTCCCTTGCCGTCGCTGGATGCCCTCACGGCGCCGAAATTAAACGTTTGCCGCGGGTCGACCGTGGGAAACGTGATCTGCCCGCGCTTGTCGCCCACCGCCGCGCAGAAGCACGTGACGTTCGTCAGACCGTTGAGCGCGACGTTGCCGCACAGCGTCTGGAAGACGAGGCGCTGGGGCTCGAACGCAACGACGACACCCTTCTCGGTGACCGCCTTTGCAAAGAACACCGCGTGGGTACCGATGTTCGCGCCGACGTCGACGACGACGTCTCCCGGCGAGAGGATCTGCCCGAGGATGAAGACTTCGTCGTCGCACCACTCGCCGTACAGGTCGAGCGAGCGGCCGATGAAGGCATCGTTGACGTTGTACATCATGGTGCCGTGACGGCACTTCTTGACCGCCATGTGGGTGGACTCCACGAGGCGAGTGGGGACCTGCGAACGATCGTCGGCTGCCATGGCAGGCGAGTAGAGCAATGCGCGTGCCGGGCTCGGCGGAGCGATCCGCCGTGTCTAGTCATACGTAGGGCTGTCATGGGTACTTCCACGACCATGGGAATGTCCGCAGTGGACGCGAAGGGGGCTTCGGGCGCGCCCCGCGACCGCGAAGGGGGAATTTTCGGCCTCGTGGGCACGGCCGTCGCTCTCGCATCCTTGCCTCTCGCGCCGCCATGGCCGGCGGCGGACGCTCCGGCCGATGTGATCCGCCAGTACTTCACGGATCACGGCTCGGCGTTCCTCGCCCAGTGCATCGTCCTGTCGGTGGGCTTCGTCGTTCTCCTGCGCCTCTACGGGGGTCTCGCGCGCGCCGTCGCACGCGCCGGGGCCGAGGGATACGGATGGACCGCGCTCGCAGGGGCGGCCATCATGACCGGCGCCATCATCGTGGGGAACGCGCCCTGGGCCGTCCTCGCCTACCGCTCGCCGCCGGACGCCGGGCTCCTCCTGACGATGTGGGACCTCGGGCTGATCTCCGCGTTCACCGTCGCCGGCCCGTGCATCGCGGCGATGTGGATTCCGCTCGGCCTCGGCGTGCTGCGTACCCGCGCGCTGCCCACTGGGTTCGGGTACGCGCTGCTCGGCGCGGCTGCTGTTCACATCGGCGCGGGCGCCTGCGTTGCGCGGAGCGGAGCCTTCTCGCCCAACGGCCCTGCGGGTCTCGCGAGCATTTTGGTCCACGTTGGTTGCACGATCGCGGGTGCAGTCCTTCTCTTGCGACGCGTCCCCGCCGCGACGTAGCCCGTCGCCCGCCCACGCGCCGCCATCCGGGCGAGAGGGATTCGATCCGAACGCACCACGCGGGAGGCGTGGAGCGAGAAGACTTGAACGCCCTCAGAGCGCCATGTGCGGTCGTCCAGGCGAGAGGGATTCGATCCGAACGCACCACGCCGGAGGCGTGGAGCGAGAAGACTTGAACGCCCTCGGAGCGCCATGTGCGGTCGTCCAGGCGAGAGGGATTCGATCCGAACGCACCACGCC